>NZ_JBGSQX010000108.1:0-21926 GCF_041737845.1 Desulfococcus sp.
TTACCTGCGGTGATGCTGATGATCTGGCTGGCCGCCTGCCCGCCGGCCGCCGTCGTGAATGCCGGGGTGGCGACCGACGGGACCACGGGCGGCGCGGGCGCGGTCTCCCTCCGGGGGCCGGATTACGACATCCGTTCGGAGTACGGCGACCAGGTGGGCGGGAACCTGTTTCACAGCTTCAGCCGGTTCAGCCTCGATATGAAGGAGAGCGCCGTGTTCAGCGGGCCGTCGTCCGTGGAGAACATCATCTCCCGCGTCACCGGCGGCGAACTTTCCACCATCGACGGGCTCCTGCGATCGACCATTCCGGGCGCAGGCCTCTTCCTGCTCAATCCCGCGGGGATCCTCTTCGGCCCCAATGCAACCCTGGATGTGGATGGCGCGTTTCATGCCTCCACCGCGGATTACCTCCGCATGGGGGAGACGGACCGGTGGACTGCCCTGCCCTCGGCCGGCGAACGGTTTTCGTCGGCCCCGCCGGCCGCCTTCGGTTTTCTGGGCGCCGCCGCGTCGCCCATCACCATCGACGGCAGCAGCCTGTCCTCCCTGGGGAACACCGTCTCCCTCGTCGGCGGCGGCCTGTCCGTGACCAACGGCGCCCAGATCACCATCGACGGAGGGCGGTTCGACATGGCGGCGGTGGCCTCCCCGGGGGAGGTCGTCCCCGGGCCGGACGGACTCGATGTTTCGTCGTTTGACGCCCTGGCCGATATCGCCATCACGGGAAGCAGCCTGAACCGGCCGTCGGGGATCGGCGTGAACGCCGGCAGCATCTTCATCCGGGGCGGGCGGTTCGTGATGGACAACAGCGAGATCATAGCGGCCGCGCCCTTTTCGGTGGCCGAGCAGCCCGAAAGCGTCGTCGATATCCGGGCCGACAGCGTGGCGCTTAACAACGGCGCCCTCCTGTCCACGGATACCTTCGGCCGGGTGGACGGGGCGGATATCAGGATCCAGGCCCGGGATGCGGTGGACGTGTCGGGGGCGGTGATCCGGGTCGGATCCTACGGGGTCCGGGCGTCGGGGGACGCCGGGGAGTTCACCGTCGCGGCCCGGGAAATCTCCCTGGCTCAAGGCACCCTCATCCAGAGTGAATCCCGGGAACAATCGACGGGGAATGCCGGGAACGTGACCCTGCGGGCCGGGGATGCCGTCACCGTGTCCGACACCAAGATCGACACCTTTACCACGGGCACCGGAAGCGCAGGCAGGGTGGCCATCACCGGGGAGGCGGTGCGCCTCGACACGGGGGCGGACATCCGCGCCTTTACGAAGGGAAGCGGGGATGCGGGGAACGTGTCCGTCGAGGCCGGCCGCTCGGTCGTTCTGACGGGGGATGCCGCCGTCAGCGCCTATACGGAGGGAAGCGGGGATGCGGGCAAGGTCGCCGTCTCCGCGGGCCGCTCGATTCTGCTCACGGAGAACGCCGCCGTCAGCACCGAAACCAGGAGCACCGGCCGGGCCGGGGTCATCGAACTGAACGCGGCGGAGATCCGCATGGAGAAACGCGCCGTCGTCTCCTCCTCCAGCCGGACCCCCGCCGGTACACCGGGGAAAAGCGCCGGCGAGGCCGGGACCATCCGGATGACCGCCGGGGGCGGGGCCGTGCTCACGGACCATGCGGCGGTGAAAACCGAGACCCAGGGGGAAAACCCCGCGGGCAACATCGCCATCTCGGCGGGGCGTTTCGAGATGACGGGCGGGGCCGTTTCCTCCGCCAGCACCGCTGCAGGCAGGGGCGGGGATGCCGGAACCATCGGTGTTGCCGCAGGGGATACCGTTCAACTGACCGGCGGCGCGGCCCTCAGCACCGATGCGGTGAGCGGCGGCGGCGGGAGGATCGCGGTAAACGCGGGGACCGGCGTCTATCTCCTGGACAGCGGGGTCTCCACCAGCGTCGCCACGGGCGGGGGCGGGGGCGGGGACATCCGGATCGGCGATGCACAGGATGCCGGCGCACCGGACTATGTGGTCCTGAACCGGAGCACCCTCACGGCCAATGCCGACCAGGGGGACGGCGGCGCCATCTTCATCACGACGGAAAACTATTTCAAATCCCCCGACAGCGTGGTCGAGGCGACCTCCCGGCGGGGCAACGACGGCACCATCCAGATCACGGCGCCGAACCTGGACCTCATCGGCGGGTTGACGGTGCTGCCCGCCAATTTCATGGATGCCGGCCGATGGGTGAAAACCCCCTGCGACCTTCAGCCCGCGGCCCGCATGAGCCGGTTTGTCCATCGGGAGGGCCGGGACGGCATCCCCCAGGCGTACGACGACTGGCTGCCGTCCGCACCCGCCGTCATCCCGCAATTTCTGGCGCGGGATGAAACCTCCGGGGCCGCGGCCTGCCGGGCCCTCCTGGACCGGGGGGACTTTGCCGGCGTCGTCGATCGGCTCCCGGGCGATGCCGATGATCCGGCGGGCGCCGCCGTCTTGGCCCACGCCCTCATGGCGGTCGGGCATTACCGGAGCGCCTTGTCGGCCCTTTACGGCGCTCTGCCCGCGGCCCGGAAAACCGCCGGGCCCGCCGTTCAGGCGCTCTTCCACAACCTCCTGGGCGATCTTTATCTCTGCCTCGGCAACCTGCAGGGGGCCATCGAAACTCAGAAAAAGGCCGTCGCGGCGGCGGAAGCGTCCGGAGATCCGCTGATGCTGTCGGCGGCGCTCAACCAGATGGGGAATGTGCGGGCGGTCGCCGACAATTTCGACGGTGCTGCCGCAGCCTATGACGAAGGGTTGGCCGCGCTTTCGGGGGTGCCGGATGCCGGGACCCTGAAGGCCGTCCTCCTTCTGAACAAGGCCCGGGCGAGGATAACCGAAGGTCGAGAGGCCGACGCCCGGGGGTTGCTCAACCGGGCCGCCGCGGCCCTTCCGCCCAGAATTGAGACCTATCCCGCGGGGGCGGACTGGATCTCCCTGGGGATTTTACGGGAGCGCCTTTCCGGAGCGAGGACGGGGATGGGCGGGCCGGATGACGCCGCACCGGACTTTGCCCGGGCGACGGCGATCGGCCGAAAGCTCGCAAACGACCGCATCCTGTCGACGGCCCTGGGCCGGCAGGGGCGACTGGATGAAGCGGCGGGCCGATATGGCGCCGCGATGGACAAAACGCGGCAGGCAATGGTTCATGCCGAGGCCGGGTATCACCCCGAGATCCTCTACCAGTGGCAATGGCAGATGGGGCGCCTCTCCCGGGAGACGGGAGACCCCGCGGCCGCGGAATTCTGGTTCCAGGCGGCCATTGACGTGCTGAGCCCCATCCGCTGGGAATATTTCAACGGGCTGCGGGACCGGAAAAAAACATTTGATGATCATGTCCGGCCGGTTTATATTGGGCTGACGGAGCTGCTGCTTGCCGATGAGGCGCGGCTCGAAGATGCCTGGGAGACCATGGAGCGCCTGAAGGCGGTGGAACTCCAGGATTTTTACCAGGATGAGTGCGTCGCCGCACGCGCGCCGACGGATGAGATTGCCGCTGCCGCCGTCCCGGATCGGACGGCGCTGATCTATCCCATTCCCCTGAAAGACGCGCTGGTGGTTCTGCTGCGGTTTTCAGACGGAATGATACAGATGCGGGTTCCGGTTTCGGAAGACCGAGTCCGCGAGGTCGCCCGAAGGTTCCGGGAGGCCCTCGAGTCGCTGGACGATGGATTCATGACGGATGCGGCGGCCCTTTACGACTGGCTGATCCGCCCGGCTGAAAAGATCCTCGCGGCCCGCCGCATCGAGACGCTGGTCATCGTGCCGGACGGCCCCTTGAGCCTCATCCCCTTTTCCGCGCTGAACGACGGGCGAGGGTACCTGGTCGAAACCTATGCCGTCGGCGTGGTGCCCGCCATCCGCCTGACGGATGTCCGGGCCGGTCTGGAGGGCGACGGCGCAACCAAGCGGGTGCTCCTCAACGGGCTTTCCGAGGGGCAGGAAGGGTTTGGTTCCCTTGCCCATGTGCCGGAGGAGCTGGCGGGCATTCAACAGACGATGGGCGGGAAAATCCTTCTGGATGACGCCTTCACCCGCAGTGCCCTGAAGACGGAGCTTGAACGGGAGGCTTACGATATCGTTCATATGGCGACCCATGCCGTCTTCGGCGACAGCGCGGGCGGATCGTTTCTGCTGACCTATGACGGCCGCCTGACCATGGACCAGCTCGACGGCCTCATCCGGTTCGGGACGGCCCAGGGGCGGGAGATGGATCTTTTGACCCTGAGCGCCTGCGAAACGGCGTTAGGGGACGAGCGCGCGGCCTTCGGGCTTGCCGGAATCGCGCTGAAAGCCGGGGCGAGAAGCGCGCTCGCAACCCTGTGGGAGACGGATGACGAGGCCGCCGCGAAGGTGGTCAACGCCTTCTACCGGCATCTCGGTGCTTCCGGCGTATCCAAGGCGGCGGCCCTTCAACGCGCGCAGATCGAGGTCATGGCGGACCCCCGGCACGAGCACCCCGGCTCCTGGGCCTCGTTCCTGATCGTGGGCAGCTGGATGTAGCGGATCGGTGATCCCTCGAAGGTCACCCCAAGAACAAGGAGCCCCAGTGGCCAGACTGACAGCGATTGTGACAGGACTGCTTTTGATCCTCCAGGCGACGGCCGGAGCGGCCGCGGCCGGGGACGCCCCGCCGGTCCTGCTCATCCAGGCAGCGGGCGACGTGGCCTATTCCACCGACGGACAGACGTGGCGGAAGGTCCGCCGGAACAAGTTTCTGCACCGGGGATATACCGTCAGAACCGGGCCGGACGGGCGCTGCAAGCTCCTCGACCAGGAGACCGACAGGATCCGGACCGTCGAACCCGGCACGGTGGTGAAAATCGGCGAGAAAGGACTGACGGTCCTGAAGGGACAGGTTTCCAAAGCCGCCCCGGCCGGCGGAGTCGCCGCATTCCTGGAGCGGAAATTCACCCGGGTTCAGAAGTATGCCGCCGTCCAGCGCAGCCCCAAGAACCGGACCCCGAAGCAATTCAAGACCGCCCGGCGGGTCGTTCTGTCGAAGGAGTATCCCGACCTGGTCTGGGAAAACCAGGGGCCGCTCTACAGCTATGAACTCGCCATCGGGGAGAGGCGGTTCAAGGTGCCGCCCTCGAAGGAGGAGATCATCCGCTTCGCCCCGCCCGCGATCCTGCCCGGGGTGTATCCCTATCGGGTGAAAATCCTCTACCAGGGAGAGGTCCTCCAGGCCCAGAAGCAGGACGGGGAGCTCCGGTGGCTTTCCGATGAAGAGGTCGAGGCGTTCCATCGAAAGACGGTGCGCATCGAGGCCCTGACCGCGGAAGACGGCTTTCTGCTGGCCAACCTGATGGACGATGAAGGCCTGAAAGTGGCCGCCATGGACACCTACCGCCGGTATATGGCCGAGAATCCGGATGCCAACGAGGTCCGCCCGTTTTTGATCAAGGTCCTGAGCGATCTTCACCTGGAACAGATGCGTCGGCAGGAATCGGTCCGTTACCATCGGCTGCAGGACCAGGAGAAATGATGCCGGCGGCGGAGTGACATCCATGTGAAGGCAGCCCCATGACGACCGAAGCGCAATGAAGACCCGATTGGGAAAATACGAGGCGTCCCTTCTCCTCCTGCTCTTTTGCCTCTCCATCGCATCGGAATATTTCGAAGCTTTTTCCCTCCTCGAATATCAGACCATCTCCATCCGGCATGCCCTTCGCTCCAGCCACGGCGACCGGCAGGAGATGTCCTTCCCCCTCGATAAGATCGCCCTGGTGACCATCGACGAATATTTCTTCAGGGAATACGGGAAGTCCCCCCTGAGGCGGGCGGACCTGGCGTCGATCCTCCGAAACCTCGGCATACTGGGCGCGCGGGTGATCTGCGTGGACCTTCTGCTCGACCTGCCCGATGCCTACGGCGAAGACCTGATCCTCGCCTCGGCGCTCCAGCAGAGCCGCGGCATACTGGCCTCCCGCCTGCTGTTCGACCGCCGGAACCGTTTCCTGGACATCAGCTATCCGACGCCCCGGCTCCGGGAGGCCGCAAAAAGCGGCTATGTCAACATCCCCTCGACGAGCGCGCTGGTCAGTGTTCTGGAACGTATCCGGATCCACCCGGAGACCATCCACCTCAAGAACGGATGGCCCATGGCGGTCCAGGCCGCCGCCGCCTACCTGGGGGTGACGCCCCGGCTTCGGGATGGCCGGCTGATCCTGGGCGGCCTTGCGATCCCCCTGAACCAGTTCAATGATATCAAGATCGATTTTTCAACCATTCCAAGCGGCTATCATTTCATTCATGAACTGGCCGGGATCTCCGCCTATGAATTCCTGGACATCTCGTTCCTGACCGAGGAAAGCCTCCGGGAACTGCGGGACTGGGTGGCGGGCAAGATCGTCATCATCGGGGAGACCTCCTCGTTTTCCAGCGACTGGTTCAACACGCCGGTCGGGGTGATCTACGGGGCCGAGATCATCGCAGACAGCATCAACACGCTGCTGAAGGGTGCGCCGCTCAGGCATGCGCCGCTGTGGGCGGAGGTGACGACGAGCCTGGTCGTGCTTCTCCTGGTGGTCTGGCTCGGTACGGGCATCCGGACGATGGGGCTCCAGCTCGTCTCGGCGGTTGTCCTCCCGGCGGGGTTCCTCTGCTGCAGCGCCGTCCTGTATGTCCGGTACGGCATCATCATCGGCGTGACCCACAACCTCGTCATGGGGTTCCTGGTCTATTTCCTTATCAACCTGTCCCTGTCCTTCAAGGAAAAAGCCCTCAGGATCGCCCTTCAGGGACGGAAAGAGCAGGCGGAACGGGAAAAGAGCTCCGCCGAGGCGGCGAGCCGCCAGAAAAGCGAGTTTCTGGCCAACATGAGCCATGAAATCCGGACGCCCATGAACGCCATCCTGGGGTTTGCGGAGATCCTGGAATCCAGGATGAAGGACCCCCAGCAGCGCCAATATCTGTCGATTATCCGGAGCAGCGGTCGCTCCCTGCTGATGCTGATCAACGACATCCTCGACCTCTCCAAGATCGAGGCCGGGAAGGTCGAACTCACGATGCGGCCCGTCAACATCCGCACCGTTTTCCGCGACATGGGCATGATGTTCCGGAAAAAGCTGGATGAAAAGGGAATCGGGTTTCAGATGGACATCGACCCGGGCCTGCCCGATCTCCTCTGCATGGACGAGGGCCGGTTCCGTCAGATTCTTCTGAACCTGATCGGCAATGCCGTCAAGTTCACGGATTCCGGGTATGTCAGGCTCACCGTTGCCGCCGTCCGTGAGGATGAAAGCGGGCGGTCGTGGAGCCTTGCCGTATCGGTGGAGGATACGGGGATCGGCATCCCCGAAAGCCAGACCGGGCGGATTTTCGAGGCCTTCGAGCAGCAGGAAGGGCAAAGCCACGCCCGGTACGGCGGCACCGGCCTGGGGCTTGCGATCTCCCGCCGCCTTGCCGAAATGATGGGCGGCCGTATCACGGTGCGAAGTACGATGGGAGCAGGCTCGGTGTTCGAGGCGGTCTTCCCGGAGCTTACGGCGGCCCCCGCCCCGGCGGCGTCGGAACCCCAACCTGAAGCCGCAACCGAAGACGCCTCCCTGTTTGAACCGGCAACCATTCTTGTCGCCGAGGATGTCCAGGTCAACCGGGACCTCATCAAGGCCTTCCTCCGTGACGGCGCGTTTGACGTGATCGAGGCTGAAAACGGCGAAGACGCCGTGGCCCTGGCCAGGGCCTTTCGGCCGGATCTGGTCCTGATGGACATGAGGATGCCCGGGATGGACGGGTTTGAGGCCGTCCGGCGCATCCGGGCCGACGCGGGCATCGCCGACACCCCTGTCATCGCCGTGAGCGCTTCCACCATGAACGAGGAGGTCGACCGGATCCGCGAGGTCTGCAACGCCTTCCTGAGCAAGCCCGTTCAAGGAAGCGAGCTGATGCGGACCATGGCCCGGTTTCTGCCCTGCCGCACAGCTCCGGCCGCCCTACCCCCGTCGGCGGCCCCGAGAACGGGTGACCTCCCGGCGGATCCGGCCGGCCGCGTCTTCCCGGCGCCCCCGGCGGACGGACGGCGCATCGAGAAATGGAAGGAGCTGTTTCAAATACTCGACCGCTGCTTGAGCGAGGGGTCATGCCGGGCCGGCGGCGTCATTGTGTTCGACCGCATCGAGGCGATGGGCCTGGAGATGCGGGAGCTGGGACGGACCTACGAATACCCCCGGCTCTGTGAATGGGCGGATCAGCTCCTGGACCAGGCCCGAAGCATCGATGTCATGAACCTGCCCATGACCCTCGAACGGTTTTCACAGCTTGTCGAGGGGCTTCGCGTCCATGCGGACGCCTGAAGGCCCGGAGGTTCGGGATGGCGGCATGCCGGCGGCGCGGCGGCCCGCGTGCGTTCTGGACCTGGACGGCACCCTGTGTCACCCCGAGCCGATCCGGGACGGTTTTCCCATCCGGGGCCGTACCGCGGCTTCCGTTCTCGCGGCGGATACCCTGGACCGTCTGGCGCGGCTCTCCCGGACCATCGACATCATCGTGGCATCGGGGCGGTCCTGCCGCACCGCCGCGGATTTCAGGGGCGTCTTCACCCGGGCGGGGGTCGTCATCGCCGGATGGATCCTCGAACACGGGGCCGTGGTGCCCGGCCGGCCGGCATGGACCCGGGCGGTGACGGCCGGGGTCGATCTGGACGGGGTGCGTGGGCGGCTGGAACGGATGATCCGGGACCGGGGGCTTCCTATCGACGCGGCCCGGTATGCCGGCAGCCATGAGCATATCCTGCTGTTTTCAGGAGACGGGGCGCTTTCGGCAAAACGGTTCCTTGCCGGCGCCGCCGGGATCCTGGGCGACGATTTCAGGACCATCGTGGGACCGCGGAAGATTGCCCTCATCCCGAAGCGGGCGGACAAATTCGCCGCATTCGCGGCCAATTTCGGGGCGACCCATCTCCTGGCAGCGGCCGCCGGGGATCAGCCGGACGACCTGACCCTTCTGAAGCATGCGGCTTTTCCCATGACCCATGCCGGTGCCGACCGGCGGGTGCGGCGCTGCGTCCGGTCCCGGGGGGGATATCTCGCCCCGTCGGTCGGCCATTCAGGAACGGCGGCGATCCTGGACAGGATTTTGGGGGACCTCCGGGGGGAGGCTGGTTTGCCATGAAAATGCCGAATCGTGAAAGTCTTCTTGATTTTGAGGGGCGCTTTTCATATTCTCCAGCAGCAGCGGGGCAAGCCCTGCATGATCCCGATTCAAATCAACTGTCGGGCGGATGGAGGAGAGTGATGGGGTATCCGTGCTCGGGCGTTATTCTGGCCGGCGGATTGAGCACCCGGTTTTCCGGGAGAAACAAAGCCTTTATCGAGATCGGCGGCATCCGGATACTCGACCGTCTGAATGCTCTCTATCGCAGGTTTTTTGACGATATCATCCTGGTGACGAACCATCCTCATCTTTACGTGGACTGGGATATGACCATCGTGACGGACATTTTCCAGGTGCGGAGTTCCCTGACCGGCATCCACGCGGGACTGCACGCGGCAACCCATCCGCACGCCTTTTTCGCGGCCTGTGACACCCCGTTCCTGAACGCGGATCTCGTGGAGGAATTGCTGCGGCGCATCGAGCCCCGGTTCGACGTGGTCATCCCGAAAACCGATGAGGGATTCGAGCCCCTGTGCGCGGTCTATTCCAAGCGGTGCCTGATGCCCATGGAAAGGAGCCTCCTGAAGGGCGACTTTAAAATCGCCCGGCTCTTCAACAAGCTCAAGGTCAGGACCCTATCGGAGAAGGTCGTGCGGATGCACGACCCGGAGAAGATCTCTTTTTTCAACATCAACCGGCCCGAGGATTTTGAAAAAGCGCAGGCGATCCACCGGGCTGAAATCTCAGCAGACGGGAGGTAAAGAAGCTATGGATATCTGCAACATGATGGCCAAAGTCAAGTCGCACCCCGACTGCGCCAACGTCGGCATGGTGCTCTACCACAACGGCGTGGTCCGGTCCACGTCCCGGGACGGGCGGAAGGTCACGGGCCTGCGGGTCTCCGTGGATCACGGCAGGCTCGGGGAAATTCTGAGAGAGCAGAAAAAACGGCCGGGGATCGTCGAGATTCTCGTCGAAATCAATGAAGGAAAAGACCTCACGGTGGGGGATGACGTGATGCTGCTGGTCGTGGCCGGAGACTTCCGGGAAAACGTCATCGCGACCCTCACCGATACCCTCAACGCCATCAAATCGACCGTCACCCGGAAGGTGGAATACTTCACCGGCGAGTGACCCACGCGCATCAACAGGAGCTTCGGATGTCCACTTTCACCCACATCGACGCGGAAGGCCGGGTCCGGATGGTCGATGTTTCCGACAAGAAACCCACCCTGAGGACGTCAACGGCCCGGGGCCGCATCTCCATGTCCGCGGATACCTTTGAGGCCATCGTGAACCAGCGGGTCCGGAAAGGAAACGTCCTCGAGACGGCCCGCATCGCCGGGATCATGGCGGCAAAGCGAACCGCGGAGCTGATCCCCATGTGCCATCCCCTCAACCTGACCCACGCCCAGGTCGATTTTTTCCCGGAGCCGTCGACCTCTTCCATCCGGATCGAGGCCACGGCCAAGATCATCGACCTGACCGGGATCGAGATGGAGGCCCTGACCGCCGTCTCCGTAGCGGCCCTCACCATTTACGACATGTGCAAGGCATACGACAAATCCATGACCATCACGGACATCTGCCTCCTCTCGAAAACAGGGGGAAAGAGCGGGGATTTCCTGCGGCGGCCCGAAAACGGCGAAGGCGGGGCGATATGAAAAGGACGGCCAGCTTCCGCTGGATCTGCCTGATGACCCTCTGCCTGACGGTGGGATGCGTGGGGCACCGCGCGCCCGAGGGACCCCTGGTTCCCCTCCCGCCGACCGCCTACCCCGAATTTGCCGACGACATGGACTACGCCGGGATCGGGGAGAGCCTCGGGGAGAGCATCAACTACCTGAAGCGCCTTCCCGCGGACACCCGGTTCAGCTTGGGCGCCGACAGCTATGACGCGACCCACATGATCCGCTCCCTGGAGCGGTTCCGGGCCTTTATCGACACCCGGCCCGACAGGGGCGCGCTTGAGCGTTTCATCCGGTCCAATTACCGGGTCTACCGGTCTGTGGGAGGCGGCGATACCGGAAAAATGCTCTTCACCGGCTATTACGAGCCGTCCCTCGATGGCAGCCTCACGAAGACGCCGGAATACCGCCACCCGATCTACGGCCCCCCGGAGGATCTTGCCGTGGTCGATCTCTCGGCCTTTTCCGAGAAGCTTGCGGGCAAGAAGATCGTCGGCAGGGTGGCCGGAAAGACCTTCGTGCCCTATCACGACCGCAAGGAGATCGAGGCGGGCGGGGCGCTGCGCAAAAAAGCCCCGGTGCTGGCGTGGGTCGCGGACCCGGTGGCCCTCTTTTTCCTGCAGGTGCAGGGGTCGGGGAAGGTGATCCTGGAGAACGGCGACCGCCTGAACGTCCACTATCATTCCAGCAACGGGCGGCCCTACCGGAGCATCGGGAACCTCCTGATCCAGGAGAACAAGATCCCCAAGGCCGAGATGTCCATGCAGAGGATCCGAAGCTATCTCCTTGCCCATCCCCGCGAGATGGACCGGATCTTCAACTACAACCCCAGCTATGTCTTTTTCACCTTTGAAAAGGGCGGCCCCTACGGCGCCATCCGGGCCAAGCTGACCCCCGGTCGGGCCATTGCGGTGGACCGGGCCGTCTTCCCGATGGGCGGGATCGCTTTTATCCAGACCCGTAAACCGTCGGCCGGCGCGGCAGGCGGCGGAGAAGTGTCGAGTTGGGTCCCGTTTTCCCGGTTTGTGTCCAGCCAGGATACCGGCGGCGCCATCAAGGGCCCGGGGCGGGCCGATATTTTCTGGGGAAGCGGGCCTTACGCAGAACTGGCGGCCGGGCACCTGAAACATGACGGACAGCTTTATTTCCTGGTGTTGAAGCCGGGCGCATGACGGCGCGGACCGTGTTCGGAGAGCGGCGGCCCGGAAAGATCCCGGACTCATTTTTTTTTAATCTGTCACCTGGCTTGAAAGAGCCTGATCCTTTAACCGTTTTATGATGGTGTATCATGGGACAGCAGTATTCTCCTGAAAAATTGGCCCGGTTCCTGGACTACATTCTCGGCCGGCGGCCCGACGAATTCGGTCTGGTGCCGGACGACGAAGGCTTTGTCAGCATCAAGGACCTCCTGAAAGTGATGCATGAGGAGGAGGGGTGGCGGTTCGTCCGAGAGGGCACCCTGAACGAGGTGGTCGTGAGCCTGCCCGACGCGCCCGTCGAGATCGCGGGAAAGCAGATCCGGGCGGTCAAGCGCGACCTCCTCCCGATCCCGTCGGCCCCTGAAAGCCTCCCCAAGCTGCTGTATGCCGCCGTCCGGGAGAAGGCCCACGCCGCGGTTCTGGAGAAAGGCGTTTTGCCCCCGGGGGGCCTGCCCCACGTGGTCATGTCATCCGACCGGGCACTGGCAGAGCGGATCGGCAGCCGTATCGACGCAGACCCGCTGATCCTCACCGTCCAGGTGGAATGGGCGACCGAGCGCGGCGTCCGGATCCAGCAGTTCGGGGAAAACCTGTTTCTGGCCCCCTCGATTCCGGTGGGAGCCTTCATGGCGCCGCCGCTCCCGAAAGAAAAACCGGAGATTTCCCTCAACAAGAAGCTCGAGGAAGCCCCTGTCCGGGCCAAAACCCCCGGCAGTTTTACCCTGACGCTGGCCGATCTCGAGGAAAAGGCCACGGTGCGCCGGGAACGCAAAAAGAAAGAGATCACGCGGGAAAAGGATCGGCGCCAGTTGCGAAGACAGAAGAACGATCGCTGGGGATGACCTTTTTTGCCCGAAGGACGACAGTTTTTAATTGACAACCCCCGGCAAAGTTGCTAAAAGCCGACTCGTTCTTGAGGGGGAGCCCCCGCACGGGCCGTTAGCTCAACCAGGCAGAGCAACTGACTCTTAATCAGTAGGTTGTTGGTTCGATTCCAACACGGCCCATCAAAGAAAACAAAGGGTTAGAGCGATCATGCTTTAACTCTTTTTTTGTTGTGCCTTTCTTACCCCCACGCTACCCCCACATTAAATTTTTTTATTCGATGATGAGTCTTGAGAACGTCCAAGAAAATATCCGTGTTCGGCTTGGGTTTAATTTTTGTGAAAACACCAAATCGCGCGAGGGCCTGACGCACGAGCGTCCGTGCGACTGAGCGCGGTTCAGCGCGTGTCTACAAAATCAGGGGAGGTTCAAATCAGTTTTTCCAGCTCGACGATCTGCTTCGCCGGGGTGGTCTTTAACAATTTTAGGTATGTTGATGGTTGAGGCGGCCAATTCGTTGCCCAAGAGCACACGGAATTTTAAATCGAAAAGTTCTGTGATCTGAAGCGCATCCAGAGCCGCCTGAACTTGGTGATGAATCTGAGAAAGGGCTTGCAACTCTTAAATCCGTCTCTTGATTGCTGGTATTCATTTTCCAGAGAGTCAGAACCCATATTCAAAATTCGGGAAAAAGGTAAAATGGCAAAAAAATCAACGCGTAACGGTCCCGGCTGCGCGAAAGCCGCGGTCGTCGTAGCGGTTGAACGGATTGTTGAGGTTCCGGTACCCGCCGCGGAGGTACCTCGGGAGGTCGGAGTTCCAGGAACCGCCCCGCAAAACACGGATGCCACCTTGATCAGGCATGCGAAAATCCTCTCGGGCATAGCGCTTGTAGGCGTTGTCATCATAGGCGTCCGCGCACAACTCCCACAAGTTACCGCTCTGTTGAAAGCTGCCGAAACGGCTAGCCCCTCTCGGATGACCGAATACCGGCGCCGTATTCCCCTTTGGCCCTTTCTGCTCACCCCAGCACACCCGGCGGCCATCCTCCCAGTCGTCGCCCCACGGGTACTTCAATGCCCCGTAGCCCCGGGCCGCCAGCTCCCACTCGGCCTCGGTCGGCAGCCGCAAACCCGCCCACTCGCAGTAGGCGGCGGCATCGTGCCAGTTCACGTACCGAACCGGGTGGACAGGGGGATCGTTTTCCCAATATCCCCAGCGCTCATTCCAATCGCCTCCTTTTGACCGATGGGCTCCTCCCGCGTACCCTGTTTTATCCACAAACCGCCTGAACTGGGCCACCGTCACGCAATGGATTCCCAGGTAGTAAGGGACGACATAATGCTGGTGGCGGGGCTTTTCCCAATCATACGCATCCGGATCGCCATCGTCAGACCCCATCCAGAACCAGCCGCCGGGAATCAGCACCAGCTCCGTGCCGTCTTTGGGGTTCACGATATAGCAAGGGACCTCATTTGCCATGCTACTCGTCCATCTCAATCTCGATGTCGGTTTCGGAGGCCGCATAGGCAGTTTCTTCGCGCACCACCACGTCCGTTATCAGAAACTCGCCCAGGGTCAGCATGTATTCGGCCTCCGAGTCATGGATAAGACCTCGCAGCAGATCCAAAAAATCGTCCGGTCCCTCGGGTTTTACTTTGGGGTCGGATCTGCGGCCGAGCCGCCTGAGACGCTCAAGACCGTCCGGGCCGAGGTCCGCCAGCCGGCCAGGACCAGGACCCAACGGCATCTTCAAAAACGTTTGCACCCAGTATACATGGTCGTCTTCCAGCAAAGCCTTGTTAGCCGGGCTCAGGGTGCCCGGATGCAACAGCTCGCAGGCTGCCGCAGCCATCCGCACCTGCCAGTAGCCATCGCCGCAGGCGCGATTTGCAGCCTCTTTCAGCCCGGCAACAGAAGTCTCGGCCATGTGGATCAGGGCTGCACTGCGGCGCCGGAAATTTCCGGCATCCGACAGCCAACTGTTCAGACCGCCTGCGTCGCCCGGCGGTTTCTTGCTGCCCATGAGCATGGGCCGGAAGTCCTGGAAGATCTTCATGGCAACAGAGGAGGGGCCGTGTTGTTTCCCGGGGTCCTTCAGCAGCGCTTCAAGCCGCTGCTGCAACTCATGGCCGTGGCGGGCAGGGTTCTGCCAGCCGGCCTCCTGCGCCGCTGCGACGATGCGCAGCCCCTGATCGCATGTCGTAAAGGGCAAGAGGCCGAACAGTGCCGGGAAGTCCTTTTTCCGTGTCAGGATCTCGACCTGAAGTTCCACCTCGGCCTCGCTCAGTTTCTGCTTGCGGCTGCCACGCTCGGTGAGAAATACGGCCAAAAGGCTTTTTTGCCCACTTTGGCGGATGCCGGCGGCAATGGCCTCCTTCAACTTGGGTTCGGCGGTCTCGTACCAGTATCGCAAGTGCTTATGCTCGAAGTCGATGTCGTTGTATTTTTCAAAGTCTCCGGCCAGAAAAAAGAACAGGGCACGATCATCCGGGCGTTCGGGGTGCCAGCCTTCGGCATTGAAGGTTTGAAACAACCCATTGTCAAACTGCTCGATCAGAAATGGCAAAATCCATTTGCTATTGTTGAATGTTGGATGCTTCACGATGTGGTGGGCGGCCTGTTTGACAACCTCTTCTTCCGCGTCAAGCAGGCAGGTTTTTAGAACCTCTTCCGGAACTTCGAACTCAATATCTTTCCCGTTTACAAATGACGTAAGAACCATCAACTCTATGGGATCAGAGGCAATATATCCGGTTTCCAAGATGATGTCTTTCAGCGTAGGCCCCCTACTTTCTGCCCAATGCTCACAAAACCGATCAATCGCTCTCCCTTGCAGAGTGCCAAGGGCCGCTCTGGCGGCAAACCGTACTTGCTCCTTGGGATCTCCCAGTGCAAAAATCAAAGGTGCCACCGCATCCGGTTCATCCGTTCCATACAAACCTTCGGCACCCTTCTTCCGAATCCGTCCGCCCCAAAAAATAAGCTTGCTCCTGAGCCGCTTGAGTGCTTTGGCCGTGTCTCGATCCATAATTGTCCCTTGATGTTTGATGGTGCGCGAAAAATTCCGAACAAGGCAAGAATATCTGCCAAAAAATCCGCAAAGGGTAAAAGGGTAAAAAAATCAAAGCGTAACAGTCCCGGCTGCGCGGAAGCCGAAGTAGCCGACGCGGAGGCCCGGATCGTCGTAGTTGCTGTACCGGTCCCCGCCGCGGAAGTGACTCGGGCTCGGGCGGAGCATGCTGTACCAGGAACCGCCCCGCAAAACACGCCTGTCACCCTGGTCCGGCATGCGAAAATCCCCTTGGGCATAGCGCTTGTAGGCGTCGCGGTCCCCGGCGTCCGCGCACCACTCCCACAGGTTGCCGCTCTGCTGAAAGC
This sequence comes from Desulfococcus sp., assembly GCF_041737845.1. Taxonomy (GTDB): domain Bacteria; phylum Desulfobacterota; class Desulfobacteria; order Desulfobacterales; family Desulfococcaceae; genus Desulfococcus. The sequence continues at coordinate 16,172 of NZ_JBGSQX010000108.1, forward strand.
AGCCGAAACGCCCCACCCCTTTCGGGTGATCGAAGACCGGCGCCGTATTCCCCTTCGGCCCTTTCCGACCGTCCCAGCACACCCTGCGGCCTTCCTCCCAGTCGTCGCCCCAGGGATACTTCAACGCGCCATAGCCCCGGGCCGCCAGTTCCCACTCGGCCTCGGTCGGCAGCCGCAGGTCCGCCCACTTACAATAGGCGGCGGCATCGTGCCAGCTCACATACCGTACCGGGTGATCGTCGGGATCTTGTCTCCATCCATAACCGGCCTCATGCCCCGTCTGGCCTGCAAATAACCGAAACTGGGCGACCGTGACGCAGGCGATGCCTAAATAAAACGGTCCCACCCAGTGCAGATGACGGGGCTTTTCACGATTATCATATGCGTCCGGGTCATCATCTTCAGAGCCCATCCGGAACCACCCCCCGGGGATCAGGACAAGCTCCGTGCCGTCGGCAGGATTGATGATATAGTAGGGAATGGAGTTAGTACCTGGACTCATGCACTCCGGCTCCTTTTGAAAAATTTAGGATGTCCTTTTGTTGTCGTGCCCCGGCCCAAAATGCTGATTCTGCCATCTCCAGAGCGTCAGTGCCCATATTCACAATTCGGAAAAAGATAAAATGGTAAAAAAATCAGAATGTAACGGTCCCGGCTGCGCGAAAGCCGTCGTCGTCGCTGCGGTTGGCCGGGCTGTAGTTGCTGTAGCGCCGGTACCCACCGCGGAAGTATCTCGGGTAGTCGTAGTGCCAGGAACCGCCCCGCAAAACACGGAAATCGCCCTGATCCGGCACGCGTAAATCCCCTTGGGCATAGCGCTTGTAGGCGTCGCCGCCCCAAGCGTCCGCGCACCACTCCCACACGTTTCCGCTCTGCTGAAAGCAGCCGAAACGGCTTGCCCCTCCGGGATGCTCGAAGACCGGCGCCGTATTGCCTTTCGGCCCTTTCTGACCGTACCAACACACCCGGCTGCCCTCTTCCCAGTCGTTGCCCCAAGGGTATTTCAATGCGCCATAGCCCCGGGCCGCCAGTTCCCACTCGGCCTCGTTCGGCAGGCGCAGACCCGCCCACTCGCAGTAGGCGGCGGCATCGTGCCGGTTCACATGCCGTATCGGGTGGTCAGGGGGATCGTTTTCCCAATAACCCCAGCGCTCATTCCAACCGCTCCCTCTTGACGGATAGATTCCTCCCGCGTACCCTGTTTTCTTCACAAACCGCCTGAACTGGCCCACCGTCACGCAATGGATTCCCAGGTAGTAAGGGGCGACATAATGCAGGTGGCGGGGCTTTTCGGAAACCAATGCATCCGGCTCGCCATCGTCAGACCCCATCCAAAACCATCCCCCGGGAAGCAGCACGAGCTCCGTGCCGTCCACGGGATTCACGAGGTAACAGGGCGGGTCAAAGGGCTTTTCCCTCATTTCAATTTCACCACCGGATGATCGTCGTACACCAGCTTCTGGGTCTGGAGGTCCCGCACCGTGACCAGGAGGTGCTTGAAAGCGTCCACCCGGAAACTGACGGCGAAGCGTTTGACCCCGCCTTTCGCGGGAGGGTCGGCTTCGATGAAGGTGGGCTTTTCCTCGTTGATCCAGAACTCGGTGCTGCCGGCCGCAGGCCGGGCCGAATCGTCGTAGAGGGCGTTGCCGTTCAGGTCGAACACGATCTCGCCCGCCGCGCCACCTCGGACGCTGCCGCGGTCGGCCACCTCGTAAATGTCGATGCCGAAGAAACGCTGACCGTCGCGGGTGGCCTTGAGGGTCATCCGGCGAAATCCCTCGTCGGTGGGGTAGTGGGTGCCTTGGGGCACCAGGGGGATGAACCGATGGGTGCCGCTCCCGCTGTCATACCCCTTGATGGCGTAATCGTGCTGGATGTGGTCGTAGAGCGCCTCGATGTCGTTTGAAAGATAGCGGCAGGCGCCCCGGGCCACGGCGTCGAAGGGCCGGTAATAACGGGTGCGCTCGCCGAAATGGGTGCGCACCAGCCGCCGGATGCTGGGAATCTGGCTGCTGCCCCCGACCAGCAGGGCCTCCCGGATCGCGGATTTCTCGACGCCGCGCTCGTAGGCGTCTTTAAGTGCGCGCTCAAGGGTCTGCTGCACGTCCCGAAACAAGCCGCGCTCTTCGAGGAGGTCTTCGAGCGTGCTGCGATCGTATTCACCTTTCAGTCTGAGACCGGACGGTTCGTGGCGGATGTCGTACTCCCGTGAGACGTGATCGGTGAGGCATTCTTTGAGCTGTTCCACCTCCCGCATGAAAAGAGCGCTTGCCGGACGGGCGTCGAGCGGCTGAATGCAGGCCCGGTTGAGCAGATCCGCATAGAGCCAGCCATCGATGTTGCGGCCTCCGATGCCGCAGCCGGCCTTTCCCATGATCCGACAGCCGCAGCCGCGGTTGGACACCCGCTCTTCGATGCGCACCACCGAGATGTCCAGCGTGCCGCCGCCAAGGTCGAAAATCAGGAAGAGATCGCCCGGCTGCAGGTGGGTATCGTATCCGAAGATGCAGGCGCTGGATTCGTCGATGAAGCGATAGCGCCGAATCCCAAGATCACTGCAAACGACCGCAAGCCAGTCGGTATAATGCTCAAAGGCCTCCACCGGCACGGTGAAGGCGACCTCGCACGCGGAGAGATCCAACCGGCCGGCCTGTGCGGAATAGGCGAGCACCTTTTCCATGAAGTCCCGGCCGGCCTGGAAATGGTCGATTTGGGTACCGTCGTCCATCGGGTATTTGATCCTGCGGCGCTCCTGGATGAAGGCCTTCATCCAGCGAAAGCTTCCGCGGCTCCGTTCGAGCATCATCCCCACCACCTGCTGCCCGATGAACGAGGTCTCGGCGTCACGGTAATAGATCAGCGAGGGGATGCAGGGGATCTCGGTCTCGCGCCCGTCCTGCCGGAAGCGAAAGGGGCGGGACACATCCTTTACGCCGTAGAGGTCGACGTCGTTTCGGCTCTCGTTCCAGAACGCCACGATGGTGTTGGATGTCCCGAAATCAACGGCCATGCGTTCATAGGACATGGGTATCTCAATCCTTGGTCTTCACACGGTGTTCGATTTCCTGCAGGGCCTCTTCCCGGCCCATTTCCCAGGTGGCCTCGCGGCTCAGGATCACGCCGCCCAGGTCCTCCTCCAGTTGGCGGGTCACATCGAGGCACTTCCGGCCTTTCACACCGCGGACCTCATAGCTGATTTGCCCGTCCGGGGTGATGAAAATGTCAACTTCCTGGATCTCCATAACGTTGCTCCTTCATACAGAAACGAAAGATTTCCGGTGTCATCACGTCCGGCCATGGCCGTCGCCGTTCATTTCGGTCCCGCCGCCTCCACCTCCAGCAAAGGCGCGGCTCCGAAATCCGGTACCGCAACCATATGCCGGAGCGCAGAGCGCACTTCCGAAAAAGAGGCCGAGCGCGCCCTCCCCTCTGACAACCAGTGGCGCAGGGACTCGATGTTTTCCCGTTGGCTGACACTCAGGGGCACCACCTCCTCGCGCGACTGGAGCACGTACAGGATATCGTCGGTGGTAAACTCCCGCCGCCGATCGTTAAAAGCCCGGACCATGGCGGCCAGCACGGACTGCTCGATTTCGGCCCCCACGAAGCCGGCGCTCGCCTCGGCCAGCAGGTCGAGGTCGAAGTCGTCGATTACCGGCCGACGCTTCTTCAGATGCACCTCGAAGATCTCGCGCCGCTCCTGAAGGGTGGGAAGGTCGAGAAAGAAGATGGCGTCAAACCGGCCCGCGCGAGAAAACTCCGGGGGAATCCGTGAGATGTTGTTGGCGGTGCACACCACGAAGACCGGTTTCTCCTTCTCTTCCATCCAAGAAAGCAGGGTGCCGAAGACCCGGGCACTGGTGCCCGAGTCCCCCCCGGACTCGGACAGGCCCTTTTCCACCTCGTCGATCCAAAGCACGCAGGGGCTGACGGTTTCAGCCAGCTTGAGTGCCTTTCGGATGTTTTCCTCGCTTTGGCCCACGAGGCTGCCGAAAATGGCGCCCATATCCAGGCGAATCAACGGCTGCTGCCAGAGGCCGGAGACCACCTTGGCCGTGAGGCTCTTGCCCGTGCCGGGAATGCCGACCAAGAGGAGACCCTTGGGTGGAGTGAGACCATAATCCGCCGCTTCCTGGGAGAAACAGTTCTCCCGCGAGGAAAGCCAGGCCTTCAGAACGTCCAGCCCGCCGACATGATGAATGGTTTCGGTGGAAGAAAAAAACTCCAGTGCGCCGCTCTCCCGGATAATGGCCTTTTTTTCCCGGGTGACCAGTTCAATGTCCTGCTCGTCGAGGCTCCCCTTTTTCACAATGGCCTTGGCGAAGACCCGCTGCGCCTGATTGGCGGTAAGGCCCAGGGCGCTGCGGATCAACCGATCCCGACCGAGGGCGGTCAGGTTGACCCGGATGTTGGAGATGCCGGTGAAAATATTCAGGATCTCTTTGATGCCGTTGTAGTCGGGCGGATCGTAGTCCACGATATAGACCTGGTCCGCCAATTCATCGGGGATGCGGGCCTGGTGGGAGGTGACGATGATGTTCTTTTTCGTCTGCTTGAGGGTCTGGGCCAGGTTTTTTAATTTTCTGATAATGGCGGGCTGCTTTTCCCACATGAGATGAAAGTCCTTGAGCACGAAGACCGCCTCCTGGTCGATGCGCTGAATCATCTCAAGGGCGGAGAGGGGGTCTTTCACGGGTCGGTCCACTGATCCGGTTGCCTCCGTCAGGGGCACGAGGCCGTCGGCGATGTCCCAGGCGTAGGCGGGTTTCCGGGCGTCTCGGCAGGCGTCGGCGATGTCTTTGAGCACCCGTTCCTCTTCCTGCGTCACCACGCAAATCAGGGTGAAACGGGCTTTGAAATAAAGGACCAGTTCCTGTTGAAACCGGTTAAGATCTGCTGCCATCACTTTTTCCCTTTGGTTTCAGAATTGCGGAATCGTTCGTCGCAACGACGGCTGCGCGATTGTCCACGGCATGCTAAAAGACGGCCCGACGAACCGTTAGATGGATGGTTCGGTCCTCCCGGCTCTGTTCCTCCACCACTTCAAAACCCTGCTGCGCCATACGTTCCATGACCGCATGATAGGCATAACGCTGCTGGACCTGGTTGAGAAGCTGCTGGGGCTGAATATCTTTGATTCCGTACCAATCTGCTACCATCTCATAGGTGTCTCCGGTCTTGAGAAAACCGATGTCGTAGCCTGGGTTACCCGTGGGGGCCATGACTTCGACAGCCGTCTGCTGCCCGCCGAAGCCGCGGATATGCACGCTGCCCTCCCGGACCTTGAAGTTCAGGTCGGAAAGGGCTTTGACCAGATATTCCTTTTTAACAATCCGTGTTTTCATCCGTGTGAAGTGAGACATTTGCAGGTCCCCTTATGATGATGCTGTTGACATCGATGATCGTGCCGTCAAAACGAATCCCCGTTGAGTCCATCCGTTTGATGGATACCCAGCCCGGTTAGCGTGACTTCGCCAGCCTCGGTCAATATGAATTCAAAATCGGGCAACTCGTTGAAATCCATAAGTGTATAGCGGCTGGTGAGCAAGTGAATGACCTGATTCGCCGACGACGGCCAGACACCGGGTGGATTCGACATATTGGCGTCATATGGCGTACATTCCGCACCCCAAAGGTGCAATTACTGATTAATTTATTTCGTAACGAAAACAAGCCTATGATGGCTTTAATATATTGATATCATTGTAAATAAAAAAATCTAGACATTTCAACTAGTTGCTGATATCCTTCCCTC
>NZ_JBGSQX010000167.1:0-41628 GCF_041737845.1 Desulfococcus sp.
CCCTGCCGCGCGACGGCGGCGGAGGCGGTCGTGGCAGGCAGGGTGCTGGACGGCCCGACCATTGCAGAAGCGGCCCGGGCGGCCATGGCAGATGCCGAGCCCATGTCCGGGAACGGCTACAAGATTCCGATGTTCCTGGGCGTCATCGAAGAGGCCCTCGGGGCGCTGGCCTGACGCCGCAACAAGGAGATCCTGTGAGAGTTCTGTTCTGGTTCTGCGAAAGATTCGCCTGGACGCCGACCCTCAAGACCCTGGAAAACGCTCCCGACGCGGCCCCGGACGAGCGCACCCGCGCGGTGGTGGCCTTCATCCATGTCGAGCCCGGGGACCTGGGGGACGGCAGTTCGGCCGAGACCAAACTCGTGAAAAACGCCAAATGGGTGGCGAGAAAATGGGAGGCCCAGGAGGTCGTTCTTCATTCCTTTACCCATCTGGGAGAGGCCAAGGCCGATCCCGAGGCGGCCAGGGCCCTCATTGACCGCGCGGGAGAGCGGTTGAAAAGCGCCGGATACGCGACCGTCCAGACCCCCTACGGATATTTCAACGACCTGTCCATCGAGGCCCCGGGGCATCCCCTGGCCCGGATTTTCAAGGAATTTTAGGATATAAAGGAGGTGAGCATGAAAAATCTGAGACTTAACTACGAAACCCTGATCAAGATTACCCGGTCTCTGACCCAATCGAAGAAAACGGAAGAGATCATCCAGATGACGGTGAAGAGCATCAAATCCGCACTGGACATCAAGGGATGCACCCTCTTCCTGGTCAACCGCGGCACGAATGAACTGGAGGTCGCGGCCTCAACCGGCCTGAGCAGGGAATATCTCAACAAGGGGGCCATCAGCGCCCTCAAGTCCATCGCCGATTCCCTGAAAGACGGCCCGGTCGCGGTCTACGACGTTGGTGACGACCCCCGCATCCAGTATCCCGAGGCGGCCAAGGCCGAAGGGATCGCGTCCATCCTCTCCGTGCCCATCATGATCGGCGACGAGGCCATCGGCGCCGTGCGGGTCTACACGGAGAAAAAGTGGGATTTCACCCTCGATGACGTGAATTTCGTGCAGGCTATCGCCCAGATCGCGGGGATCATCATCGAGATGACCCGGCTCTACCAGGGGCAGAGTGAATACATCGAAACCCTGTCGACCATGTGCGAATCCCCCGCGCTTTAACCCCATGTCAACCCCGGCCGCCGTAAACGGCACGGCGCCGGGGTACATATCGAATCACGATCACGAAGGAAACCGGATGGAAGCAGTCATCGACCCCGCCTCGGACCTCCACCTCCACACCCGCTATTCCGACGGAAACGCCGGTGTCCGGGAGATGATCGAGGCCGCCGTGGCCAGGGGCTTTCGGAGGATCGCCATCACCGACCACATGCCCCTGCCCTTCGAAAGCCGCTACGCCATGGCGGTGGAAGAGATCGACCGCTACCGGGAGGAGATCCGCCGGGTCCGCGGGGAGTACGCGGGCGTCATCGAGGTTCGGCTGGGGCTGGAGATGGAATACCTTCCCGGCTTCGAGGTATGGACAGAAAAGATCGCGGCGGCCGGCTGGGAGCATGCCATCGGTTCGGTCCACGGCATCATTGCGGATGGTCGCCGCGGCATGGTGAACGGCACGCGGACGGAGTTCGAGCGGCTTTTATCGGCCCTCTTCAACGGGGATATCCGCGCCCTCTGCACCCATTATTACAAGCATCTTCAAAGGGTCGTGGACTCGGGGCTGGTCAGCACCGTGGGTCATCTGGATGTTCTCAAGAAGCACAATCGGGACGGCATCTTTTTCGATGAGACGGCGGCCTGGTACTGCGATCTGGTCATGGAAACCCTCAACCATGTCAAGGCGTCCTCCATGACCGTCGAAATCAATATGTCCGGCTGCGACCACCCGACGGCCGCGCCCTATCCCAGCCCGTGGCTCGTCGCCGAATGCATTCGCCGCGACATCCCGCTGGTTCTCTCGTCCGACGCCCACCGGCCGGAAAACATCGGTCGGAATTTCGAAAGGTTGCCGGACATGCTATGCCCGGCCAGTGCAGATTGGGGACGCTGCCCGTCATCGGAGGAGAAAATTCCTCCCGAGTCTTCTTTACCTTACTGAATGCTTTCCTTCTCCGGGAAAAATCATTCGGAATATCCGCAGAAGCCTGAAAAAAGGATCGGCCGCCTGCCCGGCGCCATGGCATAATTTCGGCAGCCGATGGCGAAAATCCAGGCGCCGGCTTTGGGAACGGATGCAGTCTATAGTTATGAGCTGGGTTTCAAAATAATCCTTGATATTATGAAATCAGTCTGATAATACATTCTTACATTGAATGCCATTCTCCCGTATTCACCCCAAACCAACAGCAAGGAAAAAGCGTCATGAAAATCGCGATCAGTACATCCGGAAAAACCCTGGACAGTGATGTGGAACCCCGCTTTGGCAGGAGCCCGGGGTTCATCCTGTTCGACACCGACACCCAAAACGTCCAGTACCTGGATAATGCCGCACAGCAGAATCTATCCCAAGGGGCCGGCATCCAGACCGCGCAGATGATTGCCGAAGCCGGGACCCAGGTGGTAATCACGGGCCAGGTCGGCCCCAAGGCCGCCCAGGTGTTGGACCAATCCAAGATCAAAATCCATGCATGCGCCGGCGGAACCGTCCGGGAAGCCCTGAAGGCACTAGATGAAAACGCCCTAAAGGCGTTCAGCCTCGATGATGCCGCTCAGGTCGTTCCAAATAAGCCGGGGGACCAGGACATGGGCGGCGTCGGCCGGGGCAGAGGTCCGGGCCAGGGCGGGCGCGGCATGGGCGGCGGCGGGGGTCAGGGGCGGCGATAAGGACTGAAAACTGCCCGGTCTCTCAACATGCCGCCGGAACCCCCACAGGGGGCTTCCTCGATGCGGATGGCGACCACGCGCCGCGTCCCGTCTCATTCATGGGTGGGTTTCAGAACATAGACGTCCGCCTGGATGCCGTTTTCCCCGAAGAGCGTCCGGGAACCCATGGCCGGGTACATGGAAAGACCATCCAGAATCGGCGCCGCGACCTTGTTGGAGAGGCAGGCCATCTGACCTGCGTCCCCGGCCCTGCCGGTCATGCCGGCAAGGGTCAGAGCCCAATTAAGGAGATCCTTGGCCCTGGCGGCGGCCTCGCCGGTTTGAAGGTAGACCACCTGGTTGTTGGGGTCGGTGAGCCCCCTGTTGACGGCGCTGAAGGACGGGGAATCCGCAAGGCGCTTCCCGCCCGCTTCCCGCCCCAGAAGGGTTTTGAGGAGCCCCCGGCTGGAGGCCAATACCAGGAAGCCGTCCCGAACCGTATAGCCGGGACTGATGTCTTCGCCGTAGGGCAGCGCCACATACCGGATGGTGCTGCCCTGGAAATCTTCCGCCGCCTTGGCCAGCCCGAAATGCCGGACGGCGGCGTCCGCGAGCCGGTCGATGACCTCCGGCTGCCCCACCTCGGCCAGGATGGCCAACTCGGGCACGGGGAACATCCCGCCGGTCTGGATGTCCCGAATCATGACGGCGAACTGGCTGCCGAAGGCGTTCATGGCGTCTTCGAAGGGAACCCCGGTTTTCCCCTCAAAATCCCGCCGGAATTCCGCCGCCTCCCCGGGGTTGAGGCGGGAGAGGTCCAGAACGGATTCAAGGAGATGACCGAGATTGTTCTGCCAACTGTAATACAGGACCGCCTCGGGCATCCAGGGGAGGGTCGTGTTGCTTTCCGGCGGGACGGTCAGCATACGCGCCATGTCCGGCGAAAGGTCCGCGGCATTGTACTTGACCCGCCAGCGGTGGTGGACCACCTGGCCGTCGTCGGTCGCGACGGCGGCGATGACGGGCCTGGCCTGATTGAACCCGCCCCACAGATTCCGGGCCTCGTCCGCGGAGGCGTCACCGGCATTTTTCTGATCCGCAAGATCGAACCATGTGTTGAGGACGGCGTGAAGGTTGATCCAGGCAAAGCCATGGGCCGTTTCCGGCGTCGCCAGCTCCGCGCGCAGGGCGGCATAATCGGGTGACCGGGCCAGCGACAGGCGGGCGCCTGTCTGGGGCGCCAAGCAGCGGACAATAGGCTTCGGGTCCAGGGCAACCAGCCCCAGACCGCGATGGACGGCGACGAAAAGCGGCGGACCGTCTCCCGTCTCGATCCTGTCCATCCGGACGTCGTCTGCCGTATGGGCCGTGATGGTCAGATCCCGGGCGAACATCTTCCCGATCCACTGGATCATTTCAGCCGGCTTTCCGGGCCGGAGCACCATGACGGCGGACTCATGCCAGAGCCTTTCCGGGGCCGACCGAAGGGCATCCGGGTCCGGCTGCAGGACGGCGACCACCGCAAGATCCCCGAAAAGCGTGTCGAACCAGGGGCTGTCTAGGCCCGCCATCAACCGGGCCTGAAGCCGGCTCAGGCGTTCGATCTCTTCAGGATCCGCGTTGAAGGCCCCCATGCAGGCCGGCATTTCGATCCCCGAAACCGCCCGGCCCAGGGGGCCGGCCCTGAATTCATCCAGACTTTCCTTCAGGTCGACCGCCTCGATCATCACCAGGGTCTCTTCGGGCAGCAGCTCCGCCGGCTGGATCACGCCCGCCGCCGGTCGGTTGAAATACCAGACGGCACCGCCCGCGGAAAGGATGCCCAGCAAAACAACAACGATCACGAGTCTCTTTTTCATTTCAGCGCTCCGTATTGAGTTGAACCTGGTTGTTGTATCGAAAGATTGACGGTTTCGCAAAAAGGCCGATATCTGCGTTACGCGTATCCCTCGTCACTGCGGCGTACCATAAGTACTTTTCATTCCTCGGGATTCGCAAGCCTTGATCTCGACCTTTTTACAAAACCATCAGAAAATCGACTTTTTGCGAATCCATCAAAGATTTGAGGGAATGCAAGATCAGCGGCTTGGCATGCTGAAGGGGAGATTTTTGGCGCGGAATGTGTCCGTCGCCTGATGGAGGGGGTTGCCGGAGCTTGTTTATCGGCTTTCAAACAAAAATGTCGCGGGGTCAAGGCAAGGGTTGCTATTTTTTTAATCCGGCCTGTTTTCGTCCCTGAGACGCTCTTCCCAATACGTCCTGAACTCAGCGGCATATTTATTTACCCAATCGAAAACGGCCTGGTTGCCCAAATCCTTCATGGCCTTTTCCGATTCAATCCATTTGTGTTTCAGGATTTCATTGATTTGCATATAATGGATCTTTTCCCGGATCATTTGTAGTCTGTTATCCATCTTGTTTTCCTGGGTTGCAATTTTATTCTCGGCGTCTCTTCTTCCGCCTATCCACCGGTTATCTTAATGTGTCATGTAACGGCTGTCAATGGCTGAAAAAAGGATTCATCCTCCTGGCGGTGCGCCCTTATGTTGCCGTCTCTGATCCGAACAGCCGTCATGCCGGGCGGGCTTCGAATGAAGTGGACCCGCCTCCGACCGGCGTCTACTCGCTGCCCTTTTTCTCCCGCTCCTCGAGCACGCAGTATATCCCCCGGCCTTCCATGGCCGGCTTGAAGCAAAGGTTGTCCGACTTGCAGGAGGCTATGGCCGTGTCTCCGGACTGCCAGCGCTGAATCAGTTCAGGTTCCCGAATCAGGGGCCGGCACAGGGCGATGTAGTCGGCCTGGGAGGATGCCGCCAGCGCTTCCGCCACCTCCAGGGACCGAATGCCGCCCACCAGAATCAGGGGGATACGGATACGGGCTTTGTAATCCCGGGCGGCGTCCCGATAGAAAACCTGCCGGTCGGGGGTGTCGAATTTGCCGGTCCTGACCGGGGTGTTCTTGCCCGAAAGGGGGGTGCCGCCGCTGAGCTCTACGGCGTCCATCCCGGCGCGCTCAAGCACCTGGCAAACCGCCAGCATGTCCTGCCGACTGAAACCGCCTTCGACAAAATCCTCCGAATTCAACTTGATCAGCACCGGAAAGGTTTTGCCGACGGCCCGGCGGATGCGATCCAGGACCTCCAGAACGATACGGGCGCGGTTTTCGATGCTGCCGCCGTAGCGGTCCTGCCGCCGGTTGTAGCAAGGCGAAAGGAACTGGCTGAGCAGATACCCGTGGGCGGCATGGATCTGAACCCCGTCAAAGCCGGCTTTCCAGGCTCTTGCCGCGCCGGCGGCAAAGGCTTCGACGACGCCCTCAATATCGTCAAGGGTCATTTCCCGGCAGACGGGGGCCTTTTCCCCTTCGAGGACTGAAGGCCCCATGGCGGGCAGGCCTGACAAACCGGTGGCGGCCTGGCAGCCGGCGTGGGCCAGCTGGACGATGATCCTGCCGTTTCGGGCGTGGACCGCCGAGGCCATCCGGGCCAAACCCGGAAGCAACCCGTCGTCGTAAATGCCCATCTGTCCGGGTCCGGCCTGGCCTTCCCGGCTCACATGGGCATGGCCGCTGATGATCAATCCAACGCCCCCGTCCGCCAGCCGGGTCATCAGGTCTATCAGGCGAGGGGTGCAGGCGCCTTCGTCGTCGGCCATCCCTTCCCAGGTGGCCGAGCGCACAAAACGGTTTTTCAGGATCAGGGAGCTGAGGGTCGTTTGTTCAAAGAGTGACGGCATGACTGTTCCTTTATAGTGTCCTGGCGTTCAGGATCATTCGGGTTTTTTCGTCTTCAGGGCCTTGCCCGCATGCCAGCAATTGCCGACGGCCGGCCCTATCGACCAGTACTTTTTGCTCGCCATGTCGAAAAGCAGCGGCCGCAGTTTGGCGATGTCGATTTTGCCGTCGGTCAGAACGCCGTCATCAGCATGGGTCTGAACCAATTCGCCGATAAAAATTTCATGGGTCGGAAAATCGAGTACGTCGTGGAGCCGGAGTTCCATATTGACGAGGCACTGGCGGACCATCGGCGCGGTTTTCAGCTCACCGTAAAAAACGTCGAACAGGGCGGCCTTGTCAGTTTTCCTGCCCGTCATGATGCCGCAGTAATCGGTTTCCACCATGAGGTTCTCCGACGGCAGGCAGATGCTGAACGTCCGGTTTTCATGGATGCCGGCATTGGAGTAGTGGACCTTGCCAAGGCCGATGGATAGATACTGGGGCGTTCCGTGGTTCAGAATGCCCACGTGGGCGACCGCCAGGAAATTCGGCTTGCCGTTGACCGTTGCGCCCACCAGCGTGGTGGGCATCGGATACAGTGCGTTTACGGGTCCGATGGAATTCATATCGTTATTTTCCTTTTTTTTGCGTTGAAACGGTTGTGGGTCGTAATCGGTCAAAGATGGATATTGGATCAACTCATGATGACTCCCCGCGCTATGGCTGTAGGATCTGGAACGAATAGGTTTCCTTGAAGACCTGGCGTCCCGCCTTGACGGTCAGCGCAAAGACGTAAGCCCCGGGAGACGCACCGGGCGGTATCTGGATATAGGCGTTCACGGCCCATGTGCCCGGAACAAAAGTATAGCGGGTGGTGTCTTTCAAAACGACTTTTCCCTTGTGCGTCACCTGCCGGACAATCGTGCCGGAGATACTTTCCGCAGAGCAGGAAGCATAGGTGAAACGGGTAAGTATCTGTTCCCCGGGAACCATCTTATACGGCCTGAATAACGAATCCTCCAGATAAACCGAGGAATTGCCGGCACAACGATGCTTCTTCTTCGTCTCCTCGTAGGAAGCGACAAGCTGCTCACCCGGCTTATACGCCAGCTTGTAAGCCGACAGTTCAGTCTTGAGCAGCGCTTTCTGGCATGCCACAAGGAAAAGAGGCATCAGAAACAACATCAACACCCGGACTATTTGATGATGCGCCATCCTTGATTCTCTCCTTCAGGTTTTTTGCCGGATTTTTCGCTGGATTCTCTATTGGCGGGCGACTTTCTTTTGTTCTCCGAATACTGCTCAGGTCTTGCGATCTTCTTTCCTTTAGACGGGTCAGCCTTCGGGGGCGCTGCATTGGGTTCCACCAGTTCCTCGTTTCTGGGCGTTTCCGCCAGCCCCGGTTGCGGCCATTCATTGGGCTCGGAGCGCTGCATATCGGAACTCCCTACAGATGAAGGCGCAGGTTGCGTTAGCGGCGGGCTCCCCGTCTCCCCGGGGGAGAATGGCGCCTGCGGAAAGGGGGGCGTTACCAGGAACCCCCCGTCGGTACCCCTGGGGGCGCTTTCCGGCGCTGCCTCGGGAGGCGGGGATGTTTCTGGCGTCTGTGTTCCGTCACCCACGGTCACGGGCAGCGCGGAGGATGAAGGTATCCTGTATGCAGGGGAGAATGTCGTGGGAATCGTGTCCTCGGGGCGGTTTCCTTTCTGGGAATCCCCAAAAAAAAGAATGTGCATCAACAACCCGATGAGAACCATTCCGGTCCCCATGAGGAGATAAAAGACTTTCCGATCGAAACGGTCCGGAAAAAGAAGTTCTTCTTCCGATATCCCGATGGGGGAGGCATCGTTCTCCCGGGAAGATGACCCCGGTTCTCTCCCATCCTCTTCCTGAACCAGGAGCGGCCCCTCGGAAGGGATGGCAGCGCCGGGTTTGCCCCCCTCGGTAAACTGCAGCAAGGCGCTTGTGAGTTCTTCCGCGGATTGAAATCTGTCTTGAGGATTCTTGGCGAGGGATTTCAAGATGAGGTCGCAGAAAGCCCTCGGGAGCTCCGGAGTGATGGCCGCAGGGTCACGCGGAATCTCCTCCATGTGGGCTTTCATGACCTCGAATCTGGATTTGCCGTGAAAAGGCACCTGCCCGGTGAGCATCCGATACAGCGTGATGCCAAGGGAATAAATGTCCGATGCGGCCTCGACGTTTTCCCCTCGGAGCTGCTCCGGAGACATGTACCATAGAGATTCCAGCCGCATCCCCGTCACGGAGATCCCTTTTTCACCGAAGACCTTGGCGATCCCGAAGTCCTTCACCTTGATGTTCCCGTCCCCGGTGATCAAGATGTCGCTGGGCTTCAAATGACGGTGATGGATTCCCCGCTTGTGCATGAAAGCTATGGCGTCCAGGATTTTCAACACGATCCGGAGGGCTTCGGACCGCTCCAGGAAACCCACCCGGGTGAGCCTTTTTTCCAGACTCTCGCCCTGAACATATTCCATCACAAGATAGATCCCCTTGCTGTCTTTCAGGTATTTCAGGACGTTGACAACATGGGGATGAAAGAGTCCAGCCTGTCGATTGGCCTGGTTCAGAATTCGGTCTCGCGTTGCCGGGTTCGCGGACAACTCGGGCGAGAGCATCTTTATGGCAACCAGTTGCTCCGATTGGGAATGCAGTGCCCGGTAAACCATTCCGATATCGCCCCGGCCGAGCAGGTTGAGGACTTTGTATGGTCCGATTTGGTGACCAATCATGGTTCATCCTATCCTCTTTGATATTTGAACGAACGGTAACCACCTTTGTCGATGATTACAATGTCGTGGGAATCGAAAGAAGCCTTCTTGATTTGCCCTGGAGATACGGCAATTAAAATTCAATTTTTAATATTTTTTCAAGTTGTTATAAAAAAACAATATCAGTATGCGCGAAAAAAAGGAGTGGCGTAATCCATTCAGGCATAAGGATTCAGTTCTTACTTGCAGGGATATCTATGTTTGAGAAAGGGGCGAACACTCCTGTACGCACCCCCAACCACTTTGGAGTTGATCCTATACTATTGGATTCTGTCGGACAACAGAAAAGAAAAAGGCCTGATTTCTCAAGCCTTTTTGGACAGTATCGGATGATGCTGGATTGGGTGATGGTGGCGATGCAGGGACTTGAACCCCGGACACTGCGGATATGAGCCGCATGCTCTAACCAGCTGAGCTACATCGCCATTTGGACGGACCTGAAAAAACCTTGCATGCTGCTTCCGTGACGGCCATCCCCCCTGATGTCCACCGGGTTCAGCCCCAAAAGCGTTGATTCAGATAGCAGGCTTGCCGCATAAAGTCAAGCTGAATTTCCCTGCTATCCCCCGGAAGGCACGGATCCTTTCACCGCCACGTCAAACGCCTCCAGTGTGCCCGGGAGATGATCAAAAACGATCATGTAGGAGAGCACTTTTCCCGAAGGGACATTGACATTGCTGCTGTTTTTTCCGGCCTTGTTTCGGAGGAGATCCTTGATCCGATCGGACGGCAGCGTGGTCAGTTCCTGGTCCGTCAGGTTGTTGCCGCAGTATACGCTTTCTTTACCGGCGGCTTTTTTCCCCGGCGAGAACAGCCTGCCCACCACCTCGATGTGGCTTTGGGGCGACGGGAAGTCGTTTCTAACCTTTCCGGTGATGACAAACAGCGTCCCCACGACCTTGTTTTCCACAAAGCGGTTTTTGATCGTGTTTTCCAGGGCCACAATCTCGCCGGCATGGTTCGGTGCCGCGACATGTTCTTTCAAAAACGGAATGTTATGAAGGATATTTCTCGCGTTGAAGCCTTCAAAGAGCCCGAAGGAATATGCCCCGAACAGAAGAGCGCCTATGAGCGCCAGCACCAGAATCAACACAGACAATCCGATTCGTCTCCGTCCCCCGGGCTCGCCGGCCGCGATCAAGCTGCCGCGGTTCTCAGCATGGGCCGCGACTTTTTGAGGCTTTTTATCCTCAGGCGGATTCTCATTCAGTTCCTCAAACTCATTCGTTGGAATACCCATGTCAAATGCATCTATGAAATCCTCATCCCGATGCCCCATCTCCTGAGCTCTCAGATCACGATCGGATGAAAGCAGGATCTCCTCAACCACCTCGAAACTTTCCGGCTCATCCTGGAAAGTCGATTTCACATCCGGATCGGACCCGCCGGCCACCCCGGCGTGTACCGCCGCTGGCTCGGTTTCCAGCGCATCCGGGGCTTCCTCGAATCTTTCCAATTCCATATTGAACAAGAATTCTTCATCGGATTCCGAATCACCATCGATGGCCTTCAGCATTTCATCTACTTCTGATGCACGGGCGTCGGCATGGCCTGCGCCGGCATCATCCCGCTCCAGCTCAAGGGAAACCTTCTTTTCTGCGACCGGGGCTTTTTCGAGATCGCGCCGGGGTGCATCATCAGCCTTTTCCGAAACCGCGGCATCCTCCCCGGACTCTTCCTGATCCAGTTCCAAGGAAAAATCCTCTTGCTCATCCGAAGCGGCCTTCCCTGCTTCGGAAATGCTTTCCAACTCAGTTTCCAGGTCCAGCTCGAGGGAGAACTCTTCATCCCGGCCCCCGGCAGGAGCCGCCGCATCGGCAACCGGCCCCGGCGACAGGTCCAGATCGAACTCCGGAACCCCGCCGTCCCGGTCCGGAAGGGGCGCTTCTTCCGCCCCGTCGTCCAGATCCAGGTCCAGCTCAAGGGAGAACTCTTCATCCCGGAGGGCGGCAGGGGCCGCCATCTCCTGCGGGCTCTCCTCATCCAGGTCGAACACCAGCGCAACGGAATCGTCTTCCGCGGCGGCGTCTTCTTCCGCAGCCGCCGCCCTGTCTTCGCCGAGATCGAGGTCCAGCAGCAGATCGTCATCATCCAGGACCAGTTCCACGTCCTCGGATGCCGCCATCGGGTCCGGATCACGATTCAGACCGCCATCGGCCACGACCGTTGCCAGCCCATGCTCGTCCTCCTCGAGATCGAGATCCAGGTCCTCCAGAAGCCCCTCGTCATCCGGAACCGTTTCCATGACCGGATCACGCTTCAGCAGGGGGGCACCGTGCGCCATCGCGACCGTTGCCGGCCGCTCCTCGTCCTCCTCGAAATCCAGGTCCAGGTCCAGATCCAGAAAAAGGTTCTCATCCGTCTCCAGGACCGCATCCCTCGGGGCCCCTCCCGGAGCCGGGGCCACGGCCTCTGCCCTGCTGCCTTCCGCAGCCGCTGCCGGTCGATGCTCGTCCACATCGAAATCGAAATCCAGATCCAAAAGAAGGTTCTCATCCAGGCCCAGGCCGACATCCTCTGAAGGGGTCGCCCCGCCGTCATCATCCGCACCCAGATCGAATTCAAGGAAGTCCTCCTGGTTGTTCAGGCCCCCCCTTGCATCCAACTCTTTTTTCAGGCTTTGAATATCCAGCGGCAGGTTTTCGGGATCTTCCCCATCGACAAAAAAGTCGTCGTCTTCAATTTGCATCAGGCCCACATCTTCCGGGAATTGTTTGCTGCGGAACACGCCGCTTTTCTGGCGATGATCCATGTCAAGGAAAAGATCCAGCAGACCGTCCTTGCCCGCGGCGCCGAACCGGCCGTCCATTTCTGCCGATGCCGGGGCGGGCTCCTCCGAAAAGGAACCGGCGCCCGCCCCCGGCGCCGCCGCTTTTGACACGGCGTCGACAGGCCTTTTTTCGCTGGCGGGTCGGAATCTTTCGGATCGGCCATCCAGATCCAGGTCGAGGACGATGGTTTCGTCGTCGGAAACGGCGGAAAATTCCTCATCCAGATCCAGCGTGAACGGTTCCATCCCATCAAGGGCATCGGTGTCTTCCGCACCGTCGATACGCCTGATCGCATCGGCATCCAACCCCAATCCTTCCAGGTCGAAATCGAGAAAGAGGTTTCCGTCAGTGGCGGGTCCGCCGCCGGGGGTGCGGCTGGACCCACCCGCGGAAGCATCATTCCCTGTGTTGAAATCGATATCGTCGATGCCAAGCACCTCTGTTTTTTCATTGAACATGTCGCCGGCTCCCGATTTTTCTTCTTCATCCGCCAGAAAATCAAACGGGTCGTCCGTGTCGAGGAGACCGCCGGAAACCGTCTTCGGTTGAATGGGATCCATCCGATCTGGGGCCGCTCCGGCGGGATCGGAATGCTTTTTTTTCCCGTCGCTGTGATGGGGAGGATTGGCTTTCACGCTTTCGGACACATTTTTTTTCTTCCGTTTTTTTCCAGGCATGTCGGTTCGCAGAAAATCCCTTTTTTCTTTGGCGGTTTTTGGGGAAGGCATATCGGACCCCGCTTTGGCGGGGGTATCGACATTTTTTTCGACTGTCGGAATGACGACATCCAGAATCGCATTGCAGTGGGTGCAGCAGATTGTTGAAGTCTTGAGTTGCCCGGGATCTTCACCCAGTTCGATCTGGGTATCGCATTTATCGCAGGTAATTTTCATACCCTCCCCCCTCGGCGTTTATAATTGTAAATGGAAAATTCCCGGCAGCTCCCTGAAATTTTCAGCGTAATCGAGCCCGTATCCCACGAGAAATCCGGCATTCGCCACGTAGCAGGCATAATCTACGCAGACATCGGTTTTCCGGCGTTCGCGCTTGTCGATCAACGCACATATCTTGACGGTCTTTACACCAAGGCTCCTGATGTGCCGGACGAGATAGGAAAGTGTCAGTCCCGTATCAACGATATCCTCGACGATCAGAACGTGTTTCCCTCGGATATCAAGACCGACATCCTTTATCAGCTCGATATTGCCGGAAGAAGAGATATTGGCGCCATAACTCGACGCCTGGACGAAATCGATGGTGACGGGAACCGTCAGGTGCCGGCACAGGTCCGATAAAAAAATGAAAGCGCCTTTCAGCACGCCGATGAGAGCAAGTTCCTGATCCTTGTAATCATCGGATATGCTCCGGGCGACGCCGGCGACGAGCTTTTCGATCTCTTCCCGGGTCAGAACGGGGATGAACTCAGGCATGATCTCTATTATCGCAGTGTTTCATTAGGTTGTTTAGGGCGGCGATTTCCGGCCAGCAGGATTGGGGTTCCCCGATCCGCTGTGATTACGAACACCGCCATTTTGCCATCAAAACAGGAGCAATCTTTTGATCCAAATTCTGCCGATCTGAAAATAACTTATAGCATAGGTGTTTGTCAATCTTTTTGCTGTCATCATAAACCTGTCTCCCTCAGCTTTTCCACCAATTCCCTCTGGATGGGCGACAGGTCTGCAGGCATCTCCGTCTGGACGGTGACATACAGATCTCCCCGTTTGCCGCTTTTCATGGATGGAAGCCCCATTTCGGCCAGCCGCATCCTTGTCTTGTGACGGGTCCCCGGGGGGATCTTCAGGCTGAGCTCCCGGCCTTCCAGCGTGGGAACCGATATGGTGGTGCCCAGGATCGCATCCGTCAGCTTGATCTCCCTGACGACATGAAGGTCATGGCCCTCACTCGAAAAAACAGGGTCTTCGACAACCCTGGAACGGATATAGAGGTCGCCGGGAGGCCCGCCGTAAGGGCTGGGTTCGCCTTTTCCCGGAATCCGGAGCTTCTTGCCCGTGATCATCCCCTTGGGGATCTGCACGGTGAGCTGCTCGCTTCGTCCGCCGTGCTGGAAGCTTACGCTCCTGCTCGCTCCGGATGCCACGTCGCGCAGGGTCAGCGGCAGTTCATAGACCAGGTCCGCCCCCCTGGGCGCCGGTTGCTGTCCGCCGCCCCCGAAGGAGAAACGCTTGCCGCCCCCCCGGCCGCCCGTGAAGGAAAACCCCCTGCCGCCGAATCCAAGGTCCTCGAAGATGCTTGAAAAATCAAACCCCCTGAAGATGTCCTCCTGGGAAAAGCGCTGATGAAAATCGGTGGAGCCATAGGTGTCGTACTGCTTTCTCTTTTCCTTGTCGCTGAGGACGGCATAGGCCTCGCTGATCTTCTTGAACCTTTCTTCCGCCGCCTTATCATCCTTGGCATGGTCCGGATGATATTTCATCGCCAGCTTCCGGTAAGCCTTCTTGATTTCATCCTCCGAGGCGGTTCGATTCACCCCCAGTTCCTCGTAATAGTCCTTCTCGGCCATTTGGCATCACCCCCTGTCAAACGATTGACAACGCATCATGGATTACGCTGTAAAATTAAGTGAAAAAGCCACTGAGTCAAGGTGACCCAATCCGGGTATACCGGAACATCGGGGAACCCCCGTACGGCAGTCCGAGGCCTTCAGATCCGGAGGCGCTCCAATCGAAGCCGCTCGCGCTCGTCGAAAAGACGGCGGGCGCCCAGCGTCACCGCCAGGATCGTACCGAAGCCCGTGCTGCCGGCGATCAGAAACATGATCAGGATCTGGTATTTGACCGCTTCGACCGGGAGGGTTCCCGACAGGATCTGCCCCGTCATCATCCCCGGCAGACTGACCAGACCGACGACGCTCATGGAATTGATGATCGGGATCAATCCGCTGCGGATGCTCTCCCGCCGGATCGACTCGATGGCCTCGGACCATTTATACCCTAAAATCAGTCGGGCCTCGATGACCGTTCGCTGGTCCCAGGCCGTCGCGGTCAGGCGGTCGAGCCCAACGGCGATGCCGCTCATGGCGTTCCCGAGAATCATGCCCAGGAGGGGGATGGCATACTGGGGATGATACCAGGGCCGGATGTCGATCACGACCGTCAGGGCCAGAATCGTAACAGAAAACGAGGAAACGGACATGGACAGGGTGCCTATCCCGATGCCCCATGCGCCGGTAAACCGCCGTTTCTGCCGCCGCATGATTTCAACCCCCGCCACGCCCACCATGACCGCCGCGACCGCCCCAAGGCCCGCAGGATGAATGTGATCGAACAGGGCCTTCAGGACCATGCCGACCAGGGAAAGCTGCAGGACTGTCCGGCTGCCGGCAACGAGGAGCTGCCGGGCCAGGTGAAGCCTCATGGGGATTGAAAGGAAGGCAAGGCCGATCACCAGCAGCGCCGCCGCCGAGAGGTCAAGGGGGGAGAGGGATATCACGTGCATGATTCGTCCATCCTTGCCTTTCCGTCAATCCAATTGAATCAGGCCGCCGCCCTGAAACGCGAACCGGCCCGCGGCCACCCTGCGGATCTGGTCCGGATTATGGCTGACCCACAGGACGGGGGCCTCGTGAACCAGCCGATAGGACGCCACCAGGGCCTCCACCCGTTCCGTGTTTTCATCGTCCAGGTTCGCAGTCGGTTCATCCAGAAGAAGGGCTTCCGGGCGTCCCGCAAGAAGCCTGAGGAGGGAGAGGCGCTGCCGCTCCCCGCTGGAAAGACGCGAAATATCCCATGACAGCACATCCGGATCCAATCCAAGGTGCATGAAGCCCGCAGCATCGACATCCGAAAAATGATCGCCCACCGTCTCCCCCCACCAGGCGCCCTCGGCCGGGAGAAACCCGACCTTTTTCCGCCATGCGTGGGCCGGCAGGGTCCGGGCGCCGACGCCGTTCAGGACAATCTCGCCCGTATGGGGAATCAAGTCCGCCATGGCACGGAGCATCTGGGTTTTTCCGGATCCGGACGGCCCGGAGAGGCCGACGCATCGGCCCGGGCCGACCGCGAGGGAAAAGGGGCCTTTTCCATGAAAACAGAGATTGTCCACAACGAGTCCATTCATCTCCGTCACCTGAGACCCGAGAGGGCCAAGAACCGGTCAGTCCGTGCGAAACGACGCCAGATAGGCATCCCATTCCATGGGCAGCAGCTGCTTTTTCCGGTTGTTGCATTCCTTGCACGAAGGGACGACATTGCCTTTGGTGCTTTTTCCGCCCCGGCTGATCGGGACGATGTGATCCATGGTCACGGATTTCGGCGCGACGGCGATGCCGCAGTAATGGCATCGACCCCTGGCGCACTGCCGCTTCCACCACTGGGAAGCCCGCAGATCCCGGGCCTTCTCCCGCTCCCTGCGGATCTCGGATTCGTCGATGTGGCCTCCGAAGGGTTCGATCTCTTTTATTTGTTTAGGCATGGTTGGTCGCTGCGGCGCCGCAGGATGGGCATCCTGTATCAATAGCCAAATTTTCGAAGCGCACGGGTGTCCCGGCTCCAGTTCTTCTGCACCCGGACAAACAGCCTCAGGAACACCTGGGTCCCCAGCATGCGCTCCATATCCTCCCGGGCCGCCTGGCCGATCTGCTTCAGCTTCGACCCGCCCTTGCCGATCACGATCGCCTTCTGAGAGGACCGCTCCACATGGATGGTCGCGTGAATGCTGACCATCCGCTCCTTCTCTTCGAAGGATTCGACGGTGACCGCCGTCGCATAGGGGATCTCCTGGCCGGTCAGCCGGAACACCTTCTCCCGGATCATCTCGGCCGCGATAAACCGCTCCGGCATATCGGTGAGGGCGTCCTCGGGAAAAAAGGGCGGGCCCTCCGAAAGCATGCCCGCCATCTCTTCGACAAGGGCGTCCACCTGGTGCCCGTGCTTGGCGGATATGGGGACGACGGCC
The DNA here is from genome assembly GCF_041737845.1 of Desulfococcus sp. Classification (GTDB taxonomy): domain Bacteria; phylum Desulfobacterota; class Desulfobacteria; order Desulfobacterales; family Desulfococcaceae; genus Desulfococcus. The sequence continues at coordinate 17,003 of NZ_JBGSQX010000167.1, forward strand.
TGGAACGGGTACACCGTCCGCCACCGGTCGATGGCCTGAAGGACGGCTTCGGCCGGGACCTGGTCGGTCTTGTTGAGGGCCAGCACCACGTGTCGGGGCTGCTTCTCCAGCTTCTCCAGCACGAACCCTTCCGCATCGGGGTCGGGGGATTTCAGATCGACCATGAACAGGATCAGGTCCGCATCCCCCATGGCCGCGAGCGCCACATCCACCATCCTGACGTTGAGGCCCTGGGTGGCCCTGTGGACGCCCGGGGTATCCATGAAAACGAGTTGGGCGCCTTCCCGGTGCAGCACGCCGAGGATGCGGTTGCGGGTCGTCTGGGCCTTCTTGGAGGTAATCGACACCTTCTCGCCCAGGATCCGGTTGAGCAGGGTCGATTTCCCCGCGTTGGGGGCCCCGGCCAGCATCACGAACCCGGACCGGAATCCCTTGAGTCGCCCGGAGATCTCTTCTCCCATCATCCCTCCATTTTCCGGCGGACGACATCCGCCACGGCCTCCCAGACCTGTTCCCGGCCCTTCCGCGTCTGGGCGGAAAACAGGATGAGGCGATCGGCATCGACGCCCAGGGCCGCTGCGATGGCGCCCCGCTGATTGCGCTGCCGGGTCGTGGACAGCTTGTCCGTCTTGGTCAGGACAAGGATCCGTTCAATGCCGAACCGCTTCAGCCAGGCGATGAAATCGAATTCCTCCTGCCGGGGGACCCGCCGGATATCCAGGATCAGCACAACCCCGGCCAGGGTCTCCCGTCCGGACAGGTAGGTTTCGATCATGGGCCCCCAGGTCTTTTTGATGGGCAGGGGCACCTTGGCGTAGCCGTACCCGGGCAGATCCACAAAGGAAAATTGCCCGTTCACCTCGAAGAAATTGATGAGTTGGGTGCGCCCCGGCGTCGAACTGGTTTTGACCAGGCGCTTCCGGTTGACCAGGGTATTGATCAGGGAGGATTTTCCCACGTTCGAGCGCCCGGCGAAGGCAATCTCGGGAAGCAGGCCCGGCGGGTACTGGGAGGGCTTGACGGCGCTGATCACGAACTCGGCGGACGTGATGATCATCGCGGGGTTTCCGACTGAAGCGGCGGCCGGCGCAGCAGGTAGGCCTCGATCCGGTTCATGCCCTCTTCGATATTCTCCAGGGAATTGGCGTAGGAGAACCGCAGGTAACCCTCGCCGTGCCGTCCGAAATCGATGCCCGGCGCCACCCCCACGTGGGCCTTCTCGAGGATGTCGAAGGCCAGCCGGTAAGAGTCGCCGGAAAGGTGACGGGCGTTGGCGAACACGTAAAAGGCCCCCGTGGGCGGCACGGTGATGCCGAAACCGAGCGCCTTGAGGCGGTCGATCATGAAGAGCCGCCGTTTGTTGTAGGTCTCCTTCATCCGGGCGACGTCGGAGCCGGCCTCCTTCAGGGCCGCGATGCCGGCCTTCTGGATCACGGCATTGGCGGAGATGAAGAAATTCTGCTGGATCTTCTGGATGGGCCGGATGAACGCCTTGGGCGCGATGAGATATCCGAGCCGGAGACCGGTCATGGCGTGAAGCTTGGAAAACCCGTTGAGGACGAAGGCATGCTCCGTGAACTCCAGGATGGAGTGCTCCTTCCCTTCGTAGACCAGCCCGTGATAGATTTCGTCGGAGATGACAAAGGGCCCTTCGGGCGCGGCCATGGCCGCGATGGCCCGCATGCGGTCGGCCGAAAGCAGGTTGCCCGTCGGGTTGGAAGGGGAATTGATGAAGATGCCCCTGGTCTTTTCGGTGATCTTTTCCCGTATGGCCTCCGGCCGGTACTGAAACCCGTCCTCCTCGAAAACCGGAACCGTGACCGGAAGGCCGTCCACGAATTTGATGAAATTGGGGTAACAGGCATAATGGGGGTCCGAGATAATGACCTGGTCGCCGGGGTTCAACAGGACCGCGAACAGGCAGAACATGACCGGAGATGTCCCCGAACCGACGACCACCTGGCCCGGATCGACGGAGACGCCGTAGGTGTCTCCGTAATACTCGCAGATGGCCTCCCGCAGCTCGAGGAGGCCCAGGCTGTGGGTATAGTGGGTGTGCCCGTCCTTCAAGGCTTTGCAGCAGGCGTCGTTGACGCACTGGGGCGCATCGAAATCCGGCTCCCCCACCTCGAGATGGATGACATGGGTGCCGCCGCGCTCCATCTCGTGGGCCCGCTCCAGGACGTCCATGACAATGAATGACGAGATGCCGTCGAGTCGTCGAGAAATCATATTTCTTTCCTTATACGACCTTGTTCAGGGGATATTCGATGATCCCCTCGGCCCCGTTCTTGAGGAGCCTGGGAATCAGGTCGCGGACCACGCTGCTGTCCACCACCGATTCCACCGAGAGCCAGTCGGAATTGTAGAGATGGGCGATGGTCGGCGCATTCAGGCTGGGCAGAAGCGGAATGATCCGTTCGATGCACGGTTCGGGAACGTTCATCTTGATGCCCACCAGCTTGTCGCCCCTTAACGCCCCTTGGAGCAGAAGGGCGATCTGCTCGATCTTTTCCCGTTTCTCGGGGTTTTTCCAGACCTCGCGGTTGACGATGAGCTGGGTGTTGGTCTGCATCAGCTCGTGGATGATCTTGAGGCCGTGCGCGCGGATGGTGGTTTCCGTTTCCGTGACCTCCACAATGGCGTCGGCCAGGCCCGATACCACCTTGGCTTCGGTGGCGCCCCAGGAGAACTCGACCTCCACCGGGATGTTCTTCTCGGCGAAATACCGCCGGGTGAAGGCTACCAGCTCCGTGGCGATCTTTTTTCCCCGGAGGTCTTCCAGGGTTTTGGCCGGCGAGTCGTAGGGAACCGCAAGGACCCACCGGGCCGGACGGGCGCTGACCTTGGAGTAGATGAGATCCGCGGCCACGTAGACATCGGAACTGTTCTCGGCGATCCAGTCCTTCCCGGTCAAGCCGGCATCCAGGGTGCCGTTCTCGACATAACGGGACATTTCCTGTGCCCGGCAGATGGCGCAGTCGATGTCGTCGTCGTTGATTTCAGGGAAATAGCTCCTGCCGTTGACATTGATCTTCCAGCCGGAACGCTTGAACAGTTCAGTGGTGGCATTCTGGAGGCTTCCCTTTGGAATGCCCAATTTCAGCCGCTCTTTCATGTTTTGTACACCTCCTTGGGATCAAAGACCGGTTCCCCTACGATAGTGACCGTTCCATCCTCGATTTTCTGATAAAAACAGCTTCGATGGCCGGTGTGGCAGGCGGCGCCCCCGACCTGTTCGACCTTGAGCAGCACGGCGTCGTCATCACAGTCGACCCGGATCTCCTTTACGCGCTGGACATTTCCGGAGGTTTTTCCCTTGACCCACAGCGCATTTCTCGAACGGCTGTGGAACGAGGCCAGCCCCGATCGCAGGGTATGCTCCCAGGCCTCCTCGTCCATGAATGCCAGCATCAGGACCTCGCCGCTCCGGTAATCCTGAACGACGGCAGGCACCAGACCGCCCATTTTCTCAAAATTCAACTTGATCATCGATCATACTCTTTCATAAGGATCGCCGCGGCATTCCGCATGCCGGAAAATTCAGAAAACCTGCCTTGCCCGCGTTTCGCCCGTGCTTCAAAAGATCCGGGCCCCGGGCTTTCCGCCTCCGGCACCCCAAAAAGACCGCTTGACATTTCACGCGCTTTTCCGCCATATTCTCCGGCGAGGTTCTATTTATAAATCAAAACTGAGTTGAATAACCATAATATGCCATAAAGTCAATTTCTTTTTGGCGGTTCCGTAAAAAGGCCGATATCTGCGTTACGCGTACCCCTCGTCACTGCGGCGCACCTGAAGTACGCCGCAGTGACGAGGGGTACGCAAGCCGTATCTCGACTTTTTTCCGAAACCGCGTATACATCGACCTTTTATGAGACCATCTTTACTTTTTTTCCCATCGCAGGCCTCTTGCCTAACCCTCGTATATCTGATAGCGGGATTCCTGACAACCTTATCAACATGAAAACGAAGGACGCCGCCATGGCTCACGGAGACCAGAAACCCTCATCCTTTGGACGGTTCATCGGCCGGGTGATCCGGTTGGGAATTTTTCTTTTCCTGCTGGGTGTCATCTCTTCCGGGCTCCTTCTGGTGGGGCTGTACAAATATTTCAGCGAAGACCTCCCGCAGATTTCATCCCTCGCCGATTACCGCCCCCCCGTCATCTCCACGGTCTATTCCGATGACAACCGGGTGATCGCCGAGTTTTTCAAGGAGCGGCGAATCATCACCCCGTTTGCAGAGATCCCGGAAATGCTCGTCAATGCCTTCATCGCCGCCGAGGATTCCCGTTTTTACGAACACAAAGGCGTCGACATCGTGAGCATCATCCGGGCCGCGATCAAAAACGTCGAGGCCGGGACCGTTGTTCAGGGGGGCAGCACCATCACCCAGCAGGTGACCAAATCGTTTCTGCTCTCGCCCGAAAAGAAATTCCGCCGCAAGATCAAGGAAGCCATCCTGGCCTACCGTATCGACAGCGCCTTTTCCAAGGAAGACATCCTCTTTCTCTACCTCAACCAGATCTACCTCGGCAACGGGGCTTACGGGGTGGCCGCCGCCTCGGAAAATTATTTCGGAAAACCGGTCCGGGACCTCTCCCTGGGGGAATGCGCCGTCCTGGCGGGCCTTCCCCAGGCGCCAAGCCGCTATTCCCCCTACAAGCACCTGAACCGCGCCAAGGACCGTCAGCGGTATGTCCTCAAACGGATGGTGGAAGAGGGGTATATCCCCCAGAAAGCGGCGGACGAAGCCTTCGCCGCCCCCCTGAACATCCGGACCCGGCAGAACCTCTATCTTGAAACCGTTCCCTACTATACGGAATACATCCGTCAATACGTCGAAAGCAAATACGGCGCGGACGCGCTTTACCGGGATGGCCTCAAGATTTTCACCGCCGTCAACATCGAAATGCAGGATGCGGCCCGGGCGGCCATTGAACGCGGGCTGAGAGACCTGGACAAGCGCCATTCCGGATACCGGGGCCCCATCGAACACCTGGCCCCCGGAGCGGTTTCCGGTTTTCTGAAACAACTCGCAGAAACAGCCGATGCCCATGTCCGGGATGAGGTGATCCAGGCGGTGGTAACGGAGGTCTCCGCCCCAAAAGGCGGCGTCATGGTCCAGACCGCCTTTGGATCCGGACGGATCCCCTTTGGCACAATGAAGTGGGCATTGCGGAACGTCAGGGGCAAACGCGAATCGGAGCTGCTGTCCCGGGGGGATGTCATCTGGGTCCGGCCGGCGGAGAATACCACCGCGGACGGGGAAAGAGAACTCAGGCTGGAGCAGACGCCCGAAGCCCAGGCGGCCCTCATCTGTCTTGAGGCCGGCACCGGGTATGTCAAAGCCATTGTGGGCGGACGCAATTTCAAGGAAAGCCAGTTCAACCGGGCCATCCAGTCCAAACGCCAGCCGGGCTCCGCCTTCAAGCCGATCATCTATTCGGCCGCCCTGGACAAGGGATACACCCCCGCTTCGATGATATCCGACAACGTCTTCATTTACAAAGACGAGAACATGACCTGGAAACCCAAGAATTACGATAAGAAAATCTATGGCAGCAATCTTCTCCGCACGGCCCTGGCGCATTCGCGCAACCTGTCCACAATCAATCTGCTCGACAGAATCGGTGTCGGTTATGTCATCAACTACTCCAAAAAACTGGGGATCACCTCCGACCTCAGCCGGAACCTCTCCATCGCCCTGGGGTCTTCCGGGGTGTCGCTTCTTGAGCTGGTGACCGCCTATTCGGTTTTCGCCAATGAGGGCTACCGCATCGCGCCGGTCTTCATCACCGGCATCAAGGACCGGCACGGCGGGGAGCTTGAAGGCCTCAACATCGACGCCGAACAGGTCATCGACAAGGAAACGGCCTATCTCATGACAAACCTCATGGAGAGCGTCGTCAAGGAAGGCACGGGAAAGAACGTCCTCGCGCTCAACCGCCCCGTCGCGGGGAAAACCGGCACCACCAACAACCTCAATGACGCCTGGTTCATGGGATACACAACGGAGTACATCGCCGGCGCATGGGTCGGCTATGACCAGGAGCGCTCCCTCGGCCCCAAGGAAACCGGCGGCAGGGCGGCAAGCCCCATATGGCTCGATTTCATGCAGACCATCCATGTGGGGATTCCCGTAAAAGACTTCGAGGTGCCCGAGGGCATCGTCTTTTCCAAGATCGATTCGGATACCGGCCTGCTCCCTTCCCCGGGAACCCGGAACGTCCGCTTTGAATGCTTCAGGGAGGGGACCGCCCCCACCCGCTATTCGAAAAAAGCCGAGGCTGTCACTGAAAACGAACAGTTCTTCAAAATGGATATGTAGATCAAAAAACCCAGGCGGGGATGCAACAACTTTCAGGGAGGGATCATGCGCTTACGCACCGGAGAATCCATTTCATGGAAATTCATGCTGATGACGGCATCCTTTGTCATTATCGTCGCGGGGATGCGGGCGGCGGCATCATTGCTGGTGCCGTTCATGCTGGCCATATTCCTTGCCGTGATCTGCACCTCGCCCCTCTTCTGGCTCCGTCGCGTCGGGGTGCCAACCCCCCTTGCGGTCTTCCTCGTGGCCGTCGGCCTCCTGGGGATAGGCTTTCTGGTATCCGCATTCATCGGGAACGCGCTGAAGAACTTCACCATGAGCCTGCCCGAATACCAGAAAATCTTCCAGGAGAAGACCCTGGGGATCGCCGCCTGGCTTGACACCCGCGGGATCGACACCTCCCAGTTCGACGGGATGGACTTCATCGAGACCGGTTCCGTCATGAGGTTCATCACCGGCTTCCTGGGGGGCCTGAGCGGCCTTCTGACCAACATGTTCGTCATCCTTCTCACGGTCATCTTCATCCTGTTCGAGGCGGCCGGCATGCCCTCCAAGCTCAGGAGCGCCCTTGGCGAGACCGGGGAGGCCCCGGCGGGATTTTCCAGGTTTACCGAAAGCGTCATGCGGTACCTGGCCGTCAAGACCTGGTGCAGCCTCCTGACCGGCGCCATCGTCGTCGCCCTTCTCAAAATCGTGGGCGTCAAACAGCCCTATCTGTGGGGATTCATTGCGTTTCTGCTCAATTACGTCCCCAACATCGGCTCCACCATCGCCGCCGTGCCGGGCATCGCCATGGCCATGATCCAGTTCGACCTGACCCATGCCCTGTATACCGGCATGGGGTATGCGGCCATTAACATGGGCGTCAGCTATGGGATTGAACCCAAATGGATGGGAAGCCGCCTGGGCCTGTCCACCCTGGTCGTGTTCATATCGCTGGTGTTCTGGACGTGGGTGCTGGGACCGGTGGGCATGCTCCTCTCGGTCCCGCTGACCATGACCGTCAAGATCGCTCTGGAAAGCGGCCCGGGCACGCGATGGATCGGCGTGCTTCTGGGGCCCGCAAAGATCATCGGGGACGCGGGTGCTGCTGCCCCGGTCCCCCCGCCCGCCGCCCAGTAGGGGGACGGGTTCCCGGAGGGTGCGCCGGGGCGGTCAGATCCCCAGAACCTCCCGGATCTCCGCGAGGATTTTCTGCTCGGGCGCATCCATCTCCAGGTCCGCCGAGGCGATGCTGTCAGCGATCTCCAGGGCCTCAATCCGGTCGTCCGCCCCGGGAAGCAGCGTGGCCAGGGTTTTCAGCGCGAGGGCAGGGTCCTTCTCCAGGACGGCGGCCTGCTGCTTGACCAGCCATTTCAGCTCATCGGGCGTCAGGTCCTTCAGCCGATCGTTGACCCGGATGATTTTTGTCGCCACGGCATACTGCCGCCGGTCCGTCGCCTTGTTGGCGCCGGCCACCGCCAGGATGATCCGGACCACCGCCTCGGCGAATCCCCCCCGCTCCATCACCTGATGCCAGAGCTCCCGGCGGATCGTTTCCTCTTCCTTGGAGACTTCCCGGGCAGGCTCGCGCCCGCTGTCCCGGCCCGTTTCGGGAAACAGCGTCTTCATCCACACATTGTCGTAGACGGCCCGGAACGTCGTCTCCTGGGCCGTATCCCGGATTTCCCGCCAGCAGTCGAGCATGACGGTCACCGCCTCGGAAAAGCACCGCTCCCAGGCCACAAACGGATTGGCGGCGTCGGCGGGGCGGCGGTTCGCCTTGACCACGGGCGCCAGGCGGGCCGCGGCGGCCATCACGGGGTTCAGGTCGGAAAAGATGTAGCGCTGGACCCGGAGCGGGTGGAGCTGGCGGATCGCCTCCGCCGTCCATGCGTTGACAGAAAGGCGCACCCACGGGCTCAGGAAGGTGCGATAGACGAGGTCGTTGAAACGGGATACGGCGGCCACCGGGCGAAAGGCATCCTCATCCGTCAGGCCGTCGTCCAGGGCCTGGATGTCGGCCATCCCCCGCTCCGCGAACTCCACATTGTAACTCCCGGGGCGCGCCGCGTCATCCCGGATGACCATCTCATAGAGCCCCGGCCTGAGATAGTCGAGCATCTCCAGGGTACCGATGATCTCGCGGTGCTCCCTCCTGGCGACGCTTCCCGAAACAAAAATCCCCAGATGCCCGATGCTTTCATGGACGACATAGACGATCACCTGGCCGCTCCGCTTGATCTCGTCCACCGTGCCGTAGACTTTGACGATCCAGTTCAGGGCCTGCTGGGGAGGGGTGATGTTGTCTCCCCGGGAGGCGAACACGACAATGGGGTCCTTGAAGTTTTTAAGATGGATCGCCTTGCCCTCCTGGAGCTTCAGATAGCCCTGCTCCAGTTCGTTCCCCACAAAGAGGCTCTCCACGATGAAGTGGATCTCTTCCCGGTTCATCTTGAAGAAGCCGCCCCACCACTTCTCGAAATTCAGAAAACGCTCCGCCTCCGTATCCACGTTGGCCCAGACGTTGTACTGCTTGGTCCAGAGGGTGTTGGCGGGGTTGAGGTCCTCAAAGCCCGCCACGAGATTGGCGCCGTCAAACTGGCCGTCGCCCAGGTCGCACCAGAGGGAGGTCAGCCAGACGCCGCCCGTGAGCCCCCCCTTGTAGCGCATGGGGTTGGCCCCCTCCACGCCGCCCCAGTAGGACAGGGGCGAGCCGTTGAAGACGAGGGGCCCGGTAACGTCGGGCCGGTCCGCACCGATCAGGGCCGCAGCCCAGCCCGCCTGGCAGTTGCCGATCACGGCGGGCTTGTCGGCTTCGGGGTGGCGGCGGGCCACCTCCTCCAGAAACCGCACCTCGGCCGCCTGAACGTCGGCCAGGGTCTGACCCGGAACCGGGTCGGTGAAGAACATCACGAAATAGACGGGATGCCCCTGGTTCAGGGCCATGCCGATCTGGGAATCGAGCTTGGACCCCCCGATCCCCGGCCCGTGGCCCGCACGGGGATCGATCACCACGATGGGTCGCCTCTGGAAGCTGCGGCGGGGGATCTTCGGCAGGGCACTCCTTCGCTCGTTCCGCAGCCGTTCCGCTCCGTCCGGCACATCCGGCTTGCGCCGGTCGATGATCTGAACGATGGCGTAATTGACCGGACGTTCCAGGGTCCTGCCGTCCAGAACCCATTCGTATTTGAACACCAGCACCGGCGGCTGCCCCTCCCGGATGTGGTCCAGATAGGTGTTGCCCCGCCTGCGGAGAATGTCCGCGAACAGGATGCCGCGCTGGAGGGCATCGGCCTGATAGGCTGCGGCGGCGGCGATCCATTCCGGGGCCTGGGCGGCTGCCTTTTTGACATCATTGATTTGATCCATTTGAAAGTTCCTTGACTCAGCATCCGTGAGGATGAAAACGACTAAAGCCGCCGGCCGGGATGCATGTCGCCGGTGGCCATGAAGCGTTCGTGGAAGCCGAAGGCCTCGCCCAGGATATGGGGCTCATGGCCCCCGGCGGTCCGGACGGCCCGCTGGTAATAGTCCCAAAGCAGGTCCCGGTAGTCCGGATGGGCGCATTTTTTGATCACGGCCTCAGCCACCTGCCGGGGGGTCATGGGCCGGGTGTCCACCAGCCCGTGCTCGGTGACGATCACGTCCACCGAGTGCTCGTTGTGGTCCACATGGGAGACCATGGGCACGATGGCGGAGATCTTGCCGCCCTTGGCCGTGCTGGGGGTGACGATGAACGTCAGCGCCCCGTTCCGGAGAAAATCCCCGGAACCGCCGATGCCGTTCATGAGCTGGGACCCCATGACGTGGGTGGAATTGACATGGCCGTAGATATCGACCTCGATGGCCGTGTTGATGGCGATCACCCCCAGCCGCCGCACCACCTCCGGAGAGTTGGAGATCTCCACCGGCCGGAGGACGACCTTCTCCTTGTACCGGTAGAGCTCGTTGAAAAACCGCTTCCGGGCCTTGTGAGAGAGGGTCATGGCCGATCCCGACGCAGCCCTGACCTTGCCCATGTCGATGAGGTCCAGGACGGCATCCTGCAGCACCTCCGAATAGATGTCGATGGTGTGGAAGAAGTCGTTTTCAAGGAAACCGCTCAACACCGCATTGGCGATATCCCCGACCCCGGACTGCCACGGCAGGAAGCGCGGCATGCGGTCATGCTGGATTTCATGCGTGACAAAATCGAGAATGTGCAGGGCGATCCGCCGGGAAACCGCGTCGGGCTCGGTGAAGACCGCGCAGCTATCCTCCTCCTCGCTGGAGAGGATCGCCACCACCTTCCCCGGGTCCATCTCGATAAAGGGTTTGCCGATGCGATCGCCCGTCCGGTAGATGGGAATCGGCATGCGGTAGGGGGGGTCCTCGGGAATGAAGATGTCGTGGATGCCTTCCAGCTCGGGCGGCTCCGAGGAGATCTCGATGATGATCCTTTCCGCCTCCCGGACATAGGTGGGGGTGTTCCCCACGGACATGGTGGGGATCAGGTGCCCCTTCTCGGTAATGGCCGCGGCCTCGACCACGGCCACGTGGGCCCGTCCCCAGCCGCCGTCCCGGACCTGGGCGGAGAGCCGGGAAAGATGGTCGTCCTTGAATTTGATCTCGTCGGCGTTGATCAGGTTCCGCATGGTCCGGTTGCTCATGTAAGGCCTTCGCCAGGCCACCAGGCCCGCCTCGGCCAGAATGCCGTCGACGCCTTCGCCGGTGGACGCCCCGGCGAACAGGTTGATCTTGAACCGCTCCCCCTTTGCAGCCCGCCGGACCAGGGCCTTGGGAATCAGTTTGGGGTATCCTGCGGTGAATCCCGAAATAAACACGTTCGTCCCGTTCTGAATATAGGCGCACGCCGCATCCGGATCGGTGATTTTATCCATCAGCGGCTTATAGCGTATGCGATCCTCAAACATGGCATCCTCCCGTTCATGTTTCCCCACCGGCCCTCCCTGCTCGGGCCTCTTTCATCCCAATATACCCGCCGCCTGCCGGGCCGTCCATCCATTTCTTCAAGGCCCGGCCGCTGCATTCCCCGGGGCGCGCCGTTAGGATTGTCAAATCGGCAGGGAATTGTTAAGGGATGGGAAACAAGGAGAATGCACGATGATGATTCAAAACCGATGGCGGTCATTCCCGCTCCGGGTCGCGCTGGCATGCTGCATGCTTTCGCTCACCCCTCCGGCATCTGCCGAAGAGGTCCAGTTTTCCCAGGGGCAGAGCCTCTATGTCCCGGTATATTCCCACATCTTCATCGGGGACAGGAAGATGTCTTTCAACCTGTCGGCCAACCTCAGCATCCGGAACACGGATCCCGACCAGTCCCTGACCGTCACCTCGGTCCGGTATTATGATTCGGAAGGTACGCTGGTCCGGGCGTTCCTGGCCGACCCCAAACCCATCAACCCCATGGGATCGGCCTATTTCTTCATCCCGGCCTCGGACACCAGCGGCGGCTGGGGGGCGAACTTCATCGTCACCTGGTCATCCAGGGTCCCGGTCAACACGCCCATCGTCGAATGCGTCATGACCGGCATGAAAGGCAGCCACTCCATATCCTTCATCACCAAAGGCAAGCCGATCCGGGAGAATGCACCCTGAGCCCCCCTGCCGGGCCTGCCCGGCAAGGCGAAAACAGGGCGCGGCGGCGGCGATCAGGGAAGCTGTTCCACCCAGGAGGCGTCTCCGAACCAGACCTCCTTCAACTCGTCCAGCCTGCCTGTCCCCTGATAGGTATTAAGGAAATTCTCCGCCCAGTTGACGAAGAGCGGGTCCCCCTTGGGCAGGGCGATGCCCAGCGGCTCGAACGACAAGGGCCGGATCATGGAGATCAACCCGCTCTCCGGATGCCTGAAAACCGAAATGATGCAGATGGGGTAATCGGCGACCATGGCCTTCACCGTGTCCTTCAGCACCAGATCCACGGCCTCGTCGTAATCCCTGGCGGGGATGAAGGTCGCCTCGGGCGTGGCCGTCTCGATGAACTCCTGGCTGGTCGATCCCTGCAGGGCGGTCAGGGTCATTCCGGGGGTATTGATCTCTGAGGCGTCCTCGATTGCGGCGATGGTGTCCAGCTTGGTCAGCACGGATTTCCCGGAGATGAAATAGGGCCCGACAAAGGCGACGCCCAGGTTTCGGGCGGGCGTGATGGTCAGCCCGGAAATCACCAGATCCAGATTTCCGGCCTGGAGGGCCGGCAGCAGCTGGTCGAACGGCATGGTTTTGAGCGAGAGGGTCACCCCGATGGAATCCGCCATGGCCCTGGCCAGGTCGATGTCAAAGCCGATCAGCTTTCCGTCCTTGGTGGTCATGGAAAAGGGCGGCTGGCTTCCCGATGTCCCCACCACCAGTTCCTTATTCTGCAGGATTCCGTCAATGGCCGGCGTGGAAGAGCCGGTCGTGGTGGCACAGGCGGATAACAGGGTCGATGCCAGAACCAATGCCGTCAGCAACATAAATTTCTTCATAAACGTTTCTCCGAATGCATAAGCGGTTGTTGAATGACACCCTCTCTCCCCCGGGTGAAACGCGAAAAGAGAAGACGCGGTAGGGTTTATGGTTTGCGGGCCGAAGGGGTGAAATCCGCCGCCGCGGCCCGATTCACCTTCATTCGTGCGGCCGGTCTTTTCCTTCCCGAACCTCCGGGGCCGGGTCCCCTTTGGCTGCCCCTTTTTCGACGGATGCCTGCGGCTCGGGGTCCTCGGACGCCCCGTAGATCGTGAACACGCCGTCCTCGCCGGAAAAAAGCCCCGGCCCGGGCTTGAGTTCACGATTCGTTTCATACGCGAAGGGTTTGGGCGCATGGGTGCAGGCCCATGGAAACAGACCCACGACAGCAGCCAGAATCACCATCCGTCCGGCACCCCGGAAACTCCGCCTCCCCGGCCGCATCAGAATTTCACCCGGAAACCGGTCAGCAGGGAATTGAAGTCCTCGTAATCCGACAGTTCCCGGTCGAGATGGTAAAAACGATATCCCGGGTAGAACTCGGTGGCCCATTCCGTAAAATTCTGGACCATCTGGGCGCCGAAGGCGGTGCCGTCGTCGCCGTCCTGCTGGATGTCGCTGTTCAGGCCGCCGTCAATGGAAAAGGCCGTCATGCCCAGGGGGCAGACGTTGAGCCGATATCCCAGCTTGCCGTAGAGGAAGGTGCCGTTGTCGTCCCGGTCCCCCTTGTAATCCTGGAGACCGCCGGACACGGTGAAGTTGAGGCCGCTTTCGTGAAGGATGGACGCGGACCCGTTGAACTGGTTGTCCAAGGAGCCGGAGGTCCCGCCGGGGTCGGCATAGGCGGCCTGGGCCGCCAGCTTGAAGCTTTCAAACTCGGATGCATATTTGAGGGCGACATCGCCGCCTCCCTCGCTGATCCAGGAGGTTCCCGCCATGAGCCCGTAAAAGCTGGGGGAATCGTACCGGATCCGGTTTTTCCGGCTGAGGCCGTCCATGTCCGTGAAGACGTCGCCGATGGTGGTGTCGAAGTCGAGGTCGCCAAGCGACGCATCGTACCAGAAGAAGCCTCCGCCGACAGTCGATATGTCGGCGTACCCGACCACGTCCGTCCCCGAAAAATCCACCTCCGACGTACCGTCCGAGGCCGTGCTGCCGTACCCCACAAAGAGTTTTCCGAACCGCTCGTGCTTCAGATAGAGATCGAGCCAGCGTTTGGTGAAGTTGTCGGGCCCCTCGTCGGTGTTGTCGATCTGGTTGATCACGCTGCTCGAGTTGGCCTCGAACTGGACCTCGATCCGGGTGCCGATCTCGAACTCGCCGCCGGGATTGGCCGCGCCCTGAAGCCCGATCCGCGTCGAGGAGGCATCGTTGTCCACCTGGTGCCCCCGGGTCTTTTCACCGTCGTCCACGACAAGAACGCCCCGGTTGACCTGGCCGTAGAGCTGGACATTGGCCTTGGGCGTACCGCTGGTGATCGTCAGCTTCTCCGCCGGCGCGGCCGGCCCGGCTGCTGCGGCCGCGGGCGGCGGGGCAGCCTTAAGGCCGTCCACCTGGCGCTTGAGGTCTTCAATTGCCTTCCGCTGGGCCTCGATCTGGTCCTGCTGCTGCCGGATGAGCCGCTCCAGGCGATCCAGGGTTTCGGCATCCGCCGCCGGGGCCGGCTCCGGCAGTATCGCCGCCGCAAGGATCATTGCTGAAAGGGTGATGGCCAGAAACGCCCTCTTCTTCATCGATGCCTCCTTTTTGCAAAATGGTCTGTAAACCGGATTCGTTTGATTTCCCGCCGGACGCGGTGCCGAAGATCTTCTCCAGGATCACCTTCGTCACCATGTAGGTCGGGCGAACCCCTTCATGGCCCATGTCGCCGGCGGCCAGGGTCTGCCCGCTGACGAGCGGATTGTCCGAGGCGTAATAGGCATACCGCACCCTGACGTCGCCCGATATATGCCCCTTGATGATGGCCGCGTTGATGGCCCGCTGATAGTGGCCGCCCTCCATCTCGAGCCCCACCGTGTTCCAGCTCGACTGAAACCGGCTCAGCATGTCGCGGTTCTGGAGGGAGGTCCCCAGCACCGTGATCATGGGGCCGACATAGATGTCGATATCGCCGTCGAAATCCTCGGGAACGAGATCGTTATGAAAGATATAGTTGTCGGAGGTGCCTTCGATCACATGGGCGGTGGCCAGCATGATATCCCCTTTTTTTCCCGGCAATATGCCGGCTTTCCCCATCACGGAAATCGACGCGATCTGTATCGGACGCTCTTGGTCCTCCTCCGAGTAAGGGTTCAAGAGGCAGTCCATGACCTCAAACGCCTGGGCCCCGAAGGCATAGTCCATCACCAGCAGAACCGGTTTTTCGGGACCGCCGCCCGGGTCGATGGCCAGCTTCGGATGAAAGGGCACCCCCTGAAGCCGGGCCGTGTCGATAATCTGGCAATCGATGTGGCTCCCGGACTGATCGGGAAGCTCATTCATTCCGTGGTCCCGGGCATAGAGCCGGATCTGGTCGCTCTGCTCCCGGATCCGGACGATGAAGTCGTAGAGGGAAAGCCCTTTCACATCCTCATCTCGTTCTTTGAAGGCATACCCATAAAGGAGATTGACCGTGCTGTGGAGATTGGCGCTGATCACGTGGAGGGGCCGGTCCTGAAGCCCGAGTTCCATCAGCCTGGCCTTGATGTCCAGCGACCATTTATGACCGTAGCGCTGGTGGCCGATGATGCTCATGAGCGATGGCGTGAGATAGATGACCAGGGCGTCCTCCCGGGATTTCTCGCCCATCGCGACCGTGTTCCCGAGATGGTAGATCAGGGAAAAAAAGGAATCATTCCGGTTGGAGTGCCGTTTGTTTTTCTCGAAATGTTCATAGGACTGGCGGGTTTCGTTATAGGAGCGCCCCAGGATGATGCTGAGGTTCCAGATCGCCTGGTCCAGGTCCCTCCCGCTGAGGGTGAGGCCGCTGTGGTGAAATCGCTGAACGTTCTTCTCCAGGTCGTTCCATTCGATGGTGATGTTGCCCGCCTCATCGGCCATCCGCGCGTGGAGTTTTCGGGCCTCGATATAGAGGAAGGTCAGGTGGGTCAGGATATCGTAGATCTCGCTCAGTCCGCGGGTGACGGCAAAGCAGATTTCCTTCTCGCTGATGCGGTAGCATGTACGCCGCCGTTTCAGGGGCTCGATGATCTCGAAGGAGCTTTCGCCGATCTGCTCCTCCTCGGTGAGGATGATCCGTGTGCATTTCTCGATGCCCCGCGGCAGGCGGTCGATGACATATTCCAGGCCCTTCAGCTCGGTGATCCTGGGGTCGTTCATGGTGCCGTAGATTTCCGGGCCCAGGTTGAGGAGGCATTCGGCAAGCTGCTGCCCCAATTTTTCCGAAGGCATGTAAAAGCCCCGCAATGCCAGGGCATGGGCGATGGTCTTGAAGGATCGAATCGCCATACGGGCTTTTTGCGCCCGGGTCAAATCCTGCATGGATGCTTCTCCCGATGTGGGTTTTCTCGGATGGGCGGAAAAACCGCTTGCAATCGCCCGGCCGCGGGAACGTCACCGGCCCGCGCGCATGGCCTTATATGCGCTGATCAGGCCGCTGGTGGAACTGTCGTGGTCGGTCGCGGGCCGGTCGTCCGCCAGTTCCGGCAGTATCTTCTTTGCCAGGGCCTTTCCCAGCTCCACCCCCCATTGATCGAAGCTGAAGATGTTCCAGACCACCCCCTGGACGAATATCTTGTGCTCGTAAATGGCGATGAGGCTGCCCAGCACCCTGGGGGTGAGCTTCCGGAACAGGATCGAATTCGTGGGGCGGTTGCCGGTGAAAACCCTGTGGGGGGCGAGCCGGGCGACCTCCGCGTCGCTTGTGCCGGCCGCCGCAAGCTCGGCCTTCACCTCCGCCAGGGTCCTGCCGTTCATAAGGGCCTCGGTCTGGGCGAAGAAATTGGACAGCAGGATGGCGTGGTGGTCCCCCAGGGGATTGTGGCTCACGGCCGGGGCCAGGAAATCGGCGGGGACCATCTGGGTGCCCTGGTGGATGAGCTGATAGAAGGCATGCTGGCCGTTGGTGCCCGGCTCCCCCCAGATGACGGGGCCGGTGGCGTAGGCGACCGGACGGCCGCTCCGGTCGACGGACTTGCCGTTGCTCTCCATGTTGCCCTGCTGGAAATAGGCCGGAAACCGGTGCATGTACTGGTCGTAGGGCAGGATCGCCTCCGTCCGCGCGCCGAAGAAATTGGTGTACCAGACGCCGATCATGGCCAGGATGACGGGGATGTTTTCCGCAAGGGGCGCGCTGCGGAAGTGCCGGTCCGCCTCGAAGGCGCCGTCGAGGAGTTCGGAGAAGCGCTCGTAGCCGACGGCGCAGGCGATGGAAAGCCCGATGGCCGACCAGAGGGAATACCGCCCGCCCACCCAGTCCCAGAAGCCGAACATGTTTTCCCGGTCGATGCCGAAGGCCGCCACCGCCGCCGCGTTGGTCGAGATGGCCACGAAATGACGGGGAACGCCTTCGGGGTTCCCGGTTTGCTCCAGAAACCAGGCCCGGGCGGTAAAGGCGTTGGTCATGGTCTCCTGGGTGGTGAAGGTCTTGGAGGCGATCATGAAGAGAACGGTCTCGGGGTTCAGCCGCTTCAGGGTCTCTGCGATATGGGTCCCGTCCACGTTGGACACGAAATGGACT
Organism: Desulfococcus sp.; assembly: GCF_041737845.1. Lineage (GTDB taxonomy): Bacteria > Desulfobacterota > Desulfobacteria > Desulfobacterales > Desulfococcaceae > Desulfococcus. The sequence goes on from NZ_JBGSQX010000167.1 coordinate 34,443, forward strand.
GAAAGCCCCTCCCGGATGTAGGGTTTCAGGCATTCCGTCACCATGACCGGGCCCAGGTCCGACCCCCCGATGCCGATGTTGACGATATCGGTGATGCGCTTGCCGGTGTATCCGCGCCAGTCCCCGGAGGAGATCCTCCCGGAAAAGGAGGCCACCTTCGCAAGGATCTGGTTGACCTCGGGCATGACGTCGATGCCGTCCACGTAGACCGGACGGTTTTCCCGGTTCCGGAGGGCCGTGTGCAGGACGGCCCGGCCTTCCGTCTCGTTGATGGGCGCGCCTTCGAACATCTGGGATACGGCCTCCCGAACGCCGGTCTCCTCCGCCAGGGCCACGAGGAGGTTACGGGTCTCCTCCGTGAGGATGTTCTTGGAATAGTCGACGAGGATATCGCCCAACCGGATGGAAAACCGCGAAAACCGCTCCGGGTCCTCCGCAAAAAGGGTCCGCATGTGAAGCTGTTTCGCCGTCTCGCAGTGGACGCTGAGGGCCTCCCAGGCCCGGGTCTTCCGTGGATCGATCTTTTGCAGCATACCGTTGACTTCCTTTTCTTCCGGGTGTCATGTTTCCAGGGGGCCGGCCGTTCGGCTCCCGCCATGAAACGAAGACCGCTTCCTTTCAGCCGCCGCAGGATTCGGCCTGGGACTTGATGGCCAGAAGGAGCTTTCGGGTCAGGCGATGGAGCTTGGCGGGCACGAAAACCAGCCGGCTGATCCAGAGCATCAGGCCGCGGAAGCTCTCGACGCTGGTGAGGACCACCCGGCCGCCCCGCTCCTCGAAGGTGAAGCGGTGCTCGGCATGGACCCCCAGGCGGCTTCCGGCCCAGACGACCTCTTTTCCCGGCTCGCACTTGACGATTCTGGGCGCGATCTTGAGGGGAATGCGGTAAGGCCTCAGGGTGAAGGTGAAACAGGTGCCCGCGGCCATTTCGTCGCCCTCGATCAGGCAGCAGTTCTCGCACACCGTGTTCCAGCTCTCCCAATCCTCCATCCGGGAAAACACCCGCCACACCGTCGCCAGCGGCGCATGGATCTCTATGGACTCTTCGATGATCATGCCACAACCTCGCTCAAGGGTCTTGCCGGTTTCCGCGGGGCGCTGGAGCCCCGTCATGCCCTATCGGAAGCCCGCGGGGAGGGTTTTCGGCATCGGCGGGAGGGGCTGAACCATCAGGGCCGCAGCGTGCTCAACGATCGCTCATAATCCTTATGGCAGATTTGACGATGGGGATCAATACTGTTATTCAAACCAAATCGCCTGGACCGGCCGCCCGGGAAGGCCGGGGGGGCATCCAGCCGCGCGTCACGGAATGACGCAATCCGACAGATGAGGGGTGACGATCATGCGGATAAGCGAATACAAATGCCGGGTCTGCCATCAACATTTTGAAGTCCAGGCGGCCGAAAACGACCCAGCAAGGGAAATCACCTGCCCAAAATGCCGGAGCACGGAGGTCCGGAAAGCCGAGAGCGCATCGGGAATTCCGGCCGCGCTGTTTCCCACTCTCGGGGGACGGTTCACCTGATCGCAATGAGCGCCGGCGGCGGTCGCCGCCGATCCATCAAAATGGCCCCGCAGGGGGGGTCCAGGGGAAAAATTGGGGTTGCAATTTGCGGCCGATCGTGCTTTAGAGGGGCAAAATTTGATCGCACGTTTGTTGCCGGTGCCCTCTTTCGAGGGAGAATAGGGAACACGGTAAAATGCCGTGACGCTGGGCCAGCGCTGTGCGCGGGGACCGAGGCCGCAAAACGCCACTGATCCGAAAGGAACGGGAAGGCGCGGCCAAGGGTATAGGCTTTCAGATAAGGATTTTGGCAAGGCAGAGCGAGGAAGGCGTATGGTCATGCGTCGACAAGCGATAACGCCGTCCAAAGTTCTTATCTGAAAGCCGTAGATCCGCAAGTCAGAAGACCTGCCGCCAACAACGACACGGTATCGTCCGCAAAACCGTGTTACAGGGGTGTTTCCCTGTAACACGGTTTTTTTTTGGAACCCCCTGAACGATGGGAGAATAGGGATGAAAACACAGATTGAACTGGCCCGGGAAGGGATCGTGACGCCACAGATGGAAACCGTCGCGCGCAATGAAAATTTCGAACCGGAGGCGATCCGGCGGAAGGTCGCCCTGGGCGAGGTCGTCATCGCAAGCCACCCCAACCGGAAACACCAGCGGGTGGTGGGGATCGGCTCTGGCCTGCGGACCAAGGTGAACGGCTCCATCGGGACGTCGTCGGATATCTATGACATTGAGCTGGAGGTCCGGAAGGCCCGGGCGATCCAGGAAGAGGGCGCCGACACCCTCATGGAGCTGTCGGCCGGCGGCGACCTGGACAAGGTGCGGCAGGCCGTCCTGGCCAACTGCGATCTGCCCGTGGGCAACGTCCCCCTCTATCAGGCCTTCTGCGAGGCGGCCCGGAAATACAAAAACCCCAACAGGCTGGACCCGGAATACCTCTTCGAACTCATCGAGCGCCAGCTTTCCGACGGCATCTCCTTCATGGCCATCCACTGCGGCATCAACCAGTTCAGCATCGAGCGCCTCAGGAAGCAGGGCTTCCGATACGGCGGCCTGGTTTCAAAGGGCGGGACCTTCATGGTTTCATGGATGGAATACAACAAAAAAGAAAACCCGCTTTACGAGCAGTTCGACCGGGTCTGCGCCCTCATGAAGAAATACGACGCCGTCCTTTCCCTGGGCAACGGCATCCGGGCCGGCGCCATCCATGACAGCCACGACCGGGCACAGATGGCCGAGATGATCATCAACTGCGAGCTGGCCGAGCTGGGCCGGGAGATGGGCTGCCAGATGATGGTCGAAGGGCCGGGGCACGTCCCCCTGGACGAGATCGCGGGCAACATCATGCTGGAAAAACGAATGAGCGGCAACGCGCCCTACTATGTTCTGGGTCCCCTGCCCGCGGACTGCGGCGCCGGATACGACCACATCACCGCGGCCATCGGCGCGGCCAGCGCCGCCCGCCACGGGGCCGACCTCATCTGCTACATCACGCCGGCCGAGCACCTGGCCCTGCCCAACGAGGCGGACGTCCGGGAGGGGGTCCGGGTCACCCGCCTGGCCGTCCACATCGGCGACGTCGCCAAATATCCCGAACGCCGGAATCGGGAGAAGCAGGTCTCCCTGGCCCGTCGGGACACCCGGTGGGAAGACCAGCTCCGCCTCCTGATGTTTCCGGACCGGGCCCTGGAGATCCGGAAAAGCCGGAGCCCGGAAAATGAAAAGACCTGCACCATGTGCGGGAATTTCTGTGCCATGGAACGCGGGCTTTCCCTGTTTGAAAAGGAGATCAAGGGGGATAAGATCTCGGTCCCGCTCTAGCGATCGCACCGCAACCCGACAACGACCCAAAGCCCACCCATGTGCGTGCCGCATGCGGTGGTGCTGCCGATAACACCCGAAACAGATGGAGGAAACCGCATGGGACTTCTCGAAAAAACCATTCAACGCATCCAGGCGCCGGACGCCGCCGCATACGAAGCCGCGAAGGACCGGCTCCGGAACCAGGCGCGCCCTGCGGGGAGCCTGGGCATCCTGGAGGATGTGGGCGCCCGCCTGGCCGGCATTTTCGGAAAAATCGACGTTCGTCTCGAAAAAAAGATCGTGATCACCTGCGCCGGGGATCACGGGATCTGCGCCGAGGGCGTGAGCCTCTTTCCCCAGGAGGTGACGCCGCAGATGGTTTACAATTTCGTTGGCGGCGGCGCGTCCGTGAGCGTGCTGGCCCGCCATGCCGGGGCGGAGGTCCGGGTGGCGGACCTTGGGGTCAACTGGGATTTTGCGCCGGACCTGCCCATCTACCACAAAAAAGTCCGCAAGGGCACCGGCAATTTCGCCGTGGAACCGGCCATGACCCGGGACGAGGCCGTCCGGAGCATCGAGGCCGGCATCGAAATCGTCGACGAGCTGACGGCCGAAGGGCCGGTCCACCTGATCGGCACGGGGGACATGGGGATCGGCAACACCACGCCCTCCACGGCCATCATCGCCGCCTACTCGGGCATTCCCGTCCCGGAGCTGACCGGGCGGGGAACCGGGATCGACGATGACGGCCTCCGGAAAAAGATCGCGGCCATCGAAAAAGGGCTCGCCCTGCACCGGCCGGACCCGAAGGATCCCCTGGGCGTCCTCGAAAAGGTCGGGGGGCTCGAGATCGGCGGCCTGGCCGGCCTGGTCATCGGGGCTGCGGCCCACGGGATCCCGGCGGTCTGCGACGGCCTCATCGCCACGGCCGGCGCCCTCATCGCCTGCGAACTCGCGCCGGCGGCCCGGCCCTACCTCTTCGCCAGCCACAACAGCGTGGAGGCCGGTCACCGCTACATGCTCGACCACCTGGGCCTCCGTCCCCTCCTCCACCTGGAATTCCGCCTGGGGGAGGGCACCGGCGCGGCCCTGGCCATGGAGCTGATCGATGCCGCCACCCGCATCCTTGCGGAGATCAAGACCTTCGCGGAGGTCGGCATCGGCGACGCCCAGTAGCCGGTATTGCACCATCTCAATGGAACGGCCCGTCCGCGACCTTCGGGGACGGGCCGCTGTCTTCAAGGGGATAATCCCCTCATCTCCTCCCCACCCTGCCCTGATTGCACGCCTCTCCCCGATACTTATCTTAGTAATTCATTGAATGATCGATTACGACAGAAACGGAGACAGTCTCACGCCGCCGAAAGTCGGGAGGAATGTTATGAAAATCACTGCTATACTTGCCGCTGTCCTGATGGTATTGGCGCTCCGGGTCGACGCCGCCGCCAATGTGACCCTGGAGGGCGTGGGGTTCGGCGCCGTCCGAGAGGTTAACGGAAAACCGGTCTCCCTCAAGGGTGCGGGCGTCATCACCTACCTGGGCATCTTCAAGCTCTCCGTGGCCGCGTTTTACCTGCCGAAAGGGATTCCGGCTGACCTGGCCCTCACCGACGTGCCCCGTCGGCTGGAGCTGGAATACCTCCACGCCATCAAAAAGGAGGATTTTGCCGAATCGACCCGGGTCTGGATCCGAAAAAATACCTCCGAAACGGCCTTCGAGAGGCTCGGGCCCGAGATCGAACGGTTCAATCGCCTCTATGAGAATGTTTCGCCCGGCGACCGCTACACCCTCGCCTACGACCCGGCCGTCGGCACCACCCTCTCCCTCAACGGCGAGGAGAAGGGAACCGTCGAGGGGGCCGAGTTCTCTGCCGCACTTTTTTCGATCTGGATCGGGAAAACGCCGCTATCCGATAAGCTCCGGGCGGGCCTTCTGGGCTTGATATGAGCATAGCAGCGCCGGGACGGCGGATAGGGAATGGAGCGCTATCCAAAAACGAGGAGAATGGCAATGGAATGGAGTGCACTGCTGAGCGTATTGGGGATTAATCTGAGCGGGGTCGCGATATTATTTGTCTCCGCCTGGGTCGTCAGCGTCGCCTTAGGGAACGCGAGCATCATCGACGTCTTCTGGGGACTGGGGTTTGTTCTCGTGGCATGGCTTTCGGCCGTTGTCGGCGACGGCTGGATCGGCCGCAAGGTGCTGATGACGGTGCTGACCACCTGCTGGGGGATCCGCCTTTCGATCCACATCTTTCTCCGGAGCCGGGGCAAGGGCGAGGACCCCCGATACCGGGCCTTCCGCCGCCGGGGGGGAGAACGGTTCTGGCTCACCAGCCTCTGGAACATCTTCCTGCTCCAAGGCGCCCTTCTCCTGGTGATCGCCTATCCCCTCGTCCACGCCCAGACCATCCCCGGGGCGGAACGCCTGTTCTGGACGGATATCGCAGGGACGGTCCTCTGGACGATCGGCTTCATCTTCGAGACCCTCGGGGATCTCCAGTTGAAACATTTCCTGTCCCATCCCGAAAACCGCGGCAAGGTGATGCGATACGGTCTTTGGGCCTGGACCCGGCACCCCAACTATTTCGGTGAAACCCTCATCTGGTGGGGCATCTTCCTCATCGCGCTGTCGACTCCCCTTGGAGCCATCACCGTCATCGGACCTGCCCTGATCACCTTTCTCCTGCTCAAGGTTTCGGGCGTGACCCTCCTGGAAAGCACCCTCAAAACGCATCGGGAGGGGTATGCGGAATACATCCGCACCACCAGCGCCTTCTTTCCCCGGCCGCCGAAAAAACAAAAGATCGCATAAACTTCGGCTGGCGGGACGGGTTTCGTTCCTCGAAGAACGCCACGAACTCGCGGCCGCCAGGCTACATAAGAGATTCCTCATTGCTCGAACAGGCGTCGCGTCCTTCGAGGAACGAAACCCGCCCCTTTTTGGATGCTCCGCCTACCCAATGAGCCGGGGTGTATTCCCTCGCCGGAGGATACGCCTGTTTGAGCCAAACCGAAACAGGGCGTTTCCGCGAAAGTGCTGCGAGTTCGTATCGTCCGGCGAGGGAATACACCCCGGCGATATATCTATTGACGGTTTCGCAAAAAAGCCGAAATCTGCGTTACGCGTATCCCTCGTCACTGCGGCGTACCATAAGTATGCTCATTCCTCGGGATTCGCAGGCCTTGATCTCGACCTTTTTACAAAACCGTCTGAAAATCGACTTTTTGCGAATCCATCATCTGTTAAATGGCTACAGGGAGGGCAGAATCGGCGCCATGCGGTTCAGGGGCCGGGTCAGGATCATCTGAACGTCCCCGATGTACCGTTCGAGAAAGCTCCCCTCGCAGTAGCACAGGTAGAACTCCCACATGCGGATGAATTTCTCCGGGTAGCCCAGCTCGCGAACCCGGTCCAGGTTGGCGAAAAAGCGCTCCCGCCATAGTTGCAGCGTCCGTGCATAGTGGGGCGTGATGTCCTCCAGGTGGACCACTTTGAGGTCGGTGACCCGGGCCACCGAATCCGAGATGGCGGCAATGGAGGGCAGGCATGCGCCCGGGAAGATGTGGCGCTTGATGAAATCGGGCCGATCGAGCTGGGCACGGTACCGGTCGTCCCGGATGGTGATGGCCTGCAGCACCATGGCCCCGTCGGGCTTCAGGCGGCGTTCGCACACCCGGAAGAAATCGTCGTAGAAATGGTGCCCCACGGCCTCGATCATCTCGATGGAGACGAGCTTGTCGTAACTCCCGGCAAGGTCCCGGTAATCCTGGAAGAGGATGGTGACCCGGTCCGCCAGGCCCGCCCGGGCGACCCGCTCCGAGGCCAGCCGGTGCTGCTCGCGGGAGATGGTCGTCGCGGTAACC
>NZ_JBGSQX010000176.1:0-8804 GCF_041737845.1 Desulfococcus sp.
GAGGATTGGAGGCATCGGGCGGTTCCTGCTGTCTGATGGAAAGATCTTTTCTCATGCTCACGTCCCCAGCCATCGTTCCACAGGGTAGCCGATCGCGACAATTTTTGGCGTTTTTCAGGTAATATAAAGAAACGCTCTACACAGGATTTGCAGGCCCGCGGGCGATGCGCTTCCTCCGCGGTTCAATTCTAGGCGGCCGCGTCCAGGTGCAGGTAGCGCTCGCCCAGGGTATAGAGCAGCAGGGCGATCGCGACGGCCAGCAGCATCACCAGCCATTCATACGAACTGGGGACATAGTGGATGTACTCGGGAAACTGCTCGGCCTTGGGGCCGATGGGCCGGCTCTGGCCGGCAAGCAGAATCTCCATGTGCATGGCCAGCGTGCCCGCCAGCACGAGACCGGAGGCGATCAGCCGGACGCCGCGGAGGGTTCGAACGGACGGGACGACCATCAGCAGGAACGGCAGGAAAAGGCCCAGCACCACCTCCGTATTGAGTTTTCCGATGCCGCCGAAGATCTGGGCATACTGCCGGTAGTTCAGGAAGTCCGGAACGATGGTGGCCGATTCGATGGCCATCTTGACGAGGGTAAAAACGATGACGATGCTGAGAGAATAGGTGAAAATACGCGTGATATCGTCATGGATGGCCTGCATGGTTTCGGAGAGCCTGCCGCCGCTGATGCTTACCACCACGAGGTTATAGAACAGACAAAGGGCCGTGCCGCTCAGGATGGCCATCATCAGACAGTAGATGGACATCACCGGGCCAAAATAGGTCACCCGGGATTCGGTGAGGCCGAACACGGAGCCGATCATGAGCGGCGCCACGATGGCGGCCAAAAACGACACGTTGCCCAGTGCTTTGCTCAGCGGGCTGTGCCAGTCCCCGACATGAAGCCGCCAGAACTTGACGACCAGCAGCGCGAGTTCCACGCTGTAGATAAACCCCATCCACCAGATAGGAGAACTCAGGTTGGGCGAAAGCAGGATGTAATACATGTGAAAAATATCCCCCAGCTCGAGGCCGATGGCGGCAAAGCCCCCGATCAGGGTGGCGATGGCCAGAAATACCAGTCGTTTGGCCAGGGGCTCGAATTTCTTGACCCCGAACACCAGCGGCAGCGAGGCCAGCAGGGTCAGCCCGGTGCTGGTCAGGGCGAGGTAGATGTAAACCCCCAGCGGGAGCGACCACATGAGCACGTCGTTGGCATTGAAAAGATAGTGGCCTTCCGTCAGGAGGCGAAACGCGGCATAGAGCCCCGCTGCGATGGCCGCGCCGATCAGTCCCAGCCAGGTCACGTATGCACCTCTGGAAAGGGTCATGACACACCTCCTTTTGTCGGCTGGTAATGTGCCGGATTGAAATCTCGGATATAAAACACGTGAGGATTGGTCCCGAGCTGTTCGCGGAGGCGGAAGGGACGGAATTTGCCCAGGAGACGGCTCACTTCACTGTTAGGGTCGGAAACGTCTCCGAATATCCGGGCGTCCGCGGGACAGGCCTCCACGCACCTGGGCAGCAGGTTTCGTTTGAGGCGGTGGTCGCAGAAGGTGCACTTTTCCACCACGCCCTTGGGGCGGATCCCCGGGAGCGTGTCATCGCGCTCGGGATTGTAGTAGGGAATGACCGTACCGCCCGCCTTCCTGTTCTCTTCCGCGGGAGAGGATGTCCCTCCCTGTATCAGGGCGGTTTCATCCCGCCAGAAGGGGTGCGGCTTGCGCCAGTTGAAATAGATGACCCCATAGGGGCAGTTGAACTCACAATATTTGCACCCGATGCACTTATCGGGGTCGTGCATGGTGAGGCCGTTGTCCAGTTTGTGCATGGCCCGTGTGGGACAGCCCCGCACACATGGCGCATTTTCACAATGGTTGCAAAGGGTCGGGATATAGTGGTAGCGAACGTTGGGAAAGGTGCCGGAGGTTTCGGTGATCTTGTTCGACCAGTAGATCCCGTCCGGGACATTGTTTTCACTGCGGCAGGCGATGCTGCATGCACCGCACCCGACGCAACGCTGCAGGTCGATAACCATGGCATATCTGGGCATTGGATGACCTCCTAAAGCTTTTCGATTTTGACTCGGGTGCCGGCATGCCGGACGGTGCTGCCGCTCAGACGTTCATAGACGGCGGGGATGAGATCGTTGTTGTTGCCGCCCCGGGGGACCTTTCCGAACACCTTGGCCGCCAGTCGTCCGTAGGCCCAATGACCCTGGCCGTAGCACTTGGCCACCGTTCCGGGGCGAACCCCCTCCCACAGCTTTGCCGTGCACTCGATGCTGCCGGTGGGGGATGCGAGGCGAATGCGATCTCCGCTGGCGATCCCGAATTTTTTTCCGTCCACCGGATTGAGCTTGGCCACGTCATCCCAGATCTCATCGCCGGGGTCCAGGTCTTTGAACTCGTAGTACCAGGAGCAGTTGGCCGAACGCCCCTCCCGGTTCAGGCGGGACTTATGATCGACGAACAGCAGGGGGTAGTCGGCCGGATCCCCGCTCGTATAGGGCGCCTCATAGTGGGGCACAAACGCCAAGTCGCCGCGCGCCAGGTAATTGCACGCCTCCATGACGCGATCAACGCTGACGCCGTGTTTTTCCGCATGCTTTTCCAGGGCCTCCTTCAGGGTTTCGCTGTAGAATTCGAACATCCCGGTTTTGGTTTTCATCTTGCCCCAGCGTTTACGGAACGGGTAGGGATCGGAATTGGAAACACCGATCTTGAGAAATTCCTCCCAGCCGCTGAACTTGTCCCCCCCTTCGTGAAGGGCGGGATCCCAGACCTTGCGGGTGGCATACTTGAGGGCATAAAGGGAGAACTCCTCCGGGTTGACCGGCTCTTTTCCGGTTTCCGGGTCCTTGTATTGCTTGTAATGACGAAGGAGGTTCTCAAATCCCTTTTCGGCAAGTTTTTCCGCGAGGAGCCAGGGGATTTCGGTTTCATCGCTCCTGTAGTCGCCGATCCGCTTGATGATGGGCTGCATGAGGGAGACGTGGCGATAACCGTTGCCGTGGACCTTGATGTAGCCCCATTTCTCGAACAGGTGGTGGGTGCAGGGCAGAAGCATGTCCGAAAACCAGGAGAACTCGGATGCATTGGTCGTGATGTGCACGAGGAAGGGGATCTTGGCGAGGGCGCGCTCCCACCGCTCCGGCTGTCCGCAGGAGAAGGCGAAGTTGTTCATGTAAGCGACCGCCACCTTGATGTCGTAAGGGTCTTCATTGAGAATGCCGTCCGCGGCGTTGTTGGTCACGACGCCGCCGCCGGATTTGCCTTCGTTCAGGGATGGGAATTCAAGACGGCCCCGATGATCGATCTTTTCATACTTCTTGCCGGCTTTGGCGATATCGTCGAAAAACTCGTCAGGCTCGGGAAAATCCTCAGTATACACCTTGTTGGGCCCAAGGGTGCCCCCCTCGTTGTCCACGGAGCCCACCAGGCCGTTCAGGGCATGACAGATCATGCTGGCGTATGCGCCGCGCACCTGCATCACCGGCCCGCCGCCCACCCATGAAATCGCGTGGGGCGCCGCTTTGCCGAAGTCGACGGCCACCTGCCGGATCTGTTCGGCCGGCAGCCCGGTTTTCGACGCGGCCCATTCCGGCGTCTTGTCCTGGAGTTCCAGATTCCACCATTTGACCAAACCGTAGGTGAATTTTTCCTCGAAATCTTCCTCCAAAACCACTTTGCCGGTCTGAAACCGATTGAGGCCGTCCTTGAAATCGCCGACGAATTCCCGGTACCAGAGACCTTCGGTGAGAATAACATGGGAGACGGCCGCCGCCAGCGCCCCGTCGTGCCCGGGCTCGATGGGCAGCCAGACATCGGACTTGGCGCCCGTTGCAGACAGCCTCGGTTCGACAACGGCGATCTGGGCCCGGTCAATGACCGTTCCCCATGCCTTTGAGTAATAGGACACCTGGCGGTTGGCCGCCAGGGGATCGGCGCCCCAGATCAGAATATAGCGGGCGTTTTCAACATCGTATTGGCGATAATCCCACAATCCCTCCGTGTAATACGGCCCGAACTTTTCGGCTTCGGCGCAGATGGCGCTGTGGGAGATGTTGTTGGGCGAACCGATGATCTTGGTCATTCGGTCGTAGAGGATATCGCGCATGTAGGTATAGCGGCCGCGCATGAGCATGTATTTGTGGGTTTCACCGTTGCTGCGCAGTTCCATGATCTTGTCTGCAAGGGTATTCAGGGCCTCGTCCCACGAAATCGGCACGAACCCCGGGTCCTCGGTTCTGCCTTTTCTGGGGTTGGTTCGTTTCATGGGGGTCTTGATGCGGTCGGGGTCGTAAACCTGCTGGATGGCCAGGTGGGGCCGGGGGCAGCCGGCGCCCATGTTGACCTTCGATCGGGGGTTTCCCCGGACTTTGACGGCCCGGCCGTCGATGACGTAGACCTGCTTGGAGCACCATGATGTGCACCCCTGACAGGTGGAGGGCATCCACTTCCCCTGGCCTTCTGAGGGTGCGTCGGTGGTTCTGGCCAGCGCTTTCAATTCCATCGAAAGTCCGGTACCCGCGGCCACGGACACGCCCGCGACGGCCGATGCCTTTACGAAAGACCTTCGCGAGAGCCGGATATCGTCGAGAAAATCCCGCATCAGATTTTTTCGTCTGGTTCTTTCCTCGTTCATCTCCCCTCCTTTCCATGAATTCATGATGATCCGCATGGCTTCAAACCAACGATAGGATCAAAAAAGGCAGGTACACAATCGATTCGCCCTTCAACAAAAACATCATCAGAGTGGTGAATGCCGGCGCAATCAGCGCGATGGGGCAGATTCCGGGAATGGACGGATCATCAGGATCCGTATGACGGCATTGGGCCTGCGAATTCCGCCCACCTGACAATGGTTGACGCTGATATCGGAAAATTTGTTCCGCCGGCCTGTCATTCCGGCAGGGTTTTTTTTAACGGGCACAACCGACATTCAGCGGCGCAGAGAGAATTCCCTCCCGGCGGCAGAGGGGGTTAAGGAAAATCGCAACTGATGACCGTGCAAGGTATATTTTCAACTTTCGGGGGTTGTCCCGTGGGCAGACGAAAGGATCGGTCGATCCATTGACGCAGATCCTGAAATCCCATAAAATGAACACCTGTGTTGAATCAGTTCATGTTGACTCACTTCACACAGGCGGTTGAAACCCATGAAAAACAGATCGGAGCACGCGATGCCGGAAAAAGCTGGAAGTAGTCGGATTTTTTTTTACCGCAGACCGTTTGGTTATGCGCTCTTGATATTGATTCTTGTCGCGCACCTGGGCGGATGCGCGGGCGTCCACGGGAATCCGCCCGGCGGACCTGATCCCGAAGGCCTCTCGCCGGGGCTTCGCGTCCTCTATTTCTACGGCAAATATCGGAGTGTCCATGAGCTCCCGGACGGAGATGCCGCCCTCCTCGAAAAAGGGCGGCCGGGCGAGCCCATTCCGGTGATCGATCACCAGTTCGGGCAGGATGAGGTCTTCGGCAGCGGCAGGAACCTGGGCGTGGGGGTTCAGATGAAGGGGTACATCCTCCTCGAAAAACCGGGGCGATATGAATTCCAGGCATTGTCCAACGACGGCGTGGAGGTGAAAATTGACGGCCAGAAGGTGGTGAGTGATCCGGGCGTCCATTCCGACCGGCTCTCTGACATCGGCGGGGTTACCGTTGAAAAACCCGGCTGGCACCCGCTCATGGTCAAGTATTTTCAGCGGAAGGGCACCGCGGCCCTGAAGTTTTACTGGAAAGCGCCGGGGAAAGACGGCTTCGAGGTCGTCCCGGCGAAGGCCTATGGCCACATGGCAAACAACTGAACGGACGGGCCGGCAGCAGGAACGACCGTTTCGAAGGATGCCGGAACGGTCGTTCAGAAACCAGCAATGGCGGGGATATCAATCGAAGGCCATGTCGGTCTTCCATACCTCCCACACCTTTCCGACAAGGTCCGGACCCGGCTTCAGGGTGATTTTTCCGGGGCGCCACCCCGCCGGCGTCGCTTCCCTCCCCTTGCTCTCCCGAACCAATTGGAAGGCCTGGAGCTGGCGGATGCTTTCACTGAAGTTCCGCCCCACCGGCGGCGTGAGCACCTCGTAGCCCTGGACCACCCCTTCCGGGTCGATGATGAACCTGCCCCGGGTTTCCACGCCGGCCTCCTCGTCAAAGACGCCGAACACCTTTCCCACTCTTCCGCCGGCATCCGAGAGCATCGGAAACGGCACGCCGCCCTTCGCCATCTTCGAGAGTTCATTATCGTCCCACATCTTGTGGACGAAGACGCTGTCGATGCTCATGGAAAGGACCTCCACGCCGAGTTTCTGAAGTTCATTGTATTTTTCGGCAACTGCCGAAATCTCCGTGGCTCAGACGAAAGTGAAATCCCCGGGGTAGAAACACAGGAGCACCCATTTGCCCAGGTATTCCGAAAGTCTCACGGAAACGAACTTGCCCTGGTGATAGGCCGGGGCGACAAAATCCGGTGCCTTCTTGCCGACTTTGATCATTGGTGCGGCCTCCTTGATCGGTGTGGTTTCCTTTGGGGCGGTTTCATCGACAGCCTCTCCGACCGGTCCTCCGGTGGGTCTGGCACAGCCGACCTCCATCTCTTCACCCATGGTTGCCTCCTTTCTGTTATGTAATTTATGCTCATAAAGTCAATACCCGAAATCATCGAAATGATCAATAAAAATCACGGCGACGATTGAAAGTTTCGATTCCTCGGTAAGCTTCAACTCTTCGACCCTGGCCTTGCGTAACGGTGAGCGGGATGGCTGCGGGGTCCCGGCACGGGATGCGGGCATCGCGGGGCCCGGTACAGGGCCCCGCGAGTGATTTCCTCCGCGGGTGACGGATGGAAGGAAGGACGATGCCGTTGATGCTGCGATCAGGCGAGGTCGAAACGGTCCAGGTTCATGACCTTGTCCCACGCCGCAACAAAATCGCGGACGAATTTCTCCCGGGAATCTTCGCAGCCATAGACTTCCGCGACGGCCCGGAGCTGGGAGTTCGAACCGAAGATGAGGTCGACACGGGTGCCGGTCCACTTCAACTCGCCCGTGGCCCGATCCCGGCCTTCGAAAACGTCCTGGTCTTCAGCAGTTGGTTTCCAGATCGTCCCCATGTCGAGCAGGTTCACGAAGAAGTCGTTGGTGAGCGTCTCGGGCCGCTGGGTGAAGACGCCGTGGCGGGATTGCCCGAAGTTGGCATTCAGGACACGCATGCCGCCGATGAGGACCGTCATTTCCGGGCCAGTCAGCGTCAGCAGTTGCGCCCGATCCACCAGCAGTTCCTCGGCCGATACGGCGTATTTGGTTTTTTGGTAGTTGCGGAACCCGTCTGCGGCCGGTTTGAGTACGGCGAATGACACCGCGTCGGTCTGCTCCTGCGAGGCATCCGTGCGTCCCGGCGTGAAGGGAACGGTCACATTGTGACCGGCATTCTTCGCCGCTTGCTCGACAGCCGCGCATCCACCCAGGACAATCAGGTCGGCGAGCGACACCTTCTTCCCGCCGGAGGCCGCACTGTTGAACTCGTTCTGGATGCCCTCCAGGGTCTTGAGCACCTTCGCCAATCGGGCGGGCTGGTTGACTTCCCAATCCTTCTGCGGCGCGAGGCGAATTCGTGCGCCGTTCGCCCCGCCGCGCTTGTCGGAGCCGCGGAAGGTGGATGCCGACGCCCAGGCGGTCGACACCAGCTCCGACACGGACAGGCCGGAACCCAGGATCACGCCCTTGAGGGAGGCGATGTCCTGTGCATCGATCAGCTTGTGATCGACGGCGGGCATGGGGTCCTGCCAGATGAGTTCCTCACCCGGGACCTCCGGACCGAGGTAGCGGGAGCGGGGGCCCATGTCGCGGTGGGTGAGCTTGAACCAGGCGCGGGCGAAGGCGTCGGCGAACTCCTCGGGGTTTTCCAGATAGCGCCGGGAGATGGGCTCGTAGATCGGGTCGAAGCGGAGGGAGAGATCGGCCGTGGTCATCATCGGCCGGTGCCTCTTGGACGGGTCGTGGGCGTCCACCACCATGTCTTCTTCGTCCACGTTTTTGGCCAGCCACTGATTTGCACCGGCGGGGCTCTTGACCAGTTCCCACTCATACTTGAACAGGACCTTCAGGTAGCCCATGTCCCATTTCGTCGGGTTCGGCTTCCAGGCGCCCTCGATGCCGCTGCTGATGGTATCGCCGCCTTTGCCGCTGCCGAAGCTGCTCTTCCAGCCGAGTCCCTGTTCTTCGATGGGGGCGGCTTCAGGCTCGGGACCCACATGGGTCGCAGGACCGGCGCCATGGCACTTGCCGAAGGTGTGGCCGCCGGCGACCAGCGCCACGGTCTCTTCGTCGTTCATGGCCATGCGGGCGAAGGTCTCGCGAACGTCGCGGCCGGAGGCGACCGGATCCGGGTTGCCGTCCGGGCCTTCCGGGTTCACGTAGATCAGGCCCATCTGCACGGCTGCCAGGGGATTTTCCAGGTCCCGGTCGCCGGTGTAACGGCTCTTGGGCTTGTCGCTCGTGGCCAGCCATTCCTCTTCGGACCCCCAGTAAATGTCCTCCTCGGGCTCCCAGACGTCTTCGCGTCCGCCGCCGAAACCGAAGGTCTCCAATCCCATCGACTCGATGGCGCAGTTGCCGGCAAGGACCATCAGGTCGGCCCAGGAGATCTTCCTTCCGTATTTCTGCTTGATCGGCCAGAGCAGACGGCGCGCCTTGTCGAGGTTCACGTTGTCGGGCCAACTGCTGAGGGGCGCCAGGCGCTGGTTGCCGGACCCCGCGCCGCCGCGGCCGTCGCCTTGGCGGTAGGTGCCGGCGCTGTGCCACGCCA
>NZ_JBGSQX010000113.1:0-37591 GCF_041737845.1 Desulfococcus sp.
CCCGGGCCGCCCTGGGATGGATGCGGGAAGGGGCGGGCTTCCGCGCCGGGGCCGCAGTCCGGGAAGCGGTGCGGATGTCGATCATGAACCGCCTCATCGGATCCGGCACGGCCCTCATGGACGGCGGGCGGACCGGGGCCCTGGCCTCCGTCGCCATGGAGCAGGTGGAGGCCCTCCACAATTTTTTCGCCCATTACCTGCCCCAGATGGCCCTGGCCGTGGTGGTTCCCCTCACCATCCTGGCCTTTGTCTTTCCCGTGAGCTGGGCCGCGGGGGGCCTTCTCATGCTGTCGGCGCCCATGATCCCCATGTTCATGGTCCTGGTGGGCATGGGGGCCGAGAGCATGAGCCAGCGCCATTTCCAGGCCCTGGCCCGCATGAGCGCCCATTTTCTCGACATCCTCCAGGGGCTTTCGACCCTCAAGCTCTTCAACCGGAGCCGGGACGAAAAACAGAACATCGCGCGGGTCTCCGGTGAATTCCGGCGCCGAACCATGGCGGTCCTCCGCATCGCCTTCATCTCGTCGGCCGTCCTCGAGTTCTTCAGCGCCTTGTCCATTGCCCTCGCGGCCGTCTTCCTGGGCATGCGCTACCTAGGCTACGTCGATTTCGGCACCTACGGAGAGCCCCTGACCCTGGCGGGCGGCCTCTTCATCCTGCTGCTTGCGCCGGATTTCTACCTCCCCCTCCGGGAGCTGGGGACCCACTACCACGCCCGGGCGGAAGCCGTCGGCGCATCCAGGGCCATCCTCGAGGCCCTCGAACACCCCCTGCCCCACCCGGGGTCCGGCGAGATGGACGGCCGGCCCGACCTCCCCATCCGCATCGAATGCAGGGACCTCCACCTGGCCTATGACGGCGGCCGGCGCGCGGCCCTGGCCGGGGTCGACCTCGTCCTCGCCCCCGGTGAAAAAACCGCCCTGGTGGGCGAAAGCGGAGCGGGGAAGACTACCCTCCTCCACCTCCTGCTGGGGCTGCTGGCCCCCGACCGGGGCGGCATCCGGGTCAACGGCCGGCCCCTCGGCGGGATCTCCCCCAAGAGCTGGCACCGCCGTATTGCCTGGATCGGCCAGCACCCCGTCCTGTTTTACGGGACGGTCCGGGAGAATATCCGCATGGGCCGGCCCAACGCCTCCGACGACGAAATCCTGGATGCGGCCCGGTCTGCCCGGGTCCTCGAATTCACCGACCGCATGCCCGCGGGGCTCGACACGCCCGTCGGGGAGCGGGGCGGGGCACTCTCCCGGGGCCAGGTCCAGCGAATCGCCCTGGCCCGGGCCTTCCTGAAGGATGCGCCCCTCGTGCTCCTGGACGAGCCCACCGCCGGCCTCGACCCCGACAACGAGCGGATGGTCATGGCCGCCATCGGCCTGCTGACCGCGGGGCGAACCCTGCTGATGGCGACCCACCGCCTCGCCACGCTCAAGGAAGCCGACCGGATCCTGGTCATGGCGGAGGGCCGCATCGTCGAGGCGGGCACCTTTTCCGAACTGGCGGCTCTGGGCGGGGCCTTTGACCGGTTTGTCCGGGAAAACCGGGGGGCGGTGGACCATGGGTAGCCTTTACCGGGATCTCGCGCCCTTCGTCGGCCGCTTCCGGCCCCAGTGGGGGTGGATGGCGCTGGGGACCCTCCTCGGCCTCGCCACCGTCGCGGCCGGGGTCGGCCTCATGGCCCTGTCGGGGTGGTTCATCTCCGCCGCGGCCATTGCCGGCCTCTCCTCCGAGACCGCCCATCTCTTCAATTTCTTCTATCCCAGCATCGGCGTGCGCCTCTTCGCCTTTGTCCGGACCCTCGCACGCTACGGCGACCGCATCGTCTCCCACGACGCCACCTTCCGCATCCTCGAAACCCTGAGGGTCTGGTTCTACACCCGGATCGAGCCCCTGGGGCCCGGCCCCCTCGGGGGCTTCCGCAGCGGCGACCTGCTTACCCGCGCCGTGTCCGACATCGACGCCCTGGACAACCTCTACCTGAGGGTGATCCAGCCGACCATCGTCGCCCTGATCCTGGCCGTCATGCTGCCTGCGTTTCTCTTCTCCTTTGACGCCGGGATCGCCCTGGCCGCCGCCGCGGGGATTCTCGCCGCCGGCTTCGTTCTGCCCGTCATGTCGGGGAAACTGGGCGGCGCCGTCGGGCAGGGGATCGCCCTCCGCACCTCCCGGCTGCGGACCCGGATCGTCGACGGGCTCCAGGGCGCCCCCGAGCTGATCGTCTTCGGTGCGTCGGAGCGTTACCTGGAGGCGGTCCGGGAGGAAAACCGCGGGCTGATGGAGGATCAGCGGCGCATGAGCCGTATCCGGGGGCTGTCCACCGCCCTTACGACCCTCCTCTCCGGGCTCACCGTGGGGGTCGTGCTCTGGCTGGGGGCCGAAGGGGTCTTCCGGAAGGAGATGGGCGGGGCCGGCCTGGCCCTCGTGGCCATGGCGGTCCTGGCCGCCTTCGAGGGGGTCATGCCTCTGCCGGCCGCCTACCAGTTCCTGGGACGCACCCGGGAGGCGGCGGCCCGTCTCTCGGAGATCGTCCGGGTCAAGCCCGCCACGGTCTTCCCGGCGGTTTCGGCCGGGCCGCCAAGCGCCTTCGATCTCACCTTCGAGACGGTCGGGTTCCGGTACGCGGTCGACGCCCCGCCTGCCCTGGACGGGGTCTCCCTTCATATTCCGGAGGGCCGGCGCGTTGTCGTTCTGGGCCACACCGGGGCCGGGAAGACCACCCTCGTCAACCTCCTCGTCCGCTTCTGGGACCCCACGGAGGGCCGGATCCTCATCGGCGGCCGGGATATCCGCTCCTTCAGCGAGGCGGATCTCCGGCGGATGATTTCGGTCGTGTCCCAGCAGGCCCACCTGTTCAACGCCAGTGTCCGGGACAACCTCCGGGTCGCCTGCGGGAACGCTTCCGAGGCCGACATGAAAGGCGCCCTCGCGGCCGCACGGCTCCTCGACGTCGTGGAGAGCCTGCCCGAGGGCCTGGACACCTGGATCGGCGAGGGCGGCCGGGAGCTTTCCGGAGGCCAGGCGCGACGGCTCTCGGTGGCGAGGGCACTGCTCCACGACGCCCCCATCTGGATCCTCGACGAGCCCACCGAGGGGCTGGACACCGTCACCGAAAGGGAGATGATGGCATCCCTCTATCGCCACGCCCGGGGCAAGACCCTCCTCCTGATCACCCACCGGCTCTTGACCGGCGACAGGATGCCCTCCGGCACAGGGGAGCGGGAGGCCTCGGCCCCGGGGGCGCCCCGGTCGTCCGACACCATGGTGATGCTGGACCGGGGGCGGATCGTCGACCAGGGTCCGCTCGACTTTTCCTTTTGACAAGGGGTTGATTTTATTTTATTCACCCAAAACGATGGTCAACCCCCAGAAGGGCGACAACATCAATCCCACGAAAGGAGGCCCAGATGGCGAAACATGTATCGAACAGCGTGCATCCCATGCTTTCCTCCCTTCCGCCTTCCCGGATGAAGAAGGGAAAGATCGTATCGGCGGAAGAGGCCGTCCAGGTGATCCGCGACGGCGACACCGTCACCACGGGCGGGTTCGTGGGCATCGGCTTTCCCGAGGAGGTTGCCGTCGCCATCGAGGACTATTTCATGGCAAACCAGCGCCCCCGGAACCTGACCCTCCTCTACGCCGCCGGACAGGGCGACGGCGGGGAGCGGGGCCTGAACCACCTGGGCCATGAAGGCCTGGTCCGGCGCGTGATCGGCGGGCACTGGGGCCTGGTCCCCAAACTCCAGAAGCTGGCCGTGGAAGACCGCATCGAGGCCTACAATCTCCCCCAGGGCGTCATCTCCCACATGTACCGCGACATCGCGGCCGGAAAACCCCGGACGATCACCACGGTCGGCCTGGGCACCTTTGTGGACCCCCGAAACGGCGGCGGCAGGATCAACCCCCGGACCACCGAGGATCTGGTGGAACTCGTCCGCTTTGACGGGAAGGAATACCTCGCCTACAGGACCCTGCCCATTCACGTGGCCATCCTGCGGGGCACCACCGCGGACACGGACGGCAACATCACCATGGAGCGGGAGGCCCTGACCCTGGACTCCCTGGCCATCGCCACCGCCGCGCGGAACTCCGGCGGGTTTGTCATCGTCCAGGTGGAGCGCATCGCCGACCGCGGCACCCTGAACGCCCGCCAGGTCAAGATCCCCGGCATTCTGGTGGACTGCGTCGTGGTGGCCCGGCCCGAAAACCACCGTCAGACCTTCGGGGAGATCTACAACCCGGCCTACAGCGCGGAAATCCGCGTGCCCATGAAGTCCATCGCCCCCATGGAGATGAGCGACCGGAAGATCATCGCCCGGCGGGCCGCCTTTGAACTCCAGGCCAACAGCGTCGTCAACCTGGGGATCGGCATGCCCGAAGGCATCGCCAGCGTGGCCAACGAGGAGAAAATACTCGACTTCATCACCCTGACGGCCGAGCCCGGGGTCATTGGCGGCCTCCCCGCCGGCGGCCTCAACTTCGGGGCCGCCGTCAACACGGACGCCGTCATCGACCAGCCCGGCCAGTTCGATTTTTACGACGGGGGCGGCCTCGACATGGCCTTTCTGGGCCTGGCCCAGTCCGACCGGGAGGGAAACCTGAACGTAAGCAAGTTCGGCGCCAGGCTGGCCGGCGCCGGCGGGTTCATCAACATCAGCCAGAACGCCGCGCAGGTGGTGTTCGTGGGCACCTTCACTGCGGGCGGCCTGGAAGTCGCCGTCCGGGACGGGGGCCTCGAGATCCTGAAGGAAGGCAGGGTCCGGAAGTTCCTGGACCGGGTGGAGCACGTCACCTTCAGCGGCGCCTATGCCGTCGGAAAGGGGCAGCCGGTCCTGTACGTCACCGAGCGGTGCGTCTTCCGGCTGACCCCCGAGGGGATGGCGCTGATCGAGATCGCCCCCGGCATCGACCTGGAGCGGGACATCCTCGCCCACATGGCGTTCACGCCCCTCATGAAGTCGCCGCCCCGCCTGATGGATTCGCGCATCTTCCGGCCGGAACCCATGGGGATCAGGGAGGACCTGATCACTCTCTCCCTGGAAGAACGCATGACATACGACCCGACCGAAAACATCCTCTTCATCAATTTTGAAAATTTTTCGGTGACAAACAGCGATCAGGTGAGAAATATCGAGTCCATGGTGGAAACGATCGTCCGGCCCCTGGGAAAGAAGGTCTACGCCATCGTCAATTATGACAATTTCACCATTGCGCCCGATGTGCTGAACGAATATACCTACATGGTCAAAGGACTGGTCGACCGCTTCTACACCCACGTCACCCGGTACACGACCAGCACCTTTCTCCGAATGAAGCTGGGGGATGCCCTCGAACGGCGGAACGTCTCCCCCCATATCTACGAAAGCAGAGCGGAGGCTCAACAGGCCCTCGGAATCTCATCGAAAGTTGAAAACGCGTGAACATCTACCTCAAATCAGCGCTCAGGTGGTTCTATCGATTCCTCGTCACCCTCCTGATCATAGGCGTCCTCGCCATCATCTGGATCCGGGTCCAGCAGCCCTCCCTGAAATTCCTCGACCCCCACATCCAGGAGGCCTTCCGACCCATGGCGCCCCGGTACCAGGTGACCTATGAAGACATCCGGTTTGCGTGGCCCAGAGGGCGCCTGACGCCCGGCATCGGCATCACCGAGGCCCGGTGCCTCATGAACGGCGACACGCTTCTGGCGCGGCTTCCCTCGATCACCCTGAGGCTCTCCCTCAGCCAGCTCATCCGCGGCAGGATCGAGCCGACCGAGATCTGGCTCTCGCGGCCCCGGATCAACCTCTCCGGCATCGCCCGGTCGGCGGAATTGCCCGCGGGACCGGCCGGATGGACCCTCGGGTCCATCAGCAATCCGGAATTTTTGGACGACCTCTTCGCGTTCGCCGACCGGCACGCCGATTTCAAGCGTCTTTACGCCACCAACGGCCGGCTCATCCTGCCCGGCGACGCCCAGCCCGTCGAACTCGAGCTGCCCAATGTCGTCCTGTCCATGCTCCATGTGGCGCCGACGCCCGAACTGATCCTGACGGCCGCCTATCAGTTCAACGGGAAACCCGGCCGGGTCCAGACCGTGATCCACGCGCGCCCCGACAAAGACGCCGACCCGGGCAAGATCTCCGAAAGCAAGATCCATTTCACCAACCTCTATCCGCCGATCCTGGCGGATCTCTCACCGGACCTTGCCTTCCTGAGGGGGCTTGATTTCACCGCAAATCTCGAAATGCTCTTCCGCGTCGACGCCAGCGGCGCCGTCGATAACCTCCGCTTCGAAATGGAATCCAGCGGGAAAGGGACCCTGTTCCATCCGGAGGTGTGGGAAGCCCCGCTTCCCCTCGAAAAACTGACGGCCAAGGGATGGCTGAAGAACGCCTTCTCCCAGCTGAAGCTGGCAAGCCTCCACCTCGACGCCGGAGGCGCGGCCTTCGACGCCACCGGCACCATCGACAACCTCGGAAAATTCGATGCCGTCTCCCTGGATGTCCGCGTCGATCACCTGAATCCGGCCGAGGCCCACCGATACTGGCCCCATCGGGTGGTTCCGGGCGCCCGGAAGTATATCCGGGAGCATTTTCTCGGTGGGGAGATCTACGATGCCGCGGCCAAAATCCGCATCCAGCCTTCGGATCTTGCGGCTCCCGTCCTCCCCAAAGGGGTCATCCACGCCAGGGCCCCGTTCAGGGGGGTCGGTATGAAATATCATGGAAAGCTCCAGCCGATCTCGGACGCAGAGGGCACGGCCGTGTTCACCGGGCACGACATCACCATCGATGTGGCCGGCGCCCGGAGCTACGGCAGTGAGGCTGCCGATGGGAAGGTCGTCATCGGCAATTTCACGGCCCCCCCCGCCACCATTGATATCCACGCCGTCGCCAAAGGGCCTGCGGATGACCTGCGAAAGGTGATCGAAAGCCTGACGGGACAACAAGACGGCTCGGTCAAGGTCGGGGCCGGAAAAGCCGAAACCCGCCTCGCCTTTCAATGGCCCCTCTCGGGTTTTTCGCAGGAGACCTTCGACTACCACGCGGCATCCAGGATCCTGGGCCTCGATATCCCGGATTTCCATGGATACCGCTGGACCCAGAAGACCCTGCTCGTCTCCCTCGACCGCAACGCCATCGCCGTCAGCGGCACCGACGGAGAGGCGGCCCCTGCGGCCGATCCCAAAAACGCCGTTCCCATCCAGCGGGTGGAGGCCAGGGGGGAACTCTCCTACGCCCCGGCGGGCGTCGAGGTGAACTCGTTTTCAGCCGACCTGGGGGGCCCCGTCCTCACTTTTTCCGGGACCGCGACGGCGGCGGAGCCTTTCCCCCGGGTGCTGTTCGACGGCGCCGTCGACAACCTGCCCATGGCGCTTTTGCTCCGCAGTTGGCCCGACCGACGGGCCGCTCCCGTGAAGGAATGGATCCGGACCCACACGTCGGGCGGAAAGATCCCCCGCGCCGCGGTCCGGATCGATCTCGACCCCGCCGTCTCCACCCTGAAGGATCTTCCGGGTTCCGCCGTGGCCGTCACCGGGGGGTTCAGCGGGGTAGCCCTGAAAGACCTCTCTTCCCTGCCCCCCGTCACCCTGGAAAAGGGCGCCTTCACCCTGTCCGCCGACGCGGCCCGGATCCGCCTCGAATCGGGGCAGTTCGGCCAGTCCCGGATCATCAAGGCCCGGGCCGACATCACCGGCATCCGGACGGACGCCCCCGCCATCGAGATCCAATCCGAAATCGAAGGGCCCGCATCGGATCTCCACGACGCGACCGCAGGCATCTTCAAAGAAAAGGGGGACGGCCTGAAACTGCCCCCCCTGAAGGAAGCCCGGGCAAAAACCCGCGCCCGCTTCAAATTTCCGATCAAGAAGACGCTTGCGGCGGCCGATGTGGACCATGCCGTCACCGCCGACATCTCCGATATCGTCATCAAGGAGTATTCCGGGCTCACCCTGCACAGCGGCAAGGCATCCGCCGCGCTCGAAAACGGCAATTTCACGCTGGACGGGAGCATTTCGAGCGGTCAGACCCCCGTTTCCGTGCATTGGAAAAGAGGCGGCCAAACCCCGGAGACCATCAAGCTCTCGGCTACCGTGGACCCGGCCAATCATGCCGATTTCAGGCTCCCGCCCCTGCCTTTCCTGAAAGGCCCGGTCAAGGCGGATATGGCGCTCACGGTGACCGAAAAAGGGATCGAGATCGACTCCCGGTTCGACCTGACCCAACCGGCCATCGACCTCAAGCGGTGGGGATGGGTCAAGAAGGCCGGCGCCAAGGCGGCCCTGGAGAGCCGGGGAACCTTGACGGAGGGAAAGACGCTGACCCTCTCCCATCTGACCCTCTCGGGAAAGAATCTGGACATGCGGGGGACGGGGACCGCAACCCTCGGGGAGGCCGCCGCCTTCGACCTGCAATTCGACCCGATCAAGATGGGAAAACAGGCCCTTTCGGCCGGGGTGGCCTTCGATAAGCAGCGCGGCTACCGGGTGGACCTGAAGGGCGACCGCTTCGACGCCGCCGGCTTCTTTGCGACGCGCCCCCCGAAAGAGGAAACGGCCGAACCCGAGGGCCCCCCGGCGGCCGATACGCCGGATAAAACGCCCGGCCCCGACATCACCGTCTCGCTGGACATCCGTCAGGCGGCGCTGGCCAACCGCATCACCCTCGACCAGCCGAAAGGCGTCATCGAAATGAAAGGGGCGCGGATCCGCTCGGCCCTCATCGAGGGGGCCCTGAACGGAAAGGCCCCCCTTCACATGTCCATGAACCGGAAAGAGGCTCCGGAGAAGATCCTCCTCACGACGGAAGACGCCGGCGCTTTCCTGAAGGGAATCGACGTGTACCGGAACATCCGGGGCGGGGCACTGACCTTCGACGGCCGGAGCGGGGATATGCTGCCGACGAAAAAACCGGTATCGGGCAAGGTCGAGATCCGGGATTTTCTCCTCGTCAACGCCCCGGGACTCGTCAAGGTGCTTTCCATGGCCTCCTTCGTGGGGGCGCTGGGACAGCTTCAGCGCGGCGGCATCAGCTTCGACGCCCTCGACGCCGATGTCGCCATCGAAAACAACGTCATTACGCTTACGAACGGACGGATGGAAGGCATCTCCCTGGCCATGACGGCCGAAGGGACCTACGACTTTGCCCAGCGCATGTCAAATATCAAGGGCATCGTGATTCCGGTCAACATCCTCAACCAGATGGTTGACATGATACCGGTTATTGGAAAAATGATCACGGGAGACGGCATCATCGCGACCGACTATACCATCAAAGGCCCTTACAAAGACCCGGATGTCAGCATCAAACCCCTCACCACCCTGTCCGTGGGATTCCTACGGACCGTCTTCAAGGGGATTCATCTCAAAGCGGCGGATGGCGATCCGGCCGGGAAGAACCCGGCCCCCTCCGCGCCGGCAAAGCAGGGCAAATAGCTGCGCCGCAGCGGGCAGCAGGCCCCTCTTCGCATCTGCGATGGTGCCTCCGCGGGGGGACGCCGTGACAACCCGGCCCCGTGGGGCGCATCGAGGCCGGGCGGCGGCGGAGAAGACGCCCCGCCATGACCTGGGCCTGACCCGGGCCTATTTCATCAGGGCCGACCGGATGCGGCCCATGGCCTTTTCGACATTCTCACGGCTGTTGAAGGCGCTGATGCGGATGTATCCCTCGCCGCACTTGCCGAACCCGGCGCCTGGGGTGCAGACCACGCCGGCATCGTTCAGGAGCAGGTCGAAAAACGCCCAGGAATCCCGCCGGCCGTCGACCCAGATATACGGGGAGTTTTCCCCGCCTACGCAGTAGAAGCCCAGGGCCCCCATCTCCCGGCGGATCAGGGACGCGTTCTCCAGGTAGCCGTCGATCAAAGCCCGGGCCTGGGCCTGCCCCTCCGGGCTGTACACCGCCTCCGCGGCCTTCTGGACCGGGTACGAGACGCCGTTGAACTTGGTGCCGTGGCGGCGGTTCCACAGGGCGTGGACCGCGTGCCGTTCGCCGGTGCCGTCGTAGGCCATGCAGTCCTTGGGAACGACGGTGAAGGCGCACCGGGTCCCGGTGAATCCCGCCGTCTTGGAGAAGCTGCGGAACTCGACGGCCACCTCCCTGGCCCCTTCGATCTCGTAGATGGAGCGCGGCAGGGCGGGGTCCCGGATGAAGGACTCGTAGGCGGCGTCGTAGAGGATCAGGGCACGGTTCTCGCGGGCATAGTCCACCCAGGCCTTGAGCTGCTCCCGGGTGATCACGGCGCCCGTGGGGTTGTTTGGGTAGCACAGATAGATGAGGTCCACCGGCTCACAGGGCAGCGCGGGGATGAAGCCGTTTTCCCGGGTGCCCTCCAGGTAGACCAGGCCCTCGTAGCGGCCGTCCCGGGCACTGCCGGTGCGGCCGGCCATGACGTTGGTGTCCACGTAGACCGGGTAGACCGGATCGGGGACCGCGATCCGCACATCCTGGGCAAAGATCTCCTGGATATTTCCGTTGTCGCACTTGGCGCCGTCGCTGATGAAGATCTCATCGGCCGCGACCTGTGCGCCCCGTGCCGTGAAGTCGTGGAGGGCGATCTTTTCCCGGAGAAAGGCATACCCCTGCTCCGGACCATACCCCCTAAAGGTTCTGGCGTCGGCCAGATCGTCCACCCCCTGGTGGAATGCCCGGATGCAGGCATCGGGCAGCGGGTGGGTCACGTCGCCGATGCCCAGCTTGATGATCTCCCTCTCGGGATGGGCGGCCTGAAAGGCCTGGACCCGGCGGGCGATGTCGATGAACAGGTAGGATGCCTGAAGCTTCAGATAATTTTCATTGATTTTGATCATAACCGTCTCTTCCTTAATGAACCCGATGGATATTTCAAACCATTTTCGACAGGAAACCCTTATCCAAAAACAGGACGGCCGTCAATCCCGCAGGAGAGGTGCAGCGAAGCGGAACCCGTCGGACCCAAAGGACGCTTTCATGAAACACGAATCGGACATCCCCCGCATTCCCCCATCCGCCGAGGAGATCCTCCGCACCCGTTTCGGCTACCCGGCTTTCCGGGAGCATCAGGAGGCGGTCATCCGCCATCTCGTCCGGGGCGGAGATGCTTTCGTGCTGATGCCCACCGGAAGCGGCAAGTCGCTCTGCTATCAGATCCCGGCCATGATCCGGCCCGGCGTCGGGGTTGTCGTCTCGCCCCTGATCGCCCTGATGCAGGACCAGACCGACGCCCTCCGCGAGAACGGCATCCATGCCGAATTCATCAATTCAACCCTGAGTCCGGGCCAAATCCGCAACGTCGAAGCGCGGGTGCGCTCCGGCCGGACAGACCTCCTCTATGTGGCGCCCGAGCGGCTCACGACCCCGGCGTTTCTGGAGTTCCTGGGCCGGGTCCCGGTGGCGCTATTCGCCATTGACGAGGCCCACTGCATCTCCCAGTGGGGCCATGACTTCCGGCCCGAATACCTGATGCTCTCCCTGCTTTCCCGGCAGTTCCCCGGGGTTCCCCGCATCGCCCTCACCGCCACCGCCGACCCCGCCACCCGAAAGGAGATCGTCGCCAAGCTGGGCCTCCAGCAGGCCCGAAGCTTTGTCTCCAGCTTTGACCGGCCCAACATCTGCTACCGGGCGGAACCGCGTCAGTCCGGCCTCCGCCAGCTCGCAGCCTTCCTTAAAACCGGGCACGACGGCCACTCGGGCATCGTCTACTGCCTGAGCCGCAGGCTGGCGGAATCGACGGCCGGAAAGCTCGGCGACATGGGGTACACGGCCCTGCCCTACCATGCCGGCATGGACGGCGGGGAACGGCTGTCGAACCAGCGGCGGTTCCTGCGGGAGGACGGCATCATCATCGCGGCCACGGTGGCCTTCGGCATGGGCATCGACAAGCCCGACGTCCGCTTCGTGGCCCACATGGGCATGCCCCAGACCCTCGAGGCCTATTACCAGGAGACCGGCCGGGCCGGGCGCGACGGAGAGCCGGCCAACGCATGGATGCTTTACGGCCTTTCGGACGTGGTGGCCATGCGGCGGATGGTCGAGGCCTCCGCCGGAAACGCGGATTTCAAGCGGGTCCGCCACAGGAAGGGGGAGGCCATGTTGGGCTACGCCGAAACGGCCCGGTGCCGCAGGCAGATGCTGCTCGCCTATTTCGGTGAAACCCTGAAGGATCCCTGCGGCAACTGCGACGTCTGCCTGGGCGGGGTCGATACCTGGGACGGGACCCTCGCGGCCCGGAAGGCCCTCTCGTGCGTTTACCGCACCGGCCAGCGGTTCGGGGCCGAGCACCTGGCCAATGTGCTGATCGGCGAGGCCACGGAAAAGATCCGGCGCGCAGGCCATGATCGCGTCTCCACCTTCGGCATCGGCACGGAGCTGTCCCGCAACGCCTGGAGATCCGTCTTCCGGCAACTGGTGGCGGCCGGATACCTCGCCGCGGACCTGGAGGGGATGGGCGGCTTTCATCTCTCCCCGCTGAGCCGGCCGGTGCTTGTGGGGGACGTCGCCGTCCGTTTCCGGAAGGACCCCGAACCGGTCCGGGCGGCCCGGCCGGAACCGAAGCAAAAAGCCGCACCCCAGGCATTCGGGAACCCCGCCGACGCCCTGCTCTGGGAAAGCCTCCGCACCCTCCGCATGGAATTGGCCCGGGCCGCCGGGGTGCCGCCGTATGTCGTGTTTCACGATACCACCCTGCGGGAGATGGTACGCGCCCTGCCCCTGTCCCCGGAAGCGCTGGGGGCCCTTTTCGGCGTGGGGCAGACCAAGCTGGAGCGCTACGGCGAACCCTTTCTGGCGGCCATCCGGACCCACGTCGAAACCCGCAGCGCCTCCGGGAAACTGACGGTTGACGGTTTTGTAAAAAGGCCGAGATCAAGGCTTGCGAATCCCGAGGAATGAGGACTACTTATCGTACGCCGCAGTGACGATGGATGAAGCGTAACGCAGATATCGGCCGGTTTGTGAAACCGTCACAGTTGAAAATGAAGCCGATATGATGTAGCCTCGGAAAAAAAAGCCCCCCCAGCAGAACAGGACAACGCGTGATTTTAAACCAGGACGCTTTCAAGCGGATTATCGAGAACCTGCATGACGGACTCTACATCATCGATGAAAACGGAAGGATCAGCTTCTGGAATAAAGCGGCCGAGCGGATTACGGGTTTTCCGGGGGAAGAGGTGATCGGGACATCCTGCTCCGACAGCATTTTCACCCACCTCGATGCCCATGGAAACGACCTGAACGCCGCCGTATGCCCCATCGGCCAGCCCATATCAAATGAGAGCCCGCGGGAAGCGGAGGTCTATGCGAGCCACAAGACCGGCCGCAGGGTGCCGGTTTCCGTAAGGATCAGCGTGCTGACCGACGCCCGGGAGAATGCCGTGGGATACATCGGCCTCTTTTCCGACATCAGCGGCAAGAAGGCCAGCGAGCTGAGAATCCGGGAGCTTGAAAAGATGGCCCTCCTGGACAAGCTGACCCAGCTGGCCAACCGCTACTATATTGAAAGGGAGATCCGCAACCGGTTCGAGGAAAAAAAACGCTTCAATATCCCCTTCGGCATCCTCTTCATGGATATCGATCATTTCAAGACGGTCAACGACACCTATGGCCATGACGTGGGGGACAAGGTCCTCATGACCGTGGCGGACGTTCTGGTCCGCAACGTCAGGCCGTTTGACCTCTTCGGACGCTGGGGCGGGGAGGAATTCGTGGGGATCATCCGGAATATCCGGCCCGCGGACCTGGAGCATCTGGGCAACCGTCTGCGAATGCTGATCGCCGATGCCTGCCTGCCCCACGGCAGGGAGAAGCTCAGGGTCACCGTCTCCATCGGCGCGACGCTGGTGGACGACGACGACACCATGGAGAGCGTATTCAAGAGAGCCGACAGGCTGCTCTACCAGAGCAAGGCCGCCGGAAGGAACCGCCTCACGATCGCCTGAACCATCCATATCACCAAATCAATTTTCAACTTTTTTGCCTGCGGAGGTTTATCGATGATCACCCTGTCCACCGATTTCATTCGAAAAAACATCGCCCCTTCCGATGTCATTTTTCATCGCGGCCTGGACCTCTACCGGAACGGCGCGTTCGCCTGCGTGGACAGCGACCCCGAAACCGGACGGTTCGTCTATGATGTCGACGGCAGATACGGCGACTACACCACCCGCGTGCAGCTCCTCCCGGACGACCTGGCCACCTCCTGCGACTGCCCCTTCCCCGGGAAGGGATGCAAGCACACCATCGCAGCGCTTCTGGATGTGGAGCAGAGACTCAAGGGCTGGGAACACCTGGGGCGGGATGAAACCCGGCCGAAACCCGAAGCGCCGCCGGACGACATTTGTCTGACCGCCGACGAGATCCGGGAACAGGCCTTGGAAGACCGGAAAAAGCGCGCCAAAAGCGAAGGGTTCAAGACCGTCTGGGGAGACATGCTCAAGGGCGAGCACCTCGTGGAAACCGTGAGGGGCAAACAGTATCTCGTCACCCTCCACGATCCCCTGGAAGGCACGGGGCACTGCACCTGTCCGGATTATGAGACCAACCGCCTCAACACCTGCAAGCACCTTCTCTTCCTCCATCATGAAGTCCGGCGCGACCAGGCGGCTGCAGCCCGGATCGCCTCCGAGCAATTCCCGTTTGTAGACATCTACTGGGACTCCGTCCGCCAGCGCCCCAGGCTGTTCTGCGAACGCCCCGAGGCGGAGGTCCGGGAGGCCCGGGAGCTCTGGCGGGATTTTTTCACGGACGACGGCGACTATCTGCGGGAACGGCCGGCCGATCTCATGGCACTTCTGGGCCGCCTGGACGGCAACAAGCGGGTCCGCTTCCAGGAGTCGCTCCTGAACCGCATCGAACACGACCTCCTGGATGCCGAACTGGCGGAGATCCCAGAGGATGTCTCCCCGGCCCTGGGCCGCATCCGGGCCGAGCTTTACCCGTACCAGGCGGCCGGGGTTCAGTTCGCCCTGCGCAAAAAAGCGGCCCTGATCGGCGATGAAATGGGCCTGGGCAAGACCCTCCAGGCCATCGCCCTGGGGGTCATCAAGAAGGAGCTGTTCGGCTTCAGCCGCATTCTCGTGGTCACCCTGTCCTCCCTCAAGGAGCAATGGAAGCGGGAGATCGAGCGGTTCACGGATGAAAAGGCCGTCATTGTGGCCGGCAACGCCATGCGGCGGCGGGCCGTCTACGACGCCGACGACAGCCTCTTCAAGATCACCAACTACGAGGCGGTGCTTCGGGATGCCGCCGTCATTTCCGGGTACAACCCCGACCTCATGATCCTGGACGAGGCCCAGCGGATCAAGAATTTCAACACCAAGACCGCCGACGCGGTCAAGAACATCCGCCGCAGGCACGCCCTCGTCCTCACGGGGACGCCCCTGGAGAACAAGCTGGAGGACGTCTATTCCATCGTCCAGTTCCTCGACCCCTACCTGCTCTCCCCCCTCTGGCGATTTGCCGCGGACCACTTCATGCTGAGCCGGAAGAAAAAGGGGCAGATCCTGGGCTACCGAAACCTGGACCGCCTCCATGAGAGGCTCAAAACCATCGTGATCCGGCGCCGGAAAGAGGAGGTGCTCTCGGACCTGCCCGAGCAGATCGTCAACAACTATTACGTCGAACTTACGGACAAGCAGGCGGAGATCCACAACGGGTATCTCGCCGCCCTGATGCCGCTCCTGAACAAGAAATTCCTCACCCCCATGGACATCCGCCACATGCAGCAGCTCCTCCTCATGATGCGGATGACCTGCGATTCCACCTATCTCGTCGACCGGCAGACCAACATCTCCCCGAAGCTCACGGAACTGGAGGGGATCATCGATGAACTCGTGGTTCAGAGCCGGCGCAAGGTGGTGATCTTCAGCGAATGGACCACCATGATTTTTCTGATCGGAAAATATCTCTCCTCCGCGGGCATCAATTTCATCGAACTGACGGGCAAGGTTCCCGTCAACAAACGTCAGGCCCTCATCGACGAGTTCACGAACAATCCCGACTGCAAGGTCTTCCTCTCTTCGGACGCCGGGGGCACCGGCCTCAACCTCCAGGCCGCCGACTGCGTCATCAATTTCGAGCTGCCCTGGAACCCTGCCCGGATCAACCAGCGCATCGGCAGGGTCAACCGTATCGGCCAGAAAAGCCGGTGCATCAACGTCGTCAACCTCATCGCCAAGGACAGCATCGAGGAGAAAATCCTGGCCGGCATCCAGCTCAAGACCGCCCTCTTCGAGGGCGTTTTCGACGGCGCCACGGACAAGGTGGAGTTCTCCCGGGAAAAGCGGGCCGAGATGCTCAACCAGCTCCGGGAGATGATGGGCGAGGCGCCTGTTCCGGTGCCTGGCGAAAGCATGCCGGCAGAGGAGCTGCCGGAGGACACGCCCCATTACCTCAATCCAAAGGTCCTGGAAATGAAGGCCCGCGAGGTGGCCTACGACGCCGAAGAGGCTGAAGCGGAGATTCCCGAGGCGGAACCGGCGCCCGCAGAAGCGGCAAAAGGGGTTCCGGATCGATCCGGCGATGGGACGGCTGCCGGGTCGCCTGCCGAGTCATCCGAAAGATCCCCCAGGCCCGGGGGGGAGGCCGGCCAGGGCGGGGACACCCAGGGGAATGCCTCGCCGGAAAGGATGACAGAGGTGCTCAACACCGGGATGCAGTTCATCAGCGGCCTCATGGAGATGGCCACCGGCCGGAAGATGACGGGAACCCATGACGACGGCCGCATGGTTCATATCGATACCGGCACCGGCGAAGTGACCCTGAAATTCAAGCTGCCGGGGTTTTAGCCGTATCCATGAGGCGTAGATACAGTACGCCGCAGTGACGAGGGATGAAGCCTGACGCAGATATCGGATTTTTTACGGAATCGTCAAAAGGAGGCGCCCATGCGGTGGGAAGACGGCAGGAGAAGCGACAACATCGAAGACCGACGGGGGATGCGCGTCTCCCGCGGCAAGATGGGCGGCGGGATCGGAACGCTGATCCTGGTGCTCGTGGCCCTCTATTTCGGGGTGGACCCGTCCATTCTCTTCGAACAGGCCCCCACGGGCGTCGACCCCACCGTCGAGACCCGGCCCGCGGCCCGGTCCCCGGAGGAGGACCGGCTGGCCGAGTTCGTCTCCGTGGTATTGGCCGACACGGAGGACACCTGGAACGAGTACTTTCGAAGCAAGGGTCAGCGCTACGTCCCGCCGAAACTGGTCCTGTTCACCGGCGCGGTCAGCTCCGCCTGCGGGTTCGCCGAGGCCGCCATGGGCCCCTTCTACTGCCCTGCCGACGGGAAGGTCTACATCGACCTCAGCTTCTACCGGGACCTGAAAAACCGCATCGGCGCACCCGGCGATTTTGCCCAGGCCTACGTCATCGCCCATGAGGTGGGGCACCATGTCCAAAACCTCCTGGGCATTTCAGACAAGGTTCAAACCGCCAGGCGCAGGATGAACGAAACCCAGGGCAACCAGCTCTCGGTGAGGCAGGAACTCCAGGCGGACTGCCTGGCGGGCGTCTGGGCTCACCACGCCGACCGGGCGAGGCAGATCCTGGAGGATGGCGACATTGAGGAGGCCCTGAACGCCGCCAGCGCCATCGGGGACGACCGACTGCAGGAAAGATCCCAGGGACGCATCGTGCCCGACAGCTTCACCCACGGCACCTCGGCCCAGCGGGTCCGGTGGTTCCGGAACGGCCTGGAGACGGGGGACATCAACCAGTGCAACACCTTCGCGGCGGACCGGCTGTAGCGTTCCGGATGGTCCGGCCCTGGTCTTCGGGACAAGGAGCCCCTCATGACGCAGAACTATGAAAAACTCGGCGCATTCTACCTCGGCAGGGCCTACAATCCGGAAACCCGGAGCCTTCAGCCCGACCCCGTGCTGTACGACGCCAGGGACCTCACCACCCACGCCGTCATCATCGGCATGACCGGCAGCGGGAAGACCGGCCTGGGGATCGGCCTCATCGAGGAGGCCCTCATCGACAGCATCCCGGTCATCGCCATCGACCCCAAGGGGGACCTCCCCAACCTCCTCCTCCAGTTCCCGGACCTCAAGGCGGCGGATTTCCTGCCCTGGGTCAACCCCGGAGACGCGGCCCGGGAGGGGATGACGCCGGAACAGTATGCCGCGTGCGAGGCGGAAGCCTGGCGGACGGGCCTGGGGGAATGGGGCCAGGGGCCCGAGCGGATCGCGCGCCTTGCGTCCGCCGCCGAACTGGCCGTCTACACCCCGGGCAGCACTGCCGGCCGGCCGGTGAGCGTGCTCCGCAATTTCGCCCCGCCCCCGCCCGGGCTGATGGAGGACGCCGACCTCCTCCGGGAGCGCATTCAGTCGACCGTCACCGGCCTTCTGGGCCTCCTGGGCCTGGATGCGGACCCCATGGCCGGCCGGGAACACATCCTCATAGCCAACATCTTCGAAACAGCCTGGGCCGAAGGCCGCACCCTCGACCTGGCCGGGCTGATCCGGGCCGTCCAGGCGCCTCCCTTCGAACGGGTCGGCGTCATGCCCATGGAGATGTTCTTCCCGGAGAAAGACCGGTTCGCCCTGGCCATTCGCCTCAACAACCTCCTGGCCTCGCCGGGCTTCGAGGCCTGGATGGACGGCCCGCCCCTGGAGATCGACCGTTTTCTTTACACCGACCGGGGAAGGCCCCGGGCATCGATCTTCACCATCAGCCACCTGTCGGACGCCCAGCGCATGTTCTTCGTGACCTTCCTGCTCAACCAGGTCCTGGGGTGGCTCCGCACCCAGCCGGGCACGGCGAGCCTCCGGGCCGTCCTCTACATGGACGAGATCTTCGGGTACTTCCCGCCCGTCGGCAACCCGCCCGCCAAAGGCCCCCTCCTCACCCTGCTCAAGCAGGCCCGGGCCTACGGGCTCGGCATCGTCCTCTCGACCCAGAACCCGGTGGATCTCGACTACAAGGGACTCGCCAACACGGGCTCCTGGTTCATCGGGCGGCTCCAGACCGAGCGGGACAAGGCGCGCGTCCTTTCGGGCCTGGAGGGGGCCGCTGCCGGCGCCGGATTCGACCGCGGCCGGATGGAGGAAGTCCTGGCGGGCCTGGGCAAGCGCGTCTTTTTGCTCCACAACATCCACGACACCCGGCCGGTAATCTTCCAGACCCGCTGGACCCTCTCCTACCTCTCCGGCCCCATGACCCGGGACCAGATCCGGCGGCTGAACCAGGGCGCGCCCAAGACTGCGCCGGAAGCGTCCGACATGTCCGTCTTACGCCCTCATGTGCCGCCGCCGACGGCCGCTACTCCGCCCGTTTCCCCACCCGGCATCGACGTCTTCTTCCTGGCCGCCTCGGGGGCCGGGACGGGGCTCTACTACGCCCCCGCCCTCATCGGCCGGATGGACGTCCATTACAGCCATGCCCGGCACGGCGTGGAGGTCACCCGGTCCATGACCCTGGCCGCCGGTTTCCAGGAGGGCCCCGTCCCTTTTGACTGGGACAGCGCGGCATCGGTGGACGCGGCCTTCCTGACCGCGGAACCCGTCGGCCGGGCCGAATATGCGGAGCTGCCCGCCCCCGCCCAGAAGGCGGCCGCCTACGCCAAATGGCGCAAGGAGCTTGTCCAATGGGTCTGCCGGAATCGGCCCGTTACCCTCTATCAGGCAGCCGATTTCAAGCTGACGAGCCGTCCGGGGGAATCCGAGGGGGCGTTCCGGGCCAGGCTGGCCCAGGCCGCGCGGGAGGCGAGGGATCTTGCGGTGGAACGACTGCGCCGGAAATACGCCGACCGGTTCGCCGCCCTCCGGGACCGGCTCATGCTGGCCGAACAGGCGGTGGCGCGAGAGGAAGACCAGGTCCGGGCTCAGGGGGCACAGACGGCCATCTCCTTCGGCGGGGCCATCCTGGGCGCCCTTCTGGGCCGGAAGGTGGTGAGCGAGGGCGCGGCCTCCCGCATGGGAACCGCCATGAAATCCGCAAGCCGGATCGGCAAGGAGAGGATGGACGTGGCAAGAGCCCGGGAGCGGGCCGACGCCGTCCGGGAAAAACTGGCGGAGCTGGATCGGCAGCTCCAGGACGATATCGACGCCATCGAGATGCGGACGGCGCCCGAGGCCGCGGCCCTGGAGGCCATCGGCGTCCGGCCCAAAAGCACGGATGTCGCCATGGATCTGTTCGGCCTGGTCTGGATGCCCTTTCACCGGAGCGCCGACGGAAGGCTTTCGCCCGACTGGAATTGAGGGTGCACCCCGCTCGGGCAGGGTGGCGAAAGGAGCGGCCACAGGGGGCCGCCCCTACCGGGTCAGAGCCGCCGCTCGCGCAGGGGGCCTTCGCCGCCCAAAAAGCGCAGAATCCAGTCGAACCCCAGGATCAGGAGGGCGGTGTCGCCGTCACGGACCTCATATAGGCGCGCTTCCGGAACATCGAACCGGGACAGGAAGCTGCTCTCGAAAACGAACCTGCGGAAGGAGTCCACGTTGTAGCCCGCCATGTAGACCATCTTGAGGGCCGGGCTTTCCAGGGGCTTTTCCCCGAAAGGGTTCCGCTGAAAGAGGCTGCTGACCCGGGCCCACCGCGCGTTGATCTCGTTGTAGCCGCCCATCCCCTGGTCTTCCATCCACCCTCGGACGCTCCATTCGCGGTCCTCCCCGTGGCCCAAGCAGTGGCCGTGGCGGACGATGCGGGCGCTGATCGCAAACCGGCCGTCGCCGCTCCCGCAGATGGCCGGTTCCAGGGGATAGGCCCGGCAGGAATAGGGCCGGTCCTCGTAGACGGCGCAGCCGTCTTCGGACAGAAAGGAACACGGCTTTCCCGGCCGGTCGCTCATTTGCAGCATGACGGAGGGGAATTGCGGGTTCTCGCGGAACGCGGTGAGGGTGTGTGCGGCCAGGAACTCCGCAGACGTCATGCCGAGGCGCCGCTTCAGGCGGATGATGTCATAGGGATAAAGATACATGTCCGCGTCATGGCAGCACCGGGTGAAGCATGCAACGCCGCTGTGGCAGGCGAACCGGAAAGTGCCGTTTTCATCCAGACGCCGAGTGTTCTCTTCCGTGGGGATATCATTTTTGAATTCCATAACTCTCTTTCACCGATTGATTCGACAACACCATCAACATTCCGTGAAGGCCATTGCGTTGCATCACGGAGGCGATGCCTTCGGGTCGCGCGTCACCTCTTCCTTGAACTCATCGTGCTTCGCCTCCTGTTCCGGCGGCCCGACGTATGCCGGCAAGATAGCATCTAATCGGCCGCCGTTCAACGGGATATCCGCGCCGCCCCTGAATCCGCTGCGGATACAAAATATCATGAATTTTCCTGTTGACATGAATACCATCTTGAGATTCGAAGTCTATCCTGCTATATTTCATGTGAATCCTTTCCTGTTGATCTTATTGTGCCGACGCAAGGGGAAAACCTGATGAAAGAAATGGATAAGATCATGGAATCCATCCTCCTCGTTGACGATCAGCCGGCCAATCTTCAGGTGCTCATTCACACGCTGGAGAGGCTCGGATGCAAGCTGCTGGTCGCAAAAAACGGCGAGACGGCCTTGACGATTGCGCAAAAAGCGCATCCGGATCTCATTCTGCTCGACATCATGATGCCGGGGATCGACGGATTTGAGGTATGCCGGCGATTGA
The DNA here is from genome assembly GCF_041737845.1 of Desulfococcus sp. Classification (GTDB taxonomy): domain Bacteria; phylum Desulfobacterota; class Desulfobacteria; order Desulfobacterales; family Desulfococcaceae; genus Desulfococcus. The sequence goes on from NZ_JBGSQX010000113.1 coordinate 21,551, forward strand.
AAGCGAATTCGGACACGAAAAAAATCCCGGTCATCTTCCTTTCCGCGCTGGATGAGACGGGAGACAAGGTGCGCGGGCTGCAGCTCGGCGCGGTGGACTATGTCGCCAAGCCCTTCCAGCCCGAGGAAGTCATCGCCCGGGTGAACACCCACCTGACGATTCACCGGTTGAGCCGCGAAGTCCAGCAGCAAAGGGATGAGCTGGAGCACGAACTCCAGGTCGTGTCACAGCTTCAACGAAACCTTCTGCCCCAGCGCCTGCCGCAAATCAAAGGCCTGAAACTGGCGGTGCATTATGAAACCAGCCGCTATGCCGGCGGGGATTACTACGATGTCGTGGAGCTGCCGGACGGCCTGCTGGCTGTTCTGGTGGCCGACGCGGAAGGCCACAGCGCACCGGCGACGGTCATGATGGCCATGACTTCCGCCCTGTTCCGTTCATGTTCGACCGGCCTGGATGAACCCGACAGGATGCTCTCCTACATCAACGAAAACCTCTGCAAGGTGAACATGCAAAGCTATGTCACGGCGGTCTATGCCGTATACGACGCCCGCTCCAGAAAGCTCAAAATCGCCCGCGCCGGCCATCCGCTCCCCATCCTCTATCGACCCTCCGAAAAAACAGCGGCTGAAATACTTTGCGATGGCGTATTTCTGATGGGATTCACACCTTATTCAGACGTTCCGGTCACCGAGGTCGCGCTTCAACCCGGCGACCGACTGCTGTTCTATACGGACGGCGTCACCGATCGCTCCAACGAAACGCATGAATTCTATGGGACCAACCGCCTGCTCCAGCAATTTGGAGCTGCCGTCCCCGATGACCCTGACGCCATCCTCAAAGGGATTATCGATGACCTGTCACGGTTCGCAGGGGTTCGCCCGGCCGACGACGATCAAGCGATGCTGATCGCTGTTGCCGAATAGCACCACGATTCCTCGATGCCCCCTTCAAGGGGTGCTGATTCGTGGGTGCGCCTTTGCCATAAAGATGGCCGGAGCATTGCGGCAAGGATACAGGAGGCAGCCTTGAGACCAACCCAGCAAACTGAAGAAAATCAGACGGCCGCGAGGAGCCAGGATGCCAAAGATGGCAGGGCGCCTTTCGAAGCCGAGGGTCTTTCCTTAAACGAGTTGATCGATCTCGGACAGCTCAATCTCATCCTGGAAGATTTCTGCAACGCCGCCGGGATCGCCTCGGCCATCATCGACCTGCAGGGCAATGTCCTGGCTTCCGCACGCTGGCAGCGCATCTGTACCGATTTCCACCGGATTGACCCGCGGACCTGCGCCCGCTGCATCGAGAGCGACACCGAACTCGCTGCGAACCTGCAGGAAGGCAAGCAATTTTCGATTTACCACTGCAGGAACGGCCTGACCGACGCGGCGTCGCCGATCGTCATCCACGGCAGGCATGTGGCAAATGTTTTTGTGGGGCAGTTTCTCCTGGCCGAACCCGACAGGGACGACTTTACAAAACAGGCTCGGGAGTTCGGATTCGATGCGGAAGATTACCTGCGGGCGCTCGATGAAGTTCCGATTATTTCCCAGGAGAAATTGCAGGCCATTCTCGGGTTTCTGACGGGCTTCGCCCGTCTTGTGGCGTCTCTCGGCCTGGAGCGGATCAAGGCCATGGAAGCTGAAAACACCGCTAAACTTCGCGCCGAAGACGCCGAGGAGGCCAAAACAGAACTGATGCGCTACAGGGCGCATCTGGAAAGCCTGGTGGCGGATCGAACCGAGAAACTCAAGCATTCCGAGGAATACAGCCGCCTGATCCTACAATCGGTGGCGGAGGGGATCTTCGGCACGGATCTGGAAGGCCGGTGCACCTTTGCCAACGAAGCCGCACTGAACATGATCGGGTACACCACGGACGAACTCATCGGCCGCGACATACACGACCTGTTCCACCATTCGAATGCGGACGGCTCACCGCACCCCCGGGAGGACTGCTCGATCTATCTGTCCCATGCGCAAGGGACAACCAGTTTCCGAAGGGACGAGGTGTTCTGGCGCAGGGATGGTTCGTTTTTCGATGTTTCCTACACCAGTGTGCCTCAGCGTAAAGGCGATTCGATCATCGGCGCCGTCGTGGTATTCCGCGACATCACGGCACGCAAGAAAGCCGAAGATGCCCTGCAGGAGAGCGAATCCCATCTCAAAAGCATCCTGACGACGACCAATGAAGGTTTCTGGTGGGTGAACAATGACGCGCGTACCCTGGACGTCAATAACACCTTTTGCCAGATTATAGGCAGGCCCCGTGAAGATATTCTGGGCAGGACGGTATTTGAATTCCTGGACGAGGAAAACACCTCGATCATGAAGGAGCAGCTCAGACGCAGGGCTACCGGCCAAACCGGCGTCTATGAGATCGCCCTAAGCCGGCCGGACGGTTCGAATGTGCTCTGCCTGTTCCACGCAACCCCGCTTTACGACAAAAACGGCGTAAAGACAGGCTCTTTTGCCATGATAACGGATATCACCCATCGTAAAAAGATGGAGGAGGAACTCATCGCGGCCCGAAACAAGGCAGAGGCGGCTACCCGGGCAAAAGGGGATTTCCTGGCCAACATGAGCCACGAGATCCGCACCCCCATGAACGCCGTCCTGGGGATGACGCATCTGGCGCTCAAAACGGATCTGACGCCGAAGCAGAGAGACTACCTCGACAAGATTCAGATGTCCGCCAACTCTCTTCTGGGCGTCATCAACGATATTCTGGACTTCTCCAAGATCGAGGCCGGCAAAATGAGCATGGAGTCCATCGGCTTCAATCTGGATGAAGTCCTGGACAACCTGGCCACCCTGATGACGGTCAAGGCCCAGGAAAAGGAGGGGATCGAGGTCTTATTCAGCACCGATGCCAATGTACCCCGCCAACTGGTGGGAGATCCCCTGCGATTAAGCCAGATTCTGGTAAACCTGGCCAACAACGCCATCAAATTTACCGAGCATGGCGAAATTGTGGTTTCAACGGAACTGGTCAGTCTGGCAAGGAGAACTGCGGTCATCCAATTCTCCGTGCGCGATACGGGCATCGGCCTGACTGATGAACATATGACGCACCTGTTCACCTCTTTCAGCCAGGCAGACACGTCCATTACCCGCAAGTACGGTGGAACCGGGCTGGGTCTTACCATCTGTCAGCGGCTCGTGAAGATGATGGGCGGCAGGATCTGGGTGGAGAGCAATTTCGGGGTTGGCAGCACCTTCTTCTTCACCGCCGTTTTCGGCACCGACCGGGAAGCCGGCATGATGTGCCGCATGCCGCCGCCCGAGTTGAGGGGAATCAAGGTGCTGGTTGTGGATGACAACCCGACGTCCCGAGAAATTTTCCAGAGGATGCTGGAATCTTTCTCCTTCGAAGTCACCCTGGCGGCCTCCGGCGAAGAAGGGTTGCGGGAGGTCGAAAAGTCCATCGGGGGAAAACCCTACGACATCGTGGTCATGGATTGGAAGATGCCCGGCATCGACGGCATTGAGGCATCGAAACGGATCAAGCAGGATTCGAGGCTGAGCAGGGTCCCGCAGATTGTTCTGGTAAGCGCCTATGGACGGGAAGATATCCTCTGGCGGGCCGAGGCGGCGGGACTGGACGGTTTCCTGATCAAACCGATCAGCCCGTCGGTGATGTTCGATACCATCATCCACGCGCTGGCGAAAGAGGCCTCGAAGGAGACGCGGCCGGTCGACAGGAAGGAAGAGGCTGCAGATATATTGAAAAGCCTCAAAGGCGCCCGGGTCCTGATTGTTGAAGACAATGAGATCAACCAGATGGTCGCGATGGAAATCCTTGCCTCTGCGGGCGTTATCGTGTCCGTGGCCAACAACGGCCGGGAAGCCGTGGATGCGGTGCAGCTGAACCGCTTCGATGCGCTGCTGATGGATGTGCAGATGCCGGTGATGGACGGCTATACCGCAACCCGGACCATCCGCTCAGATACGCGGTTCAAGGATCTGCCCATCATCGCCATGACCGCCCATGCAATGACGGGAGACCATGAGAAGAGCACGGAAGCCGGCATGAACGATCATGTCACCAAACCCATCGACCCGGCGCAGCTCTGTGAAATCCTGGCCCGATGGATTCGCGCCGGATCCCCTCCCGCTAAGGAAGAACGGGCGCCGGAGTCGATCCCGCAGAAGGCAGCCGCCAAAGCCCTTGGCGATTCTGTCCCAACATCCGCGGAGGTACAGCCGTTTCCAGATTCTCTGGATGGATTTGATCTTTCGAATGGGTTGCAGCGTCTGCAGGGAAACGAAGACCTCTACCGTAAGCTCTTGATGAGCTTTGCCGCCAAGTACACCCATACGGCCGGTGACATCCGGCATGCACTGGATACCAAGGATTACCATGAGGCCCACAAAATGATTCACGATATCAAGGGGCTGGCCGGCAACCTGGCGGCACTTCAACTGCAGGCTGCGGCCGCGGAACTGGAGAAGCTGGTCAAACATGCGGACAAAAAGAATCCACCTTCCCCGGATGCCGTCATTGCCGCATTTGTCCCTTTCGAAACACTCATGGATCAGGCTTTGCGATCCGCCCAAACCCTCGAATCCATGACAGAAGGGCCGAGCGCGGCGCCATCGCCTGAACCGGCAGGGGCGCTGCCGCCGGAGTTGGCCGAAGAGGCCGCCGGACGCCTGCGTGAGGCGGCTGAGATGGGCGACGTGTCCGGCCTGACGGCAATCGCCGAGGAGATGGCTTCCCGATCAGCGGCCTTTACCCCGCACCTCGTCAGAATCACTCAACTGGCAGACGATTTCGATTTTGAGGGCATCCTCGGGCTGGCCGACGATCTGGAAAAAACACGGGGGTGATGACGACCACCCCGCACAAATGGAACAGGGGTCGCGGCCCGGCGAACCTGAACCCCTTTGCACGGAAGGAGGCCGTGCGATTGCCGTGCGGTTCGGCTCATAAAAAATTGTGATTGAATCCGGACTATGTTATACTTCTTGTTATAAGCGTTCACCATAGGCTTCCAGATAAGGATTTCGGCTGCGTCATCGCTGCTCGACGCATGACATATGCGCCTGTTTCGTCCTTCCTTGCCAAAATCATTATCCGAAAGAGGATAGAATCAGCAAGAACACAACAGCAACCTCCGTTGAGCCGCTCTGCAAAGGACCCTGATATGAAACCAACGTATCTCGAAAACTCGAAATCCGCTTTAAAAGAATCGATGGATTACCATCTCCGCTGTTCCCTGTGCAAGGAACCGCCTTCAAAGGAATGTCGGGATCATTTTCTATCGTCGGCTTTTTCCTTGCGGGACAGGATGACGGAAAAAATCCTGCAGACGGAACGAAGATATCATGAGGCAAAAACCAAAAGGGTCTATTACCTGTCTTTGGAATTTCTGATCGGAAGACTGCTGGGCAATACCCTCCACAATCTCGGCATGTTTGATATCTCCAAGGAACTTTTGACGGATGCGGGCATCGACATCGAGGAGGTCCGGCAGCAGGAAAATGATCCCGGTCTGGGAAACGGCGGGCTCGGCCGCCTGGCGGCCTGTTTTCTGGATTCCATGGCAACGCTTGACATCGCCGGTTTCGGTTACGGGATCCATTATGAATACGGCCTCTTCAAGCAGGAGATCGATAACGGCTACCAGAGGGAGAAGCCGGATAACTGGCTGGCGGAACTCAATCCCTGGGAAATCAAGCGCACCGATGAGAAGTGCATCATCCCCATTCACGGCCGGATCGAACATTTTCAAGACCGCGACGGCGATTACAATCCCATGTGGCTCGACTGGAAGGTGATCATGGGCATCCCCTTCGATATTCCCGTCGTCGGATACGGGGGAAAAACGGTGAACTGGCTGCGGCTCTACGGCGCGGGCTCCTCCGCGGACTTCGACATCCAGATCTTCAACGAGGGGGATTACTTCCGGGCGGTGGAACAGAAGGTCTCTTCCGAAACCATCACCAAAATGCTCTATCCTCTCGACACCATCAAGTCAGGGAGAGAGCTCCGCCTGGTGCAGGAATACTTTCTGGTTGCCTGTTCCTTGCGAGACATTATCCGTCGGTATCTTAAAGTCAATGAGAATTTCGATCTCTTTCCCGAACAAGTGGCCATTCAGATGAACGACACCCATCCTTCCCTGGCGGTAGCGGAGTTGATGAGGCTTTTCGTGGATGAATACGCCCTGCCCTGGGATCATGCCTGGGAGATCACCCGGGAAACATTGGCCTACACAAACCATACGGTTCTGTCCGAAGCCCTGGAGAAATGGCCCGTCAGCCTCCTGGATCACGTCATTCCCCGCCACCTTCAGATCATCTACGAAATCAACGATCGGTTTATCCGGAAGGTGGCGGCGCGTCATCCCGGCGATACCGATCTTCTCCGGCGGATGTCCCTCATTGAAGAGGGGGAGACCAAACAGGTCAGGATGGCCCACCTGGCCCTGGTCGGCTCCCATTCCGTCAACGGGGTGTCCGCCCTGCACACGGAGATATTGAAAAGTGACAATTTTTCGGATTTTTACGCGCTCTGGCCGGAGCGATTCGTCAACATCACCAACGGCATCACCCAGAGACGCTGGCTGCTGGAAGCCAATCCCCGGCTTGCGCGGCTGATCAGCGAAACCATCGGGGATTCCTGGATCACCGACCTCAGCCGGCTTCGGCTGCTGGAACCCATGGCCGATCAAACAGGGTTCAAGGATGCGTTCCACGGGATCAAGCGGGCGAACAAGGAGGCCCTGGCGGACATCATCTCCGACACCGTGTGGATTTCCGTCGACCCCGATTCCCTGTTCGATGTTCACGTCAAACGGATCCATGAATACAAGCGCCAGCTCCTGAAGATCATGCAGATCGTGCATGAATATCTGCAGATCATCCGGGGGGAAAAGAAGCCCGCGGCCGCCAAGACCCATATCTTTGCAGGAAAGGCCGCGCCCGGATACTGGGTGGCCAAACAGATGATCAAGCTGATCCACAACGTGGGTCAGGTCATCAATCAGGATAAACGGATCGGGGACGCCCTGAAGGTTGTTTTTCTGCCGGATTACCGCGTCTCTCTGGCTGAAAAGATCATCCCGGCCGCGGATTTGAGCGAACAGATCTCCATGGCCGGCAGGGAAGCCTCCGGTACGGGCAACATGAAATTCATGCTCAACGGCGCCTTGACCGTGGGAACACTGGACGGCGCCAATGTCGAGATGCTCGAGGAAGCGGGAGAGGACAACATCTTCATTTTCGGTTTGAAGGCGGAAGAGATCGCGGAGATGGAGCGGAAGAAGTCCTACCGCCCCGCGGAGTATTATCACCGCTTCCCGGAAATCCGCATGGTCTTGGATGCCTTTCGCGACGATCTCTTCTGCGCCTCCGAGCGGGGGCACTTTCAGTGGATTTACCATCGGATGATGAACAATGAAGATCCCTATTTTCACCTGGCAGACTTCATTCAATACATCGAGGTTCAGGATCAAATAGAGAGGGAATTCCTGGATCCGGATTCCTGGACGAAAAAAGCGATCTTGAACGTTGCCCGGTCCGGAAAATTCTCCAGCGACAGGTCTGTTTCCGACTATAACCGCTTCATCTGGAATAAAAAAGCCGTGAAATGACGATCATGAAAGAAAAGATCCTCATCGTGGACGATTCCCCGGAGACCCGGATATTGCTCGCTCGTTTTCTCGGGGCATCCGGTTATGACATCGAGGAGGCGCAGGACGGCGAAAGCGGTCTGAATCGGGTACGCGAATTCATGCCGGACCTGATTCTTCTGGATATCGTCATGCCCGGCATTGACGGGTATCAGGTCTGCGAGAGGATCAAAGCCGACCCCGAGATAAAAGACATACCGGTGATTTTTCTGTCGGTCCGGTCCGAGGCGGAGGAGAAGATCAAAGGCCTTGCCGTCGGCGCCGCCGATTATATCACCAAGCCGTTTCACCGGGGGGAGGTGGTGGCCCGCATCGAGAATCAGCTCAAGATTCGTCGTCTCACCGATGCGCTGAAGGCGGCCAATGCCGAGCTGACTGAAAAGCAGAAAAGCCTCGATGAAGATCTTCAAGCGGCCGCGGGCATCCAGCAGGGCATGCTGCCGCAGCAATCCCCTCAAATCAAGGACCTGAACATCGCCTGGAAATTCATGCCCTGTGAACAGATCGGCGGGGATATCTTCAACATCCTCCGTCTCGATGAAGATCATGTGGGAATTTATATGATCGACATCAGCGGGCACGGGGTGCCCTCGGCCATGGTGACCTTTTCCGTATTCCAGACCCTCCAGCCCCATATGGGCTGCACCGTCAGGAAGACCCCCGGTTTCTCTCCCGATTATCAAATCGTGCCCCCCGGGGAGGTGTTGAAGGCTTTGGATGCGGAATACCCATGGGAGCGGTTTGAAAAGTTTCTGACCATTATTTATCTCATCATCGATCTGCGTCAGGGGAATCTGATTTACAGCAGTGCCGCCCATCCCCCGCCCATGGTTCTCCATGCGGACGGGACCGTCGAATTTCTGGAAAAAGGCGGAACGGTCATCGGTTTGGACGGCATCCTGCCGTTTGAAGAAGAGCAGCGGAAGATTCTTCCCGGAGACAAACTCCTGTGCTATACCGACGGCGTGTTTGAAATGATGAACAAGAAAGGAGAAATATTCGGGGAAAACCGGTTTTACGACCTGGCAAAAAGCCTGATTCACCTGCCTGTTCACCTGATGCTGGACGAAATCATCGCGACGATCCGCAATTTCGTCGACGGAGCGAAGCTTTGCGATGACGTGAGTCTTGTGGGGATTGGATTCAAGGATCGGAAAAAATAGATAGTAGGAAGGAAATCATGCAGCTTCAAGAGAAAATGATGGCGGATATCCTGATCGTGAGACCGCTCGAAAAAAGAATCGACGCCTCTGCGGCAACGGAATTCAAGCAAAAGATGAGTGAATGGATCGATTCGGGGAATCGACGGATTGTGCTCAACCTCTCCGAAGTGGACTTTATCGACAGCAGCGGTCTTGGCGCCATTATTTCGGGCTTTAAAAAGATCGGAAACGACGGCCGTCTGGTGATCTGCGCCGTGAGGGAAAGCGTCATGAGCCTTTTTCGTCTGACCCGCATGAATCGGGTGTTCGATATTTTTCCTTCAGAGGATGACGCCCTCAGAGCGCTTTCCGGAAAGGCGTGAAGAAATGGAAGCGGCGGGCATGATCAAGCTGGTGATTGAAAGCAGGCTTGAGAATGTTGCCCTGGTCGGGGGTGCCGTGCGGGGCATCGCCGATATGCTGTCCATCGACAGGATCGCCTGCTATCACCTTGAGCTTTGCGTCGTGGAAGCGGTGAACAACGCCATAAAGCACGCCTACCATTTCGAAGCGGAGCATTCGGTGGAAGTGGAACTCCTGCGCTTCCGGGACCGCCTGACCTTCAGGGTCTGCGACAGGGGGGAAAGCATGAAGCCGGCTAAGGTTGCGCCTTTTTGCTTCGACCCGTTGAAGGTGGAAACCCTCCCTGAGGGCGGAATGGGGGTCTTTATCCTGAGTGCCCTGATGGACGAGGTCAGTTATGAAACCGTAAATGGACGAAACATCCTGACCATGACCAAATACCTGAATAAACAGACAGACCCCACATAAGCCCAGGACCTGTTCAGCGCTTCGGAAAGCCGTTTTTCGCGCCTTCCGAAAGACAGGCTTTTGTAGGGTCAAAAACATTTGTCATTTCCGCCTCCAGGTTCGGGTTGGGTGGATCTTGAAGGCAGATGAAGCCGCTATGGCTTTTTCTCGCCGCTCAATTCGCGTCGCAGGACCTTTCCGATCGGCGTTTTGGGGAGGATATCGCGGAATTCAACATGGCGCGGCACCTTGTAAGGGGTGAGCTCGGTCCTGCAGTGCTGAATCACCGCTTCTTTTGTGAGGTTCGGATCCTTCTTCAAAATCACCGCTTTCACCGCCTCGCCCGATCTGTCGTCGGGCACGCCCACCACCCCGCATTCGAGCACGCCCGGATGCATCGCTATCACGTTCTCGACCTCGTTGGGATAGACGCTGAAACCCGACACCAGGATCACGTCCTTCTTGCGGTCGGTGATGGTGACGCGGCCATCGGCATTCAAATAACCGACGTCGCCCGTCTTGAGCCAGCCGTCCTGGATCGTCTTCGCGGTTTCGCCTGGGTTGTTCCAGTATTCCCGCATCACCTGAGGGCCGCGGACGCAGATCTCACCGGTGTGCCGCTCGATCTCCCCTTCACCGGTCCATACCGGCAGTTCGTTGAAAGCCTCGTCGCGGATCGACACGTCCGTGGAGGAAAAGGGCAGGCCGACGGTGCCGTTCCAGGGCGTTCCCAGCAGGTTGGCGGAGACGCCGGGCGAGGCCTCGGTCAGGCCGTAGGCTTCTGTGATGCAGCCTCCGGTCACCTGTTGCCAGCGCTCGGCCACCGGCTTCTGAACCGCCGCGCCGCCGCCGACCGCCACCTTCACCCCGGAAAAGTCGAGCCGGTCGAACCCGGGCGTATTCAGCAGACCGTTGAACAGCGTATTGACGCCGGTTATCACGCTGAACCGCCACCGGCCAAGCTCTTTGACGAACGCAGGCAGGTCGCGCGGGTTGGTGATGAGCACAATGAGGCTGCCCCACTTCATATAGGAGAGTGTCGAGGTCAGACAAAAGATGTGGTACATGGGCAGCGGCGCGACGGCGATTTCGGCGCCTTCTCTGAAGCTCAACGAAAGCCATACCCCCGTCTGCTCCAGGTTGGCCAGGACGTTGCGGTGGGTCAGGACAGCGCCCTTGGGGACGCCGGTGGTGCCGCCGGTGTATTGAAGGAAAGCGATGTCCCCGCGTGTTATCTGGGTCGGCTTGAGCGACGTCGCCGCGCCGCGCGCAAGCGCCGACCGGAATGAGACGGCGCCGTCGATGCGCCAGAGGGGAACCATTTTCTTTACCTGCTTGATGACGAAATTGACCATCCAGCGTTTCAGCATCGGCAGCAGGTCGCCGATCCGGGTGATGATCACATGCTGAACCCGCGTGTTCCCGATCACCTGCTGCAGGATGCCCGCAAAATTCTCGAGAATGACGATGGCCCTCGCCCCGGAGTCCTTGAGCTGAATCTCCAGCTCGCGCGGCATGTACAGCGGGTTGACGTTGACCACGGTCAAGCCGGCGCGCAGGATGCCGAACAGCGCCACCGGGTATTGGAGGAGGTTCGGCAGCATCACGGCGACGCGCTCGCCCCTGGCCATGTCCGGCAGGCCCTGGAGAAAGGCGGCAAAGTCGCGCGACAACCGATCCAGGTCTGAAAAGCTCAGGGTGCGGCCAAGGTTGTGATAGGCCGGTTTATCGGCGAATTTGAGGGTGATCTTCTCCATCATATCCGGGATCGACATGAACTGATCGGGGTCGATTTCCGCGGGAATGCCTGAGGGATAGTGCTTGAGCCAGATCTTGTCTGCCATGATCGCCTCCTTTGGCAGTTTCGCTGCTGCCCGGGATAAAACGATGCAGGGGATAGACGGTCTATTTTTTGGGGTCATCCATAACGATCTCAATGGCACCTGCGGGACAGATTGTGTAGCAATCGCCGCACACATCGCACTTGGCATGGTCGATAATATACCGCTCACCCTGTTGATAAATTGCCTTGAAAGAACACTTTTCCAGGCATTCCCCGCAGGCAATGCATTCTTCCGTAATGCGAACCCCTCGAAACGGGATGTATTTGCCGCCAAAGCAAAAGCCTGTGCGCAGCAACTTATGGGAGCGGTGTGCCATTTCAAAATCGAAATCATACACTTCCCCCCAGGCGCTGTGCAGGCAAAAGGTAGTCATTGCCGGATACCTTTCAATGTCTTTTACCCCGAGCATGAACATCTGATTTGCGGCGGCTTTTTCTTTCAGCTGCTCTAAAGAGATTTCTTTAGCATCGCCGGTCGCGCGGATGGTATATCCCGGCGCAAAATAGGGCATTCCCTGCTCATCGTGGCTGACGGAGGTTTTTGGAAACATGCCGCAGATGGACACTTTTCCCGCCTGTTTCAGCTGTTCATAAAAAGGCTTGGTGATCATGGTTCGAAAATATAATCCTTCATGGTCGTGAGCAAACAGGTGGGCAATGCGTGTTTGGGGGGTGTCTTTGTCGATGGTGGCAAAGGTGAGGCAGCCAATTTGGTCGAATTTATCGTAAATTTCAGCAATATCCATTGATGTGTCTTTCCTTTGATTCTGTATAGCCGTCTCTTTTCCGTTGACTTCTGCTTTGGGATTCCGGCATGCGTCATCGGTGTCGCGGCACCTGATGCCGGGATGTTGCGGGAACGGGCAACGCTGCCGTCAGACCGTCAGGGCGCAGCCAACTTGTAGGTCAAATTCGTATAAATCAATTTGCTGTCCAAATCGTATGTCCAGGGCGCACCGGAATTTTTCCAACCGTTCTTCATCCTTTTCCCATTTAAATAACTCTCTTCATCCTTGATTTTATCGCCCTCAAAACCGTCTATAATGTTATAAACATTCGTGAATCCGACTTTTGTCAAACGATCAACCGATGAAGCACTTCTGTGACCCGAGCGGCACATCACCAGAATGGTATCGCTCTGAGAAAATTTCCTTTTTACCTGAGCCTCAAAAGTAGGATTATCCTGTAAATCATAATCCTTTTTTTCTTCATTCCATTTTCCGACCCACAGTCTTGAAGGAATGCTGTGAGCCATGTTGGCATGTCCAACATAGGCGTATTCTTCCTGAATACGGCAATCCAAAATTTTTACCTTATCCGGATTGATTTTCCACATCTCATAAGCTTCCAACGAGGTCACATACTTTCCAGCTTTTGTGTGCTTTTTCAAATCCTTCGGGGGCGCTGTTTCAGCAACCGCCACAGATATCAAACCAAGTAAAACCAAAAGAGTTCCCAACATGACCAGACATTTCTTTTTCATCAGATCAGCCCTTTCTTGATTAGTTTAATAATAGTTATAAGCCTCATGGCAAACAAGTGCTTGTGCATTTACGAAGGGCAGGCCGCCAAAAACAGGCGATAGATCAAGAAAGCTTCAAAACAGGATGACGGATCAAATGTGGTTGAACAGAGCCGCGGGTTACAGGTAGCGGCTGTGTGTATTCTTATGGATTTTATATAATTGGCGGGGCGATAATTGCAAGGGAAAATATGGAATTATCTCAGATGAAGCTGTTTCTTCGATCCGCATCGAGGTCATCTCTTTGCCGGCGTCAGGCTCCTTTCGATCCCTGTAAGTAAACATGACCTTTCCATCGCCTATGGAACGGATGCGATTGCCGCCAGGACCGGCAAAAGTGTGAGCGGTCCGCTGGAGGATTCCGCTGACAAACAATTCGGGCGCCCTCCCCCGCGGCGCCCGAAATAAAGCCATTCCAACTCGCGAAAGATCAGATCGTCCGGCCGAGCTCCTCGGCCTCACTCAGGGCGTGCATGATGATTCGCGGCGACTTCGCGTCGCCGATGACGTGGACCGGGATGGCCGATCCCTTAAAGAGGTCCGCCGCCGTGCGGATGGGGGTCATCTTCTCGGAGATGACGACCGTGTCGAACCCCGTCAGGGTGACGGTCTCGTCGCCCGTGGTGAAGGTCGCGCCGTCCGGGAGGAACTGCTTGATGGCGACCTGCTTGCAGAGGCGCACCGTGTCGCGCTTCAGGCGCTCCCGGAGGTAGAACCGGTCGTTGCTCGACATCTCCTCGGCAAAATGGCGCTTTCGGTTCAGCACCACGACCTCCTTGCCCTTTTCCGCCAGGAAGTCCGTCACCATCAGTGCCGCCTGGCTCCCGCCCAGCACGATCACGCGGTCGCCCGCCATGGCCGTGCCCTCCATGATGTCGACCACGGTGCACAGCGCCATCTCCGTCTGGAAGAGGCCCTTGATGATGGGCATCTCGGGCAGGCTCCCGGTGGCCAGGACCACCTCTTCGGGGGCCACGTCGTCCAGGAGGGCCTGGTCCAGGGGGACGTTTAGGCGGACCTCCACCTTGAGGCGGTCGATCTCGCTCTTGAGGAAATTGATGATGTCCATAACCTCGCCTCGGCCAGGCACCTTCCCCGCCAGGCGGACGAGGCCGCCCATCTCGCCCCTCTCGTCGCAGATCACCACCTTGTGTCCCCGCAAGGCCGCCATGCGGGCCGCGCCCAGGCCGGCGGGCCCGGTGCCCGCCACGAGGACCTTTTTGGGACGCTCGGTCCGGTCGTCGTCCGCAAGCTGGTATTCCCGGCCCACGTCCGGGTTGACCACGCAGGAGCCGGGCTCGAGCTGGAGCACGGCGTGGATGCAGCCGAGGCAGCAGCCGAGACAGGGCCGGATCCGGGAGAGTTCCCCGGCCATGGCCTTGTTGGGCAGCTCGGGGTCGGCGATGAGGCTGCGGCCCATGGAGACCACATCGGCCCGCCCCTCCTTGATGATCCGGTCGGCCATCTCGGGGGACTTGATGCGGCCCACGGTGATCACCGGGATCGTGGCGTTCTTCTTGACGGCCTCGGCCAGATGGACGAAGCAGCCGTGCTTCACGTACATGGAGGGGATGGTCAGCTCGGTCGAACCGTAGACCCCCGCCGAGACGTGGAGGTAGGCCGCCCCCTCCTTTTCGAGGATGGGCGCAAGCTTGAGGGCGTCGTCCAGGGTCCAGCCGTCCTGGATGTAGTCCATGCCGTTGAACCGGACGCCCACGGGGTAGTCGTCGCCGGTCTTGGCCTTGATGTCCCGGAAAAGCTCGATGAGGAACCGGATCCGGTTTTCGAAGGAGCCGCAGCCGTAGCGGTCGGTCCGCCTGTTGGCGTTGAGGGAGTAAAACTGGTTGATGAGGTATCCGTGGCCCGCGTGGATCTCGACGAAGTCGAACCCGCCCTCCTTGCAGCGCCTTGCCGCGTCGCCGAAGGAGGCGACCAGCTCTTCTATATCAGCGATGGTGAGTTCCCGGGGAATGCCCTTGACCACGGCCGGCGCGGGGATGGGCGACGGGGCCACCTTCTTGTCGTGGTAGGACTGGCGTCCGCCGTGCATGAGCTGCATGCCGAACAATGCGCCGAAGGGCTTGACCCGGTCGGTCATCTTCTTCAGGGCCGGGATGCAGCCGTCGTCCCACAGGGCGGGGAGCCGGGGCAGCTCGAGCCCGGTGGGATGGGTGCCGCCGCCGCCCACCAGCATCATGCCGGCGCCGCCTCTGGCCCGGGCCACGAAATACTCGGTGAGCTGATCCTGGACGTAGCCGTTGTCGTCCACCCCGAAATTGATGCTCATGGCCGGCATGAGGAGCCGGTTCCGGGCGGTCATGCCGCCGATCGCAACCGGCGAAAAAAGGTGTTTCAAATGGCTCATGGTTGGGTTTCCTCCCCCCGTATGAAAATCATCGGACGCACGGCCCGCCGAAAAGACTTGAACGAGCGCTCAATCATATATTTGCGTTACCACGCCCGCCAATGGCTTGTCAAGGAAATTTCTCCAGGAAGAAAACCGCCGGCCCTGGGCCTCAGGCCGCGACCCATGCCGGCGGCGTCCGGAGACCCCGGCCGATGGATCGCATGACCACCCGCGAGACGAATTCGCAGGGGCGGCGGCACGGGTCGTAGATAAGGATGTCGAACACGAGGCTTCGGCCGCCCGGCTTCGCCGGGACCGCCACCGCGGTATACAGCTCCCCGGTCCGGGTGGGGAGGAAGACGAATCGATGGGCAAGGGAGACGGGGAAGACCGTGACGCCCGCATAGCGCTGGCCCCAGACGCGCGCCGCCTGGAAGGCCGCATCCAGGGGAAGGGGGGAGCCCAGGGGGCCGGAAAGGGGCGCGAGATCCCACGGGCCGCCGCTCACCATGGCCACGGCCCCCCCGGGCCAGAGGTGCAGGGGATGGGCGATGTTCCGGTAGGCCGGGCCTGCCGGCACCAGGTCCCGGTAGATCCGTTCGGGCGCGATGGAGATGTCCGGGTCTTCGCCCGACACGTCGAACGGGTTCATGGGCGCGCATCGACCGCCCCCGTCCGGCCCGGGAATCCGGAAGGAGACGTGCCGCACCTCGCCGGGCGCGCCTTTCCGTCGGGAGGGGG
>NZ_JBGSQX010000177.1:0-31599 GCF_041737845.1 Desulfococcus sp.
GGGGACTCCGGCGCCAAGGGATAGCCCGGTGCGGTAGACTGCTGTCTGCCTCTCAAAAAAGGGCTCGGCTCACGCCGAGCCCTTTTTCCCTCGGTAAATCTCCGCGGGAAAATTCTGGGAATTTAACGAAAAAATCTACACGAGCTGCTGGCACCCGTCCGCCTGGTTGCAGGGCGCGCCCGCAAGCTGGTCCAGAAACACGCCCTGCCGTTCCCCATCCAGTCCGTCTACCTGATCCCGAAAGAAAGCCTCGACGTCGTAGATGCACAGCTGGATGATCTCAAAATGGCGTTCCAGGCCGAGGTGCTCAATTTCGAAAACCAATACGTCGATGCCCGACGCCAGGCCAGGAAGATCCTGGGTGAGCTGTTCGACGACGCCGACTACCCCGTGGACATCCTGCCGAGGTTCGGTTTTACCTGGAGGTTCCTGGCCATCGAGGTGCCCGGGAGGAGTACCCTGCTGTCGCCGGAGATCTACGAGCGTGAGAAACGGAAGTTCCAGGACATGATGACGGAGACCCGGGATCTTGCTCAGGCCGCCCTCCGCGAGGAGTTCGCACAAGTGGTCGAAAGCCTGTCACGCCGTTTGTCATCCGATGGTGACCGGCCAAGGATGCTGACCCCGAAGATGTTTGAGCGAATGTCGGAGTTCTTGGATTCCCTCGACGCCCGGAACATCTTCGAGGACGATCAGCTCAGGGAGCTGACGATGCAGGCCCGGCAGCTGATCGGTAATGCCGCATCGGGTGACCACTGGAGCAACATTTTCATCCGCCGCCGGGTACAGATGGAAATGGCAGGACTCCGGGCGGCTGTTGAAAGCGCAGTGGAGGAGCTGCCGCGCCGACGGCTCCGCATGGCCGTTTGAGGGGAGGGAGCTTGATATGAACGCTGTTGTTGCAGAAATCGTTGAGGTCGCCCTCGATGCCGGCGGCCGGATCCTGGTTCACGCCCAGGGCAGCCCTGCCAATGTGGTGTCTATCGGCGCGGCCGCGGCGTTGGTGAGCGTCTCCACGGGCATAGGCTACGGTCTGTATATGGCAGCCAGGGAATTCAGCCGACGGCGCGTGGATACGTCATAGGCGGGCATGAAGCGATCGGTGAACGATGAAGGCCCTTCGGGTGATCTTTTTGCCCGTGGGGCCTCAGAATTAATGCTTTCGATAAAAAAAAGGAGGCTCAACCAGTTAACTTTTCTGAGCAATCGACCAATCTGTCGTATCGCTTTAAATTAACGAGACGGAGACCTGAACAAGCATATGACAGCGATCGAAGAAAAACGGATGTCCAACAATCCGGAGGATACAGACGGAAGAGTCAAATTGCACTTATTAGAGAGTTATCCAGTTGATAACCAAGTCAGGCATGCTCCCGTTCCGTTCGTTACCGATATTGACGGCTTGGCGGCCTACCTCCTCATCTCGAAAGAAACCGCACTAAAAATCTGGCGTGAGATCCCACACATCAGGGTCACGCATGGCAGTGATGCCCGCGGGGCACGTTTCATTCTCGCAGACGTTATCGAATATCTGCGCCAACAAGGAGCCAACTATGACAGTATGGAAGGTGAAGAGCGGCTGGTACCAAGACCAGTGGACATACAAGTTCACGTTGAAGGGCCGACAGTACAAACGAGAAGGATTCAAGACCAAACGGGAAGCTCTAAAGGCCGAAATAGAACATCAAAAAAAAAGTCATGAGTCCCAGTCCGGAACAGCCGACAAGTATGGCATTCTCAGGTCTCTGTGAAGCCTACCTGGACTTCTGCCAGGGCCGCTTCCAGCCTAACACGATCCGACAGAAGGCTTTCGTATTCCGCTCCCTGGTCGGCTTCGTCCGCGCGGACTTCGAGGCCGCTACACTGACCACCACTACTGTCGAAGCGTTCCTCGCCGAGCAGCGGCAGATTCGCGGCCCCAAGGCCGCCAATCGGGATCTCCCTGACCTTAAAGCCCTTTACAACTGGGCCTCCCGCCGAGGCCTTACCCCAGTCGAAACGGCACGCTCCATCGCCATGATCACGTCGTACCCGGAGGAGCGCCCTCGTAAATACATCCCGACCGCCGAGGATTTTAACCGGGTGCTCATGGTGGCCCAGGGAGACGAACGTGACCTCCTTCTGGTGCTCTACCATACCGCCGGCCGCCGCGGGGAAATCATCGAGCGGCTCACATGGGAGGACGTCAACTTCCAGAACCGGTTCGTCCGGCTGCACACCCGGAAGCGCAAGGGTGGCAGCCTCGAAGGCCGCACCATCCCCATGAACCAGATACTCCACGATGTGCTGTGGCGCAGAGGGCAGCACCGGGACCAGGACAGCCCGTTCGTGTTCACATCAGCGAAAACCGGCGGGAGGTATTCACGGGAAGCAAAAAAAGGCATGATGACCCGGCTCTGTCATATTGCCGGGGTCAAGCCGTTTACCTTGCATGCCATCCGCCACCTGGTGGCCTCGATCCTTTCTGATAGCCACAAAGCCAGCCCGAGGCAGATACAGGCGTTCTTGGGACACCAGCGTATCGACACTACTGAGCATTATCTCCATGAGATCCGACCTATGGACAACGTGGTGGCCATGCTTGAGCAGCCGCTCACCACTGAAAGTAGTACAAAAAGTAGTACAAACAATGAGACTGAGGCTGTTTGAGGCACAAAAAAAAGGGTTTGAGAATTCATCTCAAACCCTTGATAATGGCGGAGAGAGAGGGATTCGAACCCTCGGTACAGCTTGACACCGTACACTCGCTTAGCAGGCGAGCGCCTTCAGCCGACTCGGCCATCTCTCCGTATACTGTTTGTTGTCCGCGGGTGGCGGAGGGAGTAGGATTCGAACCCACGGAGCTTTGACACTCAACGGTTTTCAAGACCGCCGCCTTAAACCACTCGGCCATCCCTCCTTCGATCTCCTTTGCGGAGCAAATTCTATTAACACCTTCTCCAGGGCCGGTCAATATTTTTTTCGGCGGTATTCTCCTGCTTCAGGGGAAGCCGTTCCTGAATCCGCGTAAAAACAGCCTGGGGTCGCTTTTGTTCCCGCGATCTTGTGTGTTGACACAGGGAAAATTTTGTGGTTTCCCAGGCCATTCAACGAAATCAGATTCGCGCCGATCGCTGAAGGCCGATATGGGGAACCCGAACCCCGGCCGCCGATTGTCGGCATGGCGAGTATATCGAAGGAGAAAAACGATGAAACAGAAATATGTCATTATCAAAGACGACGAAAAGAACGCCCTGGTTCTCCAGGAGCATGCCGAGCTGGACAAGGAACTCCTCTCCCTGCTCTGCGAGGAGACCTACGTCGGCGACATGGTGGCCGACGCCGTGGCCCAGGGCAAGGCGGCGGTCATGTCCCATCTCCGGACCCGGAACATGTACCCCCCGTCCATGTACATGGACAAGATCGCCGATCAGGTCATGGATCTCTACAAGACGGGCGGCGGCGCGTCCGCGGAGGTCGTTTTCGATGATATCGAACTGATCGTTCCGGATCACGAGCCGATCGGGGTAATCGAAATAGAAGAGGATTCGGCCGACCTTGACGATCTCCTGGATGACGAAGAGGACACCCTGGACGATGAATTCGGAGACGATGACGACCTCAATATCAGCACCAACGCCTCCCTCAAGATCGCGGATGACGAATCCCTGGACATTGACGACGACGCCTGAGCCATCGGGCCGCCCTCGATGATCTGCTCCGGGCGTGCGCTCCGTGCGCTCGGGACGCCTTTTTCAGGCACCCGCCTTTTTTTCATGCGACACCGACGCAGAACGGAAATGACGAGATGACGCGGCCGCGGCATCTCATGGGCGGCAGGTTGGCGGCGCCGGCAGCCCCTGCGGTCAGTGGAGGATCTGGCTGAGGAAGAGCTGGGTGCGCTCGTGCTGGGGATTCTTGAAGAAGGCCTCGGGCTCGTTCTCCTCGACGATCCGCCCTTCGTCCATAAAGAGGACCCGGTGGGCCACGCTCCTGGCGAACCCCATCTCGTGCGTCACGACGATCATGGTCATCCCCTCCTGGGCCAGGCTGATCATGACGTCCAGCACCTCCTTGACCATTTCGGGGTCGAGGGCCGAGGTGGGCTCGTCGAAGAGCATCACCTTTGGCTTCATGCAGAGGCTGCGGGCGATGGCCACCCGCTGCTGCTGGCCGCCCGAGAGCTGGCCGGGGTATTTCCGGGCCTGCTCGGCAATGTGGACCTTTTCCAGGAAAACCATGGCCGTCTCCTCGGCCTCCTTCTTGGGGATTTTCCGGACCCAGATAGGCCCCAGGGCAAGATTCTCCAGAATGGTGAGGTGGGGGAAGAGGTTGAAGTGCTGGAAGACCATGCCCACCTCTTCACGGATCTTCTCGATATTTTTCAGGTTGTTCGTCAGCTCGATGTCGTCGACGATGATCTTCCCCCGCTGGTGCTCCTCCAGGCGGTTGATACACCGGATCATGGTCGATTTCCCCGATCCCGAGGGGCCGCATACCACGATCCGCTCCTTGGGGTTGACCTTGAGGTGGATATCCTTCAGGACGTGGAACTCCCCGTACCATTTATGCATGCCGATGATCTCGATGATCGGCTTTCGGGAGTCGAGGCCCTGACCTGGGCTCTCGCTTGTCGTGGGGGGTTGGTTTGGGCTCATGGAACGATCTTCTCCGGGTTGATGGTTCACGGGCTTGCCGTCAGGTGCTCAGGTCTTTTTCGAGCTGCCGGCTCCAGTTGGACATGAAAAAGCAGCAGATGAAATAGATCACCGCCAGAAAGATGTACGCCTCGGTGGAAAACCCCATCCATTTAGGGTTGGAGAGGGTGGACTGGGTCGTCTTCAGGATGTCGTAAAGGGCGATGATGACCACGAGGGAGGTGTCCTTGAAGGCGGAGATCAGGATGCTCACCGTGGGCGGGATGACGATCTTGAGGGCCTGGGGCAGCACGACGAGGCGCATGGTCTTGACATAGTTGAGGCCCAGGGACTCGGCGGCCTCGAACTGCCCTTTGGGGATGGCCTGGAGTCC
Organism: Desulfococcus sp.; assembly: GCF_041737845.1. GTDB lineage: Bacteria > Desulfobacterota > Desulfobacteria > Desulfobacterales > Desulfococcaceae > Desulfococcus. Next base: position 5,011 of record NZ_JBGSQX010000177.1, read on the forward strand.
GCCCCGGACCACCTCCGCGATATAGGCCGCCGTAAAGAGAATGATGGCCGCCTGGGCCCGGATGATCTTGTTGATCGTCACCCCCTCGGGCAGAAACAGGGGGAAGATGATGGAGGACATGAAGAGGAGGCTGATGAGCGGCACGCCCCGGATCAGCTCGATGTAGATGACGCAGAGGGCCTTGATGGCCGGCAGCCGGGACTGCCGCCCCAGGGCCAGGACGACCCCCAGGGGGTAGGCCGCCGTCAGGCCGAAGATGGCGAGGATCAGGGTGAGGGGCATCCCCCCCCACTGGGTGCTTTCCACGGGTGAAAGACCGAAAATTCCGCCCCGCATAAGGATCCCCATGACGGCCAGGCCCGCCAGCCAGGCCCAGGTCAGGGTCCGGCACCACCACCGCCGGTTTCGGGTAATGAGGATCAGGACGACGAGGAGGATCATGGCTGCAAGGGGACGCCACTGCTGATCGGGCGGATAGAAACCGAACAGGATGAAGCGGATGTTGGCCGGAATGATCGACCAGCAGGCGCCGCCGGAGGCGTGGCACGCCTCACCGGTGGAGGTCCAGAGGCTGTCGATGAACGCCCACCGGATGAACGGCGGCGCGGTTTGCCAGAGGCCCGCCGCCGCAAGCAGCGTCAGGATGGAGTTGAACCAGGAATTGAACAGGTTGGCGCGCATCCACCCGATCACGCCTACGCTGGTGACCGGGGGCTTGATGTCGGGATAGGCCGGGGTCGCGGTTGGGGGTGCGGTCATCTTTCCACCAGCTTGGCTTTCTTGTTGTACCAGTTCATATAGACCGAGGTAGTGAGGCTCAAAAAAAGGTAGACGGCCATGATCAGGGCGATCCCTTCGATGGCCTGGCCGGTCTGGTTGATGGTCGTGTTGGCGACCGAGACGAAGTCGGGAAACCCGATGGCCACGGCCAGGGAGCTGTTCTTGGTCAGGTTGAGCATCTGACTGGTCAACGGCGGGATGATCACCCGGAGGGCCTGGGGCAGGATCACGAGTTGAAGCACCTTTCCCGGCCGGAGCCCCAGGGACATGGCGGCCTCGGTCTGGCCGTGGCTCACCGACTGAATGCCGGCCCGGACGATCTCCGCCACGAAGGCGGCCGTATAGAGGACCAGCCCGAGAAGGAGGGCTGCGAATTCCGGGGAGATATTGATCCCCCCATGGTAATTGAAGCCCTGTAATTCGGGAACGTTCATCTTGACGGGTGCGCCGCCCGCAAGCCAGGCGGCCGCGGGCAGGGCCAGGAGGATGGCCGCGGAGGTCCAGAATACGGGGAAGATCCGGCCGGTGTTCTCCTGGCGCTTTCGCGCCCACTGGCGGAGGATCCAGACGGCCAGGCATCCGGCCGCAAAGGCCAGGAGCATCCAGGTGTGGGCCGGGTGGCTCTCGGGGACCCCCATCACCATGCCGCGGTTGCTCAGGAAGATGCCGGGGAAGGGGTGCAGGGCCTGCCGGGGCGACGGGAGGACCTCGTAAAAGATGGCGTACCAGAAAAAGAGCTGGAGCAAGATGGGGACGTCCTGGAGCACCTCGGTGTAGACCGCCGCCATCCGGGAGACGAGCCAGTTGCTCGAGAGCCGCGCGATGCCCACGAAGGTCCCCAGGATGACGGTGAGGAAGATCCCGATGCAGGCGACCTTGAGGGTGTTGAGGATCCCCACGGCGAGGGCCCGAACATAACTGTCGGCCGCGGAATAGGGGATGAGGGACTCGCCGATCTCGAAGGAGGCTTCCTTGCCCAAAAAACCGAAGCCGGTGGCGATGTTCTGGCGCGCCAGGTTGGTGAGGGTGTTGGTAAAGAGGTAGTAGCCGACGAGGATGACGACGGCGAGGGCCAGGGACTGGTAAAAGACGGCCAGCTTGTCCGGATCATGCCAGAAGGAGGCCTTCTCCCCCGGATGCTCTGGTGTGGGGATGTCCTGTTGCTGCATGGCGATCTTCTCTGCTGTCGGGGTGAACGGTTTCGAAAAGGAAGCCGTCGGGTCGGCACCGCCGGGTGAGGGCGTCAGGCGGCCAGGCGGCGGTGATTTCCCCTGCATGACGGTGCCGGTCGCCCGGGGATCGCGCGGCCTGGACCCCCCCGGCGGACCGCATCCATGACGGTCCCCGGGGCGGGCGTGTCCGATCTATTTGAAGGGCGGTGCGTACATGAGTCCGCCGTTGGTATAGAGGGCGTTCAGGCCGCGCTCCAGCCCAAGCGGGCTGTTGACGCCCACGTTCCGTTCGAAGATCTCGCCGTAGTTGCCGACCTGCTTGACAATGTTGTAGGCGAATTTTTCATCCAGGCCCAGGGCTGCCCCGTTGCCCGGGGTGACCCCCAGAAACCGCTGGATGGAGGGGTCGGTGCTTTTCAGCATCTCGTCGACGTTGGCGGAGGTGATCCCCAGCTCCTCGGCATTGATCATGGCCAGGACCGCGTAATCGACGACATCCCGCCACTGGTCGTCGCCGTGGCGGACCGCGGGCGCCAGGGGCTCCTTGGAGATGACATCGGGAAGGATGACGTAGTCGGCGGGAGTGGGCGCAACGGCCCGGGTTCCGGCAAGCTGGGAGGCGTCGGAGGTCAGACAGTCGCAGCGCCCGGCGAAAAAGGCCTTGGCGAGTTCCGCGTTCTGTTCGATGACCACGGGCTTCCAGGTGAGCTTGTTGGACCGGAAGAAATCGGCGGCGTTCTGTTCGGTGGTGGTTCCGGGAAGGACGCAGACGGTGGCGCCGCTCAGCTCCTTGGCGCTTTTGATCCCCAGCTTTTTGGGAACCATGAAGGCCTGGCCGTCATAGTAGTTGACCGTCGCGAAATTGAGCCCGAGCTGGGTATCCCGGGTCAGGATCCGGGTGGCGTTCCGGCAGAGGACATCGACCTCACCCGACTGGAGCGCCGTAAACCGCTGAACGGCGGTCAACGGGATGAATTTTATTTTGGTGGTGTCCCCGAAAACCGCGGCCGCAATGGCCCGCCCGGTGTCCACGTCCAGGCCTTTCCAGGCGCCTTTTTCATCGGGCTGGCCGAAGCCGAAGAGGCTGCCGTTGACGCCGATCGCGATAAATCCTTTCTTCTTGACGGCATCCAGGGTCTCGCCGGCCCACAGGCCCGCGGGGATGGTCATGAGAACCGCCAGAACAACCGCTGCCAATAACCTCACTCGTCCTTTCATGGGAAATTCCTCCTTCTCGCGTTGACAGGTTCAATAAGTTGACTGCAATCCATGGGACCGCAATCGCCGCATCTTGACGTTCATTTAAGGTATTTTATCACAAATGAAGACGTTTTAGCCAGTAAAATGAAATGTTACATTCCGTGTTCCTGCGGGCGGCCCGTTTGGGGGGCTACAGCTCCTCGGGGATGAAGGCCACCACGTCGTCGATCCTGGCCGTATCGGCGAAAAGCATGACCAGACGGTCGAGGCCCATGGCGTTTCCCGAAGCCGGCGGCATGTGTTCGAGGGCTTCCAGAAAGCGCTCCGGCGACGGATAGGCCAGGAGGCCCGCCGCCGCCCGCCGGGCGGCTTCATCTTCGAAGCGCCGCCGCTGCTCCCGGGGGTCGGTCAGCTCCGTGAAGGCGTTGCACAGCTCCATGCCGCAGATGTACAGCTCGAAGCGCTCGGCCGTGGACGGGTCGCCCGGCGCAAGCCGGGCCAAGGCCCCGCACTGGGCCGGATAATCGTGGAGGAAGACCGGTTTTTCCAGTCCCAGGCGGGGTTCGATGACGCAGCCGATCATCTCATCGAACCGGCCCCGGGCGAGGGCGTCGTCCATGGAGACGGGAGCCAAGCGCTCAAAAGCCTCCCGGACGGGCAGCCGATGCCAGGGGGGCGCCAAGTCGACGGCATGCCCACGGAAGACGAGGCGGTCGCCTCGCCCCAGGCTGCGGCTGACGTCCAGGAGGAGGGCCTCGCAGTGGGCCATCATCTCCCGATAGGTCCATCCCGCCGCGTACCATTCCAGGAGGGTGAATTCAGGCAGGTGCCGGTCCCCCCGCTCCCTGTTCCGGGCGCACCGGCAGATCTGGAAGATGCGCGGGTAGCCGGCCGCGAGGAGCCGCTTCATGCAGAGCTCCGGGGAGGTGTGGATGAACCAGCCGCAGGCGGGCACCGCCTCAATGTGGGCCTCCGGTGCCGGGGCAGGGATCCGCCAGGGGGTTTCGACCTCGAGGAAATCCGCCGCGATGAAAAACCGCCGGACGGCCTGAAAAACCTCTGCCCTCAGGATCAGGTTGGCCCGGAGGGCGGACTGGCGGAAAACCATGGACGGGCGGGGGCTAAAGGTCCCGCTTCAGGTAGCGGTCCTGGTGGCGGTCCTGGAGAAGGGCCATGTCGAAGGTTTTCAGGTCCGCCGACTCGTACCACTGGTATGCGGTCTCCCGGCACGCCGGGCATGCTTTGACGGGGATGTGGACGGCCAGGGCGTGTTTTCTGCCGTCCGAGGCGGTGTCGATGGACCAGCAGCCGCCGCAGTCCTCGCAGATCCGGACGGTCTCCTCCTGCTTTTCCAGGATGTTGTCCGTGTCGTAGAATACGGTCCGCCGCCGGTGGTCGAAGCTCTTGCCGGCCTGGCGCTCCCGGCGGGTGTCGTCGCGTTTTTTCCATGCCGTCATGACCTTGTCGCTCAGCTTCCGGATGTATTCCGTCACGTCTCGGCCCTGGCGGATGCGCTCGGGATCGTAGTCGGGCTCCGTGACCCGGCTGTAGTCGAGGCCGGCCATGGCGAGGATGATCCCGACGTTCATGTAGGGCAGGGCGCTCTCGATGGAATAGCCGCCTTCCAGGACGGCAATGTCGGGCTTCAGGAGCTCGGTCAGCCGGGCGTACCCCTGGGCCGAAAAGTTCATGTTGGTGAGGGGGTCGGCGTAATGGTTGTCCTGCCCGGCCGAATTGACGATGATGTCCGGCTTGAAGTCTTCCAGGATGGGCAGCACCATGTTTTCGATGGTATAGATGAACCCGTCTTCGGAGGTGTTGGGCGGCAGGGGGATGTTCATCGTCAGACCGGCGGCGTTGGGGCCCCCCAGCTCGTTGAGGAACCCGGAGCCCGGGTAGAGGGTCCGGCCGTCCTGGTGCAGGGAGATGAAAAGGACGTCGGGGTCGTGCCAGTAGATGTCCTGGGTCCCGTCGCCGTGGTGGCAGTCGGTGTCGACGATGGCGACCCGGTTCACCTTGTAGGCCGTCCGGAGGAATTCGACCATCATGGCTTCGATGTTGATGTTGCAGAAGCCCCGAGAGCCGTGGACCACCCGCATGGCATGGTGTCCCGGGGGCCGGACGAGGGCGAACCCACGCTCGATCTGCTTGTCCATCACGGCCATGCCGATGGTTTTGGCCCCTCCCGCGCTGATGAAATGGGATTCCGTCGTGACCTGCCATTCGTCGGGAACGCAGAAATGGGCCCGCTGGATGTCCCGGATGGTGGCGATGTCGGGTTTGTACTCGATGATCCCCTCGATGTCGAGGAGGCCCTCCTCGAGGACCTGGTCCTGGGTATACAGGAGCCGTTCCTCCCGCTCGGGATGATTGGGGCTGATGGCCCAGTCGAAGGCCGGAAAGAAGACCAGCCCGGTTTTATGTTTGGCGTGAAGCATGGCAGCCTCCGGCAAGTTCATGGATGGTTGCGGGATGCCTCAGGCACCCGATGACAGCCTCTCTAAAATGGCGCTGTAGCCGTGGATGAGCCCCGGTTTGACCTGGACCTTCACCCGGATGTTGCGGCCGGCGGTGTAGAATCCGCGGACCATGTTGAACTGAAGGCTTTCGGTGACCTCCATCTCCAGGTCTTCCATCTCGGCGCCGATCCGGAGGGCCTTTTTCCGGAGCAGCCCGTATGCCTTTTCAACGGCCGCCTCCTTGGAGAAATTCCGGTCCACCTTTTCAGAGAAGTCTTCTCCGGGGGCGAAGGCGATCTCCTGCTGGGTGTCGCCGATGAGGGTGACCTCGCAGGTGGTTCGGGCCAGGGCCGCGCCGATGGCGTTGGCCACCGACCAGTGGGGCACGGCCCGCACCTCATAGGTCGACAGGGCCTGAAGGCGGCAGGCAAAGTCAGGGGCCGGGCCGCCCAGAACGAGGATCCGCTTGGGGCGGACCTGAAGCCCCTCCTGGAGTTCGTGGACGGTGTAGACGGGTTTGCTGTTGATGGCGTCAATCATCCGGCCGGCCTCGGTCAGGATGATCCGGCAGGCCTGGTCGAAGATGGTTTCGGCCGCAGCCTCGACGGATAGCCCCAAGGCCTGGGCGATGGGGGTGATTCCCGCGATCGAAGCCTCCCGGCCCTCTCCCTTCTGGATCTCGAGCACGAAGAGGGCGTCCGTGGGGGTGGGAACCTTCCCGCCGTAGGCCATGGCCGGCCCCTCCCGGTCCGGGCCGATGGTCAGCGCCCCGTCCTGGATTCGGACGGCGCTGTCGCCGCCGATGCCGATGGACCTCGTTTCCAGGGAGCGGATCAGGGTCTGGGTCTGGTTCAGGGTGATCCCCAGCGGGTCGAGCAGGGGTGCCCGGTCTACCAGGATCGCCATGTCGGTGGTGGTGCCGCCGATATCCAGCACCAGGGTCTCCTCGTTTTCGGGGGCGAAGGCGATGGCACCCATGACGCTGGCCGACGGCCCTGAAAGAATGGTCTGTCCCGGAAAATCGAGGGAGGCCTCGAAACTCATGGTGCCGCCGTCCGCCTTGAGGAGGTGGATGGGGATCAAGAGCCCTTTCTGTTCAAGGGACTGCTTTACGGCGGCGAAGAATTTCTTGTGGATCTGGCGGATGGTGGTGTTGAGGAAGGTCGTGGCGATGCGCCGGGGAAAGTTGAGATTGCCGGAGACATGGTGGCCCAGGAAGATCTTTCCGAAGTCGTCCTGGATGATGTCGTGGATGGCCAGTTCGTGGGCCGGGTTTCTGACGGAGAATTTGCCCACGATGCCGATGTTCCGGATCCCTTCCGCCTTGAGGATTCGGGCGATCCCCCGGATTTCCTCCGGATTCACGGGCGAAACCTCGCGCCCCCGGTGGTCGATGGAGCCGGCGACGCTGTAGTAATGGCGGTTGGTCCGGAAATGCTCCGGGTCGATGCCCGGCCCTCCCGACACGATCATGCCCACCTCGGGGTTCTTTCCCTGAACGATGGCGTTGGTCGTGAGGGTGGTGCTGAGCACCGCGCGGCTGATGCCCGCCGGATCGATCCCTTCAATGACCCGCTCGATGCCCCTGAGCACGGTGGTGAACAGGTCCTCCGGGTCGGTGCGGACCTTGTATTCCCGGATCAGCCCTTCTTTTCCCAGCAATACCACATCCGTATGGGTCCCGCCGACATCAAGTCCTATGATCATGGCATTTCCTTGACTGATCTTCTGAAACGTAGGGGCAGACGGTCGGGGTTTCTCGGGCGCATCCGCCGGGGCATGGAAAAAGGATTGGATCCGTCTCAGCCATTGGCTTCCCTTCCCCATCATTCATCCCTTCCGTGATGCCCTGGTCCGCTTCCGTCATCCCGCCGTTGGTTTGCATCCGGAATCCAGCCGGAGGGAATGGCGCTGATGCTGCCGGATGGCTGTGGATGAAGGTAAAAAATTGTTTCATTTTACCGGAAAGAGGGATAATTGTCAATATAATGCACGTCATCATGCGCGTCAGGCGCCGCTGTGCATGGGCTGGCACCTTTGCTCCCGCGATCCGCCCCGCCGGTTTTTTCATTTGCCGTATCGCCTGCCGGGGGGTATGGCGACGCTTCCGAAAGGCGCCCGGATAAGATATAAAGCATAATATAACAGGAGGTTGTGTTTAATGAGGCTTGGAATCATCGGGCTCCCCGGATCGGGGAAGTCGACCGTTTTTGACGCCCTGACCCAAAGCGCCGCGGACGGCGGCCACCGGGGGGAGGACCGCATCGGCACCATCCGCGTGCCCGACGCCCGGGTGGAGGTGCTGAGCCGCATGTACCAGCCCCGGAAGACCATCTATGCCCAGGTGGAGTATTTTCTTCCCGGAAAGAGCGGACACGACAGGAAAAAAGACCCGAACGCCTGGACGCCGGTGAGAGACTGCGACGCCCTGATCCACGTGGTCCGCAACTTCAGGTCCTACGGCATGGAGGCGCCCACCCCCCTTGGGGACGTCGTCGCCCTTGACGAGGAGATGGTCCTGGCCGACCTGGTGGTGGTGGAAAAGCGTCTGGAGCGCCTGGAAATGGATCGGAAGCGGGGCAAGGCGGCGGACCCGGAGGAGCTTTCCCTGCTGGGCCAGTGCCGGGAGCGCCTGGAGGCCGAAAGCCCCCTCCGCAGGCATCCGGAGCTGGCCCGGGCTCCCCAGCTCCGGGGGTATGCTTTCATTTCCGCCAAGCCCGTCCTGGTGCTGTTCAACAACAACGACGACGACGATGCCCCGCCCCCGGGCGCCGGCGATGCCGCCCTTCAGGCGGAGGTCATGGTGATCCGGGGAAAGCTGGAGCAGGAACTCGCCCAGATGACCGAGGCGGAGGCCGTGGAGTTCCTTGCGGAGTTCGAGATCCAGGCCTCGGCCACGGACCGGGTGATCACCCGGTCCTACGACCTCCTCGGCCTGATTTCCTTTTTCACGGTGGGCGAGGACGAGGTGCGGGCATGGACGATCCGGAAGGAGACCCCGGCCGTGGATTCGGCGGAGGTGATCCATTCGGACATCAAAAAAGGGTTCATCCGGGCCGAGGTCCTGGCCTACGACGACCTGATGTCCGCGGGTTCCTATGCCGAGGCCCGCAAGCGGGGCACGGTCCGGCTGGAGGGGAAAACCTATCCGGTGCAGGACGGCGATATCGTCAACTTCCGGTTCAACGTCTGATGCCGCGGATCGGAAGCGCATCATGATCCTGGAAACAACGCGGGCACAAGCGGCCCTGGTCCGGCAGATCGGGATCACCTTCTTCAGCCGCCTTCTGATCAACACTTCCAGGCGGTTCATCTATCCGTTCGCCCCCGCCCTGAGCCGGGGCCTGGAGGTGCCGCTCACGGCCCTCACCTCGATCATCGCGGTCAATCAATTCACCGGATTCCTGAGCCTGATCGCAGGCCCCCTGGCAGACCGCCGGGGTTACCGCTCCATCATGCTCCTCGGCTTGGGCGTCCTGGGTTTCGGGATGCTTCTGGGCGGGAGCTTCCCCTCCTACTGGCCGGTGTTTGCGGCCCTTGTCCTGGCCGGGGCCGCCAAGAGCATCTTCGACCCCGCCATTCTCGCCTTCGTGGGGACCCGCGTGCCTTATGAGCGGCGGGGGCTTGCCGTGGGGGTCCTCGAAATGAGCTGGGCCGGAAGCGCCCTTCTGGGCATTCCCCTCCTGGGCCTCATGATGGACCGGTGGGGATGGCGGGTGCCGTTTTTCGTCCTTGGGGGCATGGCCCTGGCCTGCATGCTCCTCCTGGCCCGGTTCATCCCCGCAAGCGGGATGCGGCGGATGGGCGCCGGCGGTCCGGCCGGTTTCGCGCAGGCCCTGAGAAAGCTTGCGGGCGATCGGGCGGCCCTGGGCGGCATGGGGTTCGTCTTCTGCGTCAGCATGGCCAGCGACAACCTCTTTGTGGCCTACGGGGTCTGGCTGGAAAGGGCGTTCGGGCTGAGCCTGGTGGCCGTCGGGTTCGCGACCACGGTCATCGGCTGCGCCGAACTCCTGGGGGAGGGGCTCATTGCGGCCCTCTCGGACCGCCTGGGCCTCAGGCGTTCCATCCTCCTGGGCGGCGCCCTCTCCGGGGTCTGTTATGCCGTCCTTCCGGTCATGGACATCTCTCTGCCCTTCGCCCTGGCCGGCCTCTTCCTGGTCTTTTTGATGGGGGAGTTCACCATCGTGGGGTCCATCTCCTTTTTTACGGAGATCCTGCCCGCGGCCCGGGGCACCATGATGGCCGGGTATTTCGCGGCGGCCAGCATGGGGCGGGTGATCGGGGCACTCATGAGCGGCCCCCTGTGGATGGCGGGGGGGATCCGGGCGGTTGCCGTCGCGTCGGCCCTGGCCTGCGGGGTCGGCCTGGTCGGCATCGTCTGGGGAACGCGCCGCGCCCGACAGGGGCCGTCAGACTTGTGACCTTCCGGCCGGGGTGGCTTTTGCCCATCTCGGGGTTTGTTTTTTCCGGCAAAGCGGAATATAATAGGTCCGAGTGATTTCACGCTGCGGGGTGCGGCCGATCCAAGGGCACGGGCCTGGACCCCGCGGCCAAGGATACGAGGAGGTGGCGTATGAACACCAGAAGCGCGGCTTTTGCGGGGTCCTGGTATCCCGGAAGCAAAAAGGCCTGTGAACGGGAGATCAGGGCCTTCCTGGATGAAGAACCGCACCCCGACCTGGCGGGAAGGCATCTTGTGGGCGGCATCGTTCCCCATGCGGGCTGGTATTTTTCGGGGAGCATCGCCTGCGCCGTCATCCACGGCTTAAGCCTCTCCGACCCGCCGGATGTGGTGGCCCTTTTCGGCATGCATCTCCATCCGGGGTCCCCGTTTTATCTCATGACCGAAGGCGCGTGGGAGACCCCCTTCGGGGAGCTTCCCGTCGCCTCGGACCTGGCCGGCGCCCTGGCGGAACGGTTCCGGTTCACCATCGAGGGTAAGGCCCGCTTCACCCCGGACAACACCATCGAGCTGCAGCTCCCCTTCGTCAAATATTTTTTCAAAAATGTACGGGTGGTCACCATCGGCGCGCCCCCCGCCGGGAAGACGCCCGCCATGGCCCGGACGCTGGTGTCCCTGGCGCGGGAGATGGGGCTTTCTCTCAAGGTCATCGGCTCCACCGACCTGACCCATTACGGGATGAATTACGGGTTTACGCCCAAGGGCGCCGGTCCGGCGGCCCTGTCATGGGTGACCGGGGAAAACGACCGCCGGTTTATCGAGGCCGTCCTCGCCATGGATCCCGAGGCGGTCATCCGGGAAGGGACGGCGCACCAAAATGCCTGCTGCGCCGGGGCCGCGGCATCCGCGGTTGCCGCGGCCAAAGCGCTCGGGGCGGTGCGGGCGGAGGCCATCGCCTACGCCACCAGCCACGACAAGCATCCCGCAGAGAGCTTTGTGGGGTATGTGGGCATCGTGTTTGAATGAAGCCGCTCAAGACCTTTGATAACCTGTCCAGGATCAAGCAGGAACGGATTACCCGGATCGCCGTGGAGGAGTTCAGCGAGAAAGGCTACGCCGGCGCCAGCATCAATGCCATGGTCCGGCGCCTGGGAATCGCCAAGGGCTCGATCTTTCAATATTTCGGCGACAAGCGGGGGCTGTTTCTGTTTGTCTTCAACACGGCCATGGAGAAGGTCAAGGACTATCTCCGGACGGTGAGGGACGAGACGGCCTCGGAGGACCTCTTCACCGCGCTGGAGGCGACCCTGACGGCGGGGGTGATCTTCATGCAGAAGCACCCGGTGATCTACCGCCTGTATATCAAGACCCTGTTCGAGGACGACATCCCTTTCCGAAGCGAGATCCTCCGATCCCTCCGGGAAGACAGCTTCAAGTATTTCCGGTCCCTCCTGGAAAGGGCGCGGGCGGGGGGGGAGCTTCGCCCGGACCTCGACCTCGACAAGGCCGCCTTCGTGCTGGACGCCCTCATGGACCGGTTCCTCCTGGCCCGCACCGTTCCCCACCTGGATGCGGGATTGGGCATTTACGGGTGCAGCGACGATGCCGCAAGGCAGTGGATCGCCCAGATCCGGGAGATGGTCCGGACGGGGATCGGGAGCCCGTGATGGCGGCGGCGCCCTATGTGCTGATCATCGGCGCCGTCGACGGTGAACTTTCAGGGCTGCGGCGTCGGATGAATGCCTGGGCAACCGAGGAGATCGGCCGGCGTCCGATTCAACGGGGGCGGCTTTGCGGCGTCCCCGTGCGGTTGATGGTGACCGGCCCGGGGTCCGCCAACACGGTGCAGGCCCTGACCGCCGTCCTCGAACAGGCGCCGCCCCGCCTGATCCTTCAGACCGGGTGTGCCGGGGCCTTCCGGGAATCGGGGCTCTCCGTCGGGGACGTGGGGGTGGCCAGCGAGGAGATCGACGCTCACCTGGGGATCGAGCCGCAGGCCCCGGAGGATCCGCCGACAGCGCTTCCTTTTCCCGTGATGACGGCTCTCGGCGCCGCCGTCACGGGCCGATATCCCCTTTCCCGGCGGTGGTCCGAGGCGGCGGTGGACGCCCTGAGCAGGGATCCGGCCCGGCGCGGGGCCGGGGGCGCCTGGGAGGATGCCGATTCCACAGCAGGCCTGCCGCCGGGGACGACGGGGGTCAGGGTGGTGTGCGGTCCGTTTCTGACGGTATCGACCATCACGGCGACGGACCTCGGGGCCGAGCGGCGTTATCGGCAGTTCCGCGCCTGCATGGAGGCCATGGAGGGGGCCGGGGCGGCCCATGTGGCATGCCATTACGACGTGCCGCTTCTGGAGGTCCGCGCCGCGAGCAATCTCGTCGGCCGTCGGGACCGCGGGGCCTGGGACCTGGACCTGGCGTTCCGGCGCGCGACATGGGCCGTTCTGGCGATTCTGGACCATTGCAGGGAACTTTTTCAGGAGAGCCTCCAATGACCAAGCCCCTCACGCTGGGATATTCGACCTGTCCCAACGACACGTTTCTGTTTCACGCCCTGGCCCACGCCAGGGTCGATCGCCGGGGCCTCGATTTCGATATCCGGCTCGCCGACGTCGAGCGCCTGAACCAGGCGGCCGAGGGGGGCGAGCTGGACGTCACCAAACTCTCGTTTGCAGCCGTCGGCCACCTGAGGGAGCGCTACGCGCTGCTCCGAAGCGGCGCGGCCCTGGGCCGGGGGTGCGGCCCCCTCTTGATATCCAGGCCGGGGTTCGATCCCTCCCGGCTGGGCCGGGTTCCCATCGCCGTCCCCGGCATGCGGACCACCGCGGCCATGCTTCTGGGGCTCTACCTTTCCCGCACGCCGGCCTGCGCGCCCATGACCTTCGACAAGATCATGCCGGCGGTCTCCCGGGGGGAATACGAGGCGGGCGTGATCATTCACGAGGGCCGGTTCACCTTCCGGAACCATGGCCTTGCGGAGCTGGTGGACCTGGGCCGGTGGTGGGAGGACGAAACCGGTCTGCCCATCCCCCTGGGCGGGATCGCCGTCCGGCGGGACCTGGGGCCTGAGGTCGCCCGCCGGGTCGAGGTGGCCATCCGGGACAGCGTGGCCCATGCCTTTGCCCACCCCGCGGATTCCGCCGAATATATCCGCGCCCATGCCCAGGAGATGGCGGATGATGTGGTCCGGCAGCACATCGCCCTGTACGTGAACGATTTCACCCTGGACCTGGGGGAGGAAGGCGTCGCCGCCGTTGCCGAGCTGTTCCGGAGGGGCCATGCGGCCGGTCTGCTGCCCGATTCCCGCGAGCCGCTCCTGGCCGGTGACGTCGGGGTTTCATGACGCGGCCCGCCAGGATCGAATAATATCATTGAAAAAAATCGGCTATACAGATATATGATGGAAAATTTAGGCCTTGGCAGGATGGGGACATGCCCGGGCTGGTGGGGCTTTGAACGGCCTCAGGCAGGCGTTGCAGGTCCATGGTATGCGAACCCGCTTTCATGCAAGTCACGATGGCCTTTTACGAGATTCATGGCGTCAGGCAGATTGCCGGCGAACCGAAACGACGCTGGTTCTGCGATGATTTTTTTGATCTGATCCTCTGGCTGGACGACGGGGGCGGGATTCTGGGGTTTCAGCTCTGCTACAACAAACAGGGGGATCAGCATGCGTTGACATGGCATGCCGGTTCGGGTTATCTCCATACGCGCGTGGACGAGGGGGAGAGCCGCCCCGGGAAATTCAAGGCATCCCCGGTCCTGATGCCCAACGGCCCGTTTTCCAAGGAGGCCATCGCCGTGCTCTTTCTACGGGCGAGCAGGCCCCTGGAACGGTGGATCGTCGACGCGGTGCATGCAAAGATCCTTCAATATTGAAATCATGCTTTTTCCCCATGGCCCGTGCTATCATCTTCACCCGTAAACCGATCGACGGAAGGCCCGCCGCTCACCCATTCAACAGACAGCCTGATTGTTAAATGATATGAACATGGAAGCATTGATCGCGCTCGAAGACGGACGGACATTTTCCTGCACGTCCTTCACCGGTCCCGGAGAAACCTGGGGGGAACTGGTATTCAATACGGGAATGACCGGATACCAGGAAGTATTGACCGATCCCTCTTACCGGGGTCAGATGGTGACCATGACCTACCCCCTGATCGGAAACTACGGCGTCAACCCGGAGGATGTGGAATCCGACCGCATCCAGGTGGCCGGATTCATCGTCCGGGAATACCAGCGCATCCCGAGCAACTTCCAGGCCACCGCCACCCTGGCCGACTATCTCATCTCCCAGGGGGTCATGGGGATCGAAGGCCTGGATACCCGGGCGCTGACGCGCCACATCCGGAAAACGGGGGCCATGCGGGCCATGATCTCCACCCGGGATCTCGATCCCGTCTCTCTCGTCCGCCGTGCCGGGGAAACCCCCGGCCTGGTGGGGCGCGATCTGGTCCAGGAGGTGACCACAGCGGCCCCATACCGGTGGGTCGAAGGGGTGAAGGTGCCTCTGGACGAAGGCGCGGGGCTGGATAACGCCCTGTGGCGGGAGAGAGGCCGGCGGCCTGCCGTGGTCGTCTTTGATTACGGCATCAAATACAACATCCTCCGGTGCCTTGAGGCCGAAGGGTTCGAAGTGATCGTCGTGCCGGCGTCCACGACGGCGGAAACCGTCAAGGCCATGGCGCCCGACGGGATCTTCCTCTCCAACGGGCCGGGCGACCCCGAGCCGCTGATCTATGCCGTCGAAACCATCCGGGGGCTGTTGGGGTATCGCCCCATGTTCGGCATCTGCCTTGGGCAGCAGCTTCTGGGCCTTGCCCTGGGCGGGCGGACCTTCAAGCTCAAGTTCGGCCACCGGGGCGTCAATCAGCCGGTCAAGAACCTGGATTCCGGGAGGATCGAAATCACCTCCCAGAATCACGGCTTTTCCGTCGATCCGGACAGCCTGAACCCGGATGAGATCGAGATCAGCCACATGAACCTGAACGACAACACCCTGGAAGGGTTCCGCCACCGCGTCTACCCGGCGTTTTCCGTTCAGTATCATCCCGAGGCGTCTCCGGGGCCCCATGATGCCCGGTACCTTTTCAAACAGTTTTCAAGGATGATGGTCTCGTAAAAAATCGATTCCCAGACGGTTTCGCAAAAAGGCCGAGATCAGGGCTTGCGAATTCCTATGAATGAGGCGTACTTACAGTATGCCGCAGTGACGAGGGAGGAAGCGTCAAGAAAGGAGCGTTCAATGAACCAGAAACCGGCGATTCGAGTTTGCCTGCTGGCGGGGGCCCTGCTGTTCTGCCTCTTTGGAGCGGCCTGCTCCAAGGTCAATCAGGCCAATTTCGACAAGGTCCAGGAGGGCATGTCCGTGGAAGAGGTGGCGGGCATCCTGGGTGACCCCACTGAAACCTCCCAGATCGACTTGAAAATCGTCACCGGAGGCGCCGCCAAATGGGAGGATGAAAAGACCGGCCGGAAGATCAGCGTCCAATTCCTGAACGGGAAGGTCAAATTCAAGCAGTTTGAGGCTGAGACGCCCTAAGGAGCACGGCCTGCAGGGCGGTTTGCGGGGCGGGGCGAAGATAGCGCCGGGCGCCGGATGCGGCAAAGAAGAAGGAACTGACGGAAGAAATGCCAAAACGAACGGATATCCATAAGATTCTGATCATCGGCGCCGGACCGATCATCATCAGCCAGGCGTGCGAATTCGACTATTCCGGCACCCAGGCCTGCAAGGCACTCCGGGAGGAGGGCTACGAGGTGGTGCTGGTCAACAGCAATCCGGCGACGATCATGACCGACCCGGAGATGGCCCACCGCACCTACATCGAGCCGGTGATCCCCGAGGCCGTGGCCCGGATCATCGAGCGGGAGCGGCCCGATGCCATCCTGCCGACCCTGGGGGGCCAGACCGGCCTCAACACGGCCGTGGGCCTTGCCAAAATGGGCGTCTTGGAGCGTTGCGGCGTGGAGATGATCGGCGCCACCTTAGCGTCCATCAACAAGGCCGAGGACCGGGACCTCTTCCGGAAGGCCATGCACAACATCGGGCTCCGCATCCCCAGAAGCGGCATCGCCAACACCATGTCGGACGTCCGCAGGATCTCCCGGGAGATCGGCTTCCCCATCATCGTCCGCCCGGCCTTCACCCTGGGGGGGACCGGCGGCGGGGTCGCCTACAATCCCGAGGAGCTGGATCTCTTTGCCAAGGCGGGCCTGGACGCCAGCCTGATCACCCAGGTCATGCTCGAGGAATCCGTCCTGGGGTGGAAGGAATACGAGCTGGAGGTCATGCGGGACAAACACGACAACGTCGTGATCATCTGCTCCATCGAGAACCTGGACCCCATGGGCGTCCACACGGGGGACAGCATCACCGTGGCCCCGATCCAGACCCTCACGGACCGGGAATATCAGGTGCTCCGGAACGCCTCCATCGATATCATGCGGGAGATCGGCGTGGACACGGGCGGGTCCAACGTCCAGTTTGCCATCAATCCCAAAACCGGCGAGATGATCGTGGTCGAGATGAACCCCCGGGTCTCCCGCAGTTCGGCCCTGGCCTCCAAGGCCACCGGCTACCCCATCGCCAAGATCGCCGCCAAACTCGCCGTCGGCTACACTTTGGACGAGCTGCCCAACGACATCACCGGCGGGACGGCGGCCTCCTTCGAGCCCACCCTCGACTACTGCGTGGTCAAGATCCCCCGGTGGACCTTTGAAAAATTTCCCGAGACCCCGGATTATCTCACGACGGCCATGAAATCCGTGGGCGAGACCATGTCCATCGGACGGACCTTCAAGGAGGCCTTCCAGAAGGCCGTCCGTTCCCTGGAGATCGGACGGCACGGACTGGGCGCCGACGGAAAGGATTTCCAGGATCTGGAAGGGCGGCCCCCGACCCGGGAGGAGATCGAAAAGAAGCTCGCCGTCCCCAATTCCCAGCGGGTGTTTTACCTGCGGTATGCGCTTCAGGGCGGCATTTCCGTGGACGAGATCCACGCCCTGACCGGCATCGACCCCTGGTTTCTCCATCAGATCCGGGAGATCGTCGACATGGAGGCAACCCTGTCGGCGTCGAAAAACGCCTCCGCCGACGCCGGCATCGATGCCGCCCTGCTCCGCAGGGCCAAATCATGGGGGTTCTCGGATCTTCAGCTCGCCTGCCTCACCGGAGGGACGGAAGCCGGGATCGAACAGCGCCGGAAAGGCCTGGGCATCCGGCCGGTGTATAAGCTCGTGGATACCTGCGCCGCCGAATTCAAGGCGTCGACGCCCTACTATTACTCCACCTACGAGATGGAGAACGAGGCCCGCGTCTCCGACCGGAAGAAGGTCATGATCCTTGGGGGCGGACCCAACCGCATCGGCCAGGGGATTGAATTCGATTACTGCTGCGTCCACGCCTCGTTGGCCCTCAGGGAGATGGGGATCGAGAGCATCATGGTCAACAGCAACCCCGAGACCGTGAGCACCGACTACGACACCTCGGACAAGCTCTATTTCGAGCCCCTGACCCGCGAGGACGTCCTCCACATCGTCGAGACGGAAAACCCCTTCGGCGTCATTGTTCAGTTTGGCGGACAGACCCCGCTCAATCTGGCGGCGGCTCTGGCCGCGGCCGGCGTGCCCATCCTGGGGACCCGGCCCGAAAGCATCGACCGGGCCGAGGACCGGGAGCTGTTTCAGGCCATGCTGAAAAAACTGGGCCTGAAGCAGCCGGCCAACGGCACGGCCATGACCGTGGCCGACGCGCAAAAGGTGGCGGCGGAGATCGGCTATCCGGTGATTGTGCGGCCCTCGTATGTCCTGGGCGGCCGGGCCATGAAGATCGTCTACACCCCCGGCGAGCTGGAGGGCTTCACCAAGCTCGCCATCCTGGCCTCGCCCGGTCATCCGGTCCTCATCGACAAATTCCTGGAGAACGCGGTGGAGGTGGATGTCGACGCCCTTTCCGACGGCCGGAGGACTTTGATCGGCGGCATCATGGAACATATCGAGGCGGCCGGCGTCCATTCCGGCGACTCCGCCTGCGTATTGCCGCCCCAGGGTATTGAAAAGCCGATCTTGGCTGAAATCTCCGACGCCACGAAGGCCATGGCCGCGGAGTTGGGCGTGGTGGGGCTCATGAACGTACAGTATGCCATCCGGGAAGGGCGGCTTTACATCATCGAGGTCAACCCCCGGGCCTCCCGGACGGTGCCGTTCGTCAGCAAGGCCACGGGCGTCCCCCTGGCCAAGATGGCCACCCGGGTGATGATGGGCATGACCTTCGACGAGCTGGGTCTGACCCATGAGGTGATTCCCTCCCATATTTCGGTCAAGGAGGCGGTGCTGCCCTTTGACCGGTTCCCCGACGTGGACACCCTGCTGGGGCCCGAGATGAAATCGACGGGCGAGGTCATGGGCATCGACATGAAGTTCGGCCATGCCTATGCCAAGGCACAGCTGGGGGCGGGCCAGCGGATGCCGACGAAAGGAGCCGTCTTCATCAGCGTGCGGGACCGGGACAAGGCCGCCGTCCTGCCCATATCGGCCCGGTTCCACGAGATCGGCTTCAAAATCCTGGCCACGGAGGGGACCGCCCGCTTTCTCTCTCAAAACGGCGTTCCCGGCCTTCGGATCAACAAGGTCTCGGAAGGACGGCCCCACGCCGTGGATGCCGTCAAGAACGGCGAGGTCCAGTTCGTCATCAACACGGGCGAGGGGGATGAAACCCGCGAGGACGGATACCAGATCCGGCGGGCGGCCATCAAATTCAGCATCCCCTATGCCACGACCATTGCCGGCGCCGATGCCATGTGCCGAGGCATCGCGGCCCTCAAGGAAAACGGGATCTCCGTCAAGGCCCTTCAGGAGTACATGGCGGATATGGTCTGATCGGCGGAAAATTTCTGAAAGCACGATCGTGGATGCCCGGGCCGAAAACGGCTCAGGCGATCCTTTACCCTGGACATTCAACACTCACTCCCGAAACACATCTCGGGAAGCGTGACCGGAACCCATTCGATGATAGATGAAAAACCGCGTGAATCCTGTGGACTCTTTGGCATCCATAACCATCCCGATGCGGCCAGACTGAGCTATTTCGGGCTGTATGCACTTCAGCACCGCGGCCAGGAAAGCGCGGGGATCGCCGTGGTCCGCGAAAAGACCATCGCCTCCCACAAGGGGATGGGGCTGGTGTCCGATGTTTTCAAAAACACCCACTTCGAGGAGCTCAACGGGGTGACGGCCGTGGGGCATGTCCGCTACTCCACCACGGGAAGCTCCATCCTGTCCAATGCTCAGCCCTTTGTCGTTCATCACCGCAACAAATCCTATGCGGTCGCCCACAACGGCAATCTGGTCAATGCCCACAGCCTGAAACAGGAGCTGGAGGAATCCGGTTCCATTTTTCAGACCACCATGGACAGCGAGGCCTTCCTGCATTTCCTGGTAAGCAACCTGAAATACGGCTTCGAACAGGCCCTGATCTATACCGTGTCCCGCATGAAGGGCGCCTTTTCCTTCATCGTGATGACGAGCCAGGGGGAGCTGGTCGGCATCAAGGATCCCAACGGCTTCCGGCCCCTCTGCCTGGGAAAGCTGAACGGAAGCTATGTCCTGGCGTCGGAGTCGTGCGCCCTGGACCTGGTTCAGGCGGAGTGGATCCGGGAGCTGGACCCGGGGGAGATCGTCATCATCCGGGAGAACGGCATCAAGAGCCTGAGAACGCCCACCCCCAAGACCAGCCATTTCTGCATCTTCGAATTCATCTATTTTGCACGGCCCGACAGCAACATCTCGGGGCTCAACGTCTACCAGGTGCGAAAGGCCCACGGCCGGCGCCTGGCCAGGGAGGCTCCCGTGGACGCCGACCTGGTCATGCCCTTCCCCGATTCGGGAACCTACGCGGCCCTTGGGTATTCCGAGGAGTCGGGAATTCCGTTTGAAATGGGGATGATCCGGAACCACTATGTGGGGCGGACATTCATCCAGCCGACCCAGAGCATGCGGGATTTCGGGGTCCGGGTGAAGCTCAATCCGGTCAAGGACCTGCTGCGGGGGAAGGACATCATCATCATCGAAGACTCCATCATCCGGGGCACCACGGTCCGGACCCGCGTAAGGGCACTCCGCGAGATCGGGGTGAAGCGGATCCATCTGCGCGTCAGCGGGCCTCCCCATCGGTTCCCCTGCCATTACGGCATCGATTTTTCCACCAAGGGGGAGCTGATCGCCGCCAGCAAATCGGTGCAGGAGCTGAGCGATTTTCTGGGGCTGGACAGCCTGCATTACCTGAGCCTACGGGGCCTGCTGGACGCCACCGGCATCGAAAATCCGGAAAGCTATTTCTGCAAGGCCTGCTTTGACGGCTGCTATCCGGTCGAGTTCGACGAGAACCTCTCCAAAAGCTGTCTCGAGATCCGCTGAGGGGCCGGCAGGTATGAAACGCACCGTCGCGTTCTCCAGGAACGCCGTCAATGTCTTCTTTCATATCCTCACCGGCTGCAACCTGCGGTGCCGGCACTGCTATATCAACCCGGATCAGCACGGCCGGAACCGCCTCCCCCTCGCCGTCATCGATGCGTGGCTCGCGGCCTTTTCGGAAAAGGCCCCCGCGGCGAACGTCATCTTTCTGGGCGGCGAGCCGACCCTCCACCCGGACCTTCCGGCCGCGATCCGGCGGGCCAGGGCCCTGGGCTATCATTCCGTGACCGTCGACACCAACGGATACCTGTTCAACGATATTCTGGATAAGGTGACGCCGGAGGAGGTCGACTTCTTCAGCTTCAGTCTGGACGGCGCCACCCGGGAAACCAACGACAGGATCCGCGGCGAGGGCGTCTACGACGCCTGCATTGCGGGCATCCGCAGAACCCGGCAGCGCGGGTTTCAGGTGAGCCTCATCTATACCGTGAGCGCCGCCAACATCCATGAGCTGGAAGCGATGGGGTCCGTTCTGGCGCACCTGTCCATCGACCGGTTTTTCATCCAGGTGATCGGCATCCGGGGGAAATCTGCAGGCCCGGATCAGAGCCTCCAGGTGCCGCGTAAGACGTGGCTGGCGGCGGTTCCCCCGGCGGCGGCGGAAATCGCCCGGTTGGGGATCATCGTGAACTACCCCAAGGTCTTCCTGGCGCCGGACGAGCCCTTTGCGTGCGCGGGGATATGTGCCGAGAACTATTTTATTTTTCCCAACGGTCGGGTTTACCGATGCCCCCTGTGCGAGGATTTCCCCTACCACTCCCTGGCGTTTGAGGGGGACCGGCTGGTTCCCATGCCCCGGCTCAACGAGTCCGATTTTTTCAAGCTGACGATCCCCGAAGGGTGTGTGATGAACCGGCTGATCCAGCCGGATAACCTGGAATATGGGGAAGACGGCAGGCCTGCCTATCAGATTGCCTGCTGCATGCTCAAGGAGGAGATTTGCAGGGGGTGATGCGAAAACGGCGGTGCCGTTTTCGCACCGACGGCGTCAGCGGCGGATGGTGCTAGTTTTTGGTGGAATCTGTTTCGGGGGTATCTGAAGCGGACGGGGCCGTTTTCGGCGTCATCATGCATGCCGGCACCATGACCTTCTGCAGGTTTTCATATCCTGTTTGGTAAACGTTTCCCCAATCCATCATCGTATCGCTTATTTTCTCCGAGGCCCAGACGGACTGTTCCCAGAGCTGGCCCGCCATTTTTTCGGCGCGCTTATGGAGCAGTTCCACGGCATTCAGAGCGTTCTTAAGGGAGTTGTCTTGAATTTCCGCCCACTGCTTAAGCATCAGGGTCGGGTCGGTCAGGTGGATCATCTTCTTCTCTCCTTTTCGCGTTGGGTTTGGTTTCAGGGGGTGGGGTTTCGCTTCTGAAATGCTGACCGAAGTCGATCATCATCTTCTGGAACAGCTCTCCCTGATTTTTGACGATATCCTGGAGTTGGTTGGTGGTATCGGCGCACTCTTCTTTCCGGTCTGAAAGGAGCATCCTCAGGTGCCGGATGGTTTCTTCCTGATCCATGCATCTGGCCTTGAGGGTTTCGTATTTTTCCACGAGGGCCAGATGCTCTTTCTTGGGTACGACCCCATAGACGCCCAGGTAGTCCTGAAAGGACTTCTGGAACTCCTTCAGCGCCATGGTCCATGCTTCCTGAGGATCTTCTTTTTTTGCGGAAATCTTGTCCAGACCATAGAGCTTCTTGAAGGCGTCGATCATCTCTTCAAAGCCGGCCGACGCCGTTTTCGGGGAGGGGGGTGCTGCCATTCCGGGGAGCCCCAGCCGCATCCACCGCATCAGGTCGTCGCTCTGCTTTTTGCTCTTGGCGGCATTCAACAGGAGGTTTCCCCAGAATTCCAGAAATTTTTCGTCCATTATTTCTCCTCGATTTGGCTCGTGGGCGATCAGATATCTTCTGTCTGAGACGAAAGTTCCATGTCGAGATGAAATCGGACCGGCCCTCGGTAATTTTTGTCGCCGAAGCGGGTATGGAGGGCGCATGCCGATTTGGGATCCGACCATGAGGTCGCGATGGCCACATGGCCCTTGGGAAAGGCGGACACTTCGGCATCGATGTAATCGAGCGGCGCGAGGGCGGTTTCCTTTTCCACCAGATCATCCCGCTCGCCATAGCAGATCAGCCATTTGATCCCCTTTTCCTGGATGCGCTTGAAATTGAGGGGCTTTCCGAAAAGCCGTATGGGAAGGGTGCCGTCGGGGGTGATCGGAATATTGTAGGAGGCGAAGCTCATTTCCGTAATCGAAAGGGGCAGGTCGCTGCGTTCGTTCTGAAGCCAGTAGTTGAGTGCGGCGGCGGTTTTGCTGATCTTCACGGGCTCGTGGTCCCGGGGGCTCAGCATCATCAGGTCCCTTAGAAAAGCGACCACGGGGGCCTCGGACTGGATGCTCTTCAGCTTGTAGACCCAGCCCATCAGGTTGCCGTCGGCGACCTTGTTGCCGTTGGCGAGCATTTTTGTGCCGTAGGCCAGATCGTTGAAGCGGGCCGGCAGGTCGAAAAGAAAATTTTTCAGCCCGTGGCTTCGGGTGCCGTCCATGGGGGAGACACAGGTGATGAGCGCATCCACCAGCCCGTCGAGCTCGCCGGAGAGAATGTCGCAGATCCCGGAAAATCCGCCCTGGCAGTAGCCGTTCAGGGTAACGGGTTTACCGTGGCGGGCCATGATCTGTTCACAGAAAACCCGGGTGTCCCTCGCGTCATCCTCCCCGCTCATGACCTGGACCGCCGGGGTGGTCTGGATGTCTTTCATGATTCGGATGTACGTGGGAATGCCCTGATTGGCGAAGCAGTGGGTATAGCTCTTGTTCTCGCCCGGCAGGAATGCGAGAATGTTGGCGCCCAGGACAAAGGGCGGTAGAATGATCAGGGGTTTGCCGTCTTCGCGCACCGGGACGGACGGGTCGGTGGGAAGGACCTGGTAGAGCAGGAACCGATCGGTTTCCGAGAACTTGACGCCCGTGCCGCGTTCGAAATGAAATCCGAACTCCGATTCAACATTACGGATGGCCTCGGGATAGATCCGGGTTACCGCCTGTGTCATGCGGGAATGGCGGGAGGTAAATTCCTCCATGTCATTTGAGTTGATGTCTAAAACGGTGTTGATCAGTGCGGTGACGGCTGCCGGCACCTCCCGCTTGAAGTACTCGTTCGTCATCTCCATGCCGGCGGTGAGGCCTTTGTTGGAAAGTTCCAGGTTGAAGGATAGCAGGTCCATGTATGACCGGAAGGTTTCCAGAGGGGAGGTCATGATAAGCTTATCCTGCTCCACCCGATTGAAATAGTTGGTGGAGATCAGAAAAGGGAGCATGAAGTCGTTAAGATATTTCGAGTAACCGACGCAGTAATTCTGCATGGCGGTCAGGTGATTGGCAACGACATTGACGTGAGACATCATTTTGCCGAGAAGTTTTTCGTCAAGGCATTTGCCTGAAATTTGTTTTACCGTGGACATCTTAACTTGTCTCCTCTGGTCAAGGTGTGCATGGTGCCCGGGTGGAGGCACCATGCACTTGCCGCCTATTCCGCGTCGGAAAAATAGTCTTCGACCTTCTTGAAATTCTGGTCTACGGCTTCTTTGTATTTGATGCGACCTTCCCTGTAGGCTTCGACCCATTTTTTGACGGCCGCCTTCCCTTCCTCGGGAAGAAATGCCGCCTGCTCCAGAAATGCGGTTACCATCTTCTCGCCCTGTTCCTGAAGGGTTGTCAGGGCGCTGAAGGAGTTGTCGAAGGTGGCCTTTTGGAAATCGATCATCTGTTTGAATAATTTTTTCTGATCCATCATTTCTTTTTTTCCTTACCTTATTTTGATTGATTGTAGAAGGGCTATTTCGTGTTGAAAAGCGCCTCCAGCCTCACGAACCCATCGTCCACTGCCTTTTTGTAACTATCCCGGGCCTTTTTGCCCATGGCTACGGATTCATCGATCATCTTTCTGCCTTGTTCGGGCATCAACGGCATTTTTTCGAAAAGCATTTCGTTCATTTCCTCCGCCTGATTCTGAAGTCGGCAGGTGGTTTCGTAAGCACTCTCGAAGAATGTTTTCTGAAATGTTATCATCTGTTTTACAGGGGTCAGGGTGTCCAATTTTTTCCTCCTTGATTTCGGGTTGAAAAGGAAACGGCGATCTTTTTTATTGCCATAATATATCGCGCCATTATTTTTTTGTCAAGCAGAAATATTGCGTTGCACAAATATATATGGGGCTTCATCGGCTTCATCAAACATAAAATTATATTGACTTAATTGATAGTTATTGGGTAGACTCGAATAAATCTGAAGAAAAAAATATTGCAATGAGTCATTAGTGGAGAAGGCATTATGCACCAAAATGAAAAAATTATTCTGAAAAAATACCCCAATCGCAGGCTGTATGACACCCGGAACAGCACCTATGTCACCCTGGAAGATGTGGCGGGGCTGATCCGAAGCGGATATCAGGTTGAGGTGATCGATTTGAAGACCGATCAAAACGTGACGGCCTTCATTTTGACCCAGATCCTGATGGAGCAGACGAAAAGAAACAACAAACTCCTGCCGGAATCCCTTCTTCATTTGATCATCCGGTCCGGGGAAAATATTCTGAGTGATTATTTTGAAACCTATCTGGAGCGAAATATCCAGAGTTACCTGACCTATAAAAAGAACATGGAAGAGCAGTTCAAGCTGTGCCTCGAACTCGGCATAGACCTTTCAGGGATCGCCGAGAGGACCATGAAGCAGATGAGCCCGTTTGCGCCGACCGCCGCGTTTTTCGGGGAGGACGCAAGCGCGAAGGATGAAAAGGATTCATAATCTTGTAATGAGTCTGGTCCGGTCATACTATATGGAAATATTTTCAGGGATTCTTCCCGAAGTGATCTGCTGTAACCCCAAGGGAAAAATGGAGCGGGCGTATGAAAAAAGACAATAAGGGCACGACAGGCTCTGAATCCATCATGGGTGATTGGATGTCCCAGGTCGTTGGGTTTTGGGAAAATATGGCCAAGACCGGAACCGAGTCCCCTGGACCATTTGGTATTCCCGGGATGGCCGGACAGGAGAAAGCCCGAAAAAATCTCGAAGCCGGGGGAAAGATGTTTCAGACGATGGTGGCGTTTTTAAGCAAGCCCGAAACCATCGAGGGGATGATGAAAGGTCTGGATGAGACCCCCGATCTGCTGAGCCGACTGGCCCGGCAGTCATGGGAAGGCTTTTTCGATCTTCAGAAACAGTGGATGGAACGGGCCGCGAGGATGGGACGCGAGACAAAGGCCTACAGTTTTGAAGACATCGATCAGGACACCTTCAGATCCGTTCGGGAGCTTTATGAGAAGGAATTCCAGAAATTCCTGCAGGTTCCCCAACTCGGGCTGACCCGGTTTTACCAGGAAAGATTCAACCGGCTGATCGACAATCAAAACCTGTTTCAAGCTGCGCTATCTGAGTTCATTTATATGTTCTATGTGCCGATCGAAAAAACGACCGGCGTGATGCAGGAAAAGATGGAGGAGATGGCCGAGGCGGGGGAGATCCATGACGATTTCAAGGTCTACTACAACATGTGGATCAAAATCCTCGAGGGGCACTACATGACCCTTCTGAAATCCCCCGAATACGCCGAGGTGATGGACAATACCATCCATGCCCTGGTGGACTACAGGAGGGCCAAGGAGGATTTCCTCTGCGATCTGCTCCAGAACCTCCCCATTCCGACCCATCGGGATATGGATGCGCTCTACAAGGAATTCCATCTCATGAAGAAAAAAATCAGGGAGCTTTCCAGGAAAGTGGAAAGTCGTCCATCTGAAGAAAGTGAATGACGCTTGCTGAAAGGAGGACCCGTATGAGCCAGTCAAAAATCGCCGTCGATCTGATCCTGAAAAAACTGACGGAGAGCACCGAACAGGCCAAGACGCTTGCCCAGAAAGCTTCCGAGGTGCTCTTGGGGCCGCTGGAAACCGACCTCGCCACGACGCCCTACGCGGTGGTGTACGAAGAGGACCGGGTGAAGCTGAAGCACTACCGGCCCGAAAAGGTCACCCACAAATTCCCCCTCCTGGTGGTGTACGCCCTGATCAACCGGGAGACGATGCTCGACCTTCAGCCCGGGC
>NZ_JBGSQX010000179.1:0-6278 GCF_041737845.1 Desulfococcus sp.
GCGCGGCCGTGCTGGCTGCGGGGCCCAGGCGGCTCCGGGCGGTCACCCATTATCATGTATCGGCGGGGGATATCGCCCGTGCCCTGTCGGCATTCCGTCAGGTGCTGGGGCAGAGCGGCTGAAAGGCCCTTCCCCCGAAACTGCGCCGGGGTCAGTCGATGAGGACGAGCCCGGCGATCCAGGACATCCCGCCGTCCGCGGCCGCCCGGGGGTCGAGGTAGGCCCCGGCCCATCCGGCGGCCTGCATCAGCCGGGAGACGTTGATCCCGAACCCGGACATGGACGGCCGGGCCCGGCGGGGGTTCCGGCAGACTCTTCCCGAAAGCACGCTGCACTCGGCATGCTCCCGGCAGAAGATCATCTTGCAGGACCCCCCGGCAAAGGCCATGGCCCTGGGAAATCCCATCTCAATTGCCGCCGCTTCGGCATCGGCCACGATATCGTGGAGAAGCCCCATGACTTCGCTTCGCTCGGGGGAGAGCAGGACCTCCGTGGGGGCGTCGATACGGACCGCCAGGGCCAGGCGATACGATTTCAGAAGCTCCCGGAATCCCCGGGGGCCTGAAACATGGGGCGGGCACCCGGGAGAGCGCCCGTAGTTTTCGCACCGGGGCTCCAGGCAGAGCCGTGCCAGGCCGTCCTCCACCGAAATGTCCGCGGCCGATACGACCGCGGCATCGGCGGCGCCGGAACGTCGCATCCGGGCGATCAGGGCTAAGAGTGCGGCGTCGGTGTTCTTTTTTTCGGATGGTACAGGGCTCATGGCGGTCTCATGCTGTCAAGGCTTGAGTGTTGGGCATCGGCGCCGCATCGAGGGCGAATCTCTGTATAGATGCGCTCCATGTTTCGCGCAAACCCTCGGGTGTCACAGATGGGCGCATCTCGAAGATGTTGACGCATCCCCTGCCTGAGGACGGCGAGCCTGTCGCAGGCATCGGGGGCACTGGCCACCCGGACCGCCAGATCCACATAGTCTTCCCGGTCGCGAGCCACAAAATCGCCCAGCCCGGCCGCGTCGAGGATGGACGCGCTGGTCCGTGACGCCCATCGATCGCCCCGGAAGGTGATCACCGGAACGCCCTGCCACAGGGCTTCGGTGGTGGTCGTGCCGCCGTTGTAGGGAAACGTGTCGAGCGCCAGGTCGACGCGGCCGTAAGCTTCGATGAACCGGTAGTGATCCGATGGCCCTTCCAGAAGGACCCTTTCCGCCGGGATGCCGTTTTTTTCCAGGAGGCGAATCAGGAGGTCCCGGTTCCGGACCTGGCCGAGGCGGGCATTTTTCAGCATCAGGCGGCTTTCGGGCGTCCGGTCGAGAATCCGGGACCAGGCGGCCATCACGCCGCTGGTGATCTTGTACTGGGAGGCAAGGCAGCCGAAGGTGATGCGTCCGGCGGCGGCGCAGGGCGGCGGCGTGACATCGGGCACCGGATAGCCCACCTCGAAGCTCAGGCAGCTTCCGGAGACGCGAAGAATCTTTTCGCCGTAGAACCCCTCTTCCCCGGGCGGCAGGACGCTGTGATCGCCGATGAGGTAATCGTAGGCCGGCATGCCGCTCGTGACGAACATGTTGAACCAGCCGACCACCACCGGCGCCGGATGAAGGGCGATCAGGGGCAGGCGTCGCGTGTCGCTGTAGCCGTTCAGATCCACCAGTATGTCGATCTGTTCCCTTTGGATGCGCTCCGCGGCCAAGGCATTCGTCATCCCTGAAAGGTCATGAAACCGGTCCGCCGGGTGGGCCGTGTAGCCGTGGGTGATGGCCGAGATAGGGCCATGGGAAAAGAGGTGGATCTCGAAACGGCGGCGGTCATGATGGTTGATGAGGCCCCAGACGGGCTTCATCCAGTTATGATCTGAGAAGAAAGACGAGACATACCCGATTCGGATGGGGACGGATGCGTCAGCCGCTGCCGTCTTCGGGGGGATGCCGCGGATGGGTTTGGCCCGGGGGAGGCATTTCTCGGCCCACCGCCGGCGGTCCAGGGCAATGGCTGGGTTATCGGCGCGCGGGTCCCCGGGGATGGCGACCGCGATGGCCAGCAGCGGCAGCTCGGGGGGGCCGCCCGCGGCGGCGGCGCGGAAGAGATCCACCGCCCGCTCCACCTGGCCGAGGTTGAACAGGCTCTGCCCCAGGTTGTGGAGGGCTTCGGGCCAGTTCGGGGCGATCTCCAGAGCCTTCTCAAAATGGGCGGCGGCTCCGGCATAGTCCTTATCATGTATGAGGACGCAGCCGGCCCCATACCAGGCCCTGGCCAGCCGGGGATTCAGCCGGACGGCGGAATCATGGGCCGCGGCGGCATCCTTCCACCTTTCCAGCGACTGGAAGGCATTCCCGGCGCTGCAGTGCAGATCGGCATCATCGGGCAACCGGGTGATGGCTTCGAGCAGCATGGGCAGTGCCTCTTCGGCCCGGCCCATGTCCAGGGTCACCTCACCCAGGCCGGCCAGGGCATTCCCAAGGCGGGGGGCGAATTCCAACGCTTTCCGAAAACATGCCGCGGCTTCGGACAGATCGTTTTTTTTCCGGTGGGCGTTTCCCAGGTTATAGTAAGCGCCGGCATATTCCGGATTCAGGTCCAGGGCGCCGCGGTAGGCGTCCAGCGCCTCGTCCACCCGGCTCTGGGCCTTCAAGGCGTTTCCGAGGTTGTTATAAAATTCGGGGGCACGCCAGATGGCCAGGGCCTTCCTGAAACGGGCTTCAGCAGATTTTACCTCGCCGGTCATCAGCAGCGCAAGCCCCATCAGATTGTGGACGTTCGGGTCCCCGGGCATTGCGGCTTCGGCCCGTTCCAGGAAATCGACCGCCCGGGCGCCGTCCCCGGCCTGATACGCCATCGCCCCCAGCATGCGGAGCGCATCCCCATGGTCCGGCGCCGTCTTCAGAGCCCGGAGGCAGCATCGTGCCGCCTCGACGAACCGGCCCGCCTGGTAATGCCCTGCTGCCGCCTGCATCAGGCTGTGGGGATTGTCCATATTGACGCCTCTGCGAAAAGGTTCCTTTTCTTTGGGTATGTCAGATTATCCGATCAGATAATCCTCGGCTCGTTTTTCTGGTCCGGAAGTCTTCCGGCCGCGGCGCTTCCGTACCGGTTTTGGATCCGGAGGGCAGCGCCCTCCGGTTCGTCGACACTGGCCAGATGGAAAACGGCATCGCCCTCCCGAACCATGGGGATCTCCTTCCGGCCGATGATGATGCCGGTGAACAAGGCCCGGATTTCCGAGGTGTTGTCGTCAAAGAGATTGTCGACCAGGCCGAGCAGGTCTCCTTTGATTGCGAGGGCCCCCAAGGGTTTCAGCAGGCGCAGCAGGCCGCCTGTCGGCGCTTTCAGCCAGCAGCTTGAACGCGCCAGGTCCGACGCCGGCGCCGAAGGGGGGAGGGCCGCACCGTTCAGCATTTTCAGCTCCCGCAGGACATTGAGGATGCCTTCAACACCCGTCCGGATGCAGATTTCATCAAAGCGGAGGGCCTGGCCTCCCTCATAGACCAGGGTGGATATGCCGTCTGCCGTCGCCGTCGCCCGCAGGGACCCTTCCCGGAGGGGGGGATTGAGGATGACGGGCGCCCCGAAGGCCAGCGCGATGGACCGGGTATCGGCATTGTCCATATCGGCGCGAATCTGGGGCAGATTGGAATGATGGGCGCCGCCGGTATGGAGATCGATCCCATGGGTGCATTTCCGGACGATCTCCTCCATGAAGCACCAGGCAATCCGTGAGGGCACCGAACCGATTTCAGACCCCGGGAAACTGCGATTGAGATCGCATCGGTCAGCGAGATACCGGGAATGGTGGATCAGCCCGTAGGCGTTGACCACCGGAACGGCGATGACGGCGCCATTCAGGCCTGAGAGCATGGGCAGATTGAGGAACCTTCGGATGATTTCAATGCCGTTCAGCTCGTCCCCATGGATGGCCGCACTGATGAAGAGGCGCGGTCCGTCCATCTCTCCGCGGATGACATGCACCGGCATGGTTTCCGTCATGTGCGGGTGAACCCGCGGCAGGGAGAGGCAGAGGGATACACGCGACCCCGCGGGAATGTCCTGGTGATGGATGCATAATTCCGGTTGCGTGGCCATCAAGCGAGGATCTTCATCATGGCAATCCCCTCACAGTCCGGGAATTTCACGCAGAGCATGCAATCCGCCCAGATTTTGAGGGGAAGCTCCGACCGTTCGATTTCGATGAAACCGAACCGGTTGAAAAAACCGGGTTTGAAGGTCAAGGAGAAGAGCCTGGCCATGCCGAAGGCCCGGGCTTCCGCCATGCAGCTCTCGACCATTGCTGCGGCGACACCTTGGTTCCGGTGGGGCGGCGCCACCACCAGGGAACAGATCTCCCCCAGGTCTTCCCAGCAGAATTGAAGGGCGCAGCACCCGATGAGCCGGCCGCCCTTCTCTTCCACGGCGACGGAAAAATCCCGGACATGATCGTAGAGGTTGCTGAGGGGTCTCGGGATGAGGTCCCCCTCGTGGCTGTGACGGTGGAGCAAGCCGTGAATCGATTTAATGTCCGCGATGGCCGCTTTTCTGATCTGCATGGTTTTTTTCCGGTCAATCCAAAAAGAGTTCCAGCTCCTTGGCGCATTTTTCACGGGCTTCCGCAGGGCCGTCGATGTCGAGAAGGTGATTGTCAACGTCCAGCAGGACGATGCTGCACCCGTGCCTGGCAACGATGGTGCTGATGAGCTGGATGGTCTGTTCCTTGCTGAGTTGGGTCATGGCTGTATTCCTGAATCGTAAACGGTCAAATTCAACATCCTCAAAAAGATCGCAGTGGGATGTATTATTATGGTAATACCCGAAGAATGGCCGGTCAAATGGGGGTGGTCAGAATCCCACGGCGCATCCATCCTTGCGGTGGTCCGACGCGGCGCAGTACCCCTTGTCGAGCCGCAGGATCATCTGGGCGCCGCCGAAGCCTGAGGGCGGCGGGCCGCTGATGATCCGGTGGCCCCGGGCTTCCAGGGCCGCAATGACATCGGGGGCGATGCCCTCTTCCAGTGCCAGGGTGCCGTCCTCCAGAACATGCCAGCGGGGCGCGTCCGACGCCGCCTGGGGGTTCTGTCCGCAGTCAAAAATCCGGACCACCATCTGAACGTGACCCTGGGGCTGCATGTGGGCCCCCATGACGCCCAGGCTCATGAGGGGGACGCCGTCCCGGGTGACGAACCCGGGGATGATGGTGTGAAAGGGGCGCCTGCCGCCGCCCACCCGGTTGGGGTGGCCCGGGTCGAGCCGGAAGCCCCGGCCCCGGTTGTGGAGGCTGATGCCTGTTCCCGGCACCACGATGCCCGAGCCGAACCCCGCATAATTGGACTGAATGAACGACACCATCATCCCCGCCCGGTCGGCGGTCGAAAGATAGACCGTTCCCCGGTCCGGCAGGGGCGCGGGCGCAGGATCGCGGGCGTGGTTTCGCGAGATGCGGCCGGCCAGCTCCTTCAGGAAGGCGGGCGAAAGAAGGTTTTCGGGAGCGACGGCCATGGCGGAGGGGTCGCAGACATGGGCGTGGGTCACCCCGAAGGCGAGCTTCATGGCCTCGACCTGAAGGTGGATGCTGTCGGCCGAGTCCGGCGGATATTCCCGCACGTCGTGATGGTTCAGGATGCCCAGGGCGATGAGGGCCGCCATGCCCTGGCCGTTGGGGGGCATCTCGTGGAGCCGGATGCCGTGATAGTCCATATGGAGGGGCGTCACCCATTCGGAATGATGCCGCGAGAGGTCCGACAGGGCAAGGGCGCCGCCGTCGGCTGACGACGCTGCGGCGATCTTTTCGGCCAGGTCCCCCCGGTAGAAGTTTTCCCCCCGGCTGCGGGCGATCGAAAGGAGGGTCTCCGCCTGGTCGGGGCATCGGAACCATTGCCCCGGTGAGGGCGCGCCGCCGCCGGGAAGAAAGACCCGGGCGAATTCCGGCAGATGGGCATAGGTCGGCGCAGCATGATCCCAGGCTGCGGCCGTAATCGGGGAGACCGCGAACCCTTCCCGGGCGTAATGGACGGCAGGCGACAGAACGGTCTCGAAGGGAAGGGTCCCGAACCGCTCCCAGAGAGAGGCCCAGAGGTCCACGGCGCCGGGCACCGTGACCGTGTCCCATCCGATCGGCGGCATCTCCCGGAGACCCTTGAACCGGTCCGAGTGCCAGGCCTCGGGGGATCGGCCCGAGCCATTGATGCCGGACAGGCCTTTTCCGTCCCAGATCAGGGCGAAGGCATCGCCGCCCAGGCCGCTGCCGGTGGGTTCCACCACCGTCAGGGTCGCGGCGGCGGCAATGGCGGC
>NZ_JBGSQX010000041.1:0-60780 GCF_041737845.1 Desulfococcus sp.
GGGTTTCGGGGGAAAGCGCCCTCCGGTCGCTCCTCGAAGCCGACGATCCCGCCCTTCGGACAGCCGGGCTGGCCTGGACGGTCCGAAATCGCCGCGAGATCGCGGGGCTCGCGGACCTCGAATTCCTGGCCCGCAGCCCGGACCTCCGGGAGCGGCTGTGGCTGGCCAGGGCCCTGGGGGTCAGCCGCCGCCCCGACACCTTTCCGGTCCTCGCGGGGCTCCTGGAGGATCCCCGGATCAATGTGGCCTATCAGGCCTGCCATGCCATGGGCGAGAGGGGGGACCGCCGCGGCGTCGGGCCGCTTCTGTCCCTGATCGGACGATCCGGGGAGTGGTATGTCCAGCTTTACGCTTACCGGGCGGCGAGGAGGCTGGGATGGCACCAGGTCCCGTCGGGCTGAGGCCGCTGATCGCCTGCATTGCCGCCGCCGCCGTCATAGAGCTGGCCATGGCCCGGATGATCGATGCGGGCCGGATCGGCCCCATGGCGGCCCTGGGCTGGGGGCGGACGGCCGAGGCGGCGGCGTTTATGGTCGTCATGAGCCGGTGGGGCGGTGGGCTCGGCCGGATCGGGCTCCTGCCGGAGGCGATCCTCCCCGGTCTCGTCCGGGGGGGGATCTGGGCGGCTTGCGTCGGCCTTCTTACGGCCGCGGGATTTGCCGTCCTGCATCTCCTGAAGATCGACCCACTGGCCCTCCTGCCCGTCCGGCTTCCCCGGGAGGCCCATGCCCGCATCGTCCTGTTTGCCGTGGGAGGGCTCATCGGGCCGGTGGCCGAAGAGATCTTCTTCCGGGGAGTCCTGTACGGCTACCTCAGGCGGTGGGGGGTGATTCCGGCCGTGGCCGTCAGCACCGCCGCCTTCGCCCTGCTCCATGCCGGCGCGGGCCTCGTCCAGGTCGCCGGCGGCCTGCTCTTTGCCGCGGCCTATGAAATCGAAGGGCGCCTCGCAGCGCCCTTGGTGATCCATGTTGCGGGAAATATGGCGATCTTCGCCCTTCCCCTGGTGTTTCAACCGTAGCGGAAGGCCTCGACGGGGTTGTAGCGCGCGGCCCGGCGGGCCGGGTAGAGGGTGGAGACATAGCAGACGGCCAGGGTGGAAACCACGATGAAAAGGACGTCCAGGGCCTCCAGGCTGACCGGGAGGGTGGTGAAGAAATAGACGTCTTTGGGCAGTTCGATGAAATGATACCGCTTCAGGACGGCCGATAGCACAAATCCGCCGATGGTCCCGAGAAGGGTCCCCACCACGCCGATCACCATCCCCTTGTAGACGAAGATCTTCCGGATGCTGCGGTCCGTGGCGCCCATGGCCTTCAGGATGGCGATGTCTCCGGTTTTTCCCATGACCATCATGATGAGCGCGCTGGCGATGTTGAAGGCCGCGACCAGTACGATGAGGGCGAGGATGATGAACATCACCGCCTTCTGGAGTTTCAGGGCCGAAAAGATGTTGCGGTTCAGGCGCATCCAGTCCTGGGCCCAGTATTCGTACCCGAGGCCCGCGGCGGCCCGTCTGGAGATCTCTCCGGCCTGGTAGATGTCGTTCACCCGGATCTCGATTCCGGTGACCGCATCCGGCGTCCGGAGGATCCCCTGTGCGTCTTTCAGCGTCACATAGGCCATGGCCTTGTCGAATTCATAGAGCCCCGATGCAAAGGTCCCGACGACCCGGAACTGGCGGACGGTGGGGAGCCGTCCGAGGCCGCCCGGCTCTCCGCCGGACCCGCCCGGGCCGCTGGGTCCATTGGGAATGATGAGGGAGACGAGTTTCCCGGTTTCCACGCCCAGGATCCCGGCCAGCTCCTTGCCCAGGATGACCCCCGGCACCCCAGCTTCCGGCGGTTCACCCAGGATATCCAGGGTCTTGGGGTCGAGGCTGGGGATCACCTTGCCCGCGGTGGCCGGATCGATTCCCCGGAGAATGGCGCCGGTGAGGCCCGACGGGGACCGGAGCATGACCTGGGTGAAGACATAGGGGGTCGCCGCCGTGACGCCGGAGGTTTGGCGGATCCTGGCGAGGGCCTCTGGGTAATCCGTGAACGCCTCGCCGTGGCGGAGGATGGCGGCGTGGGCGGTAATGCCCAGCATGCGCGACCGAAGCTCGGATTCGGCCCCCGACATGACCGCGATGACCACGATCATCACCATGACGCCCACGGCCACCCCGGTGGTGGACAAAAAGGTGATGAGCGAGACGAAGGCGTGCTTCTTCCGGGTCCTCAGGTATCGATTGCCGATGAAATATTCAAAGGACATGGGTGCTCGATCCCGGCCTGTCCTCCATTAGCGGGAGACCCCGGCGGAGGAGAGGAGCCGCTCCAGGTTGTCCTGGGCGAAGGTGATGGACGGATCCATGGAGAGGGCCATCTGATAATAGAAGATCGCCTTTTCCGGATTCCCCATATCCCGGTAGTTGGAGGCGATGTTGGCATAGTCGATGGCGGAGCCGGGGTTGATGCGGAGCACGGCCTTGAAGCTTTCGATGGCCTGATCGTGCTGCTTCAGCTTGAAATGGCAGAACCCCTTGAGGTTGTGGAGGTCGGTCCGGTCCGGGTCGAGCTGAAGACCTTTTTCGAGCGCCGCCAGGGCCTCCCGGTAGCGTTCGAGGTCCTTGAGGCACACCCCCATGAACGAATAGATGCTCGGGATGTCCTGGGGCGCCGGGTTCAGGTCCATGGCACGCTTCAGGCAGGCCAGGGCCGTATCGGTTTCGCCCATGTCGAGATAGGCGGTCCCCAGATAGAACTGGACGTAGTATTTGTCGGGCATCTGCTTTTCGACATCCCGGAGTTCCATGACCGCTATCGGCGCTGGATTGGTCTCGGCGATGAGTTTGGCGCAGAACATCCCCACGCTGCCCCCCTCGGCCCGCTCCCGGAAATGGGCGCCGGGAATGACGGTGTAGAACGCCGGGATTTCGAGGCCTTTATGGGTGACATCCACGGCGAGAACGTCCATGTGATGCCGGGAAAGGGCCGCCAGCAGGTGGTTGATTTCCACCTTGAGGTTGTCGTGGGACAGGTCGGGCAGGGCGCCTATGGCATGGAAGCGTTCCGGCTGGGTGATGTACTGCGCCTCATCGATGTCGGTGAACTTGGGCAGACCGCTGGCCAGAAAGTTGGACCCGGTATTGAAATCCCCCCCGAGCTGGGCGGTTTCGCTCAAGGCCCGGCTCAAGGCCTT
This sequence comes from Desulfococcus sp., assembly GCF_041737845.1. Taxonomy (GTDB): domain Bacteria; phylum Desulfobacterota; class Desulfobacteria; order Desulfobacterales; family Desulfococcaceae; genus Desulfococcus. Next base: position 3,184 of record NZ_JBGSQX010000041.1, read on the forward strand.
CTGGGGGTTGGGCGTGGTGCCGGCGGTCCAGACGATCTCGCTTTTGTCCGGGAAGGTGGCGGGGTCCCAGGCCAGCACGGCGACCGTGGGGACGCCCGTGTCCAGGGTGAAGTCCGAGAGGTGGATCCGCACCCCGGCCCGATGGAATTTATCGATCATCCCCCGGACCACCGGGTCGGTGACGGAGCCGGGGTCGATCCCGGGGACATTCAGCCGGCCCCGGCTCACCACCGAGGAGACATGCCGCTCCACCACCTCGCAGATCCCCTGGCTCAGGGCCTCCTCCACGCAGTTTCCCGCGCAGGCTCCGTTGAACTCGTTGATCGTGAAAAACCAGTCGAAGGGGAGGAGGACCGGCGCGTCCTGGGTGAGGTTGTATCCTCTGGCCCACCGGAGGGGCATCTCCTCGAAGATCTTCCGGGCCCGGTCGATGTCTTCCGAGGTGTCGTGGACGGACCGGGCGATGGATTCAAAGGGCAGGGACGGCCCTTTGAGCTCCTTCCGGGTGGCGGTGATGAAATTCCTGGGGTCGCGGTAGTAGCTGAAAAAGCTGTAGCGCTCTCCCAACTCCATCACGGCGCTCGCCTCGGCCTGTTCAGGGGTCGCCCCTTTCCCCATCTGCTTCCGGGTGCCGGTGACCTTCTCGGCGTCGGGGCTGCAGTAGCTCATGTAGACGGGAATATCCAGGCGGCCGTTGTCGATGCGGACGACCTCGTCGAGGATCTTGACATCCAACTGTTCGATTTTCTGCTTGAACCGCCGGACGGTCTCCTCCGGCGGCAGGGTTTTGTCCAGGTCGTGGGTCGATTGCTTGTATATGTCTTTCAACACGATTTTATCGGTCATTCGTTTTGTCTCCATGGGGTACGCTGATCTTTACGGGGGCTCATCATGCACCTTTTTCAGGGAATAAAACAAGCGTTTTTTTGAATTGACTTCGCCAATTCCTTTTGGTATAGACACCATCTCATGTTGTGGGGATGTAGCTCAGTTGGGAGAGCGCAGCGTTCGCAATGCTGAGGTCAGGGGTTCGATCCCCCTCATCTCCACCACCATCAAATCCAACAGCGTCCAAAGCTGTCCAGAAAGGCCTGATAAATCGGGCCTTTTTCTTTTTTTGTTGTCCGATAACATCCAATGGGATAGGATAAAATCCAAGAGGTTTGGGGGTACATATGGGGGTATTCAGCCCCTCCCCAAACAGAGATACCCCCAAAAATGAGGGAGGTCCTATGCCTAAACGGATTACGCCGCTCAGCGACACCAAAGTCAGAACGATCAAGCCGGCCGAAAAGCCCCAGAAGCTCTTTGATGGTGGAGGGCTTTTCCTCCTGGTCACCCCGACCGGCGGAAAGCTCTGGCGGCTCAAGTATCGTTTTGGGGGTACGGAGAAGCTGCTGGCCATTGGCTCATACCCCCAAATCTCCCTTGCCGAGGCCAGGCAGAGGCGTGACCAGGCAAGCGCCTCGATAGCCAGCGGCATTGACCCCAGTGACACCAAGAAGGCCCAAAAAGCGGCAGACACCCAGGAGACCGAGACCTTCGAGGTCATCGCCCGGGAGTGGCACACCAAATTTTCACCGACCTGGGCCGACAGTCACGCGAACAAGATCATCCGTCGCCTTGAACTCTATGCCTTTCCGTGGTTGGGAAGCCGGCCGATACGGTCGATTACGGCGCCGGATCTGCTTACGATCCTGCGAAGGATTGAGGCGAGGGGTGCACTTGACACCGCTCATCGGACCCAACAAACCTGCGGGCAGGTCTTCCGGTACGCCATAGCAACGGGCAGGGCCGATCGTGATCCATCCGGCGACCTTCGCGGCGCTATCCCCCCGGCCGCGGGCAAGCACATGGCCACCATCACCGACCCCAAGGAAATCGCCGGCCTGTTGCGCTCCATTGAAAGTTACCGCGGCAGCATCGTTACCCGATGCGCCCTCCAGTTGGCGCCATTGGTCTTTGTCCGCCCGGGGGAACTGAGGCATGCCGAGTGGTCGGAGTTCGACCTGGATGCGGCGGAATGGCGGATTCCCGCCGAAAAGATGAAGGCGGGCGCATTGCATATCGTGCCCTTGTCCAGGCAGGCTTTGGATGTACTTCGGGAGATTCAGCCGTTGACGGGGCATGGCCGGTATGTCTTTCCAAGCCCCCGGACCGATGCGAGGCCGATGAGCAGCAACGCCATATTGTCCGCCCTTCGCCGCATGGGATACGCCAAGGAGGAGATGAGCGGCCATGGCTTCAGGAGCATGGCGAGCACGCTGTTGAATGAACAGGGGTGGAATCGGGACGCCATCGAGCGGCAGCTTGCCCATTCCGAAAGGGACAGCGTCAGGGCCGCCTACAACTACGCCGAGTTCCTGCCGGAACGGAAAAAGATGATGCAGGCCTGGGCCGACTACCTGGACGGACTCAAGGCCGGGGCCAGGGTCATCCCGATCCGGGCGACAGGGTGAATTCGGCGTAATTCCATTGATATAAAAGATCCGGCAACCAGGATAGGGGGACTTAACCAATACTTGGGTTTAATTTTTGTAAAAACACAAAATCGCGCGAGGGCTTGACGCACGGGCATCCGCACGACTGAACGCGATTCAGCGTGTGTCTACAAAATCGGGGGGTTTTCAGGACAGTTTTTCCAGCTCGACGACCTGCTTCGGCGGGGTGATCTTTAACAATTTAAGCATGTTGATGGTTGAGGCGGGCAATTCGTTGCGCATGAGCACACGAAATTTTAAATTGAAAAATTCTGTGATCTGAAGCGCATCCAGCGCCGCCTGAATCTGGTTCCAGGGCTTGCCGCAGGCCAGCTCGGCGACGCGTTCGATCAGGAGCGCCAGGACACAGATTTTGACGTGGGCCTCGATGCGCCGGGATGCCCAGTGGTACATGGGCATCATCTTGATCTGAGTCCGTTTGAGGGAACGGAAGCAGCGTTCGATGACCATCAGACCCTTGTAGCCGCAGGCGGCGTCTTCCAGGCTGATGGTGTCGTCGTTGGTCTCGAGGACCCACTTGCCGTCAAACTTTGCCGCTTCCCGGATTTTGGCGCGATCGATACGGACCTTGTTGGCGTCGGTAACCGACAGGTATCGTTTGAAACGGCGGGAGGCCAGGAGCTCGATGGCCCATTGGGCGGATGCCGACGCATCCTTGTGGGATGCAAGTTCCTTCTCCAAGATGTCGACGGTCATTTCCCGGTGCTTGCGCTGACGCTCCGCCTCCCTGGGATTGTAGCACAGGATGTAGCGCCTGCGCCGCTCGCCGTCGCCCACGACCACCTCCTTTGCATGAAGGTTTTCCTTGAAAACGGTGTAGCGGCCGCGCTTGCTCAGGACATCCTTGCGGATCTCGGCCACGTTGGACATGCGGCATGCCAGGAGATACTTGCCGCAGGCTCTGGCCAACTCCTTGCGGTTTTCCTCGGAGTTCATGCCCGAGTCGGCGACAAACAGCGCACGGCCCAAGTTCCAGCCCCTCAGGTCGGCGCGGACCTTCTCGACGGTCGCCACGTCGGAGGTATTGCCCGGCAGAACCCAGCTGCGCACGGGGATGCCCTCGCGGGTCACCGCCAGGGCGACCACCACTTATACCCACTATTCTCGGGCCTCCGCAAGTTTCTTTTCCCTTTCTTCCTCACAATTTTATGCAACTACAGGGATAACCTATTGAACTGAACCAGTGCCGTGCGCACTCGGTGGGTCAATTTATCTGAGCACAGGTGGATCCGTTTTCTTTAGCGTCCAGGACCTGCGCGCTACGGCGCCGTTTTAACTGCTGCCGCAGCGTCCGCTTGAGCGAATCCCGGCGGTACTTTGATCCACGGGAAACCCTTCAACATCATGTCATAACCAGTTTTGTAAAGCGCGCGCATGTACTCGGTGTCGAATTCCTCCTTGTGGGGCGCTTTGAAACTCGCCGGTATGAACCCGAGGTTGAAATCCACGTCGTCGCGCTGGGCGGTGGCGTAGATTCGGTAGAGATCACCAATGCCCTGACTGTGGATCAACGAAGTGACCGCACGCCCGGCGATGCTGAGCGTGCTGCGTTCGACCTCGGCCCATTCCGGGTCGAGCCGCGCGTTGCGAATCACGTAAAGCTTGCGCTCGCGAGTTACGCCCATTTTCGCCGACGCGTCTTTCACGCGGATTGCCGCCGGATACGCGAATACCTGCGCCATGATGCCGCCGTCCACGTGCATTTCCTGATAAGGCTTGCCGTCGGCTTCCACATCGACCATGATCGGCGGAAAACCGCCTGGAATCGCGGCGGATGCAATCATGACCTTCACAAACAGATCCAAAGCCCTCGGGCCGCCGTAGGTCGCGATTTTCCCCATGTCCCACATGATAGCGCGGCGCGCATCGAGATCGGCGGTGGCGATCAGGAGAAAGCGGCCTTTCGCGTATTCCGCGGCGATCCGCTTGAGCAATGCCTCGTCGACAATCTTGCGCGTCAGGTTCACCAGCGGTGTATTGTCCGCCATGGCGTCGCTCAAAACGCCGGAGATGAAATTGCGCGGTGCGATGACGTCTTTCGGAGAGAGGGTGGTATAGACCTTTTTCAGCGTCGCATCGTAATCCGGACCGAGGAAGGCAAAAGGCCCAATCAGGGCGCCGGTGCTGATGCCGGTAACCAGTTTGAACTCAGGGCGCGTGCCGGTGGCTGTCCAGGCATTCAGCACCCCCGCGGTGAAGGCGCCATTGTCGCCCCCACCCGAAATCGCCAGGAAAACCGCCGGAGGTATCGGCCCTTTATGCCCTTGTTTCAAAAGGGTATCCTGCTCCCGCCGCAGTGCTTCCCCCGCAACCTGGAGGAACCCGGTCATGTCGCCGCCTCCGACATACCGTACCCCGGGCATTCCCGGGATCTCCGCTTTGGATGTCAGCGGGGGCGGAACCGCCGACAGGCGCGACGGTGTCATCGCGCAGCCCTGCACCAGCAGCAACAAGATCGCCATCAGATAAGTGGTTTTCATCATCCTTCATTTCCTTTTCGTTGGGATAAGGTATCTCTCATTCGACCTTCACAACCACGTACTGTGTGCCGCAGGGCTGATAATACGTTCCGCCGCACTGGTGAAGGGTAACCCCTTCGATAACGACGGTAGAGCAGCCCCCCGGCAAGGCGGCGGCGTAAACCGCCGTTCTGCGGATGGTTCGCCGGGTCGTACGGCGGGCAACGCCGGCGACACTGACCGGCGTCAAGGGTCTGTTCAAACCCCATGAGGTTCTTTTCCCATGAATAACCGTTTCCGGCAAGTTGATATCTCAGCCCCGAAAACACCGCCGACCAGGCCAAGAACTTTTCGTTGATCCGTTCGGGACCCGCCGACCGTCGGCCGAGCCTTCTAATCCGATCGGTTCCCGAGATCAGCAGTTTGGGATTTGACGGCCTCCAGAAATCGGTCCGGGTCGTCCGGCGTGAACCGGATGTGTCCTGTCGGTGGCGTTGAGGATGGCAAAATAGGGATTTCTGTCAGTTCTGCCCTTCGCTGACCCAGTGCATTATCAGGTTGTAACCTACTGAAAGAACGATGGCCCCGGTGAACAGCCCGATCAAGCCGGAGAAGACAAACCCACCGATGGCGCCGAGGAAGATGACCATCATTGGCACGGTGGAACCTTTTCCCATCAGCAGGGGTTTCAGTACATTGTCGGAGAGGGCACTGGCCAGCAGCGGGATCGTCCACAGGATAGCCGGCGCCAGCTCTTTTACCGAGAAAAGGTAAATGATGACGGGTAGGATGACAATGATCGAAGGCAATTGAAGAATGGCAAAAACCAGCACAGCAAAGGCCCAGAGTCCTGGAAGAGGTACATTCGCCAACACGAACACCGCACCGGCTGTAAGAAACTGAAAGAATGCAACCCCGAGGATGCCTTTGGCGACATTCTTGACAGTCACTCCTGTGATAGAGATCATTTCATCGCTGCGTTCTCCGGCCAGGCGATGGATCAGCTTTCGCGCAAAATCGGCCGAAGTATCGGCTTTAATAAGAAATGCGCCGGCGATGATCACCGAGACGAAAAACATGAGGAGGCCCTTCCCGAAACCGCCTATCGGCCCGATAAGGGTCATGCCGAGTTTCGACAGGGGTTCCCTGTAAGTCGTGATAGCCGATTCCAGGCTCTGGGAGGCCAGCAACCATATTTGGGAAATAGGTTTTCCGATCAGGGGCCATCCAGCCACAGACGGGTCGGGGGGAGGGATCACAAGGGTCTGACTCCTGAACTGGGTGGCCAGGCTTTGTATCCCCTCAACCAGCGATTTGACAAGCAAGGCGGTTGGCAGCAGGAGGATAACAAGCATCAGTAGGGTCAACAAGACCCCTGCCAGGGTATCCCGTTTCCCCACCCAGCGTTTTACCATCGCAAAGAAGGGGTGCAGCCCGATGGCAATGATGGCACCCCAGATCACGGGCTCGAGGAAGGGGAGGATGATCCCGATGCACCAGGCGATGAGCAGGAAAAGCACGACGATCCTGAGAATGGTGTCGATTAAAGGAGTTTTAACGGTTTGGTTCATACGCTTATTTTACCTCACAAGGGAAGACGTAGAGGCCGGGGACCGCCTCGATAATTAGGCCGGACACAAGATCTATTGCCGGCCCAACACCATGAACAGCAAGATGGCTGTCACCAGATCGGACGCCCACTGTACCGGCGGCGCGAGCGTAAAAAAACCGAGAGCCCGTCCGCCAGCGCAGCCACAGTGAAGGCCAAGGTCGGCCTTCTCCTGGAAAAGGGTTTGCGGGGCGGACGCTGGGGTTCCTCGCCAGGCTGAATTGGTGTTTCTGCCGACATAACCTCGCCTGGTACCTCTGGAATCATGGATAATCTCCTTTCAGAAGGCCCAGTTGAAGTTGGCGGCGATGAAGAAAATGCCTGTATCCGGGTACGATCCAACGAGATCGCCTCGGCCGCCCCCCTCGACTGGCGATGTGCTTTGCTCGTTCACGTCGAGGGTGCCTCCGTAAGCGTACTCGGCCGCAACGCCCCAGCTGAAAGTCTTGCTCACTTGGTTCTGGACGCCGGCACCGAAACGCCAGGCATCATTCACCGGAAGGATCGGGGAAACCGTTGAGCCGCTCTGGAATTTTGAGTCATAGGCCACGCCGAAATTGAGCAGCCACGGGTCACTCAAGCGGTATTGCGCGCCCGCCGCGAAGTGCCAGGTATCCTTGAAGTCGAGGTCCTGCGTGAGGCTGGTGGGATTGGCCGTGTTGTCGATGCCGAGCTGCAGCTGGCCGAACTTCGACCACTGCTGCCAGCCCACACTGCCCAACACCGCCCATCGAGGGTTCACCTGGTGGAAGACGCTCGTCATCAGCTGCTGGGGAACCTTGATTCCCATGTTGATGTTCGGATTCAGCAGCCCAGCGTTCTGAAGAGTGGTCCCGAACTGACCCAGGTTGGAGAACTCGGGCGGGGCGCTGAAGTCGAGGTCTATCTGCGAGTTCCAGGTGAACCCGAGCCGGGTGCCGGCGTTGAACTCGTAGAGCAGCCCCAGGATAACGCCCCAGCCCCAGGTCTGGTCCTCGAAGTTCATCCCTGCATCGGTTTCCGCCCGGTGAGTCGGCACGAAATTCCCGGGCCGCTGCGCGTTCGGGATGTTGATCGCCAACTTGTACTCGGAGATGCCGTACATGGCATTCACGCTCGCCCCGAGCGAGAGCTTGTCGGTCGCCTTGTAGGCGATCGAGGGCAGGAAAGAAAGTCCAAGCATCGTGATGTCCTGGACATAGTAGCGGCCGACCCAGTCTTCGTCGTAACTCCCGGCAAGACCGAGGTTTCCCGTCATGGCGAAGCCGAGCTTGAGGTTGGCCGAGGCGCTGTAACTGAAGAACGCGCCGCCGCCCGGGAACCAGCCAATAGGATTGCCGCCGTCACCGGTGCCGAGGCTCGACGAAGTCCCGGACCCGATCGAAAATCCATAGTCGCCATAGAGCGCCTGTACTCCGAGAAGGGCCTGCGAGCCCTCGAGGCGCGTCATGCCGGCCGGGTTGCTGAGTATGGCCGAGGCATCCTGCGCGCGCGCGCCCCAGCCGGCCGAAGCAAGGCCTACGTCGGCTGTGCCGACCTCGTAAAGCAGGAGCCCGCCCGCAACGGCCTGACCGGCGCCGAACACGCCCAACCAAAGCACTGAGGCGATTAGAATAAGTTTCGTGCTGCGAATTGCTCTCTGCTGCGTGTGCATACGATCCTCCTCTTGGTTCTTAAGTTCGTCGGGTCACTGCCTGCGTCGCAGCGCTCCGCCCTCCTCACATATCACCGGACCGGCGGCGATAACGGTTTCTTGAACGACAGGCCCGGCCGCCAGGATGAACCTGATTCGCAGCATGCCCCCTAACCCCAACGTCTCGACCAGGGGCGGCTGTTTGAGGACCAGGAAGACGGTCCGGCGGATCGAGTTCCACTGCTCATTAGGTTCGCGATGCTTTCATTTCGGGTTCGTCGTTACATACTTCAGGGTGCTTCCCTCATATGCGGCCTGGTAGTAGTTTCGGCCGCACTGGTAGTAATTCACCCCGCCCACCGGGGTGGAAACACATCCTGGAGGAAGAGAGGAAACGACGGTCCCTAGCGGCAACGGGTTCCCGGAGGCGGCGGCCTGCTGCTGAGCCACTGCGGTCTTTTCTTTTTCAATAGCGAGCTGCTGCTCAGCCGCTGCGGTCTTTTCTTTTTCAATGGCGAGCTGCTGCTGAGCCGCTGCCGCCTCGGCCTCGGCCGCTGAGGATCCTGCTGAGCCGGCTGCGGCCCCGACGACGAAGGCTGCACCTCGGCCACGGAACGCCTGCGCTTCGGGCACCAGTTTTTCGGACAGATTCGGTAGACCAGTGATAAACATCAAGAAAACAATAATGACTGCTCCTGAAATCTTGCATATCAGTTTCATGGTTTTCCTCCTTTCGGTTTCAGCGGTTGGACACGCCGGTTGTTACGGGTGGCAAGAAAGAGATCGCCTGGGCATCCTTGGGCGGCACGAAGCTGAACCGGGCCTCGTCCACGGCAGGTGCAAGGTTCCAGTCGCTCAGGAACGTCGTGATGCTCGGCATCGAGGGGATTGCCGTTTCAGTAACAACATACTTGCGCGGCCATGGCCGTTCGCCTTCGGCAACCCAGACCTGGAAATCGACACCCGGCCGGCTGAAGAGCACATGATCGCACTTGACCCCGCCTACGAATGTCTTGCCGACCACCGCCGCCAGGGTCACATCCTGCATCAGCAGCGGAAAGGCATTGCGGTAGAGCAGATCGGCAGCGGGGAGCAGGATGCCGACCGTTTCGCGCGCGAAATCGATCGTCTTCTCGATCGTTTCGGGCGCTGTCTTGGTCGCATAGACCTTTTGGGATGGGTTGTACAGCGCCAGGGTTTTGCCGTCATAGAAAAAGCGCTGGTTCATCAATTCGCCTGTGCGCGCGGCGCGCAGCTTGTTCGGCCGCTTGACGGTCACATCCGCTGAGAGGTCATAATCAACCCGGTGCCCCGAAACGTGCAACTCCTCGATGATGCTCTGCGTCTTCACACTGAACTGCTGCAATCCGTCGAGAAAATCGGTCATCCGTTTCAATATCTGGACAGCGGCCGGATCCACCGCCGGCGCCTGGGCCTGGGCGTCCGTAGAAACGGTCACCAACAGGGCCAACACCCCGAGGGCGAACCAGGCCGCGACATTCCGTCTTTTCCATGTGTTCATTTTTTGCCTCCTTCTTCGATTGGTTTAGTTTGACAACCGGGGAGATTCCGGCCTTGTTCAGGGGGTTAACCTCACTAACGGCGGATACCTCTCCTATTTCCCGCCGCACCCGGCTGGTTGATTCCGGGGTCCCGCCCGACATTTCCCGCCGCACCGGGCTGGTTGATTCCGGGGTCCCGCCCGACATTTCCCGCCGCACCCGGCTGGTTGATTCCGGGGTCCCGCCCGACGTTGCCCGCTGCACCGGGCTGGTTGATTCCGGGGTCACGCGCGACATTGCCCACTGCACCCGGCTGGTTGATTCCGGGATCACGCCCGACGTTGCCCGCTGCACCGGGCTGGTTGATCCCGGGGTCACGCGCGTTCGACGTACCGGGCAGCGCCGCGACCATCGCAATGCTAATAACAATGGTCAGAATGAAAAGCGCTGCACTATCCAGCCAGTTGGATCGATAGTTGCTCATGTTCTTTCTCCTTTCTATGGTGCCGGTTTGTCTGTACAACTAAGCCCGGCCGCCTGCATGAACCTGATTTACCGCATGCTGTTCTGATGTTATCGAGTTCAGCTTTCACTGATTACGAGCGCGTCTCACTCCGCTCCCGTTTCCCCCGTCTCCCGGCGAAACGCCTCGATCGCATGGCGGTTGGTCGGGTACAACCGATTTTCCCCGATCAATTCCAGCAGCTGATAATGCTTCAACAAAGCTGAGGTCGGCTGATTGGCACGGCTCAGGGCTACAGTCACGCCGCGTTTGGCCAGCCACTTCAGGACCTGATGCAGGGTTTGCTCGCCGGTGGTATCAATATCAACCATCGCTTCCGCATCCAGCACGAACCATTTGACGGGTGTGGCGGCTTGCGTGATCAGCTTCTCTACCTCTTCCTCAAAAAGAGTGGCATTGGCGAAATAGAGTGGTGCCGCAAACCGATAAATGATGATCCCGGAAGGTTCAGGGGCATGGTCTGTTTCCTCAGGCACAAAATGACTGCCGTCCGGTGCTTCCCGCAAGGTCCAGGTGCCGGGCCGGGAGGCCCGCCGGAGCAAATCGATCGTAGCCATCAGAAAGGCAATGATGACAGCCTGCAGTGGCCCAAACACCAGGACACTGAGCAGACAGACGGCAGCAACCCAGAACTCAGACCGGCGCATCTGCCACAATTCCCGAAGCTCCTTGACTTCAATCAGGTTTAACACAGCGTTGGCGACAACACCGGCCAATGCCGCCGTGGGCAGGTACGCCAGCTTATCTGTAAAGAAAACCATGACCAGCGCAACCGCTGCTGCCGCCACCAGGCTGGAGAGTTGAGTGCGGGACCCTGCAGCTTCCATGGCCGCGGTACGCGAGGCACTGTTGCCCATGACCAACGAACCGGTGAACCCGCTGGCGATGCTGGACATGCCGAAGGCGAACAACACCTGATCACCATCCGCCTTGGTGTTGTGCTTGCGGCTGCAACTGCGGACCAGCAGCAAGCCCTCACACAGGGTGATGCCGACCACGGCCATGGCGCCGGGCAGCAGGCGCAAATAGTCGGTTAGCGGCACGTTGGGCAGTGTCAGGGATGGCAGGCCCGACGGCATTGCGCCCAGCACTCTAACCCCTTTTTGATCCAGGCCGAGCACGGCTACGATCACCGTTGTCAGGATTAGTGTTATCAACGCCGCCGGTGTTTTAGGTGAGTATTTTTTCATTAAACGCACAATAACAAAAGCGCCCAGCCCAATCGCGACTGAGTAAAGATTCGCATGAGGTATTGACTCAATCAGGGCGATGAGTTCCACAAAATAACCAGTAGTGTCAATGGAAGTTGCCATCGCATCATGGAGTTGCTGTGCGATCGCCTCCAATCCCGATCCACCCCCATGAACCGCTCCAAGAATTTTCCTGACCTGGTTGGTCAACACCTCGATACCCAGACCGGTAATAAAGCCTGCCAGCACGGCTCGCGATAAAAAATTGGCCAGAAATGCCAGCCTGAAAAACCAGAATACAAAAAACAGCAGACCGCAAACCAAAGCGAGGGCCAGGGCATATTGCAGACGCAACGGGTCTCCTACAGGAGCAAAACTAATAAGTATCGCTCCCACGATCGCGGAACTGGCGGCATCTGGGCTTCCCACAAGATGCCGGGAGCTTGTGAATATCGCAAACACAGCGAGTGGAATAATCCCCGCATAAAGGCCGAGCACAGGAGGCAACCCGGCCACTTGCGCATATCCTATATTGAGAGGGATGATCAAGGCTGCCAGGGTTATGCCGGCAGAGATCTCGCGGGGCAAATTGCCCCAAGTGAATCCCTGCAGACCTGAAAACATCTTGGGCCATTGAAACTTATCTGCAGCACTCATGCATCATTCCTCTTTTAGTTTGCGTGTTTATCTTGTTTTTCGCACTCCCGACCACGCATACTCAATTCACTGCGCCTCTCTTCTCCGGAAAAAGAGATTCGTCATTTTGTCCTGTCCTAATACCCGCCCCAACTCCTTGAAGGCGAAGAAGGGGATAAAGGCTACCAAAATGATCATACACCCGGCAAGAAATTCATGGGGTCCTTGCTCAAAGTAGTCAACCAAACCTCCCGTGAACCCCTTCCCCGTCAACAGGCCCTTGATCGCGTTCTCCATAAGGGTAAAGACAGCGACAAAGATCGTAAAGACGACAGTCTTGTGAAGGGTGGGATAGATCAAGGGCTTGTTTTCAAGGCCGCGACCGAGGCGGAACACAGCTCCGATCATGATGACTTTTGCAAAAATCAACGCTTCAATTACGGCCACCCAGTAATTCGTGTAGGTGATATCATGGGCAGCCAGAACGATTCTTCGGTACTGCGTAAAGGCGGCGAACACAAGGGCGAGATAGGCGACATTTATCCAGTACTCGACCAGCTCCTCGAATAGAATTTTCTTCCAATTCCTTTTTTTCTTAACAGGGCTGCTCATGATTTGTGACCCTCCCACGAAACATCGTTACCCCCACTCAGCGGAACCGGCCGAGAAAGGCGTCCACAGTGTTGCCCGTGAGGCTGCCGAGCGTGATTGCGCGCACATAGGCGAGGATCTCGGCTATCTGGGCGTCGCTGTAGTAATTGCGCAGGTTCTCTATTGATTCCGGGTCGAACCGATCGAGATTCTCCGCGTAGTGCTGAGCGAAAAGGATCGCTGCGGCCTCGGCCGGGTTCTTTGCCTTCAGCGACTCGATCTGATGGCCGAGGATCTGGTTGACCTCCTCCAACGGCACGCCTTGGGCCATGGCCCAGTGGGTGTGACCCCACTGGCAGTAGCGGCAGTCGGTGATCGATGTCACGCCGAGCATGACCTTCTCACGCAGCGCAGCAGAGGTTTTCGGCCTGAACAGCGCTGCGAGAAGGACGGGGCCCGAGGCCAAGACGTTGGCGACCGTCTTGAAGAAGTTGCCAGGTGTCAGCGTACGCTTCATCTTCCCTGGGTGCGTCGGCGGTGCGTTTGCGTCACTCTTCGGGTGCTGATCATCCACAGGCACTTCGCCCCTGCTGCCGGTGAAGTGGCGAGACTCTGCCATCACTTCACCTCCTGGTTCACCTCCACGCACGACGGGTTAGGGCACGTAGTTGGCGCTGGTGTCTTTTCCGTAGCCGCAGCCCTGATAGGTGTTGCCGAGTTCGTCGCGAATGATGGCCGCCCAGCCGCCGGCGCGACCCGTATCCAGCGAAAGGTTCTTGTCGAGCACCTTGGTCTCGAACTTCCAGCCCTTCGGCAGGGTCTTCAGCTTGCTGCCCACAGTGTTCAGGTTGTCAGGGGTCAGACTCGGATCAACGGCCTTGGTGTATTCCTGCAGGACCCAGACTGTGCCGCCTGGCTCGCGCAGCAGGTGCAGGGGCTTGCCCGCATGCCAGATCCAGTTGGTGTTACGTTGGATCAATGAGGGCACGTACGCGCTTTGGAATTGGGCGATCATTTCGGCCCCGGTCATGTCGCCGGCCCAGTTCATTTTGACGCCGTGAAAGTCCACGGAGTCTCCGCCGGCGTAATCCACTTCGTCCATCATCCAGAAGCGGCCATGATTGACCGCGCATTTATCCACTTCGAGTTCACGGGCCAGCCGCTCCGGATCGATCTTCTTGTAGTCGTCCGGGCCCACCGGGAGGGTTGCCGCCGTATAGACGTGAGCCCGCTGGGTCTTGCCGATGCCGACAAAGGCGCCCATGCCGCAGAACGCGGCACCACGGGTGTTGTTGGCGTGGACTCTTCGAGTAGGACCTGTTTTCAGTTTCATTTTGTTTTCTCCTTCTTGGGGAATCGGGCGCGGGAGCACCGCGCCCCGATGTTTGGGGCACATCAACACTTACTTCTTCATCTGTTTCTCGACAAACTCCTGGACTCTCTTGCCTTGCTCAGCCAACCCTCCAGCGGTGCTGAACTGGAGGATCTCGGCCCCTTCCTTCGACTTGAAGTTGTGCGGAGCCGGCCAGTAGCACACTTCCCCAGCGCGGCAAATCTCAACGGTCCCGTCAAGGTAAATGACCTCCACCGAGCCCTTCAAAACGTAAGCCCAGTGTTCAACCCCGCACAGATCGTGCTCCAGTCCCTTTCCCTTCAGAATGTCTGTGAAGTCAGTACCCGGGGCAAAGATGTGGTAGGCGCACTGCATGCCGCCCCATTGCTCATCCCAAATTTTGAGGCCCGGGGTGTTCCGGGTGACGAAGTCATCTACGGGGCGCATATCCGTCAATTTCTTTCTCATATGTTTCCTCCTTTTTGTTTTTGTGCCTCATCGGGCCGGCGGTGATGGCGATTTGTTCAAAGCCAGACCCGGTCGCTTGGACAAACCTGGTTATGCACCAACGATCATCGGTTACGGTATGTAGTTGGCACTGGTGTCGCGGTAATTCGAAAACCTGACGTGGTTGAAGGAATCAAAGCCTGAATGTGATAATTTCAGTTTGCTTTCTCCTTTCGTTTCAATGTTGAGGTTTTGAAGCAGCTTGAATCGGTTGTGAAACCTTTTCATTTACGAAAATACGGTTTTCACTTTGGCACGAGCATCGAGCGGGACAGCATACCGCCGGAGATGATTCGAGCCTTGAACCCGTTCTGCATCAGGATGCGCGTCGCAAAGTAGGCGCGCCCGGCGGAGCGGCAGATGATATTGATCTCGCGATCGCGGGGCAGTTCACCCAGCCTTGCGCGGAGCTCCGGCAGCGGGATGTTGACCGCGCCTGGCACTGACTCTACGGCGAGCTCCGGCGGATTGCGCACATCGAGGAGGAACCCGCCATCCACAGAATTCCAGTGGCAGAGCGGCATATCGCCCCGAAGGACGTTGGCCGGAACCATCCCCGCGAAGTTGACGGGATCTTTTGCGCTTCCGAACTGAGGCGCGTAGCACAGTTCGGCTTCTTCCAGGTCATACACGGTCGCACCCATCTGGATCGCCATGGCCAGGGCATCGATCCGCTTCTCAACGCCATCCAGGCCCAGGGCCTGCGCCCCGAGCAGACGCCCGTCGGATTTCCGGAAAATGACTTTCAGCACGATTGTTTTAGCGCCCGGGTAATACCCGGCGTGCGAATTCGGGAAGATATAGACTTTTTCGAAATCCTTTTGCCCCAGCCGGGTGAGAAGCTTTTCGTTGGCGCCGGTCATGGCAACCGTGGCCCCGAAGATCCCGAGGACCGAGGTACCCTGGGTGCCGCGGAACTTGGAGTCGCGGCCCGCGATCACGTCGGCCGCGATCCGGCCTTGACGGTTCGCCGGCCCGGCGAGCGGGATCAGAGACCATTCCCCGGTGACGAAATCCTTGACTTCGACCGCGTCGCCGACGGCGAAAATATTCGGGTCGCTCGTGCGCATCTGCTCGTCGACGCGGATCCCGCCGCGCTGTCCGATCTCGAGACCGGCCGCCTTTGCCAGCGAGGTCTCAGGACGCACGCCGATGGCGAGGATCACGATGTCTGCCGGGTGCGACTTCCCGGACTTCGTGAAAACCTCCAGCGAGCCGCCCGCCGTCTGCTTGAAGCCGGCCACCGCGTCACTGAGCGCGAGGCGGACACCGTTCTTCTCCAGGTATCGCTCGACGAGGTGGGCGCATTCCGGATCGAGCGGGGCCATGACCTGATCGAGCATCTCGACGATTGTCACTTCGAGACCGCGATGGACCAGGTTTTCCGCCATCTCGAGACCGATGTATCCGCCGCCCACCACCACCGCATGCTTCGGCTTCTCCAGCGTCTGGAATGCTGCGGACGTTCGCTCCTCGGGCAAATCACTTGAACCCCGTTCAATCCACTCCCGGATTACCTTTGCATCCGGCACGGTCCTCACTGAAAAGATCCCCGGAAGATCGATTCCGGTCAGGGGAGGACGGATCGGAGCCGCCCCGGGGGAGAGCACAAGCTTGTCGTATTTCTCGGTGGTGACCTCGCCGGTCGTTGCATTCCGCAGGTCCACGGTCTTCTTCTTCGGCGAGATAGAGATTGCCTCGGTGTTCGTCCGCGCGTCGATCGCGAACATTGCACGGAACATCTGAGCGGTGAACACGAGAAGGCTCGACTCCTGCTCAATCACGCCGCCGACATGGTAGGGCAGCCCGCAGTTGGCGTACGAAACATAGGGTCCTCGCTCCACCATGAGGATTTCGGCCTTTTCATCCAACCTGCGCAGGCGTGCCGCACACGATGCACCCCCTGCCACTCCGCCAACGATGATGACTTTCATGTGTTTGTTCCCCTCCTGATGACATTTTGTTTACCATTCTGGCCTCTCAATGCTTTATCCAGATACTATTTCTCTATCTTTGTTATTTTGGTTCCCTGTAATCCAAGGCCTCCCATCAGTCCCTTCTGATTAAAAGTGAAGGCGTAAACGTCAGACTTTGCTGTAGTGGTTGATAGGCTGCGGGCTGCTCCTTCGTCTACAATGACAATGCTTGGCCCGGTGCCCACTTCCCAGCCATCGCTTCTGTCGAGGTACGCCCGCGCGGAGTCTGTCATAAAAAACAACGCATACCCGTAGGTCTGGACACCCGCCTGCAGACCGTACGAGACCGAGACCGTGTTGTAGTAGGCTATGGTCTTTCCCGCCTTCATGAGGGCGCCTTCCCCATACTGCCCACCCACCATAAAACCCCCCTTGGTAATTGCCGGAAAGACGAGGATAGCCTTTGCCTTTTCGCCAAGGGCTTTTGCTGAGCCTGATATTTTGTACAGTTTCTGCAGAACCCTATTGGCGTCACGGTTGATTTCTGCTGCGGACGCTGCATGTGCAGGATTCGAACACAGGAGCGTGAACGCAGCGAACGCCAGGCCTAAAAAAACAGTTGTCAAACGTAAGTGTCTCATCAGCGTATCCTCCTTTTCTGATAACTACTGCGCCGCTTTCATGAGCGGGATGTTTGCAGCGAGTTCATACATCAGCACCGCATTGATCTTGTTCTCGATCTGGTAGTAGCGAACGACTTTTACCTCCGGCAAAACCTGGCGCAACTTTGGAAGATAGGCCTGACGAAGCTTCAGGCCCAGGGAATCGATTTCCATCAGTTCATCGAGCAGCGCTTTCGCCTTATTGTTGCTCATCTTTTCATGGGCCTCAGCATAGTCATTGATCAATTTCAGGGTGCGTGTGCGCAGAAGGAACAGTTCATCCTGATACTTCTCATAAACCGGCCAGAAAGCCTTGGCCTCCGAGTCGGTTAAAATAATGTTTGAAGCAACAAGCAGCTTCTTGTCCACCATGATTTTTTCGCGCAGGATCTGCATGTTGTCTGCCGGCTTGTCCTGCGACAGCGCGGGGAGGGGGATAGCTGTGATGACCACCAATAATGCGATCACAGAGAGTGGTGTCCATAATGCTTTAACCCTTCTTGTGCTCATACTTGTCTCCTTTTTGAGTTGATTTTCTGATTCACGACAGTGCCTTGTAATCAGGTTATGCCCGGCGAAATGTAGTTGCAGCCCTGCAGTATTCCGCGAATGGCCGGAATCAAATCGATCACCGCTCTGTGCTTCAAAATAAACCCCTCAACTCCTGCTGCCATCACATCGTCCAGCACCGATTTTTCATCATGGACGCTCAGGATAATCACTTTTATTTTGGGAAAATTTGTCTTGAGCACCCAGGCAATGTTTTTTTCCGTTGAACTGGGGAGCGAGAGATCTGCGACGACCACATCGGGGCTGTGGGTCTCCAAGGCATGGTTGAGCGAAATCTCGTCGGTCACCATCAAAACCGTCTCAACCTCGTCTTCCAGAAGACGACGAATCCCTGCCAGCACATTTGAATGTTTATCGGCGAGAATGATACGTCCTTGTCGCATGGTTGTTCCCTTCTGGGGCGCTTTTTAGGAATGCTTACAAGTACTTGTAGAAATGTTTGGGACGGTATGCGCAGCTAAGATCTTCGAAAGCCCAACCGACCGGTGTAAGCCGAGTCGAGCATATGAATCTTTTGGGGTTATAGTTGCCAGAAGGTGGGGAATAAGACAACTCGGAAAATTACCTGGTTTTGGAGGGAAAATTTACTAGTCTGTCACCCAGCAATTTTACGAGCGCTATATGGAGATGATCCCGTGTTTCACGGCGTACTGGACCAATTCGGCACTGGTCTTAATGTTGAGCTGTTCCATCATCTTGTATTTATGGAATTCAACGGTCCTTGGCGAGATATTCAAGACGGATGCGATCTCTTTACCGGACTTCCCTTCAGCCAGGAGCTGTAGGATCTCCCGCTGGCGGGGGCTGATTTTCTTAAATAAATCCATTTCCGGGGAATCTCCTTGCCGATAGGTGCGGATAAGGTCTCCTGCAATCAGGGGACTCACGTACGTTTGTCCTTTCATTGCTTCATGAATCGCCGTGGCCAATTCGGATGGGGCCGAGTGTTTCAAGACGAAACCTGAAGCGCCGGCCTCGAAGGCATTCGCTGCATAGGTGGCGTCTAAATGCATGGTTAGAAACACAATCTTGATATTTTTATCGGTTTTCTTAATCTGTCGGGCCGCTTCAATGCCGTTGAGTTGGGGCATTGAGATATCCGCCACAATCACATCCGGATGCAGTGTGGCAGCTTGATCCACGAGGGCTCGTCCATCCCCCACGCTTCCTACAACCTCAAAATTGTCTTTCAGAAGGCTCTTCAATCCCTCGATCACGATTTGGTGATCATCCGCCAATAGAACACGCGGTTTTTTCATTCTCCCTCCCTCGCTAAAGGCACCCTGAGGGTGATCACCGTTCCTTTTTCCGGCTGGGAATGAATGGAGAGCTCGCCGTGGATGAGCCTTGCCCGTTCGCGCATACTCGAGAATCCCAGACCCGGGTTTTCCTTTACTTCCGTCCAATCGAAGCCAATACCATCATCCTGAACCGATAACAAGACGTCATGATCGAAGCCTTTTAAAGAAACAGTGATGTGCTCCGCACAGGCATGCTTGGAGATGTTGGTCAGTCCCTCCTGGATCATCCGGTATAGGGGGAGAGAAACCTCCTTCGGGATGACCCTTGGAATATTCTCATGCTTGAAGACGACTTCAATCCCTTCCCTCCTCGAAAAGCGGGTGCATTCCGATTCTGCTGCCTTGATCAACCCCAGATCGTCCAGGATGGATGGGTGAAGTTGGCGCGAGAGGCTATGGACGTCTTGAGAAATTCTCACAATGCTGTTCTGCATCTCACGAAGCTCTTCCCGAACAAGGGCCGGCGAATCCATCAACCGTTGCTCTATCCGCCCGACATCGATCGCAAAAACCGTCAAACGCTGCGCTAAATCATCATGGAGCTCACGCGCTAAACGGCTCCGTTCCTCCTCCTGGGCGTGAATCAGTCTCCCCGCAAGCTTTCGGAGATCACTCTCATTCTGTCTCAGTACCCTCTCACTTTCTCGGGATGTCTCCTCCGCGTGCTTGCGCTGCAGGGCGTTTACAAAGATCTCCCCGAGCAGGCGCAGCCGCGGGAAGAATTCCTCCGGCCAGACCCGCTCACGCTTTACCGAACTGACGTGAATAAAATCAACGAACTCGCCGATCAGGATGGGGATGTTCACATAGGATCGGATACCCATTTCGATGCATGTTTGCCTGTCTACGTTCGCCTCGGCCGGCAGATCATCAAGCCTCGAAATGGACATCACCTCGTGCTTTTCTACCAGCTTTTCGTACGCCCACGGGAAAATGGATCGGGGCAATTCGACCCTTACGGAAACGGGCGGAACATCATCCGAGGCGGCAATGTGGGTGATCTGCCATGAGGTCTTATCCGACAATATCCGGAGCAGTGCGCAGCGGTCGACCTGGAAGAATTCCAGAACCTGTTTCAGTCCGTCCTCAATCTCAGATTCCACCCGCTCAGGAGGCATGTTCACGAACCTCGCCGAGAGGTTCGAAAGCAACGCCTCAAACCTCAGACGCTCTTGTAGGACCCCCTCCCCCTGCTTGCGGGCGAGCGCGTTGGCGAACACTTGCGCGATAAGCTTGAACCCCATTACGTCCGTCTCCAGTCAGCTTCTCTCTTCACGCATCATATACTCAACTTTCGACATTAGCCAAACTTTGCAGTGTAGTTGTTTAACATGCCGAAATAGAACATAAAAAACTTGAAGAGCCCATTCCTTTGATTTATAGTGAGTTTGCGTAAAACAATATAATATCAAGAGGAAATGGCTCAAAAGGAACATAACAGGATTGGCTCCGAAGCTCAAGATAGTATTCATGTCAGCAGCAAAATTCATGACTTTTTTGACCATTTCCGGATCGGCACGTTGCTGCACCAGTGTGGGGTTCGAAAACGCCACGGGTATAGCGTTCGTTCTTTGATAGCAGCGATATTTGCTCTGCCTTTTCTCGGAAAAAATTTCTTCCGGGGCATTGTGACCAATGAGCAAGCTGGCGTCGGCAAGGATGCAGCGGTTTTATCACTGCTCAGGCTTACTGTATCATCGACGGTGAACGCCGGCCGCCCGTGATGGGAAAGGGCCGCCAGGAAAAGGCGAAAAACGGACTCCGGTCCATCCACCCAACGGATCAGCCGCTCACACTCGAAGATCCGGTAGAATTCCGATGCCAGCGAAGAATCGACAAACAGGGGCAGGGTTTCTCTGGTATGGCCTGCGGTGATGCGCGCCTTCGGATCTTCCTTTGCCTGAAAGCCCCAGTTGCATTTGCCGAGATCATGGACAAAGGCAAACACCCCCAGCCGATCCAATTGCCTTGAAGCAAGGTTCACGCCGGCGGCATGGTTCAACGTGCGAAGGATGGCCGGCATTTCGCAAAGCCGTCTGAACACCATCGCCACATCGAGGGAATGGTCGGAGAGCGCCAACGTATCGAGAACCTCACCGGTTTCTTTGTCCTGCTTCAGCTTGCCCCAGAACAGGTTCAATTAAAAACCTCTTTGAAATAACGCGAAAAAAGACACCTTGCATGTGGGACACGTGCTCTTTCACGGTCTAATCGTTGCAAGGCGATTTTGGTGATTTTAGATGAATATTTTTTTGCCGCGATCAACCCTTTACTACGAATGTGGAGTAATGTACAGAGATGTTCAATAACATACGATAACTATCTAGAAGAAAACGTTAAAGTGAGGAACCATGGCCCGCCACTACTCCACCAAAGATTTCTTCCGTCAAATTCCGAATGCCCTGCTGGCCCGCTACTTCCATGAGCGCGGTTTGTTTCGGGATATGGACTTCGCCGCCATGAAGGAGACCAGGCCGGATGAGTTGTTTTCGGCCCGGCTGGAGCTTCCGGATGGCAAGCGCAATGCGATGGATACGGAGTTCCGGGAGATTTTCGAGATGAGCTGCGAAAAAGTATACCGCATTCATGGAGAGGATGTCCTCCCTTCCCAATCACTATGAGCGGGCCATGACCACCTTTCTCGACAACAACATCTTCTGGAAAGGGGCGACCCGATTCTACCATGCGGATACCCTGCCTTACTGGCGCAAGCGAAAGCTCATGTCTCACCGGCCGGCGGCGGTGGACGAGGCCAGCATGCGGGAGCTTGCCGAACTGATCCGCAACTATTTTCACCGCACCGAGGGCCGGGGCAAAAACTGCGTGGTGGAGCCGTTTTGCCGGGGCGCTCTGGATTATTTTTTCGCGTATCCCGAAGACTATTCAAAGCAAAGCATCGAATGGGTCGATGGGGAGTTCAGCCCGCGTCCGCAAAATCCCGCCTTCGAGGTCATCTATGTCTATTCGGAAAAGGAGGGCTCCCTGGATTTGAATTTTCGCGGATCCTACAAGGCGATAGAGCCGCTTCAGTGGATCTTTGCCACGGCGATTCTCAAACTCGAACAACTGCCGCCCGATCCCAAGGATAACCGGGTTTACGATCTGAACCCGCTGCTCCGGAGGGATTTCCAGTTTATCTACGATGTCGGCAGCGGGATCGAGAAGGTGGTGGTCAAAAAATTGCGCCTCTCTTCGCGAAGCCAAGCCGGTGAGCGCATCACGGTGGAGGTCGATGCCCACGGGAATCCCCATTCCATATATTACTTGCTCGAAAAGCTCGGTCGGTCCATACCGCTGAACATGTATAACGTCACCCAGGCGGAGCTGTCGGCCTCACTGATGGTGGATGCAGATAAGCCCCCAAAAAGGGTGACGATCCGAATCACCCACCCCAACTCCTGTTCCCTCAAATATGACGAGCTGGACCTGAGGCTGCGCGATATGCTCGAAGCCTCCGGGATCGAACTCAAGGAGCCGCCGCAAGAGGCTGGGGCAGATGGGGCGAATAGGCAATGACGCCCCGGGATGCCTTGGTCGAACTCCTGGAGCGCCTGGGCGCTTCCCAAGGGGCAGGGGTTCTGGTCAATGGCGAGGAGTTGGCTCAGTGGCCGTCCGAAGCCGTCAAGGCCATGAAGGCGCAGAAGATCATCAAAAAAGCCCGTCGGGCCGGCAGCGCGGTATGCCCGGGGTGCGAGGAGAACTGTGCCATGCCGGTGGAGGTCCTCCCGGCGGCAGATGGAGCCCCATCATCCTTTATGGTTTGTGACAAGCGAAATGATATCAACCGGGTGCCGGTTCCCCCCGAACAACTGGCCCAGTGGTTGTGCAGCGAGGATACCGTGTGCGGGTTTGTGGCGGCCTGTCTCGGCCTGCGCCGCAGCGGTAAGCAACGGGGCACGGACAACCTTTGGGAAGTCGGCGTTGCCTCCGGTGACAAGCGCACCCAGATGCTGTCCCTACAGAGCAAAGGCACCTTGGCCCTGGCCACTGGAGACAACTCTCTCCCCCTGGCCGAGTTGATTCAATATCAGGACGGCGCCTATGCCCTCGATGAGGCCATGGTCCGCCGGATGGTGGATATGGCAGCCACGGCGGACCCCCGCTATACCCCAAGCGAGGCCAGGCGGGAAGTGCGAAAGCTCGATACCCAGGCCATGTATGAGCGTTGGCGGAAGGAGTACCGCAACCTGAAAAAAAAGTACCCGCACAGGCGCGATAGGTGGATCTCTCAGAAAATTGCCAAGATGGAAATCGGAAAGGGACGAGACGCCGAAACCATCCGAAAAAACATGACAAAGTAAAAAAAACTGGGCGGAATTTTTTCGCCCAATTCAACATGCCCTCAACCCCTTGATTTTCAAAGATTCCTCTCAGGAAACATCCCAGTGTTTGGCATCAAAATCCCCGCCCAGTAAAATTTTAATTAACTGAAATAAAAACGAAAAACTTTAAAACCTGGGGGATTTTCGGGGTCTGTTATCGCCCAAATCGCCCCAATATGGTTCGTCTCAACAATCCACTACCTTTCAAGGAGAGTCGAAGACGATGAATACCATATTAAGAGTTCCAGACGTCAAATCCCAATCCGGCCTTTCCCGTTCCACCCTCTACCTGCGGATCGCTCAGGGGCTGTGGACAAAACCGGTAAGCCTCGGCCCTCGGGCCGTGGGGTGGCCCGCTGAGGAGGTCGCGGCCATCAACGCGGCGCGCATTGCCGGGAAGCCCGACACTGAAATCCGGGCCTTGGTGGAAAGGCTGCATGCCGCCCGTAAAGGTGCGAAGTAATGGTGGCGGCAATGAACGATAATGTGACAGTTTTTCCGATCCCCCGGCTCGAAACCGAAAAAACCGATGAAACCAACTTCGTCGGCAATGAGGCGTTCCTGAAAGAGGTCTTTGGCCTCGGCCTTTCAGAGGTCCTGCCGATCGTGGTGAGCTTCCCGGGGAATCCTGCGGGCGTACCCGGCAGTGTCTGGTTCGGGAGGCCGTGGACGGGCGACATCGATATGGCCGATGGACTGCCCAGGACCGCCAACAATTACTTCAGCCTGGCGGTATTCCGGCCCGACGATGCTGGAAGGTACCGGCGGCAGAAGGCGCGCTTCAAGGCCCTGTGTGCGGTGATGCTCGATGATGTGGGCATCAAGGTCCCCATGGAGCGGCTGACCCTGGCGCCGTCCTGGCTGCTGGAAACCTCCCCGGGGAACTTTCAGGCCGGGTATCTGCTTGGGGAACCGCTTGCCGATGGCTTTGCCGCCGATCGCCTGATGGATGCCATTATCGAGGCGGGGTTGTGCGATCCCGGGGCCAACGGGCCGAGGGCGAGGCTGGCTCGGCTGCCGGTGGCGGTTAACGGGAAGCATTCCCCGCCATTTCGATGCAGGATGGCGGCCTGGTCCCCTGAGCTTCGCTATTCGGTGGAGGAACTGGTCGACGGCCTTCAACTGGAGATGAAAGGGGCGGAACGGCATAAACGCCGGAAGTCCCGCCCGCCTCAAGAGCGCCCTGCCGACGGTGATCCGGTCTGGATTCCGGGTCCCGATGAAAATGCCGTTCTGGTCGCCCTGAAGGAGCGTGGCCTTTACAAGGCGCCGCTCGGCGAGGGGAGGCACGACATCACCTGCCCATGGGTCCATGAGCACACCGGGGAGGTGGACAACGGTACAGCTTATTTCGAGCCGGATGATCTCTATCCCATCGGCGGTTTCAAGTGCCTTCATGGCCACTGCGCCGACCGGCATATCCACGCTCTTCTCGGGGCGCTCGGCATCAAGCCCAATGCGGCCCGCATGAAGCCGACGATCCGCGTCGTGGCGGGGGAGATGAATCGGGTCCTGGACGCGGCCGAGCGAGAGCTGGCTGAAACCGGAAGACATTACCAGCGGGGTGGGCTGATCGTGACCGTGGTGACCGATCCCGGCACCCGGGAGACGCGGATCGAAAACATCAGCCAGCCAAGCCTGGTGAGGGCTTTGGCAAGGGTGGCGAAGTGGGAACGCTATGACGCCCGCAGCGAGGACTGGGTCCGCTGCGATCCTCCGGCCCGCCATGCCACCGTGCTGTATGATTCGACGGCCTATCCCCATTTACCGGTCTTGAACGGACTGGCGCGGCAGCCGTATTTGCGCCCGGATGGCAGCCTGATGACGGCTGCGGGGTATGACCCGGCCACCGGCATGTTCGGCGTTTTCAACGCCCGCGAGTTCTCCGTTTGCGATACCCCGACCCTTGATCAGGCCCGGGAAGCCCTGGCATTGTTGAAAGAGTTGCTCGCGGAGTTCAGATTCGCCGGTGAATCCGATCTGTCGGCCGCCCTGGCGGCGATCCTTACGGCGGCAATCCGGCCCAGCCTCGACCATGCGCCGATGTTTCATGTCCGGGCGCATATGGTCGGCTCCGGCAAATCCTATTTGTGTGAGTTGATTACGGCCTTCGCAACCCCTCAGCGAGGCACCCCGACCACCTTCCCATCCGACGACGAGGAATGCCGAAAGCTTCTCCTGGCCGAGTTGCTCAGGGCGCCGGCTGCCATAGCGTTCGACAACCTTACCGGTGATCTGGTTGCCCACAAGAGCCTGTGCACGGTCCTGACCTCGGAGTTCATGAGCGGGCGCATTCTGGGGGTTTCCAAAACCGCCACCGTCAGCACCAGGACATTGTTCCTCTCCAGCGGCAACAACGTCGGACCGGTTCAGGATATGACGCGGCGCTGTATCTCCATCCACCTGGACCCCGGCTGCGAGACCCCGGCGGCCCGAACCTTCAGGCGGCCCGATCTGGTGCGCGAGGTACTGCGGGAACGGGGACGCTATGTTTCCGCGGCCTTGACCATTGTGCGCGCCTGGATTTCCGACGGCGGGCAGAAGGCCATCTGCAAGTCCCTTTCCGGGTACGGCGACTGGTCCGACCTCTGCCGGCAGCCGCTCTTGTGGCTTGGCTGCGCCGACCCGACGATATCCGTGTTCGAGGCAATAGCGGAGGACCCCGATCGGGAGACCCTGGGGCGCCTGCTGGCGGGATGGCAACTGGCATTTGGAAAGCAGCCAGCTATGGTGCGAAACGCCGTCCATCAGGCGTTTACGTACACCCAACAACTGGAAGAACTTCTTGAGGTCATCCGGGATATCGCCGAGGAGCGCGGCGAGATCAACCGCCGGAAGCTGGGGCGGTGGATCAAACGCCACGCCGGCCGTATCGTCGATGGCCGCCGCTTCGTCCCAGCCGGCGGGAACCGTCCGGCTGAGGCTTGGCGGGTGGATGTCGTGGAATCGGTTTCGTCGGTTTCATCGGTTTCCATCCCGACGAGCGTGAAAAGAGTCAGCGCGCATCAATAGATGAGGCCGGTGTAGGTTTCGGCCTCAGTGGACTTCTACCGACGGGATGAATCGGCTATGAGTTACCGCTCTCCAGCCGTTCTCTCGTCGGTATCCATCTCCCGCTGGGGAAATGGAAATCGTAGCCCACCGGATTGGTGGCGGCCATGTGGGGTTATACCCTGTCGGGAATCTATGAAAAGCCCCCGGGCGCCCGGATTGACCCTCTGATCTCATTTTGCCGTCCGGGAAAATTGCTGACGCTATCGGTCCATGGGCAGCGGACGGCCCGGGATATAACCGTCGCTCCACCGGCCCATGTCACCTCCATAACCCGATAAATTTTCGGTCGATGATGTCCCAGGCCAGGGCGTTTGCGACCTCGGCCTCCATGCGGAGCCGGTCGAAGGTCTTCTGGTGCATCCCCTTCGGCCGGCGCCATATGGGCATGGTGAGGTTATCGCTGGCCTTCAGCCGCTCCCGGATCTTCCGGGCCTTCCGCATCATCCTGTCAGGTATGCCCTCCCGCTGGCTGCTGTAGGCGAGGCCATAACAGTGGCGGCACCAGAAATATTTCCCTCCATAGAGGACAGCCACCCGTTTTCCGCATCGAGGGCAGAGAAGCCATGTCCGATGGCCTCCGTATCGGCAAGGGGTCTTCTCGAAGCGGACAACCTGCTGAACGTCTTCCCAATCGCCGCCATGAGACCGACTTCGATAATCCAGAACCATGTGATCGGCATACATCCGGTAGCCGATGGAACCGGTCTTCTCGCCGCGGCTCGACCATGACAAAATGCCGGCGGTTCCGGGTCGAAGATACCCTTGCCGTTTCATCCACCGGATGTCTACCCGATGCTGACTTTCGGTCGTCGATTTTTGACTCCACCGAAGAATGACTCAAGCGGAGATAGCAAAAGCTGGGAGCGACGGCGAACGGAAACCTGCTGCACCCTCCATCTCTCTGCCCAAAGGCGGCGGGGCGATTCGCGGCATTGGCGAGAAGTTCGCCGCCAACCCGGTCACCGGCACAGGTTCGATGTCGGTGCCCATCGCCACCAGTCCAGGGCGTTCCGGTTTCGGGCCGCAGCTCTCGCTCTCATACGACTCCGGTGCCGGCAACGGTCCTTTCGGCTTCGGCTGGAGCCTTTCGCTGCCTTCGATCACGCGCAAGGTCGATAAGGGACTGCCGCAGTATCTCGACACGGTCGATTCCGACGTTTTCATTCTTTCCGGCGCGGAAGACCTGGTGCCGGTTCTCCAGGCCGACGGTACGCGCTTCCGTGACGACACGACCGCGCCCGGGTTCGTCATCCACCGCTACCGTCCTCGCATCGAAGGGCTCTTCGCGCGCATTGAGCGCTGGAGCAAGATCGGCTCGCCCGGCGATGTCCATTGGCGCTCGATCTCCAAGGATAACATCCTCACCCTCTACGGCTATGACGCGAATTCGCGCATTGCCGACCCGCTCGACGCCAGCCGCATCTTTTCATGGCTGATCTGCGAATCCCGAGATGACAAGGGCAACGGCATCCGCTATCTGTACAAAGAGGAGGACGGCGCCTACCAACCCCGACCGGGCCAGGCCGATCCGTTCAAGCAGGCTCACCAGTTTAACCGTGGCCTATCCTCCGACCAGCGCCGCACCGCCCAGCGTTACCTGCAGCATGTGCTGTACGGCAACTGCAAGCCTCTGCTGGATGCCCAGGGACAGCGTCCCCGGCACTTGAGTGATCTGCCTGAGCCACCCGCCGATACTACCGACGAATGGCTCTTCGAGATCCGCTTCGATTATGGAGAAATGGACGAGGTCAACCCCACGGGGCAACCGGAAAAGCCCTGGTTCTATCGTCCCGATGCCTTTTCCAGCTACCGATCGGGCTTCGAGGTGCGCACCTGCCGCCGTTGTGAGCGGGTGCTGATGCTGCACCACATCCCCGATCAGCCGGCGAGCCCGGGACGGGCTCCTCAAACCGGTTACCGGGGCGTAGTGCGCAGCACCGATTTCACCTACGACGACGAACTCGATCCCAGCCTCGTCACCCGGCCCGTCTACAGCTTCCTGAAGCAGGTGGTACAGACGGGGTGGAATCGGGAAAACGGCTCCTACATGCGCCGCAGCCTGCCGCCTGTGGAGTTTGAATATACCCAACCCGTCGTGCAGGATGCGCTAGAAGTCCTGGATTCGCTGAGTATGGAGCATCTGCCCGTTGGGCTGGATGGCGCCGCATTCCGATGGGTTGACCTGCATGGCGAAGGCATCCCCGGCATTCTCACCGAGCAGGCCGGCGCCTGGTTCTACAAGCGCAACTGGAGCCCGATCCCGACGAAGCTACCGGACGGCAGCGAGGTCGTGAAGGCGAAGCTCGCCCCGCTCGAAACCGGCGCCCTCAAGCCCAGCGTCGCCCTGAGCGGTGGGGCAGAGATCATGGACCTGGCCGGTGACGGTCAACCCGACGTGGTCCTGATGGAAGGCCCCGCTCCGGGCCTGTACGAGCACGACGAGGCCGAAGGCTGGCAACCCTTCCATCCCTTCACCTCGCGCTTAAACCGCGACTTCCGCGATCCGAATCTCGAGTTCGTGGATCTGGACGGTGACGGCCACGCCGACATTATCATCACCGAAGGTGACGCCTTTGTCTGGCATGCCTCACTGGCCGAAGATGGCTTCGGCCCGGCCCGGCGAGTCGCGCAGGCGCTCGACGAGGAGAAAGGCCCACGCATCGTCTTCGCCGACGGCACGCAATCCATTTTTCTCGCCGACATGAGCGGCGACGGCCTTACCGACCTGGTGCGCATCCGCAACAGCGAGATCTGCTACTGGCCCAACCTCGGTTACTGCCGCTTCGGCGCCAAGGTGACGATGGACAACGCGCCCTGGTTCGACAACCCGGACCAGTTCGATCACAAGCGCATCCGCCTTGCCGACATCGACGGCAGCGGCACCACCGACATCGTCTACCTGCACCGCGATGGCGTGCGCCTGTACTTCAACCAGTCGGGCAACGGCTGGAGCCAACCGCACGCGCTGATGGTGTTCCCTCGTGTCGATGATCTCGTGAGCATCGTGCCCACCGACCTGCTCGGTAACGGTACCGCCTGCCTGGTCTGGTCATCACCGCTGACGGGCGATGCGCGGCGACCGATGCGCTACATCAACCTGATGGGCGGCCGCAAGCCACACTTGTTGGTCAAAACTGTCAACAACCTCGGCGCCGAGACGCGCGTCGACTACGCCCCCTCGACCAAGTTCTACCTGCAGGACAAGCGCGACGGCAAACCCTGGATCACCCGGCTGCCGTTCCCAGTGCACGTGGTCGAGCGCGTGGAAACCTGGGACCACATCAGCCGCAACCGCTTCGTCACCCACTACGCCTACCACCACGGCCACTTCGACGGGGTGGAGCGCGAGTTCCGTGGCTTCGGAATGGTGGAGCAGTGGGACACGGAACAGCTGGCCGCACTGGCTGGCGGCGCCATGCCGGCCGAGAACATCGACGCCGCCTCCCACGTTCCGCCGGTCCACACCAAGACCTGGTTCCACACCGGTGTCTACCTCGGCCGCGAACGCGTCTCGCGATATTTTGAGAACGAGTATTTCAGTGAGCCGGGACTGACCGTCGTTACCGCGCGGCTACTGCTGCTCGACGACACCATCATTCCGCCCGGCCTCACCCTCGATGAAGAGCGCGAAGCCTGCCGTGCCCTCAAGGGCTCGATGTTGCGCCAGGAGGTTTATGCCGATGACGCCGACCATCCCGGTGCCACGCCGAAGCAGATCGAGCGCGCCCGCAGGCCCTACACCGTCACCGAACAGAACTTCACCATCCGTCCGCTACAGCCACGAGGTGCCAACCGCCACGCCGTCTTCTTCACCCATGCGCGCGAGGCACTCAGCTACCACTACGAGCGCGACCCCGCCGATCCGCGCGTCCAGCACGCGCTGACGCTGGAAGTCGACGACTTCGGCAACGTGCTCAAACAAGCCGCCATCGGCTACGGCCGCCGCGCCTCGCCGTTGTCGGAGCAATGGGATCGTGATCGGCAAACCACGCCGCTGCTCACCTACACGGAGAACCGCGTCACCAACTCCATCGAGTCACTTGACACGCACCGCAATCCGCTGCCGTGCGAAGCTATCACCTACGAGCTGACCGGCTACACGCCAACCGCGTCCGCCAGCAGGTTTCAGGCGTCCGACTTTGTCCAACCGGATCCCGCGAATGCGGGTCGTCTGCGGCACAAGTTCGCCGCGCCTGAAGTCGCCTACGAAGCCACGGCCGCCGGGAACCAGCGCCGCCGCCCGATCGAGTGGCTGCGTACGCTGTATCGTCGCGACGACTTGACCGGCCTCCTGCCGCTCGGTGACCTGCAACCGTTCGCCCTGCCCGGCGAGAGCTACAAGCTCGCTTTCACTCCCGGCCTGCTCGCGCAGGTCTTCCAGCGTCCTCGCCAGGGCCAGGCCTCCGAGCCCCTGCTGCCCGACCCGGCATCGGTACTCGACGGCAAAGCCGGCAACCGGGGCGGCTACCTGCAAAGCCAAACCCTCGAGGCGGACGGCCGTTTCCCCGCCAGCGATGCCGACGATCACTGGTGGATCCCCTCGGGGCGTTCCTTCTACAGCACGAACCCGGCGGACAACGCCGCCACTGAGGTGGCTCAGGCCCAGCAACACTTCTTCCTGCCGCGCCGCTACCGCGATCCCTTCGGTCAGGACGCCGTTGTCGATTTTGACGCCCAAGACCTGCTGATGGTCGAAACCCGCGATGCGCTCGGCAACCGCGTCACGGTGGACGCCAACGACTACCGCGTACTGCAGCCGCGCCTCGTCAGCGACCCGAACCGCAACCGCACCGAAGTCGCCTTCGACACGCTCGGCATGTTGGTGGGCGCCGCTGTGATGGGCCAGCCGCTGCCTGCGCCGGTCGAAGGTGACATGCTCGCCGGTTTCGTTGCTGACCTCACACAGGCCCAGCTCGACGGCTTCTTCAACGCCACCGATCCGCACACCACGGCATCTACGCTGCTGAGGGACGCCACCACCCGCATCGTCTACGACCTGGATCGCTTCCGCCGCACGCAGCAAGCCAACCCCGCCGACCCAACCCAATGGCGACCCGCCTGCGCGGCCACGCTTGCCCGCGAAACGCATGATAGCAGCCCGTTGCCGCCGCAGGGCCTGAAGATCCAGCTCAGCTTTTCCTATTCGGACGGCTTCGGCCGCGAGATCCAGAAGAAGATCCAGGCCGAGCCGGGGCCCCTGGATGTCAACGACCCGCAGGCGCCCATCGTGAATCCACGCTGGGTCGGCAGCGGCTGGACCATCTTCAACAACAAGGGCAAGCCGGTCCGCCAGTACGAGCCCTTCTTCAGCGCCACGCACGGCTTCGAATTTGGCGTCATGGTCGGCGTCAGCCCGGTGCTGTTCTACGATCCGGCCGAACGTGTGATCGCCAAGCTGCACCCGAACCACAGCTACGAGAAGGTGGTGTTCGACCCCTGGCAGCAGACCACCTACGACGTTAACGACACCTGCGCGCCGCGACCCGCACAACCGGGCGATCCAAGACCACCGCAGACCGGCGACCCGCGCACCGACCCCGACATCGCCGGCTTTGTCGCCGAGTACTTCAAGACCCAGCCCGCAACCTGGCAGACCTGGCACGCGCAACGCATCGGCGGCGCCTTGGGAGCGGACGAGCAAAGGGCCGCCCAACGGGCCGCAGCCCACGCCGACACGCCCACCACCGCCCATTTCGACGCACTGGGCCGCCCCTTCCTGACCGTGGCACGCAACCGCGTTGTCTGCCCCGGCCACGACCTCGATGGCACCGAAGACAGCTTCGCCACCCGTGTCGAGCTGGACATCGAAGGCAACCAGCGCGCAGTGCGCGATGCCATCCAGCAGGCCGGCGACCCGCTTGGCCGCATCGTTATGCGCTACGTCTACGACATGCTCGGCAATCGAATCCACCAACTCAGCATGGAGGCCGGCGCCCGCTGGATGTTGAACGACGTGGACGGCAAGCCCATCCGCGCCTGGGACAGCCGCGGCCACAACTTCACCACCACCTACGACGCGCTGCGCCGCCCGGTGGAACAGACCGTGCGCGGCACCAGCGCGGAGTCCGACCCGCGTACGCTGAACCGCGACATCCTGGTTGGCAAGATCGAGTACGGCGAGACACTGGCCAACGCCGAAGCCCTCAACCTGCGCACTCGCATCTACCGGCACTTCGATTCCGCGGGCGTCGCCACCAACGCACGGCTCAACGCCAACGGCAACCCGACCGAGGCCTACGACTTCAAGGGCAACCTGCTGCGCAGCACGCGGCGGCTGGTCAGCAATTACAACGCCATCCCCGACTGGCTGCTGAACCCGAAGTTGGACGATGAGTTCTTCGAGGGCAGCACCCGCTACGATGCACTCAACCGCCCCATCCAGTCCGTCGCCCCGCGCAGCAGCCTGGGGCGCGGCAAGTTCAATGTCATCCAGCCGGTGTTCAACGAGGCCAACCTGTTGGAACGGGTGGACGTTTGGCTGGAGCGCGCGGCAGAACCCGCTGCGCTGCTGGACCCGAACAACGAGGTGGCATCACCCGTCGGCGTCGCCAACATCGATTACGACGCCAAGGGCCAACGCCAGCGCATCGACTACAAGAACGGCGCCAGCACTTTCTACAGCTACGACCCGTTCACCTTCCGGCTCACCCAACTGCTGACCAAGCGCAAGGCGGCGGACTTCCCCGGCGACGACCCGCAGCCCCCCGTCGCCGGCTGGCCGGGCAAGCAAGTGCAGAACCTGCACTACACCTACGACCCGGCCGGCAACATCATCCACATCCAGGACAATGCACAGCAGACCGTCTACTTCAAGAACAAGCGCGTCGAGTCGAGCAACGACTACGTCTATGACGCCCTCTACCGGCTGATCCAGGCCACCGGCCGCGAGCACCTGGGCCAGGGCGGCGCATCCATCTCCCATTCGTACAACGACGCCGGCCGCGTGAGCCTGCTGAGCGCCGATGCGGCCGGGCGTTTCGCCCCGAACGACGGTAACGCCATGGGTACGTACATCGAACGCTATGTGTACGACGCCGTCGGCAACTTCCTGCAGATGCAACACCGCGGCAGCGATCCGGTCCTTGCGGGCTGGACGCGCGCCTATGACTACCTCGAACCCAGCCTAATCGAAGACGGCAACGGCGGCACGCTGCTCAAGAACAGCAACCGCCTGACCCGGACCACGCTGAACCCGGGCGGCAACATGCCGCAGCCTGAAACCTATCTGCACGACGCCCACGGCAACATGCGGCGTATGCCGCACCTGGGCGGCGGCCTGCCTGGGCCGAATATGCACTGGGACTACAAGGACCAGTTGCGCCAGACTGATCTGGGGGGCGGCGGCGCGGCCTTTTACGTGTATGACGCCTCAGGCCAGCGCGTGCGCAAGGTGTGGGAGAAGGCGCCGGGTTTCACCGAAGAGCGCATCTACCTCGGCGGCTTCGAGATCTTCCGCAAGCACGGCGGCGCCATCGGCGCGAACACCGCCTCGCTGGAGCGCGAGACACTGCATGTGATGGACGACAAGCAGCGCATTGCGCTGGTGGAGACGCGCACGCTTGACACGTCAAGCACTGACCAAGCACCCCGACAACTGATCCGCTACCAGGTCGGCAATCACATTGGTTCGGCCAGCCTTGAGCTGGATGACCAAGGACAGATCATTTCCTACGAGGAGTATGCGCCCTACAGCAGTTCGACCTATCAGGCTGTGCGCAGCCAGACGGAGACCCCGAAGCGGTATCGGTATACGGGGAAGGAGCGGGATAAAGAGAGCGGGCTGTATTACCACGGGGCGCGGTACTATGCGGCGTGGCTGGGACGATGGACGGCATGCGACCCGGGTCGATTGATCGATGGCCCATGTCTGTATGCGTACGTCCGAAACAATCCTGTCGCGAATAAGGATCCAGATGGACGGCAATCGACAGGTACTACCAAGGAGCAGGAGCTTGTGACTAGGCCGCCGCCGGGCACCATTACGGTGGAAAGCGAAGTCGTCATCCTGGGGAACGACGGGAGGATCTCCCGGGCGACAAAGTCCGTCACCCACATCGAAGGCGCGAGACAGGCAACCGTCGAGCGTGTGTTCACCCCGGCTGAACTGGAAACTGCGCAGAAGAGGATGGATGCTCTGCGCCGCGATCGGTCCGGGATGCAAGATACGCCGACCTCATCCGGTGCCACCAAATTCTCCAATCCCCTCGGAGACACTAAGTATGGCGAAGGACGTGGTGCAACAGGCACAGGCGGACACGGGTTGGACAAGGACGTCAACACGAATGACTGGTCGACCAAGGCCGCGCAGGACATGATGGCGCCGGTCGGCGCTCCAGTTCGGGCGGCGACCGCCGGCACGATCGTCTGGATCAACCTCGACACGCGCGACAAGCACACGGGGAAGATTTTCGGAGATCAGGTAACGATCAGGTCAGCGGATGGCCAACTCAAGACCTTCTACACCCACATCGACCTGGATGCCGACATCAAGGCCAAATGGCAGGAAAAGCCGGGGCGACAGGATATTCAGGTCGGCCGTGGACAAGTGATAGGCCACGTGACGACATGGGAAGACGCTCCGACAGGAACGCACCTTCACTTCGCCGCCGCCTCCAGGCGCGAAGATGGTACCTACAAGGGTATCGACCCCGTGCCCCTGCTCAACCAGACGAAGGGCTCGACAGAGGCTCACGACGTCACGCCGTCACCCGATGGAGGCTACATGGTGGGAGATGCTCAAGCGGGCACTGCACTTCCTGTGGCTCCCCTTGTGCCACCCCCGCCACCGGAGCGCCGCACTTTGCCTGCCGACTACGACTGCGTGCGACCATTGCATCGTGGAGGGCAGTGATGCTTCGGGTAATTGGGGAGAGACCACATTTATGAGTAACAGCAAGCAGTAGGGGTATGGTGACCGGGAGATAGCGAATAAGACAGATGAACTTCGATCCCCAGAAATTCTTCATCGGCCTGATGGACTTTTTCTCCATCCTGCTGCCGGGCGCGCTGCTCACCTGGCTGCTGATGGGCGAGGTGGGTCCGATCGCGCTGGGGGATCGCTATGCCAAGCTCGATGGCGCAGAAGCCTGGGCCGCTTTCCTGTTCGCAAGCTATCTTTTCGGCCACTTGATCTTCCTGCTCGGCTCCTGGCTGGACGAGTTCTACGACTGGGCGCGGCGCTACACGCTCAACACGCAGATCACGCTGCTCGCCCGCCGCGGCCGCCTGCTGCCCTGGCCCGCTCGCGCCCTGATCTGGCTGGTGTTCAAGCGTGAACGCAACCTCGCCGTGGAGCGCGCCAGCAAGATCAAGCGGCAGGCGCTTGGCCCCCTTCAAGCCCAGGACGCCGTCAACACCTTCCAGTGGTGCAAGGCGCTTCTGAATGCCGAAAGCCCCGCCAGCCTGGCCGTCGTTCAACGCTTCGAGGCCGATTCCAAGTTCTTCCGCTGCTTTGCGGTCGTCTTGCTGCTCCTGCTCATCGCGTGGCCCTGGCAGCACCAATGGCCGCTCGCAGGCATTCCCGTCGTGCTCGCGCTGCTCCTGCTCGCACTATGGCGCTACATGGAGCAACGTTACAAGGCCACAAATCAGGCCTATTGGTCCATCATCACGCTCGCGGCCAAGGACGGCAAGGTCGCACCCGACAAGACCGCGACCGAGGCCCGCACCCCCACCCACGCCGGCGGTGTCGTGTTCCGTACACGTCGCGGGAAAGCGGTGTACCTGCTCGTCGAAGCCGCGAACGACCCGGGCCAGTGGGTGCTCCCGAAGGGGCACGTGGAAGACGGCGAGCAGCACCGTGAAACCGCCGCACGCGAAGTGCACGAGGAGACTGGTGTCTGGGCGCGCATCGTGAGCGATCTGCGCGATGTGAGCTGGTCTGCTGATGGAGCAGTCATCACCACGCGCTTCTTCCTGATGCAGGCCGTGGGACGCGGACTGCGAAAGGACAAGGATCGCCAGCATAAGTGGTTGGCGTTAAAGGATGTCATCGCGCGGGCCAGCCATATCGAGATGCGGGAGCTTCTGCAGTCTGCGGAGCAACGGTGCTCAACAAGTTCGGGCGCGAAACCCGCCCCAGCAACAGGGAAGATTTTGAATTGAACAAGAACGAACAGGAGACCAGCCATGACCCCGCAAAGGACCCAGTTTCAGTTTCCCCTGCATCCAGGCGCCCGGGGTGCCGACGTTGCTCAGACGCAGACCATTCTTACCGAATTGGGCCTGCACATATCATCAGTGGAACTGCGCGAGCAGCACTTCGGGCCCACGACGGCCGAAGCCGTGTCTCACTGGAAGCAGCGGCACGGACTGCCGACTGAATCCGGTCTCGATCGGGAGGCGCTCGACCGACTGTGGCAGGAAGGAAGGAAACTGCCACGCACGGTGCAGGGCAGCGTGACCCTCACCGATGGCACACCGGTACCGAATTTGCGCGTCGTGGCCATTGATCGCGATTTCCGCGCTGAACAGGTGCTGGGCGAAGCGCGTACCGACGATCAGGGTCGTTACCGTATCGCGTACTGCGCCGCCGACGCCGTGCGTGCGGAGAAGGGGTCTGCCGATGTCGGTGTCCGCGTCTTCGCCGCGGATGGCGAGACGCTCTTGCTAAAGCCGACTAGCCGAGACGTGGTGATGAACGCGCCGGTCGAGGCGCGCATAGATGTGACGGTGAGCTTGCCCGAGGGCGCCGTGTCATCGGAGTTTGCGCGTATCGCTGCCGCGTTCCAGCCGCTGATCGGCGAGGTGCCGGTGGCCGACATCGGTCGTGACCCGGCTTCTGACGAGGGGGATTTCCTCGCACGGGAGAGCGGAATCGACTTCGACCGTTTGGCGCACTTCGTCGTGGCGCACCGTGTGGAAGGTGAAACGAAACTGCCGGCCGAGTACTTCTACGCGCTGTTGCGGGAGGACGGCCTGTTCGGCGTCGGCCCGGACAGACCGCGTGCGGTGCTCACACCGGTAGACCTTGGCACCAACACGCGTGCCGTGCTGTACGAAGCCGTGCTGCTTCAGGCCGATGCGGCCAAGGCGGCACTGCAGCGCGCTGTGCGCAGGCACCTGGTTAACCCAGATCTGCTGAAGCGGGTTAACAAGATTCACGAGCGCTTGCAGCGTTGGCGGCAGGACGCACTGGCCTATGTCCAGCAGGCGCTGCCGAGGCGCATCCTGGACGTGGTGGATGACCTGCTCGTCGATGGCAGGGCGCAGGACTTGCTCGACGCACTTGGCCCACACGATATCGGCGATCTACCCAAGCTGTTCGAGCGTCTCGATGCGCAGGGCCTGTTCGCGGCCGCAGCCAAGCCCGCCGCAGCAGCGCGGCTTCAGTTGGCCGATCT
This sequence comes from Desulfococcus sp., assembly GCF_041737845.1. Lineage (GTDB taxonomy): Bacteria > Desulfobacterota > Desulfobacteria > Desulfobacterales > Desulfococcaceae > Desulfococcus. The sequence goes on from NZ_JBGSQX010000041.1 coordinate 40,814, forward strand.
TCTGGGTTTCAACGTTGGTCTGGTCGAAGAAGTGACTCAGGGCCTGGGTGCCGACGCGCCAGAGAAGGTGCGGAAGCTGGCGCAGCTCGAGCGCAAGGACTGGTCGGAGCTCATCGAACGCGGCAACGTTCGCATGAGTGGCAAGGCTGTCGATCCCAAGCTGGCGCGACGTCAGGCTTCCGCGATCGTGCGCAGGTTCGAGAAGCGCTTTCCAACTGCGGCGTTCTCTGCGCAGCTCGCCCGCCGCAAGCCGAAAGCGGTGGCGAACCACGAGAAGGTCGTCGCCTTCTTCGATGCTCATCCCGATTTCGAGCTGGGGCAGCACAAGCTGCAACCGTTCTTGAAGTCGGCAGGCGTCGACTTGAAGACCGTCGAACCCGAGGTGGTGGCGGATATCGAGAAGGTGCAGCGCATGTTCCGGCTCACCGGAGACTACCGCAAGACGGAAGGTTTGATCGCAGCCGGCTACCGGGCCTCGGCCGATATCGTGGCGGCGGGAAAGCCCCGCTTCGTGGCTGAAGCCCGCCGCAGTGCAGGCATGAGCACCGCTGAAGCGACGAAGACCTTCGAAATTGCCGCCAACCAGAACTTGGCCGCGGTCATGGTGGCGACCAACCTGCGTACGCTGAGATTGCCCTCCGCGCTAGAAGGCGAGTCGGCGCACCTGCTGTCCAAGCAGATCGAGCGCATCGTCGCCGAGCAACCCGATCTGAAGTCGCTGTTCGGCTCTACCGACGTTTGCGCCTGTCGCCATTGCCGGTCGATCTATGGCCCGGCGGCCTACTTTGCCGATGTAATGCGCTTTCTGCGCAACCGGCTGGTGTTCGACAAGAAGAACACTGCGGTTACGAGCACTAAGACCGCCAAGGACGAACTGTTCAAGCGCCGCCCCGACATCGGTGAGATCGATCTGAATTGCGAGAACGCCGAAGTACCGGTGCCGCACATCGACATTGTGTGCGAGCTGCTCGAAGAAGCAGTGGCGCCCGATCCGGGGTTCGGCTTCAACGGAGCTGTGGCCGCTGGCAAGGCCTCGGCCGGAATCCTTGTCGCGATCCGTGCCCAAGGACTGGAGGTCGGTGACGATGCAATCATCTACGGGCCTTACACCGGCAGCCGCTTCATGCTGCGCGACAAGGGCATCACCGTCGCGGTCGATGGTCCGGGGCCCAACTGGAAGTTGCGTCGCCTGCGCCAAACCCACGGAAGTCCGGAAGAGCGTGCCGCCTCGCCCGAGTACGTCAATACCGCGGCCTACGTAGCGTTGGCCGCGGGCAAGGCCGCCTTCGGTTTGCCGTTCGACTTCTTCCACGCGGAAACACGCGCATTCCTCAGTGCTGCTGGTGTCGAGCGCGCAGACCTGATGCGTGCGCTGGCAGCCGGTGGCGTCCCCAGTACCAATGTGATCGCCGGCGAGGGCTTGGGGATCTCGGCGTCCGAAAGAAGCCTCATCTTCTCGGCCTCCGTGGCTGATCAGCCTGTGATCTGGGGTGTGGCCGGGCCGGCGGCTGCCAACGCGATGCGCATGCTCGACGTCTTCACTTCCCGCACCGGGCTTGTCTACACGGAGGTCGAGGCGCTGCTGAAGGGCGCGTGGGTACGCAGCGGCGTAGATCTCTACATCCGTCACTTGGACAACACCTGCAACCTCTCAGCCAAGGAGATCGTCAATCTCGACGACACGGTGCTCGACCGGATGCACCGCGTACTGCGGTTGGCCCGCCGCACCGGCTTGAGCGTGCGAGACATCGATCGGCTGGCCTTCGCGCCGAGCCTGGGTGCGTCCGACCTGGGTGACGCCGCGCTGCGAGCGTTGCCGGAGTTGCAACGCCTGGCTGCGGATCTGAAGGTGGATGTTGGCCGGCTCATCACATGGCTGGACCGCATCCCGACTGACGGTGATCCTTCCGAGCACGCGCTGCTGTTTCAGAACCCGGCTGCTACCGGCCCTCTATATCCCGGACTCACAGCCGCCGCCGTTGCCGCCAACGAGGCCTCGGAAATCGCGGTGCCTGGCAGCGGACAACGCCTTTCTGATCCGCTTATCGTCGCGGACATGGCGCTTGCCTTCGGCGTCACCGCAGCGGATCTGCAGCTTTTGCTGAGTCACCTCAGCGTCGCGGCGCTGTTAGGCGTTAATCCCCCGCTTACCGCTATCGGACTGGCGGCGATCAACGGTCGCGTGGGGTTGGCACGGGCGCTCGGGCTGAAGGTCGCTGACTACCTGGGCTTGGAGCGGTTTTGCGCCATCGATCCGCTGGCCAGCGTGACGAATCTATTGGCGCTAGCCGATGCGGCCCGCCGCGTCGATGCGGCGGGTGTTCCGATCCCTGAACTCGAATATCGCCTGGCACGGCGTGCTGCAAACCTAGCGGTGTGGGACCTGGCTGACGTCGCGATCACCCCGTCATTGCAAGGATTCCGCACGGCACTTGTCACCGCGTCAGAGGCCAATCGCTCGCCGTACAACGCCAGCCTCACGGCTTTCGAACAGATCGGCGCATTCGAGGCGCTGCTCCAGAAACAGCCGTCGCTCGACGCTGCGGCAATCGCTGCGTTGAGTGAACTGATCCGTACCGACACGCCAACCGCAGCCATTGGTAACGCGGCCAAGGCAGTGATCGATGGCCCCCTGGCAGATCGAGTCGATGGTGTGGCGATCAAGGCCGCCATCGATGCCGTTGTCGCCGCCCCTGGGGCTGATGCGCCACGCAAGGCGCTTCTGCAGGCGCTGATGCTGGGCCTGTGCGACAGCGCGCGGCGGGATGCCGCCTCCGCTGCGGCCAGCAGCGCGTTATCGGCACTGTTGCGCGTGAGCGGCGAGATGGGGGAGGTGCTGCTGCGTGGTGTCCGCCTTATGATTGGCGCAGTCCCGACGCCGCTGGCCGATTTGCTTACCCAAGGCGCCTTGGCGAATCCGGCAGTTGTGTTGAGCCCGGCAAGCACGCCCGACCTCTATCGGGCCCTGCGCCTGGCCCATGTCGTGGCCGGATTGATCGCTCCGTTCGAACCAGCACCCGAGACGGTAGCCTTCATGCTGAAGAATGCCGCCACACTGGGCTGGTTGGCATTGGACGGGACGCCGTTCGAGGGACCCAGCCCGGCGCCGGCTGCAGCCATAGTGGCCCTTGCCGATTGGTTGTCGTTGGTGGACGCGTTTGCGCTCATCAAGCGATACCCGGCGACGGATGTACCAGGGCAACCCGACCAGACGGTCTCGGCACTGTCGGTGTTCGAGATGGCATTGGGTGCCGGGCCGGCCAAAGGCCCACTGCTCGATGCCCTTTCAATCTTGAGCGGATGGCCTCGCACGCTGCTAGGCTATGTTGACACTCGCCTGGCCTGGGTGATGGCCGACTACCGGCGGCCGTCGACGTGGAGCGTGACGGAAAGGGCGGTGGCCTTGATGCATCAGCTCGGCGTATCGCTGGCCGAGGCGGTGGCTTACTGTGCCGAGAACCTCACCGATGCCGATCGTCGCAATGCCCGCCGCCTGCTCCGCGCCCGATACAACCCTGTCGACTGGCTGGGTGCGCTCAAGGCGCTGATGGACCCCATTCGCGAACGCAAGCGCGACGCTCTCGTGGCCTACCTGCTTGCCGCCAACCCCGCGTTGAAGAGCAGGGCGGACCTCTATGACTACTTCCTCACGGACACCGAGTGGTCGGCCAAGATGCCGTCGTCAAGATTGGTGCAAGCGCATTCCACCCTCCAACTGTTCATCCGTCGCTGTATCGAAGGGCTGGAACCCACGGCAGTTACGGACCTCGACGGCGACGCCGACTGGAGGTGGTGGGATTGGATGAAGAACTACCGCGTCTGGGAAGTGGGGCGGAAGGTCTTCGTCGAAGCCCACTACTACCTCCGGCCTGAATGGCGCGACGACAAGACCGAAGGTTTCGCCGACTTCGAGACGGCGTTGCTCCAGAACGAAATCAATGACGAGAACACCTCGGCTGCCTTCGAGGGCTACCTGGATCGGCTGGATCAGATCGCCTTTCTCGACGTGCTGGCGACCTGCTACGACTTCGATGCGCAGAACCTGCACGTCTTCGCGGCCACCAAGGGCGGCGAGCCGCGCACCTACTTCCACCGCATGTTGCAGCGCGAGCGCGTTTGGACTTCCTGGCGCAAGATCGACTTGGACATCGCTGGCGAGCACTTGATTGCTTTTTTCCGCAACAAGCGGCTCTATCTGGCCTGGGCCACGTTCGTGGAAAAGGGGGACGATCAGCAACAGGCGACCTACCCGCAACCGGCCAGTGGTGCACAGGATCTTCCGAAGTCCCGGCGTTGGTCCGAGATCAGTCTGGCGGTAAGTGAGTACACGGGCAAGAAATGGTTACCAAGACGTGTATCGGTTGATCCCGTCGCAACGCCAACGAAGACATGGTCGTTGGACAAGAAGGACATTGTTCTTAGCGTGTCACCTGACCCCGAAAACTTCACCCTCGATGTGTTCTGGGTGTGGGATGCGAACGCGTATCCGTATCGCATTGGCAGCTTTCTGCTGACCGGTTGCAAAGGCTATCCCGAGGCACGCCAGTCAAGTGGACCATCGTTCAACTTTTTGCCGCGTTTCAAAGATACCCGGTTACGTGGTCAACGATTGGTCGAACAGAATCAGGACAGCGACGATCAGCTTGCGTTGCAGGGTGTGTTCAGCGGCGCGAACTTCTCGACGCTATTTGGCAAGACATTCGGCCAAACGCCTGCAATCTTCCGGGTGAGCTATCCGTTCCAGGCGTCGGAAATAGACCGGTTCCTGTCAACCTTACTGTACGCCGCCAAGTACAAGTACCGCGAGCTAACGAATCTCGTCTTCGGCACATTCATGCCGTTCTTCTTCGAGGACAATCGCCACGGCTATGTGCTGATCCCCGGCTTCTATGGCGCGATCAATCGCGAGACGAGGGAGCGGAGCACCATCAAGACATTCACGAACATCAGGCAGTTGTTCGTTGATGTCGTGGCACTCATCACAAAGTACCTGCAACTCTGGGCCGCTGCGCAGACTGACGCGGAAAGGCAGGCGGTTATTGCACAACTGTTGGCTGACCCGGAGTATGCCCGCATCCTGCAGGAGTTCGATAGCTATCGACACACGCAGTTCGGCATCGTCGTGTGCAACTTCTACCACCCGATGGCCTGCCGTCTGCGCGAGCGCTTCTTTCAAGGCGGTGTGCCAGCACTGCTTGCTCGCAAGACGCAACTCGAAGTGGGTAGTTTCCGCTTTGAGGATGCCGTCACCGGCTACGCGCCCGACCCCATCATCCTGCCGCCGTATCCCAAGGAGGAGATGGAATTTGATCGCGGCAGCGCCTACGCCGACATCAACTGGGAGCTGACTTTTCACGCGCCGCACATGATTGCATCCAAATTGATGGAGGAGGACACGGTCGAGAGCTTCGATGCTGCGGAGACCTGGTTGCGTTACGTGTTTGACCCTCGGGGCTCGTCCAACGACCCAGCCCCCAAGCGCTACTGGAACACCAAGCCTTTCTATCTCCGCACGGCGGCAGACTATGGCCGACAGATGGTGACTGCGATCATGGACCGGCTTGCTCATGATCCCAATGGCGCCGCCGAGACCGAGCTCGCCGATGCAGTCTTGGAGTGGCGTCGCAGCCCGTTCAAGCCATATTTGGTTGCTCGCTCGCGGACGGTCGCATTCCAGCAGGCCATCGTTCATTTGTCCGCAAGACTGTTCATTGGCCGGGGCGACGCGTATTTCCGTCGCGACCAGCTCGAGGATCTGGTGATGGCATCGCTCGATTACTCCAGAGCGGAGCGGCTGCTTGGGTCTCGTCCACAAATTGTTCCTCCGTCCGTAGAGGTACCGCCAGAGACGTATAACCAACTCGAAGCGCGGCTCGACCTGTTTGGCAATGCACTTTGCCGCCTTGAGAACCTGCTGCCCGACCTGTCGGTCTTGCCACACGGCGGCGCCGAGCTTCCCCCACCGCCGCTCTCGCTGGAGAGCCTGTATTTCTGCATCCCGCCGAGCGACAAGCTCTACGAGTTGTGGGACAAGCTCGAGGAGCGGCAATTCAACCTGCGCAACAGTCGAACCATCGACGGCGTCGAACGGGAATTGTCACTGTTTGCGCCGGCGCTTTCAGTCGAAGCGTTGATTCAGGCTGTAGCGTCCGGTCTGTCGGTGTCGGCGGTCCTAAGCAGCCTGAGCGCACCGCGTCCTCCGTATCGTTTCCGCGTCATGCTGCGGCACGCGATCGAATTGGCTGATGTGGCTGCCGCCTTCTCGCAGAAGCTTGAACAGACATTGACAGCGCGCGATGGCGAGGGTCTGCAACGACTCAAGGCTGAACATGAAGGGCAGCTCCTGAAGGAACAGACCACGGCGCTGCAACAAGAGCTGCTCGCCGCTGGTAAGGCGATCGAGAGCGCACAGAAGAACCGACAGATGCATCAGGAAGCCCAGACGTTCTACGCTGGGCGGCCCTACATGAACGCTTGGGAGATCGCGGCGACCGCGAGTTATGCCGCGTCGTTTGCGTTGCAAGTGGTTATGGCGGTTGGTTATATAGCTGCCGGAGGCCTTGCGCTGATTCCCAAATTCATGATCGGTGCTGCAGGCTTTGGTGGCTCTCCAACTGCCAACGCACAGACTGGCGGCGACCAGATTTCCCAAGCTGCACGCGATGCGATGGTGGGTGCGATCACGGCTACTGCCGGAGCGCTTGACAAAGCGGGCAGTATGCTCAGCCAGCAGGGCAACTACTTGGTCCGGCAGGAGGATTGGCAGAACAGCGCACGCGTTGCCCAGCGCGAAATGGAGCGCGCGGACATCGAAATCAAGATTGCGCAGATTCGGCAGACCATAGCCAGCGAGCAACTCCGCGTGCATGGGATACGCCGCCAGCAAAGTGCGGCGGAAGAGGCGTACCTGCGTACCAAGTTCACTAACCGAGAGCTGTTCGATTGGCTTGCTGGACAACTGCGCGGACTCTCGCGTCAAGTCTTCAACTTGGCCTTCGAGGCGGCGCGCGCAGCAGAACGTTGTTTCAACTTCGAACTCGGTGCAATCGAATCATTCGTGCGTGCAGGCCAGTGGAATGACACGCGCCGCGGACTGCTCGCCGCCGAGAATCTCATTGCGGATCTCCGGCGCATGGACAGCGCCTACTTGCAGCGGAACGTGCGTGAGCGTGAACTGACCGAGCACCTTTCACTCGCGCGCCTTGACCCGACGGCGCTAACCGAACTCCGGATGTCGGGTCGCTGTGTGATTCAGGTGCCCGAAGCGGTGTTCGATCTGCACCATCCCGGTCACTACTTCCGCCGTATCAAGGCATTGAGTATCACTGTGCCCTGTGTCGCGGGTCCCTATAGTTCGGTCCCGCTGAAGCTCACGCAGACATCCAATCGGATTCGTGTTGAGACGGGGCGCAGAGCCGACCCAGCTCCCTCTGGCGAGAACCCCGACGTTTTTGCCTATGCAGAGAATCCCGATGGAGACTCACGATTCCGCTACAACGTTGGCGCGATCCAGTCCATCGCGCTGAGCCGCGGCCAAGATGATGCGGGTCTGTTCAATCTGAACTTCGACGATGAACGCTACCTGCCGTTCGAGGGTAGCGGGGTGATCGGCACCTACATTTTGGAACTCCCGCCGACCTTGCGACCCTTTGATTATGGGACGATTTCCGACGTGGTGCTCCATTTTCGATACACCGCCCGCGACGGTGGTGGTGCCTTGCGTACCCTGGCAGCCAATACCCTGCGCGAACGGCTGAACGTACTCGCACTGAAGACGGGGCGAACGGGTCTATTTCAGGCCATCGACCTTCGACGCGACAGGCCCGATGTGTGGAACCACTTGACTACTGCCGGCAGCGCCACGTTAGAGGTCTCTGCTGATGACTTGCCGTACTTCACCAGCGGCCACGCTGCTTCCATAAGCGTTGCGCGCATCATTGCGCGCGTTGACGGCGCTCCTGCAGGCTATGCGATTACCGTCGGCGGAAATGTCGTGACTCTGAACCCTGCTCCAGAAGCCGAGCTGTCAGGCCTTCTTGCTTCGTCGGTGAACGGGGTGGCGCTGGCGACTCCATTAGTGCTGTCGGCGCCGTTGCCGTCGAAGCTTCGTGAACTGATCGTGATTTTAAATTACTCATTGACCATCTGAGCCGGGAAATGCAGCCTCGCCAAGTGGAGCGTCGACCGAGTATCGGTCACCTCAACGGAGCGGGAACCTAGTGGAGCGTCAGACGAGATGCCGACGAACCCATAAGGTTTGATCTGACTGGGCAGCACGAGATACCCCATGACAAGCCGAGTCGGCTTCCCGATCAGAATCAACTCCTTATCGGGATAGGGAATAGCCTCGCGGCTCCACCCTCACACGCCACCGGATGAACGAACGGGTTAAGTACCTGGCGGTTCGGCTGATGAGATAAAGATGGGCCTTAGGGGAACGACCCGAGCTGATCGAAGTAGGCTCCGACAGAGCGATCTCAATCCACTTTACTTTACAAATGGCGCCACGCTTCTTTTGGAGCCCTAACTGACAGTAGACACCGTTGTGAAAAAATCTGTGATGCCGATTTTTTTTCGAGACAATTCTACCTTAATGATCCTAAACTTGGGCATTCTGAAACCGACTTTCTTAAGGATACCGACACAAATATTGATTTTGTGGTGACCTGGATTCAGAAGAGGTCGATGCAGGTGAGGGGGCTACGAAAAATAAGATGCTGGGAGGTGGGAATTTTTTTGGGGGTATATTTGGGGGTATTTCGATTTTTAAAAATATAAAATATTGTTAAATAGCAATATGTTAAAATATTAGTTTTATAGTCTCATCGACAAAGCTTTCGGGTAACTGCCTGAAAGCTTTTTTATTTGGGTCGAACCAAACCCACCGGACCCGCCTCAAATTTTCAGTTTCTGCCGTGTTTGGGCTGTTTGTACAAAGTGATTGTACAAAGCCCCTGATTTCACGATTCCAAAGGCACGGCTGAAACGGCATCTGTTTCAAAATTTCGGTCATATCTTTTGACACCAATCAACAAAATCTTATATCATCCACTATCCGCGCGACTTGCGCTTTCCATGGTTGAAACCGAACGGAGTGAAGTTGGCCCAGTTAGAGCACATCGAAGCAATTGAGAAACGACTCTGGGGCGCGGCGGATACCCTGCGCGCCAACTCCAATTACGCCAGCAACGAATATTTCCTGCCTGTCATGGGCTTGGTGTTCCTGCGGCATGCCTACAGCCGCTTCCTGGCGGTGAAAGACAGGATCGAGACCAACCTGCCCAAACGCGGCGGCAAGCCCCGGCCCCTGACCAAGGAGGACTTCTCGCAGCAAGGTGCGATCTTCCTTCAGCCCAAGGCCCGGTTCGATACCCTCGTGGCCCTGCCCGACAGCGTGGATCGTTCCAAGGCCATCATCGAGGCGATGGATTCCATCGAGGCGGACTACGAGAACCTGCGGGGCGTGTTGCCCAAGGGTGAATACCAGGAGTTGGACAACGACGTCCTCGGCCAGCTCCTGCGCACGCTCAATCCCGACGAACTGAAGAAGGTCTCGGGCGACGTCTTCGGACGCATCTACGAATATTTCCTGACCCAATTTGCCGATCAGAAGGCCCATGACGGCGGGGAGTTCTTCACGCCCATCTCCCTGGTTTCCCTGATCGCCCATGTGCTCGACCCCGATCACGGCACGGTGCTGGATCCGGCCTGCGGATCGGGCGGCATGTTCGTGCAGAGCGCTCGCATCGTGGAGGAGCAGGGCCAGCGTCCCACCGAGCGGCTTACCTTCCGGGGCCTGGAGAAGAACGCCACCACCATCCGCCTGGCCAAGATGAACCTGGCCGTCCATGGCCTTGAAGGCGATATCCAGAAGGCGATCACCTACTACGAAGATCCCCACGAGCTGGTCGGCAAGGCTGACTTTGTGATGGCCAACCCGCCGTTCAACGTGGACGAGATCGACGCCGACAAGGTCAAGACAGACCCGCGCCTGCCGTTCGGCCTGCCGGGCGTCAACAAGAAGGACAAGGTCTCCAACGGCAACTACGTCTGGATCAGCTATTTCTACAGCTACCTGAACGCGCGGGGCCGGGCCGGTTTCGTCATGTCGTCCCAGGCATCGAGTGCAGGCGGCGGCGAGGCTAAGGTGCGACAGAAGCTGATGGAGACCGGAGACGTGGACGTGATGATCGCCATCCGCTCGAACTTCTTCTATACCCGCACCGTGCCCTGCGAGCTGTGGTTCCTCAACCGGGACAAGCCCCAGGCCCACCAAGACAAGGTGCTGATGATCGACGCCCGCAATGTCTACCGGAAGGTCACCCGCAAGATCTACGATTTCAGCCCCGAGCAGCAGCAGAACCTCGTGGCCATCGTCTGGCTTTACCGGGGGCAGACCGACAGGTACCTCGACCGGGTCTCCGGATATTGCCGGCGCATTCTCGATGAAGGCTCGGCCTGCTTCAACGGTGATGAAGATGGTAAGGCCGTGCGACCTCTGCCGGACTTCGCCGATGCCCTCGATGCCCTGAACGGTGCCTTGAGGCCTTTCCTGGATACGCTGGGGGAGGGTGCGGCCCACGCCGAGGTACAGCAGGAGCTGGAGGGTGCCCTGCCCGCGTTCCATACCGATGTCTTGTCGTTCCAGCAGGCCCTTGCCGAACAGGAGAACGCCTGGAAAGAGCAGAAGGCCACCAACGGCGAACTCAAGAAGGCCGTCGACCGCCTCGCCCCCTTGGCCGAATCGAGCCGAAACCTCGTCAAACAGACCGATCTGCTCTACAAGCTGGCTGCCCGCCTCATCGAGACCTGCGAGAAGGCCTGCGAGGCCAGGCAGAGCGACCAATGGAACAGCCGGGACGTCACCCGTGCCCGCAAGGCCACCGACGAGGCCCGGCAACGGGCGGTCGAGCAGCTCAAGCAGGTTCGTTATTTCTGGAAGCAGGCCCACTGGCTCACCGATCGGTTCCCAGATGCCGAGCTTTGCGACGTGGAGGGGTTGGTCAAGCTGGTGGAACGGGCAGAGATCGAGGCCAACGACTGGAGCCTCACCCCCGGCCGTTACGTCGGCGTCGCCCCCGAAGCGGAGGAGGAGGGCTTTGACTTTGAGGAGACTCTGCGCGAGATCCATGTGGAATTGGAGGACCTCAACGCCGAGGCGGTAAGGCTGGCGGCGGCGATCAAGCGGAACTTCGAGGAGCTGGGGGTATGAACGCTTCACCACTCAGCGCAATCGTCGAAGAGTGGGGTGGCTTGATTCAGACTGGCCCATTCGGCTCTCAGTTGCATCAGCACGACTACTCAGAAGAAGGCATTCCTGTGGTGATGCCCAAGGACATTCGAAATGGTCGAGTTGACGAAAGTGGGATAGCCCGAATCCCTGAAAACAAAGCTAGCCAGTTGTCACGCCATTTGTTGAAGGCTGGCTCCGTGGTCTTTCCACGGCGAGGGGAAATCAGCAAGTGTGCTTACATAAACGAAGAACAGGCTGGATTCCTTTGCGGGACCGGGTGTATCAAGATTGAACCTCCTGAAGAAAGACTACGTTCCAAGTTCCTTTTCTATTATCTTGGACTTCGCCATAGTATTGAATGGCTTGAGCGTAACGCCGTTGGCACGACAATGCTCAATCTCAATACCAAGATTCTTGGCGGCTTGAAAATTTCTCTTCTGCCTACGAAGAAACAAGACGAAATTGTCGATGTCCTCTCCGCCTACGACGACCTGATCGAAAACAACCGGCGGCGGATTCAGTTGCTGGAGCAGGCGGCGCGGCTGCTCTACAAGGAGTGGTTCGTCCGCCTCCGCTTCCCCGGCCACGAACACGTCAAGATTGTCGATGGGGTGCCGGAGGGGTGGGAGAGGAAGCCTTTAAGAGAGATCGCAGATATCACCATGGGTCAAAGTCCGAAGTCAATATATTACAACAAGGATAGCAAGGGGCTGCCCTTCCACCAAGGCGTCACCAATTTTGGGATCAGATTTCCTTCGCACGAAACGTATTGCACGGAGTTGAACCGCCTTGCCGATCCGAGTGATATCCTTTTCAGCGTCCGAGCACCTGTTGGAAGGATAAACATCACACCTGACAAGATCGTTATTGGGCGGGGTCTCGCAGCTATCCGATCAAACCGTGGTCAGCAGAATCTCCTCTTCTACGCCCTGAAGAGCCACTTCTTCAAAGAGGATATGATGGGCGGCGGCGCGATCTTCGCGGCGATCACGAAGAAGGATCTTTACGGCGTCGAATTGTTGCAGGCCCCGGATAGGACCGCCGGGATGTTCATGGAGCATGTGTTGCCAATAGATCTTCAGATTGATAATCTTCAAAAGGCAATCGGTGGCCTCACCCAAGCCCGTGACCTCCTCCTCCCACGCCTGATGAACGGGGAGGTGGCGGTGTGAGCCTCGAAGGCCAGAACATCGACAAAAAGTCGTTGCGGATTATCATGGGCAAAACCGCCGACTGGCCGGAGTTGGCCAAGGACTGTGTCTGTTTTGCCAATGCACATGGCGGGCGGTTGCTGATCGGCATTGAGGATGGCGACAGCGAGCCCCCGGCGGAACAGCGTATTCCGGCTGGGTTGATCGAAAAGGTTCGCGCCCGGATCGGCGAACTGACGGTCAACGTGACGATAGCCGTGCAACCTCGCCGTTCGGAGACGACAGGCGGAGAATACCTGGAGATCACGGTTTCGCGTTCCGCTTCCCCGTCCTCGACAACCGATGGGCGGTTTTATCTGCGCGTGGGCGACGCCTGCAAACCGCTGGTCGGCGAAGATGTGCAACGCCTGCTGGAGGAGCGCAGTGCCCAGCCCTGGGAGACCTTGACCTCCTTGAGGCTGCCGCGAAGCGAATTTGATCCTTCCCTGCATGCGGACTTCGTCGCCGGAATCCGCACCTCCGACCGGGTCAAGGCTTCCGTCAAGGAAAAGAGCGACGAAGAGCTGTTCAATCACTACTACCTGGCCATCGGGCCTCACCTGACGAATCTTGGCATCCTCTGCATAGGCCGCCGCGAGGCGCGTGCCCGACTGGGGACGGCGCCCGTCATTCAGTTCATCAAATACGATGAGACCGGGCGCAAGGTCAATAAGATCCTCTGGGATGACCATACCCTAACCCCGATGCAACTGATCGATGCCGTATGGCGTGATGTCCCTGATTTTCGGGAAACCTACGAATTTCCAGACGGACTGTTTCGCCAGCATATCCCCGTCTACGATGGCCGCATCGTTCGTGAGCTTCTGGTCAACGCCCTGGTCCACCGGCCATACACCCAGCGAGGGGACATCTATCTGAACCTTCATCCTGACCGACTGGAAGTGGTCAATCCCGGTCTGCTGCCGTTCGGGGTCACCCCGCAGAACATCCTGCACCAATCTGTCCGGCGCAATAATGAACTTGCCCGGGTATTCCACGACCTTGGGCTGATGGAGCGCGAGGGCAGCGGCTATGATCTGGTTTACGAGGTGCTCCTTTCGCAGGGCCGCCCCTTGCCGAAGCTTTTCGAGGGGCCTGACTATGTGAAGGTGGTGGTTGAAAAGCGTATTGTGAAGCCGGAGGTTATCGACTTTCTGATGAAAGCGGACCAGACCTATCAACTCAGGCAGCGTGAGCGAATCGCACTCGGTCTGTTGGCCCAGAGCGAAGGCATGACCGCTCGGGAACTCGCCGATGCCTTGGAGCTTTCGGATGGTGTCGAGATTGCTTTCTGGATTGGCCGCCTTCCGGATATCGGCATTGTGCGACAGACAGGGCGGACCAAGGGCACTCGCTATTTCGTGGAGCCCGAATTTCTGCGGCGGCTGGATTTTCCCAGCCAGACGAGCCTGGCCCGGATCGAACCGCACCGGTTGGACGCCCTTGTCCTTGAGGATGTCGCCCGTTACCCAGCCTCGGCGATCGGCGAGATCCACGAAAGGATAGGGCCGGAAATCAAGCGCCGGCAGGTCAAACTCGCGTTGGACCGTCTCTGTGACAAGGGAAAAATACGACCTGAAGGAGATAAACGTGGTCGGAGATACTGGCCGAGATAATCAAGATTATCGACGTACTCTTTCCCAATACGCGATATGCGTTGATAACTTTCGTCGAAAATTTCTCTAACACACTGAAAATAATATTTGTTGTAATATTGACGCATGGTGAATCGTGTTGAAAAGAGGAAAATAATATGCTGGAGCCTTGGCTGAGATGACACCCGCCCCCTACACCGAAGACACCCTCGTTCAGCAGACCACCGCCCTATATCTGGAGCAGCAGCTCGGCTGGGACGCGGTCTATGCTTACAACAACGAGGACTTCGGGCCGGACAGCCTGCTGGGACGTTCATCCGACAAGGAGGTGGTGCTGCGGCGGATCCTGCGGGGGAAGCTCGCCCAACTGAATCCGGGCCTTCCCGATGCCGCCTATGACGACGCCGTGCGGCAGCTCACCGCCGTTGTGGCATCGGAGACCATCGTGGCCGCCAACCGCGAGAAATACGGCCTGATGCGGGACGGCGTGCAGGTTAAATTCCGCAACGACAAGGGCGAGCGGGTCCGGGATCGACTGCGGGCGTTCGATTTCGACGAGCCAGCCAACAACCACTTCCTCTGCGTTCGCGAGCTGTGGGTGCGGGGCGACCTCTACCGCAGGCGGGCCGACATCGTGGGCTTTGTCAACGGACTGCCGCTGCTCTTCATGGAGTGCAAGAACATCCACAAGAACCTCAAGGCCGCCTTCGAGCAGAACTTCTCGGACTACCGGGACACCATCCCGCGCCTCTTCCATCATAACGCCGTCGTGATGTTCGGCAACGGGGAACAGGCCAGGATCGGCTCGATCACCAGCAAGTGGGACCATTTCCACGACTGGAAGCGCCTGGCCGAGGACGAGCCGGGTGTGGTGGACATGGAGACACTGCTCAAGGGCGTCTGCGACAAGCGGAACCTGATGGACCTGGTGGAGAACTTCATCCTGTTCGATGATTCATCGGGCGAGGTCAGGAAGGTCCTTGCCCGAAACCACCAGTTTCTCGGGGTGAACCGCGCCATCGATTCGGTGCGGGAACGAAAGGCGCGACAGGGCAGGCTGGGAGTCTTCTGGCATACCCAGGGGGCGGGCAAGAGCTATTCGATGGTGGTCTTCACCCGCAAAATCCGGCGCAAGCTCGGCGGCAATTTCACCTTCCTCGTGCTGACCGACAGGGAAGACCTGGACACCCAGATCTACAAGACGTTCGCCGGGTGCGGTGTCGTGAACCACGACCGCGAGCCGTGCCGGGCCGCCAGCGGGAAGCACCTGAGCCAGCTCCTGGGGGAGCACCGGGCCTACGTTTTCTCGCTCATCCAGAAGTTCAACCAGGAAGTGGACCCCGACGAGGGCTATACGCCGCGCGACGACATCATCGTCATCACCGACGAGGCGCACCGCACCCAGTACGGCAACCTGGCCCTCAACATGCGCAACGCCCTGCCCAACGCCAGCTACATCGGCTTCACCGGGACCCCCCTGTTCAAGGACGACGAGATCACACGGCGGATCTTCGGCGAATACGTCTCGACCTACGATTTCCAGCGGGCGGTGGAGGACAAGGCCACGGTGCCGCTCTACTACGACGCACGCGGCGACAAGCTGGGCGTGGCCATCGGGGATCTCAATGAGCGCATCGCCGACAAGCTGGAGGCGCTGGAAATCATCGGGATCGACGTCGAGCAGCGGCTGGAGCAGGAACTCAAGCGCGACTACCACATCATCACCGCAGGCAAGCGGCTCGACCAGGTGGCCAGGGATTTCGTGAACCACTTCTCGACGGCCTGGGAGACCGGCAAGGCCATGCTGGTCTGCATCGACAAGGTGACCTGCGTGCGGATGCACCACCGCGTCACCGCCTGCTGGGATGAGCGGATCGCCTTGTTGGAGGGCGAACGATCCAAAACCGGAGGCGAGCAGGAGGAGATCTACCTTCAGCGCCAGATCGACTGGATGCGGGAGACCCGCACGGCGGTGGTCGTCAGCGAGGAGCAGGGCGAGGTGGAGAAATTCCGCAAATGGGATCTGGATATTCTCCCGCACCGAAAGCTCATCAAGGAGGGGATCGATCTGCCCGAGTCGATGCGCACCCAGCCCCGCTTCCGCAACATGCAGCGGATGCCGCTCGACGAGGCCTTCAAGGCGGAGGCCCACCCCTTCCGCATCGCCATTGTCTGCGCCATGTGGCTGACCGGGTTCGACGTGCCGAGCCTCTCCACGCTTTACCTCGACAAGCCGCTCAAGGCTCACACGCTGATGCAGGCCATCGCACGCGCCAACCGGGTCCACGAGGGCAAGAACAACGGCCTGATCGTCGACTATTGCGGCATCCTCAAACATCTGCGGAAGGCCCTGGCGACCTTCGGCGGGTCGAAACCCGACGATCAAGACGGCGGGACCGATCCGGCCAAGCCCAACGAAGCGCTGCTGGCCGACCTGGCCGAGGCGATCGGCTTCGTGCGGACATTCCTTGAGAAACAGAAGGCCTCGCTGGATGACGTCATCCACAAGACGGGATTTGAACGAAACGCCGCCATCGTGGCGTGCAAGGAGGCCGTCAACGAGAACGACGAGACCCGCAAGCGTTTCGAGATCATGTGCCGGGAGGTGTTCAAGAAGTTCAAGGCCTGCATCAATCATCCGGCGGTGAATGCACACCGGGCCGACCGCGATGCCATCAACATCATCTACAAGAGCCTCCAGCAGGACCGGGACCAGGCCGACATTTCGGACATCATCCGGCAGTTGCACCGACTGGTGGATGAGGCGATCGAGGTAAGGCCCAACCGGATGGCCGATGACCAGGCCCCTTACGACATCAGCAGGATCGACTTTGAGCGCCTCCAAAAGGAGTTCAAGCGGAGCAAGGCCAAGCATACGACCGTCCAGAACCTCAAGCAGGCCATCGAACGGAGGCTGAGACGTCTGCTCGAACAGAACCCGATGCGCACCGACTTCCAGGAGCACTACGAGAAAATCGTGGCGGAATACAACCGCGAGAAGGACCGGGCCACCATCGAGAAGACCTTCGAGGAGCTGATTCGGTTTGTCGATGATCTCGACGAGGAGGAGAGCCGGGCCGTTCGGGAGGGCCTCGATGAGGAATCCCTTTCTGTCTTCGATCTCCTCAAGAAGCAGGATCTGAATGCGGCTGATATCAAACGGATCAAGGAGGTCGCCGTCAGCCTCCTGAATGAATTGAAGGCGGGGAAGCTCAGGGTCGATCAATGGCGCGACAAGGAGGCGACTCGGGATGCCGTCAGGGTGGCCATCCATAATTTTCTCTATAGCGACGACACTGGCCTGCCGGTCGACCAGTACACGGAAGACGACGTGAAGGCGCGGGCCGATGATGTGTTCCGCCATGTGTTCCGGGCGTATCCTACGGTTCCGTCGCCGTATTATGGGGCCAGTCCGTTTTGATTCCCATTTTCAAATGCTTCCGGCATGAGGATGCATTATGGATGCCCTGTAATCCCTGAGCCTTCCCGACCGGGAGGCGCTTGTGGAAGGCGTTGACAAATGTCAGGCCAGTCTTTATAAGATCCCTCATGCATCACCAAGAGATCTTTATGGATAGAGGGCCTTGTCAAAGATGAACATGCGAGAGATTAAAATGAGATATTTTTTCAGCGGCGTGCTTGCAGCCGTCTTGCTTTTCGCCGGCTGCGCAACGGATGTCGCCAATCGCTATTACGGCACAGTGAAGTATCCACCCAAGGAGCCAAAGGATGTTGAGCTGTTGTGGCGGTCCCCCTCGCGCGAATTCGACGTCATTGCGGATTTTCAGTCGCGGGGGGAGAGCCCGAATGACATGCGCAAGCACGCCGCAAAGATCGGCGCGGACGCGGTGATCGTCGCGATCCTGGGCGGAAGCTATGACCTGGGCGATGAGTGGGCGGGCCGCGACAGCAAGGCGAAAACCTATACCCGGATTACCGGCACGGCAATCAAATATAAATGAAGGGACGGCATATGAAACTCCGATACCTCGCGGCACTCCTCGTGATCGCTCTTCTTGCCGGATGCGCCGTCGTTGACGTCACCAAAACCGCAAAAGGGTTTTATGACAAAACCAATCCCAACGATGTGGAAATCCTGAAGACCATACCCAATCGCTCTTACGACGAGCTGGGCACCGTTACCGCCACGGGCTTTCCGCCCGACCAGACGGCCAAGATGCACAACGCGATTCGCAGCAAGTCGGCGGCATTGGGAGCGAGCGCGGTCATCCTCACCGAGGAGGGCATCATCAACGGCTGGGGCGGGGATAGAAAGTGGGCCACCGGGGTTGCCGTTCGGTACAAGTGAGGCGTGAACCCTGACTCACAATCCTTTCAGCCTCACCCCCGTGCAACCATGAAGCGGCTGGCGGCATGACGGTTCATCTTAACATGGCGTGGCGGAACGTCTGGCGGAACCGCCGCCGGTCGCTGTTGACCATCGCGGCCATCGCCTTTGCCTGCGCCCTCCTCGTCTTCATGCTCTCCTTTCAGTTCGGCTCCTACGAGGCCATGATCAATGCCGCCGTCAAGGTCCATACCGGCTATTTCCAGGTCCAGGCCCCGGGGTACCAGGAAAAGCGGGAGATCGAGCAGGTGGTGGCGGATCCTGAAGCCGTGGCCCGGCTGTTTGAAACCATTCCCGAGGTGACGGCCTATACCTTCCGGGCCGCCGCCTTCTCTCTGGCATCCTCGGCCGACCGGACCTACGGGATTTCAGTCACGGGTATCGACCCGTCCCGGGAGCCCGGCGTCTCGACCATCCAGACCCTGGTGCGCGACGGCGCGTTCCTGGCCCCCGGCGACGGCCCCGCAGCCCTGGTCGGATCGCTTCTGGCCAGAAACCTCCGGGTCGGTGTCGGCGATTCCGTGACCCTCCTGGGCCAGGGGCGGGACGGCTCCATCGCCGCCACGGTCGTGACCGTCAAGGGGACCTTCGCATCCGGCCAGGACGACTTCGACCGCAGCGCCCTCTATCTCCCCCTCGACTATTTCCAGGAGGTGTACGCCATGGATGGGGCGGTGCACGAGGTGGTCGGGGTGGCCCCCTCCATCTGGGAAGTGCCCGCCCTGGAGCGGCGCCTTGCGGAGGAACTGGGCCGCCTGGCCCGCGAACGACAGATGCCGCCCCTTGCGGTCCTCGACTGGAAGGCCCTCATGCCCGGGCTGGCCCAGGGGATTTATCTGGACCTCGTCAGCGGCCTGATCTTCTATCTTCTCCTCATTGTCGTGGTGGCTTTCAGCATCATGAACACCTTCCTCATGGCCATTTTCGAGCGGACCCGGGAATTCGGCGTCCTCATGGCCATCGGGACCACCACGGGGCGGCTGACCCGGCTGCTGCTGACGGAATCCATGATGATGACCCTCATGGGCATGGCGTTGGGGATGCTCCTGGGCGGCGTCGTGACCCGCTACTTCCAGTCCGTGGGGATCGATTTCGGCAGTGCGTCCGATATCCTGCGGCAGTACGGCATTCCGGGCCGGATGCATCCTGTCCTGTCCCTGCCGTCGCTGTTGATCGGGCCGCTTCTGGTCTGTTTCATCACCTTCTGGGCGGCCCTCTGGCCGGCCCTGCGGGTGCGGCGGCTCACCCCCGTGAGAGCCATGAACGATGCCTGAGGGAAGGGAGGCCAAGGGATAATGGTGCTTCGGCTGGCCTGGCGGAACCTCTGGCGGAACCCCCGGCGGACCCTGGTGATCCTCACCGCCGTTTGCGTCGGCGTGTTCAGCATGATCTTCATCGGCGCCCTCATGGAAGGCGTGGGCGACCAGATGGTCCGCAACAGCATCACCACCCTGGTGGGCAGTATCCAGGTCCACCACCGCGGGTACCGGGAGGATCCGGTGGTGGAGAACACCATGGCGGACCCGTCCGAGACGGCGGCGGCCCTGGCATCCACGCTACCGCCGGAGGCCCGGTGGAGCCGGCGGGTCCGGGTCAGCGCC
>NZ_JBGSQX010000058.1:0-18226 GCF_041737845.1 Desulfococcus sp.
GCCGACGCAGAACACGCAGCAGGCTGGTTTGCTGGTGTACCAGGATGACGATAATTATGTGCAGGTGACGCGGATTTACGCGGGCGGCAGCAAAGTGACCCTTGCGCGGGAGGTGGGGGGCAGCGCAGTGGTTGTCAATTCTATCTCGGAGACGTCGACGCAGGGAATTCACCTGCGCCTGGACCGGGAGTTAAGCACGGATCGGATTACGGCCCATTACTCACTGGATGGTGCGAATTGGATTTCACCGGGAAGTGTGGTGCAGTCGCTGAACAACCCGAGGCTGGCGATATTTGCGGGGGCGTCTCCCGGCGGATTTCCAAATGCCATCCTCGAGTGGGCAGAGGTGATAACTGATGAGAGTAGTGCCGGATGAGCCCGAGAGGTCGCCGATCCTGTTCAGAACTTAGCGAGGCCTTTTATGGCACCAAGCCATGGAAAAGGGATAATATGACCGCGCAATAAGCCGATGCAGAGATCGTCTATCAATTTCAGGAAAACCTTCTCACCAAGCACCGAACCCTATGGGACAAGCTCATTTCAGCATTTCAGGCCGGTCGACTTTGGTGACCATTCACGAACACATCGGTGATCCGCATGAATATGAAGAGTCTGATGGCAGTCTTGATTCTGAATATCTCGTTAAGCACCCATGCATACGCTGCAAAGGATTCCAGTCCGGAATTCCACGCGCCCTCAACCGACCCCATCGGCCTTTATCAGAAAAGCGCGATAAGCAAAGATAGTGCCAATGAAAAGCAAAGGCTGCTGCAAACCCTTTCTCAAAATCGAGGTTCACCCGCTGCATGGCGCCGTCTGGCTGAAATTTACTTTGCAGAAAAAAGCTATGGCGAATGCCTCCATTCCTTGGAGAATCTGTTAAAATTAGAGCCCGCCGATGTTCGTGGCAACATCCTCCTTGGAGAGGTGTTTCTGGCCAGGAAAGAGGGCAAAAAAGCGGTCGCCCAGTTTCAGAAACTGACGGCCATGGCCCCGGAGTCCGCCCAGGCCCGCTATAAGCTGGGGCTTGCGTATATGCTTGCCGGCGACGATGAACCGGCCGCGTTGGAATTGCAGAAGGCAAAGTCCCTTGCCCCTGAATTGGCGGAGGTTGGCCTTGCGCTGGCTGAGTTGAAGATGAAATCCGGCAAGACGCAGGAGGCCATCAAGGATTTGGAGAACCTGATTCTTCGCAAACCCGAGTTTGTGCCAGCCTATATTGCCCTGGGCAGGATCTATCTTTCAAAAGGGGATCGTGAGAAGGCTTCCGAGACCTTCAGCAAGATCGCCGGCATCGCGCCAAAAGACCCCAGGGGGCCATATTACATGGGGATCGTTCACAACGCCCGCCATGAAACCGAACCTGCCCGGCAGCAGTTCGAAAAAGCCCTGGCCCTGGATCCCGGCTATGCGGAAGCCCTCGACCAGCTTGTTCTGATGGACGTGGCGGCCGGCAAGCCAGAGGCGGCCTTGGAACGGGTATTGCGGCAGGCACGGATCGCCCCGGATTCGTTCGAGATTCAATTCATTCTGGGGTCCCTGTACCTGAAGATGAACCGGCCGGATGACGCAAAGGCGGCCTTCACCAAGGCGCTGGCCATCAACCCCGGTTATGCCAGGGCGTGCGTGGAGTTGAGCCGTATTTACATGATGGGCGGCCAATACCGCGATGGCATCGGCGTTCTGGAAAAGGCCCTGAACAGCAGGCCGGCTCCGGATGACGAACAGCTTCTGATGATGCTCATGGGCATCGCGTATGAGCAGATGAAGGACTTTCCGGCGGCGGCGAAATGGTATGAAAAGGTGATCGCCGCGAACCCGGCCCATGCCCCGGCCCTGAACAACCTGGCCTATATTCACCTGGAGCGCTTCGGCGACCCGGAAACGGCCCACGGTTATGCCCGCCGGGCTTATGAGGCGGCGCCGGATGACCCCAGCATCGCCGACACCCTCGGATGGATCCTGTACCGGAAGGGAGACTATCCGGGCGCCCTGAATCTTCTGGTGCAAAATGCCTCCCGGCTTTCCGATTCCGGCGAGGCCCTCTATCACCTGGGCATGGCCCATTACAAGGCCGGCAATGAGGCCGAGGCAAAGGTCTGGCTGGAAAACGCCCTCGATCTGGATCCCGGTTTTAACGGCGCCGATGAAGCCCGGCAGGTCCTGTCAAAATTGCCCGCCGACTGAGCCTACGCGCTCCTTGAATGTCCCCTCGCTTTTTCCCCATGCGCCCGCATGCCCGCCATTGTCCTCAACGTGTATCGTAAAGGTTTTCCATTGAAGAAGCATCTGGTTCCTTTTCTGGCTGCCGTGGCCATCGGTATCGCCATCTTTGCCCTGCCGCTTCTGACGCTGGCGGAAATGTCGCGGCACAGCGAGCTTTATTCTCATATGCTTTTTATTCCGATCATCAGCCTCTATCTCTTCGTCATGGATCGGAAAACCCTGTTCGAAACAGCCGAATATGCCGTCATACCCGGGTTGGCGGTAATGGTTGCGGGCCTGGCTTCTTACGGATGCGCCCTGTTTTTCCGGGAGCCGCTGGGGACGAATGATTATCTTTCCGCGGCCATGGCCGGTTTTCTGCTGTGGGTGATCGGTTCGTATATCTGTTTTTGGGGGAGCGAGGCTTTCAAAAAAGCCATGTTCCCCCTTTTTTTTCTGGCCTTCATGGTTCCGGTGCCGACGGTCCTGATGGAATGGGTGATCTCCTTCCTCCAGCACCGGTCGGCCGACGCCGTTCAACTGGTTTTCGACGCCATCCGTTTCCCATATCTTCGGGAAGGGGTGACATTTGAGGTCCAAGGCGGGTTCGCCATCTCCGTGGCCAAGGAGTGCAGCGGCATCCGGTCCAGCCTGGCCCTTCTCATCACCGTCGTCCTGGCGGGCAAGATGTTTCTGCGCAGCGGTTGGCGCAGGCTGGTTCTGGCGCTGTGCATTATTCCCCTCACCATTTTCAAGAACGCCCTCCGCATCACCTCGCTGACGCTTTTGGCTTCGAAGGTGGACATGTCCTGGCTGACCAACAGTTGGCTGCACAAAAGCGGCGGGATCGTCTATTTTTCCATCGCCCTCTGCATTTTGATTCCGATTCTGTGGGGTCTTAGAAAGACAGAACCATCAAGCATGACGGTTCCGTAAAAGCCCGATATCTGCGTTATGCTTCATCCCTCGTCATTGCGGCGTACTATAAGTACGCCTCATTCCTCGCGATTCGCAAGCCTTGATCTCGAACTTTTACGAAATCGTCTGTAAATCGATTTTATGATTTTCTTTCTCCAAAATGGGCTTCCCAATATCGCCGCGCTCGCTGCCCTTTCCCTGGCTCTTTTTGTTCTGGTGAGGGATTTCCGCAGCCTCGCCCATCGATTGCTCTCCTTTGGTTTGGCGCTGCTGGCACTGGAATCGCTTTTTGCGGGCTTCTGTATCAACGCGGAAATGCCCTGGGAGGCCGCGCGATGGATGGTCATCCGGAACCTCCCTGCGGCCCTCCTGCCGGGAACCTGGCTGGTTTTCAGCCTGATCTTTGCGGCAGATGCGCCCGGGCAGATGGTGAAACGATGGAAATGGCAGGTGATCGGGCTCTATGCCGCGCCGGTTCTCATTCTTGTGGCATCGCGCGGGGCGCTCTTTGCGGAGCACCCGGTCTGGGTTCCGCCCGGGGCGTGGGGGTTTTTCATCAGCGGCTGGGGGCTGGCCTTTCAAATGTGCATGCTGGCCGGCGCCCTGCTGAGCCTGACCCTCATCGAGAAAACCCTCCGGAAGGCGACGGGTAATTTCCGGTGGCAGATCAAATTCCTGATTATCGGCCTGGGGTGCATCCTGGTCGCCCGGATCTTCATCGTGAGCCAGGCCCTGCTTTTCCGTTCCCTCAAAATGGAATGGGAGCTGGTCAACGCCGGCGCCATTGCGGTGGGGGTGCTCCTCATGGCCAAGTCCTTTCTGCGGACCCGGACGCTCAGCCTCCAATTCTATGCCTCGAGCCCGGTCATCTATCACTCCGTCACCATCCTCCTGGTGGGCGCCTACTTCATTATCGTGGGCATCGCGGCAAAGCTGTTCCTGATCCTCGATGCGACCCGGGCCATCTCCCTCATCTCCCTTTTCGTCATCCTTTCCTTTGTCGGCGTACTCGGCCTTCTTCTCTCCGACCGTTACAAGAAGCGGATGAAGCGCTTCATCTCCCGCCATTTCCGGAGGCCCATCTATGACTATCGCCGGGAATGGGCCAATTTTACGCATCAAACCTCGTCGGCCGTGGATATCCGCATGCTCTGCCGGGCGGCCGTGGAGATCATCGCAAAAACCTTCGACAGCCTTGCGGTTACCATCTGGGTCCGGGAGGGGGCCGGCGGAAAGGCGGTATTGGCGGCGTCGACCGTTTTTTCAGGTCAACGCCAGGAGAAGATGCTGGCGGATTCAGCCCAAAAACTGATGACAGCCCTCGAATCCGCAGCCATCCCCATGGACCTGGATTATGACCTCGACGAGCCGCCCGCGGCCCTGCGGGAGGTCGGAAGCGAGCTGTTCAAAAGCCTGGAGACGCGCTACTGCATCCCCCTCAGGGTCAAAAGGGAGCTTACCGGCATCCTGACCCTGGGCAAGCGGGTGGGGAAGGATTCCCCCCTCTCCACCGAGGATTTCGATCTGCTCGCCACAATGGCCGACCAGCTTGCCGCCAATATCCTCAATATCCTCCTCTCGGAGCGGGTCACGCGCCTGAAGCAGATGGAGGCCTTCCAGAGCATGTCCGCCTTTTTCGTCCACGACATGAAGAACCTCGCGAACAAGCTCTCCCTGACCGTGCAGAACCTGCCCCATCATTTCGAGGACCCAGAATTCCGGAAGGACGCCGTTCAATCCATCACCCGAAGCGTGGAGAAGATCAAGTCCATGAGCGCCCGCCTGACCTCCCTGAGCCAGAAGATCGAGCTGCGCGAGGAAAAGGTCGACCTGAACGCCCTGGTGGAAAAAGCCGCAACCGAACTGAACGGCGCCATGGCCGGCGGCATTTCGCGGCGGTTCAACCCCGTCCCAAAGGTGAACGCGGACCCGGAGCATTTCGCCAAGGTGATCACCAACCTCCTGCTCAATGCCCATGAGGCCTCCGACGGCGGCGGACCGATCGAGGTCGAGACCGGGGCAGGGGATGGGTGGGCCTTTGTGCGGGTCCGGGACCATGGCAAGGGAATGCCGCAGGCGTTTATCGAAACATCGCTGTTCCGTCCTTTTCAGACCACCAAGAAAAGCGGGATGGGGATCGGCCTCTACCACAGCAAGACCATTGTCGAGGCCCACTGCGGCAAGATCGAGGTGGAGAGCACGGTCGGGGGCGGGAGCACCTTTCGGGTTCTTCTACCGCTAACGGAAAAAGCCTGATTTGGACAAGGAGTGTTTTTTGACACGAATTTCGGATATGGATACCAAAATCAAGCTCCTCATTGTCGAGGACGACGAGGACCTCCGGACCCAGATGAAATGGGCACTCTCCGGCGAGTATGATGTGCTGCTCGCGGGCGACCGGGCCGCCGCCCTCGAGCAGGTCAACCGGGAGCATCCGCTGGTGATGACCCTTGACCTGGGCCTGCCGCCCGACCCCGCAGGCGTGTCGGAAGGCTTTACAACGCTCCAGGAGGTCACGGCCCTTCAGCCCACGCCCAAGGTGGTAATCGTCACCGGCAGGGGCGAGAAGGAGCATGCCCTGAACGCGGTCTCCCGGGGGGCCTATGATTTTTTTCTGAAGCCCATCGAAATCGACGAACTCAAGATCGTCCTGCGCCGGGCCGCCTACATCGCGAACCTCGAGGCAGAGCATCGAAGACTCCAGGAAAGGTTCGGCGGCGTTGCCTTCGAAGGGATGCTGGGCACATGCGACAAGATGCAGGAGGTGTACAAAACCATCCGGAAGGTGGCGGCCACGGATGCGCCGGTCCTGATCGAGGGGGAGAGCGGCACCGGAAAGGAACTGGTGGCCAGGGCGATTCACAGCAAGAGCCCCAGGCAGGCCCGGCCATTCGTGGTGATCAACTGCGGCGCCATACCGGAGAACCTCCTGGAAAGTGAACTCTTCGGCCATGAAAAGGGGGCCTTCTCCGGAGCTCATGCCCAGCGGAAGGGGCGGTTCGAGATGGCCGAGGGCGGGACCCTGTTTCTGGACGAGATCGGCGAAATGCCCCTCTCCCTCCAGGTCAAGCTCCTTCGCTTCCTCCAGGAAAAGGTGATCGAGAGGGTCGGGGGCCGCGAAGAGATCTGCGTGGATGCCAGGATCATCGCGGCAACGAATCGCACCCTGAAGGAGGAGATCCTTTCGGGCGCCTTTCGGGATGACCTCTATTTCCGCCTCAACGTCGTCAAGATCGCCATGCCGCCCCTGCGGGACCGGGAGGATGACATCATCCTGCTGGCCAAAGCCTTTCTGAAACGATTTGCCGAGGAATACAACATCCGGCTGTCCGGGTTCACTAGCAGCGCCTTGAAGGCGATCCGGCGCTGCGACTGGTCCGGAAATGTCCGCGAGCTGGAGAACCGGATCAAGCGGGCTGTGATCATGGCCGAGGGCAAGCAGGTGACCCCGGCCGACCTGGACATGGAAGACGCCGAATTCGCCTGCTCGCGGATCGGCCTCAAGGAAGCCCGCGCAGCCTTGGAGGAGCGGATGATCAAGGATGCGCTGAAGCGGAACAACGGCAACATCACCAACGCTGCGGCGGAGCTTGGGGTGAGCCGGCCGACCCTGTATGAGATGATGGGTAAATTCGGCATATTGAATGGGTCAAAGGCTGCAAATGGACGATAGAGAGACTCCGACAGTTATGACACAACGGCTTCCTATTGAACGCCTATCGGCTGCATTTCAAGATATTGTCGGAAAAATTTACGGTTTCGGACTATTGAGCTTAATTCATGAAAATTCAGTTAATTAAATTTGTGAATAGCGTGACTACGCTGGTTTTTGATGGAATTCTTTACATTCAGTCATCTATACAAAGGTAATGTAATCTTTATTCCTCCATTTTTGTGATGAGATGCCCATAGTGAATTTGTTGTACTATCAAGTGGATGGCGTTAAGTCGACTTTTAATAAGTCCAATTTGATTGTATGGCATCAAATATGCTTTGATCATGGGCATCAATGCATAAGCACTTTGTCAATTCAAATAAGGAGGAAAAAATTATGAAAAGAATAGTTAGGTTTTTAGCGATTGCGTTGTTTTTATCTCTTCCGATTAGTGCTAACGCGTTACCGACATATCTGGGAGTTGGGGATCTTGACATATCTGCAAGTAATCCTGTCGTTGGTAACTGGTACGGGGACTATGATGGTAAGGTGTTAACATCTAATTTTGGATATACTTTTGGATCCCTCACTACTACGAAAGAGGTGTTTTGTGTTTCAGGAGATTTGGGTAGCAATGGAAACTATGATTTTTATGCTATAGATGCTGATTTAAGTAGTCAATTTAGTTCAAATTTATATAAAGCCGCATGGATTGCAGACAATTGGACATCATATGGAGCCCTTCTAACTCAAGATGATCGAAAAGCTGAGGCACAAAGAGCTATCTGGGCTATTTTGAGCATAAACGGTGGAAGCAATTTGCTGACGAATCATGTCACGGCTCAAACACTGTATGATGCAGCCTTAAACATTCAAACCTATACCACCAATAACTGGTATTTCGCACACAGTCCTTCAGGGGGAATCGGGACAAATTATCAAGATTATCTTACACCTGTCCCCGAACCTGCCACCATGCTCTTCTTGGGTCTCAGCATCTTCGGCCTCGGGATCGCAGGAAGAAAAAAATATTTGAAAGGCTGATAAGGCTGATATAAAATAGTTGCTCGATTTTGCACCAATCTTTCTTGATATAAAATCTATCGGGAAAATCAAATGGACAGGGAGAGAAGCCATCCTAACTCTCCCTTATCCATTTTGCCCCGCAATTGACCCGGCCGAAAAAAACGCTTATCCGATAAAAACATAGCAACTGCAAGATTTCGCCTGCTTAGCACCATCCATTTTTCATTTGCCGAACTTTCTTTTCCCCTCAATTTCGTCTATAATCACTCATCATCATCGCGGCGAACCCACGCCGTGTGATCCTTTTTCATATCCAAATCATAAACAAGGAGTTGGGCGTGAATCACCTTAGAACAGTGTTGTTCGTGGTCTTGAGCTGCCTGTTGTTACTGTTAGGCTGCGCTTCGGATGAGGAAAAAAAGCAGGCGCATTTCAAGAAGGGTTCTGAATATTTCGAAAAAAACGATTTCGATACGGCCCGGATCGAATTCAAGCGGGCCCTGCAGCTTGACCCGAAGTTTAAGGATGCCTGGTCCAAATTGGGCGACGCCGAGATGAAGCTCGCGAACTACAAGGGTGCCTTCTCCGCGTATTATGCCGTCGCGGAGATCGACCCGGAAAACGATGACGCCCAGCTCAAGCTGGCGAGCTTCTTTCTCCTCTCCAGGGAAAACGAGGAGGCCAAAAAGCGGATTGAAGGCGTCCTTGCCAGGAATCCCGACCATTTCGAGGCCCTGATGCTCAAGGCGGGGATGCTGCGGCAGACAGGGGATCTCGCGGAGGCCTCCGTGTTGTTTGAGAAGGCGGTCTCCCTCAACAAGGACGACCCGCGGGGCCATCTGGGGCTGGCCACAGTGCTGATCGCCCGGGGCGACACGGCCAAGGCTGAAACGGTGCTGCGCCAGGCATTGGAGAAGGACCCCGGGAATATCAACCTCCGGATGGCGCTTTTCAACCTGTTCGCCGGCAAGAAGGATTTCAAATCCGCGGAGGCGGAGCTTCAGGAGGCCATCCGGCTGAACCCCAAGGATATCGAGCTTTACCTGGTGCTTGCGGGTTATCATTTCCGGCAGAAGAATACCGCGTTGGCGGAAGAATCGCTCCGCAGGGCTCTGGAGATCGACAGCGCAGACGCCCGGCCCTATCTGATGCTGGCGGACATCCACAACAACGCCGGCGTTCCTGAAAAAGCCCTGGCCGTCTATCAGGACGCCCTGAAAGCGAAGCCGGACGATTTCAATGTCATGAACGCCCTGGCCCGACAGCATGCAAGGATGCAGTCCATCGAGGCGGCCGAGAAAACGCTCGATGAAATTTTCAAAAAGAATCCCAACAATTTCCCGGCACGGATGCTGTCCGCCGAGATCAAGATCCAGCAGAAAAATTATGAAGAGGCTGTCCGGACCCTCTCCAAAATCATCGAAGAGGAACCCAAGGCAACGGAGGCACACCTTCTCATCGGCCGCGCCTATGCTGCCAAGGGCGATGCCCATCTCGCCAAAACCAGCCTCCAGAAAGCCGTCGAATTGAATCCGAATCTGGTTCAGGCAAGGCTCATGCTCGCGGAGATCTTTGCCCGGGACCAGGATTACAAGCTGGCGGAGAAGGAGGCCCGGGAGGTGCTTTCGAAGCTTCCGGAGAACCTCCAGGCGAAATTGATCCTGGGCAATGTGGTGGCGGCCCAGGGAAAGATCCCTGAAGCGGAAGCCGTCTTCAAGGAGGTGGTTGCGCGTTATCCGGACAACCCCATGGGCCACTTCCGCCTGGGGAGGGTCTATGAAGCAAAACAGCAGGTCGACGATGCGGCAGCGAGCTACGAAAAGGCGCTTCAGCTCTATCCCCGGGGCTTTGACGTGCTGGCCGCCCTTGCGGCCCTGAAAACCCGCCAGGGCCAAGGCAGCGAGGCCATTGCCCTCTGCGACGCCAAGCTGACCGAGTTCAAGGACAATAAAGAGGCTTTATCGATTATCCAATACCTCAAGGGAGACATTCATGCTGCCCTGAAGGACCCGGCTTCTGCGGGCAAGGCCTATGAGGCAGCCATCGAGGCCAACCCCGATTTCATCCGGGCCTATTACGCCCTGGCCAACGTGCAGCTTTCCCAGAACCAGATGGATGAGGCGGTCGCAAAGTACCAGGCTATTCTCGCTGCCGACCCGAAACAGTCCGGGGCTTATCTGATGCTGGGCATCATCCATGAAACCCGTAAGCAGGTTGATGCGGCGGAGAAAGCCTACCGGGAGGCCCTCAAGATCAATCCGGATTTTGCGCTGGCCGCCAACAACCTGGCCTATATCCTGGCGAACAACGACATCAATCCCAAGGAGGCCCTGGAACTGGCCGGCAAGGCCAAGGAAAAAATGCCCAAGGACCCCAATGTCATGGACACCCTGGGCCTTGCCTACTACAAGAACGGTCGGTACGACTTCGCCCTCCTGGAATTGACCGAGGCGGCGGAAAAGCTTGCCGACAATCCCACGGTGCAGTATCATCTTGCATTGGCCTTTTACAAAAAGGGCGAAACAGAAAAAGCCCGCAAGGCCCTGGAAAAAGCCCTGGGCATGGGCAAGGAGTTTGACGACAGCGAGAATGCCCGGAAGCTGCTGTCGACCCTGTGATAAAAACAAGAAAACCAGGCTGTTGAAGCTCGAAACCCGGGGATGCCCGGGGAGGGTCTTCGCCCCACGCAGTTTCGGTAAAGTGCGCTAAGGTTTGCTCCGGGCGTCCCGGAAACTCGCTTCGCTCAAACAGTCCGGGACGCTGATCCTCCGCTGCACCCAAGCGGCACTAAACCTCACTGCTCCAGAGGCTCAGACCATCCCCGGACATCCCCTGTCTCCGGGCTAGGGCGCAACAGTCGAAAGTTGAGAAGAAAAGAAAAAAATGGATGCAAATCGACCCGATCAGCAAGCCTCGATCGACATTAGTTATTATGTTGGTATTGTCCTGAAATACCGCTGGTTCATTATTGTGCCGTTCTGTGTGGCGGTGATGGCCGGCATGGTCTTGTCCATCGTCATGCCCAAGGTCTACACGGCCAACACGCTGATTTTGGTTCAGTCCCAGAGAGTGCCCGAGGAATATGTCCAGCCTTTGGTTTCCGGCGAGATTGAGTCCAGGATCAACACCATCTCCCAGCAGATATTGAGCCGGACCAACCTCGAAAAGATCATCGAGCAGTTCAAGCTGTTTAATGAGCCGAAGCAGGCAAGCATGTACATGGAGGACAAAATCGAGGCCCTCCGTAAACGCATCTCGGTGGAAATTCTGGGCGATAAGAAACGGCCCAACGCCACCGATGCTTTTTCGATCACGTTCAAGGGAAACGACCCTGAAAAGGTGATGAACATCACCAACACCCTTGCCGAGAGCTTCATCGAGGAAAACCTGAAAACCCGGGAGGAGGAAGCCCTGGGCACCAACGAGTTTCTCGAGGATCAGCTCCTGGGCATGCGGACCCAACTGGGGGACCTCGAAAAGAAGGTGGAGGCGTTCCGGACCCAGAACATGGGCGGGCTTCCGGAGCAGCTCGATTCCAACCTGCGGGTCCTCGACCGGCTGCAGGCGGAACTGACGGGGAAAAACGAGTCGATCCGCGATGCGAGAAACCGGCTGGTGGCGCTGGACACCCAAGTGGCCGAAGCCAATGTGATCCACCAGGCCATCGCGGGGTATGGGGCAGGCGAATCATCGCCCGCCGTCGCCGCGGACCCCTATACAAACCTTCAGAACATGCAGCAGAAGCTGGCTGAGCTGAGCGCCCGGTATACGAAAGAGCACCCGGAGATCATCCGCCTGGAGAGCAAGATCAGGAAGTTGGAAAAGGAGCTTGAATCCAACCCGCCGGACGCGGGCGGCAGCGTCACGACCCGGCCCATACACCCGGACCTGCTCCAGCGGCAGAGCCTGCTGAAGCAGCAGCGCCAGGAGACCCAATTCGAAATCGAGAGCCTGAAAAATGAATTGACGAGTTTGGTCAAAGAGATCAACCGTTATCAGCGCCTTGTCGACGACACGCCCAAGAAGGAGCATGAGCTGTCCGCCCTGAAGCGGGATTACGAGAATATCAAGATGACCTACAACTCCCTGCTGGACCGCAAGATGCAGGCCCAGATCTCGGTGAACCTGGAAAAAAACAAAAAAGGGGAGCAGTTCCGGATCATCGACCGGGCGAAATACCCCAACAAGCCTTCCGAGCCGGATATGAAAAAGCTCTTTGCCATGACCATCGCGGGCGGCCTGGGCATTGGCGGCGGCATTGTGTTCCTGTTCATCTTCCTCAATAACAGCATCACCAGGAGCAGCGAAATCGAACTGGAGCTGGGGCTGCCGGTCCTGGCGTCCATCCCCGCGATCTATACGGACCGGCAGAAGCGTTGGCACAAAATCAACAACGTCCTGTCCTCGGCGGCGGTGGCGTTTTCCCTGGCACTCTGCGGCTGCTTTGCCTTCCTTGCCCTGAAGGGCCCGGAGCAGGCCATCAAGATGATCAAAACCTTCATTTGACTGTCGGTTCCGCAAAAAGCCCGATATCTGCGTTATGCGTCATCCCTCGTCACTGCGGCGTACGATTCGTACGTCTCATTCCTCGGGATTCGCAAGCCTTGATCTCGAACTTTTTGCGAAACCTCCTGTAAATCAATTTTTTCGAGCCAATGTGTAGGGGCGCCCCCCTGTGGGCGCCCTCGGCAAGCCGCAATCATTCAAAATTCTATGCGTATATAAGAGGCATAAGTGGCCAAGACATACCAGGCATTAGAAAGATTCAAAAAAGAATCCAGGAACGGCACCGCCCGGCGCCCCGTCGAAAAGCCCGAGGTGATTCACGTGGACCTGGAGGCCAGACAACGCAGCCATGGCGGGGTTGGCGTTCTGGAGCCGTTCCGACCGAAACAGGCGGATCCCCCGGCAGAGACAGCGCATGAATATGCAGAAATCGACAGAAGCCCGGCTTCTGAGCCTTCAGCCTTCCATGATGATTCGAAAATCGACCGAAACCTCGTCTCCCTCCTGGCCCCCCAATCCTACGAGGCGGAGCAGATCAAGCTGCTGAAGGCCCAGATCCTCTACCGGACTGCCGGCGTCATCCCCAGCCCCATGGCCGTCACCAGCGTGCTGCCGGGCGAGGGGAAATCCTTCATCGCCGCCAACCTGGCCGTCAGCATCGCCCAGGAGCTGGACCGTCATGTGCTGCTCATCGACTGCGACCTTCGCAAGCCGGGGGTCCACAGGCTCTTCGGTTTTGA
Organism: Desulfococcus sp.; assembly: GCF_041737845.1. Taxonomy (GTDB): domain Bacteria; phylum Desulfobacterota; class Desulfobacteria; order Desulfobacterales; family Desulfococcaceae; genus Desulfococcus. The sequence goes on from NZ_JBGSQX010000058.1 coordinate 13,051, forward strand.
AGATCCCCCCGGCCTCAGTGAATATCTCACCAACGGCATGGAGCTGGCGGATCTGCTGATTCGGACAAAGGAAAAATGTCTCAGCATCCTGCCGGCCGGCGCCCTCCCGCCCAATCCGTCGGAGCTCCTGTCGTCGAAGCGGATGGAGAATCTTCTTTTAGAGGTTTCCACGCGGTATCAGGACCGGATCATTATTCTGGACACGCCGCCCGTGGCCATGACCGCGGAAGGAAATACCCTGGCCCAGTTCGTGGAGGCCGTCCTCCTGGTGGTGAAGCACAACGGCACCCCGAAAGACCAGCTCAAGGAGCTGGTGAAGCGGATGGGCACCGAAAAGATCCTGGGCGTCGTCCTGAACAACGTGGAAAAATACGCCCAGACCTACGGCAGATACCGGAAATACCAGGGATACTACGGCAAGGCGGAAGACAGGGCCTGAACCCAAAAAAAACATGATACGGAGATAATGATGACAAAGACGGTCTCGGCAGGATGGCTATGGGTTGTATCGTTTCTGGTGTTTTCCGTCGTTTTCTGCACGGGGACGGCCGGCGCGGCGGACACCGGGGCGGCCAAAGAGGAAAGCAAGGCCAAGGAGCCCTATTACATCGGGAGCGGGGACACTTTGGAGATCATGACCTACGAGGAGCCCGCCTTCACCCGGGAGGAGGTCATCGTCCGGCAGGACGGCAAGATCACCTTTCCCCTCCTGAACGATCTCCAGGCCGACGGGCTGACCCCGGTGGCCCTGGCGAGAATCATCGAATCGGCGCTCAAGAAGTACATCGAGAACCCAATGGTCACGGTGTACGTGAAAGACCCCAAGAGCAAGAAATTTTATGTCCTGGGCGAGGTCAAGACGACCGGCGAATACCCGCTGACAAAACGGCTCACCGTGCTCCAGGCCTTTGCCATTGCCGGCGGCTTCACCGAGTGGGCCTCGAAGAAGGAGATCATTCTCCTGCGCAATGAAGACGGCAAGGAAAAAATCTACCGGATCAACTACCGGAACATCGTCGGCGGCAAGGATCTCAGCCAGAATTTCCAGTTGCAGGCGGACGACACCATCATCGTGCCATAGACACCAGGCGGGAAAAAATCAGATGAAGCATATTCTGGTAACCGGCGGCTGCGGTTTTATCGGGAGCAATTTCGTGCGGATGGCCCTGGGCCAATTGCCGTCATCGCGGATCGTCAACCTCGATAAATTGACCTATGCCGGGAACCCCGAAAATCTCCGGGACATCGAAGACGACCCGCGATACCGGCTCGTGAAGGGCGACATCTGCGACCGAAGCCTTATGGAAAGCCTGTTCGACGAAGAAAAGATCGACACCGTCGTCCATTTTGCCGCCGAGTCCCATGTGGACCGCAGCATCACGGGTCCGGATGAGTTCATCCGGACCAACATCTTCGGCACCTTCACGCTCCTGGACGTGGCCCGGAGCGCCTGGGGCTGCATGCCGTCATCTCCGTGCCCACAACGGTTTCTGCATGTGAGCACCGACGAGGTCTACGGGTCCCTCGGGGAGAGCGGCGCCTTTTCGGAGACCACGCCCTACGACCCGCGTTCGCCCTACTCCGCGAGCAAGGCGTCGTCGGACCACCTGGCAAGCGCCTATTTCCATACCTACGGCCTGCCGGTGATCATCACCAACTGCTCCAACAATTACGGGCCATACCAGTTCCCGGAAAAGCTGATCCCCCTCATCATCAACAACGCCCTCAAGGGCATGGAACTCCCGGTCTACGGCGACGGCGGAAACGTACGGGACTGGCTCTTCGTGGAGGACCACTGCCGGGCGATCCTGGCGGTGCTGGCCCGGGGCCGGGTGGGGGAAACCTACAACATCGGCGGCAGCAGCGAGAAGCGGAACATCGAGGTGGTCGAGACCATCTGCGACATCCTCGATGAAGCCGTGGGGCGCCTGCCTTCGGGGATGCCGCGGCGTTCCCTCATCCGTTTTGTCAAGGACCGGGCCGGCCATGACCGGCGATATGCCATTGATGCGTCAAAAATCAAAGCCGAAATGGGCTGGGCGCCCGTTGTGACCTTTGAGCAGGGCATCCGCTGCACCGTCGACTGGTATATCATGAATCGCACTTGGAGTGATGCGGTGATGGACGGATCCTACCGGAAGTATTACGAAGAGATGTACGGAGGGCGATAGCCATGACCGAAAAACGAACCATCGCCCTGGTCGGCGCCCGGGGCATGTTGGCCGGAATGGTCCTGCGGCTGCTGGGGAAGGGAAAGGGAAGGAACTGTTTTCCATGAGACGCCAGCATTGGTTCATCGGGTGGGCGATCGCCGGCCTGGCTGCGATGGTCGGAGTGCTGGCGAGCTTGGAATGGGTATCCGGCCCCTGCGGCGGATGGCAAGAGGATGGTCTCATGCAAAGAGCAAGGGAGGAACGCCTAAGCGCACTTCTTGGAAAGGAAGTTATCGAGGCTGCAAAAGCATTAGATCCCGAGCGAATGCGTGCCACCCTGTTGGATCTGCAGCGTTTTGGCGAGCGCAGTTCCCAGGAGAACCAGACAGCGGCCTCCGAATACCTCATCGAACGCCTGAAATCCATGGGGCTTCAACCCGAGATCCGTGAATATCCGTATGAGGGCCATTCCTTCAGAAATTTGGTGGTATCCTTTCCCGGCCAGAGCCATCCGGAGCGGACACTGTTGGTCGTAGCCCACTTTGATTCGAAGAACTGGGTTAGAGGAGCGCCCTGTCCGGGGGCGGATGACAACGCAAGCGGCGTGAGTGTTCTGCTGGAGCTTGCAAGGGTTTTTCAAAAGATCCCAAGGCGGTGCACTTGGCAACTGGCGTTTTTCTCCAACGAGGAGCGCGGCCGATTGGGGAGCCAGGATTTTGTTCGAATAGCCCGGCAGGAAAAAAAAGAGATCGCTGGTGTCATCGCCGTGGACGTCGTGGGGTACCGTCAGCCCGGGATCTCGGAGTTTTTCCGGTTGGCCAAAAGTTCATTGGCGGCTGAGCGCAAGATCAAGGGAATCGCCAAGATTTTTATAAATGCCTATCATGCGCTTCGAAACGCCTGCACGCCCCTTCAAATGGCTTTTCGATCCGAAGATCTTTTCCTTGCGCCATCGCCCTCCGTCAGGGAATCAATGGGTGGGGCGCTTTTTTGGAATCTCGGTAAGGCCTGCCCTTGAGGGGATGAAATATCCTTCTGGGCAGAAGGATACCCCGCTATCGCGCTCACCTCCGTTTACAAGAACCCTTACTGGCACACCGCCGAAGACACCATGGCCCATGTGGATATCGAGATGGTGGCCGAGGCCGCTCGTGTGACGCTGCTGCTCATGGGAGGGTGGGATGGAAATGCGGAGGATTCCCAAAAGGAGTACCAATGATGACCAGTGTTGATATGTTAACGCCTGCAATGGAAAACCTTTGGGATGAGTTCGTTGAATCTCACAAATTTGGTCAAATTTATCATACTACTGCCTGGAAAGATATACTGGAAAGCAGTTTCAATCATATAACGAACAAAAATCTCATTTTGTGGGATAAAGACGGTAGAAAAATAGCCGGTGCATTACCTCTTTATTTGGTAAAGAGCTGGCTGCTCGGGAATCGGCTGGTCTGCATACCTCTTGGCACGCTCTGCGATCCCTTGGTGAACAGCCGCGAAAATTTTCAAACTCTTTTTAATTATGGGCTAAATCTTAAGAACAAATTTAATTGCAAGCGAATAGAATTCAAAATTTTTGAAAGCACATCTCTTATCGATGAAAAATTGATTCCTTATAGTATCCATAAACATCATTATATTAATCTCATGGACGATCTTGATAAGTTATCAAAAAAGTTTAAAAGAACTGTTCGACAATCGGTTCGAAAAGCAGTGGAAAATGATCTTGAGGTAATACAAGGGAAAACCATTGATGATTTGAAGAAATTTTATAATTTGTATTTAAAAACGAGGAAAAGAAACCTTGTTCCCTCCCAGCCATACCGCTTTTTTGAAAATATTTGGAAAAGGCTCTATCCTATAAACATGTTAACGCTTCTTTTGGTGAAAAGAGGGGAATTAACCATTGGCGGAGGCATTGTTATCAGATTCAAGAATAGGGCGACGCTGGAGTACCTCGCCTCGGATGAGGACTTCTTTTCTCTGAGGCCAAATCATTTGCTTGTTTGGAATGCCATCAAAAATGCACTTGAAGAAGGGTGTTATGTCTTTGATTTTGGCCGGACCGCCCCTGATGATACAGGTTTGATGAGATTCAAACAATCGTGGGGGGCAGATGTAGTTGACCTTATAGCAGCCTCTGATAGTGATATTGAAAAGAAGACGCTCGATAGGGGGAGTTTAAAATGGAAAATGATAAGATTTGCTGTCGGTAGGTCACCACTTCCGCTATACAGGATTTTGAATAATTTTTGCTATCGACATCTTGGATGACATTCGGGATTTTCCCGTCCGCTTATTTTAAATAAAGCAAATCAAGCAAATAGACGCAAGGAGGAAAAGCTCATGACGGATTTTTCAAATGAGAAAATGTGTCACTGCCAGCTTCACTCTTTACCCCTTATGCCAGATATAATCCAGCCAATGGACAAAATTTTGCAGCGAGGCAATCGCTTAAAGCGTTTTTCAAAAAGGCGATGGAGATACATTGTAAATCTTTTCTCTGAATTTGGATCAAGCGCCGTTAAAAAAAGCTCTCAAGATGAAGCCGTTTCAGCAAATTCGAATAGGCTTGAATCCGGGGATATCGTTCGCGTTAGATCCAAAAAAGAAATACAATCCACTTTAAACAGGTGGAATCAACTTAGAGGGTGCTCTTTTATGGAGGAAATGCTGCCCTTTTGTGGAACAAACCAAAAGGTTTTTAAACGGGTTGAAAAATTTCTGGATGAGCGCGATTACTTGATGAAAAAATGCAAAGGGATTGTCATCTTGCATGATGTCTATTGCTCTGGAACAATAGATTTTGGTTCTTGTGACAGAACATGTTTCTTTTTTTGGCGTGAGGAGTGGTTAGAAAAGATTTAGTTGGATGGTTCCAGCCTGGGGTGATGAAAATCCATGATGAGGTGGCATATAATTTTCATTCTGGAAATGTTCCAAGCAATTCTAAACTTTTGTAGCATTTAGAAAGCATCAAATAAAAACGAACTGGACATTCTTGCGTGTATCAAGTATGGATA
>NZ_JBGSQX010000062.1:0-8143 GCF_041737845.1 Desulfococcus sp.
CCCCGGCAGCCGCCTCGGCCCGCTGCCGGCAAAGCTGACCGGCGGCGCGGCATCCCGGGCACTGGCGCCCGGCCTTCGGGTGCTGCTTGTCTTCGAGGAGGGCGACCCCCGGCGGCCCGTCCTCATCGACACGGTCCTCGACCGGGTGGAAGCGCCGGCACCCATCGAGATGGAAGCCTCCGAGCCCCTGGAAGAGGTCACCGTCGACGGCAGGCGCATCACCTTCGACGCCCGGGAGGAGATCGTCCTCCGCTGCGGCAAGTCGAGCATCACCCTGACCCGGGCGGGCAAGATCCTCATCCGCGGCGCCTACCTCCTCACCCGCTCCTCCGGCGTCAACCGCATCAAGGGCGCCTCGGTGCAGATCAACTGACACGCAGCCAGGGGGACGATCCTGCCATGAGACTCGATCGCGTCACGAAGATGGAAGCGGGATACACCATGGGCATGCAGCCCGACGGCCGGGAACTCCTGGTGGTCTGCGTCAAGGGCACCTTCGACTTCCCGGATAAAGGCATGACGCCTAACCTGGCAGAAGAACAGCTTCCCCTGGTGATGGCGGACACCTTTACCGGCGAGCCCGGGCTGTCGGCCCCGGTGTACGAAAGCGATTATGCCCCTGTAAAGCCCCGGTGCGACATTCTCCTCCACGGCAGCGCCTACGCCCCGGGCGGGAAACTGGCGGAAAAGGTGCCGGTGGGCCTTCAGTTCGGAGCCATGACCAAATCCTTTCTCGTCGTGGGCCACCGGGAATGGCGGAACGGGCTCCTCTCCGTGGCTGCCTCCGCTCCCAGACCCTTCAGGGTCATGCCGGTCTCCTACGACACCGCCTTCGGCGGCACCGACAACCGCCATCCGGATCCATCCAAACACGCGGCCCATGATCCAAATCCGGTGGGAAAAGGCTTTCACCACCATCTCGACGCCAAATATATCGACAAACAGCCCCTCCCCAACACCGAGGAGCTCAAGAACCCGGTGACCCAGCCCAACGGCAGCTATACGCCCATGGCCTTCGGACCCATCGGCCGATCCTGGCATCCCCGGGCCAAGCTCGCCGGCACCTATGACCAGAACTGGCTCGACAACGTCTTCCCCTTTCTGCCCAAGGATTTCGACCCGGCCTACTACCAGGCGGCCCCCGCGGACCAGCAGGTGCCCTATCCCAAGGGCGGCGAACCGGTGATCCTGAGGAACCTGACCCCCGAAGGCCAGACCGTCTTCCGGTTTCCGGCGATAAACATTTTGGTCTGGTTTTTTCTCAAGAACGGCGAGGAGAAGGAGCAGCCCGCCGTGGTGGACACGGTGATGCTGGAACCGGACCAGCGGCGCTTCACCGTCACCTGCCGCACGGCCCTGCCCCTCCGCCGGAACATGTTCGAGGTCTCGCTGGTGGTGGTGGGGGAACATCCCGAGGACCGGCTGAAGGCCTTTCCGGAATCCGAGGAGCCGTTTCCCATGCCGGCCTTTCCCGATGAGGAAGGGGAAGAAGCGCCCGAACCCGAAGAGGAGGCCTGATTGCAGAACCTCGCCGTCATCGCCGCCGGCATGATGACCAGCGTCGGCCTCAATGCCCCCGCGGCATGCGCCGCCATCCGGGCCGGCCTGACCAACTTTGCCGACACCCGCTTCATGGACAGCGGCGGGGAGTGGATCGTGGGCGGTGAGGTGCCCCTGAATCCTCCCTGGCGGGGAAGGGCCAAGCTGGTCCACCTGGCCGCCCCGGCCATGCGGGAATGCCTCGACGCGGGTGGACGTGTGGGCACCGAAAAGATTGCCCTGCTCCTTTGCGTTTCGGAAAAGGATCGGCCGGGGCGGTTTGCCGGGATTGAGGAGCACCTCCTGGCGGAGGTTCAGGATGCCCTGGGAGCGGCCTTCCACCCCTATTCCGCCGTCATCGCCCAGGGAAGGGTCGGCGGGGTGGCGGCGGTCCAGCGGGCCGCAACCCTCATATACGAAGGGCGACTCCCCTTCTGCATCGTGGCCGGAACGGACACCTATCTGACGGCGGGAACCCTGACCGCCTTTGAACAGGCATCCCGCCTCCTGACGGCGGACAACTCCGACGGCTTCATCCCCGGCGAGGCGGGCGCCGCCGTGCTGCTGGGGCCCGGCTCCCGACACCCTTCCGCCATGCAGATCACCGGCATCGGCTTCGGCAGGGAACCGGCCCCCATCCTCTCGGAGGAACCCCTCCGGGCCGACGGATTGGTCCAGGCCATCAAAATGGCCCTCACTTCGGCAAACCTCGACATGGGCGATCTCGATTTTCGCATCTGCGACGTCAGCGGCGAACAATACGGATTCAAGGAGGCGGCCCTCGCCCTCTCGCGAACCCTGCGGAAGCGCAAGGAGGCCTTCGACATCTGGCACCCGGCGGAATGCGTCGGCGAAGTGGGCGCCGCGACAGTGCCCATCATCCTCGCCGTGGCCCGGGCCGCCCTTCAAAAGAACTATTCCCTCGGCAGCAAGGTGCTCTGCCATTTCGGAAACGACGACGGCGATCGCGGCGCTTTGATCTTGCAGCACACCTGACGATAGAGGTAGCGATACATGGGTAATGACGTCTTTGCGAACGGGAGGGAAGTCTCATGCAAGGCGGCGGACGGGAAATCCATCGCGGCGTTTCCCGATGTCTGTTTCACCCCGCCGCAAACCCCGGCCACGCCGCCCGGTGTTCCGATTCCATATCCCAATACCGCATTTGCCAAAGATACGACTTCCGGTAGCAAGAGCGTTAAGATTTCCGGCAAAGAAGTCATGCTCAAGAACAAGTCCTACTTCAAAACCAGTACTGGGGATGAGGCGGGATGTGCTCCCAAAAAAGGAGTAATGACCAGCAAGATAAAAGGGAAGGCCTACTTTACAAGCTGGTCGATGGACGTCAAGTTTGAGGGTAAAAATGTCGTACGGCATCTTGATCTGACAACCCATAACCATGCGTCCATTAATACCAATACTCCCCCGACTTCCCATATTGACAGTATGGCGTCTGAACAGATACCGGACTGCGAACAGCTTAAAAGCAAACGCTCCGCCCTGAAGGCAAAATTGCCGAATACCAAAAAGAGTAAAGCAACGCTTGCAGTGGGAGCGACTGTGTTCAGGGGTAAAGCAAAAGTTAAGGCTTCTGCAAGTTCAGTCAGGGTAGGTAGAAAATACAATGGGAAATACAGTAAGTTCGCCAAAGGAATCAAAAAAGGCGGGACTTCAAATGTGGAGACCTGTGACAAGCCGCCTCAGCGGTTCAACTATGCCACGGGCCAGGCCAGACCTAAGCAGGGACATGCTGAAGCCAAACTGATCGAAGATTTTTTTCGTGGCGGCGGCCAAGGAAAACTGCGTATCAGTGTGAGCAAAAAACCATGCCCGGATTGTCAAAGACTGATTGATGAGGTGAATAAAGGCAAGGACGGTAAAGGGAAGTGCAATAAGATTGAAATATGCACAAACGAATCATGGGAGACGTAACATGGGATTGGATATATCTTTTTTGCCGATAAGTCATCTTGCCTCTCTGCCGCTTTCCTATGAGTGGGATGACTGGGATCCTTATGAAGTTGTTGGTGAAGCAGATGATGAACTGGTTGATAGGCTTGCCGGGCTATCCTTCCGGGCGATTGTGAGCTTTGCCATAGGTTGCGCTGAATGGGTGATCTGCCGATTCGGGCGCGTGTCAAAAGATCCCGTGCCCTTGCAATATCTCGAAGCATGTTGGGCATATATTATGTCAGACGGATTTGAAGCTCCGCCGGAGATGGAAGATGAGGATTGGAAAGGGAATGTGAGGGGCGCAATTAACCTCGCGCTCATGACGGTGTTGAACACCATATATGGCATCGAAGATGAAAGCCCAGAACCGGAAGCTGCATTTATCGACAAAGTTGCTCTCCATGTATTAAATGCCGATCCATTATACATTGCATGGAGAGAAAAGGTGTTTCAAAGACTCGAAAAGCTCTACCCTAGAGCTAAAAGAAACCTCTTGGGGTCACCAATACCGCGGGAAATCATCAACCCGGAGATTACAGTGACTTTGGAAGAAGCGGATGCTATGGTTGATGCATTTTTGAAAAAAATCGAAAAGGAATCAAATCAATTCCTGAATTCGACTGATGAGCAATGACGGAAGCAGTCGAGAAGAACAAAAGTATTCATCTGTAATACCAAGAAAAAGATCTGCATGAATGCTATTCAAGAAATAGTAAGACAACACGCCGAAGACGCCGCCTTCCTCTGGCTGCTTCGAAGCGGCGCCATCTCCGCGTCCCACTTCAGCCTGCAAGACCTGGCCGACCTCGACAACCGGGTCGAGGCCCATATCGACGGGCTCAGGGTGGCCGGGGATGCCGGGTGGGAGATCTGCCGGGAGGCGCTGTCGTGGAAGGAGCCCGGGGAGATCTTCGCCGCCGGGGTGCTGGCTTTTGAGTGCGGCGACAAGATGCGGATCGAAACCGTGCTTGAGGCCGTGGGGGAGGATCCGGTGCTCGCCCGGGGACTTATCTCTGCCTTGGGCTGGGTGGATTACGGCAGTGCGGCGCCTTTCATCGACGGCTTCCTCTCAAGCGATTCGCCATTTTTTCGGTATATCGGCGTCGCCACTGGAGCGGTTCACCGGCAATGCCGGATGGACGCCCTCACCGCCGCGGCCCATGACGACAACCCCCTGTTGCGGGCGCGGGCTCTCAAGGCCATTGGCGAGATGGGAAAGAGGGAATTCCAGGCCGTCGTGAAGAATCACCTTGCCGATGAAGACGAAACCTGCCGCTTCTGGGCGGCCTGGTCCGCCGCCGTGTTCAGCGACAGCTCGGCCGCCGGCGTGCTGAGAGCGATTGCGGAAGCCGGCGGCCCCTATACGGAAGCGGCCTGCCGAACGGTCATGAACCTTATGCATCATCGCGACGACCGGGAATGGCTGGCCTCGCTTCAGCACCATCCGGAAAAACAGCGCATCGCCGTCATCGGCGCCGGTGCCCTTGGGGATTCGGCCGACATTCCCTGGCTCATCCGAATGATGGAAATCCCGGAGCTGGCCCGTCCGGCCGGCGAAGCCTTCACCTTCATCACGGGCGTGGATATCGCCTACCTCGATCTCGAGGGAGAGTGGCCCGAAGGGTTCGAGGCCGGCCCCACCGAGGCCCCGGAGGACGACAACGTGGACCTGGACCCGGACGAAGACCTGCCCTGGCCGGCGCCTGAAAGGATCTCTGCATGGTGGGACCAGAACCGGCAAAATTTCAGGGCAAGCGAGTCGTATTTCTTGGGAAAACCCGTCACAGCCGGCCATCTCGAAACCGTCCTCAGAACCGGCCTCCAGCGGCAGCGCAAGAAAGCCGCCGTCATGCTGGCGGCCCGACACCCCCGGGGCATCCCGGTTTTCGAAACCCGGGCGCCCGGCTTCCGGCAAAAACAAATCCTGGGGGTGTCATGAATCTCCGCAGAAGCCTTTTCCTGCGTCACGCCGCCACCATCATTCCGACACCCCCGCAAAGGACAGCCCCGTGACCACAGAACACGACACGCCGGCCCCCGTTCTCATCTTGTCCATCGACGCCGAACCCATCGAACTCTACAAAATCCTCAAGATGGAAAACTGGGTAGGGTCGGGCGGCGAGGCCAAGTTTGCCATTGCCGACGGACAGGTTCTGGTCAATAATGCGGTCGAAACCCGGAAACGGAAGAAGATCTTTTCCGGAGACATGGTGGAGTTCGGCGGCAATAAAATTCAGATCCGCGTGCAGCCGGCATAACCTTTCAGGAAGAAAACTTCATGCAACCCCAGCTCTGGACCTATCTCATCGCCATCACCCTGCTCACCCTCACCCCGGGGGTGGACACCATGCTCATCATCCGCAACACCAGCCGCGGGGGCTGGCGGGACGGCGCCGTCAGCAGCGTCGGCATCTGCACGGGGCTCTTCGTCCACGCCACGGTGTCGGCCGTGGGCATCTCCGTCATCCTGCTCCAGTCGGCCCTGGCCTTCAGCGCCCTCAAGCTGGCGGGGGCCGCCTACCTGGTCTGGCTGGGGCTGGTGAGCCTCCGGCAAGCCTGGAAGCGCGGCGATTCGCCGGCGACGGCGATTCCGGTTTCCCCCCGTCTGCGCTTCAGCGTCCGGCGATCCCTTGCGGAGGGGTTTCTCTCCAACGTCCTCAACCCCAAGACCGTGGTCTTCTACATGGCCTTCCTGCCCCAGTTCATCGACCCCTCGGGCTCGGCCCTGCGGCAATCCCTTTTCCTGGCGGGACTCCATTTCGCCATCGCCATGGTCTGGCAGTGCTTCCTGGCCCTGATCGTCGACCACGCCGGAACCTGGCTGCAGCATCGCGCGGTCCACCGGGCCTTCGACGGGGTGACCGGGTCCATCCTGATGGCTCTGGGCATCAAGTTGGCGCTGACGCGATAGCCTCACCATCAATGCCGCCATGACCCCCGCCATCCATCTCCTCAAAAAATCGAAGGTCCCCCACACGGTGCACACATATGCACACGACCCCGAGAGCCGCGACTACGGCCGGGAGGCCTCCGAAGCCCTGGGGGTGCCGTCGGACCGGATGTTCAAGACCCTTCTTGTTGCCCTACAGGGCGGAAAGCAGGCTCTCGCGGTGGCCATGGTCCCCGTATCCGGCCAGCTCGACCTCAAGGCCCTTGCCGCGGCGGCCGGCGCCAAGAAGGCCGCCATGGCCGACCCGGCGGACGCGGAGCGGGCCTCCGGCTACGTCGTGGGCGGCATCAGCCCCCTGGGCCAGAAGAAGCAGCTTCCGGCCTTTATCGACGAATCAGCGGTAAATTTCGAGACCATTTACGTCAGCGCCGGGAAGCGGGGCCTTCAGATCGAAATGGCACCTGAAGACCTGATCCGCCTCTGCAAGGCTGCGGTGGCCGACATCCGGCGATAGGGGCCATTACGAGGTTCGGTCAGCGGTAGAAAACTGCAAGCGGAGGTTTCTTCCATCTGGACTGGAATGGAGGGAAGTCGATGGGATGTGCCGAGCAGTGTTCACCCTCAGGGAATCATGTCTTCAGGATTTTTTCCAATTGAACGATCAACGGCGGGAGGTCCAGTTCAATTGTATCCCATAGTACGCTGAGATCAACGCTGTCGTAGCCGTGAATCAGTCGATTCCGCATTCCGATCACCTCGCGCCAGGGGATCTCAGGGTATTTCGCCTGTTCCGCCGGGCTGATACGCGCTGCCGCCTCGCCGATGACTTCGGCAAGCCGGATCAACGACAGTTCAAGCATTCTTTCTTGCCTGAGATCCTCCGGTTGTTTGCCGGCGATCATGTCAACCGCCTCCCGGGCATGATCCAGCATATGCCGAAAAGGGATGATGTCGTCATGCCTCGGCATACTGAACTTCCCTTTCCGCCATGACCCTGGAGCGGAAATATTTGCTGATGAAGCCGGGTGTGTTCAAGTCAACCTTTCGGCCAAGGATTTCACCGAGTTCGAATTCAAGACGCGTCAGCCGGATCAGCCCGATCCTTGTGCCGGGCCGGAACTCCACGAGAACATCAACATCGCTGTCCGGCCCAAATTCATCGCTCAAGACCGAGCCGAAAAGGGAAAGCCTTTGAATCCCGTGTGTTCGGCAGAATCTGGCCAGTTGCTCTTTTGGAATTGCAATCCTGGATTTTGTCATCTCTATTCCCGCCCGCAGGTGGAGAGAACCGCCTGTATCGAATCAGTTCAATACTCCATAAATTATATGAAAAATATCTGGGCCTCACGATGCCGATGTCACGCGTCGATCATGATCCGGGCGTCCAGGGCCAGGACGCCGGTGCCGTAGACCCGCAACGGGTTCAGGTCCATCTCCCGGATATCCGGGCGCTCCATCAGGAGGTCGGCCACTGCCCGGATGCTCCGGCAGAGGGCGTCCAGGTCGCACCGGGCGCCGCCGCGGACGCCCTCGAGGAGGGGGAGCCCCTTGAGCTCGCCCAGCATCGCCCGGGCCTCGTCTTCATCAAAGGGGGCCACCCGGAAGCTCACGTCCCGGAGGATCTCTGTGAAGACGCCGCCCAGGCCGACCATGACCGTGGGGCCGAAGACCGGGTCTCTCAGGCCGCCGACGATGACTTCCACGCCGGGGGGCGCCTGGCGGCAGACGAGCACGCCCGCAAGTTCGGCGGCGGCGTCGTGG
>NZ_JBGSQX010000095.1:0-9727 GCF_041737845.1 Desulfococcus sp.
ACGCCCTGGGCGTGGTTGCCGGCCGAGGCCGCCACCACGCCGCCGGGGCCGATGGCCTCCCGGCGTTTCAGGAGCTTGTAGCTGGCCCCCCGGATCTTGAATGAGCCCGTCTTCTGAAGGTTCTCCATCTTCAGGTAGATCTTTCCGCCGAACATGCGGCTCATGGTCGGCGAAAAAACCAAGGGGGTATGAAGGACGCTTTTCCTGATCATCTCCGCGGCCTCGCGGAAGGATTCCGGTGTCATTGTGTGCGCTTCCTTTCCGCCGTCCGGACGGCGCGCCTGTTTTGACGGGAGACCGGGCATCCGGCGGCCGTGCTGCACCGCATGGCCTCCCCCCTCCTCCGGGTCAGGATCGTCGGAAGCGGTCCGGTCGCAGGGCCGTGATATCCAGGGCCGGCTGTTCTCCGGCCGCCAGCTGGGAGACGATTTTTCCCGATATGGGGGCCTGGGTGATGCCCAGCATGCCGTGGCCCGTGGCAACGATCAGGTTGTCGACCCCGGACGGGCGTCCGATATAGGGGAGGCCGTCGGGGCTGCACGGCCTGAACCCCCTCCAGATCTCAACCAGCTCCATGGACTTCGGGTCGAGATCCGGAAAGTAGGCGGCGACGCTCCCCGCGACAGCCTGGATGCGGCGGCGCGGATAGGATGAATCGAGCCCGGCGAATTCCAGGGTCCCCGCCACCCGAAAGGTCTGGGCAAACGGCGTCAGCACCACCTTGGCCTCCATCAGCCCCAAGGGAATCTCCGGGCACTTTTCCGTCCGTTCGAAGGTGACGCTGTAGCCCTTTGCGGGCTGCATGGGGATGTCGACCCCGAGATCCCCGGCGATGACGGAGGACCACGCCCCCCCGGCCAGGACGACCTCGCGGGCGGCCATGTCGCCCCGGGTCGTCTGCACCGAGGTGATCCGGTTTCCGGTTTTTTTGAACCCGATCATCTCGGTCGATTCATGAATCCCCACCCCCATGAGCCGTACCTGGGACGCCAGGTGATCCACGAACCGCCGGGGATCGAGGTGGGCATCCATCGGATGGAAAACGCCGCCCAGAACGCGTGTTTCAATGCCGCCCACCATCTCCCGGACCCGGTCCGCCCCGACGATGGCGGACGCGATGCCGAACCTTTCCAGCAGCCTCGATTCTTCAAGGCCTTCCTCCCTCCCGTGGGGGGTGTTGAACACCGCGAGAAACCCTTTCTGCTCAAGCCCCGGGGCAAGGGAGTCATGGGCCTTCAGCGCCTCGAAAAGAGTCAGGCCCGCCTTGTTGAGGTCCCGAAGGACCGGGATGCCGGCGTGGAATCGGGATCGGCCGGCGGACCGCTGAAACAGGATCAGCCACCTGAGGAGGTCCGGGTCCAGGCGGGGCTTGATGGAAAACGGGCTTTCCGGATCGAACATCCATTTCAACCCCTTGAGGATCTTCCCCGGCGAAGCCAGGGGAATGCTGTAGCTCGGTACGATGAGCCCGCCGTTTCCGGCGGAGCACCCCGAGCACACCGCGTCTTTCTCGACGACGGTCACGTCGAACCCGTGACGCCTGAGATAATAGGCCGAGCAGATGCCGACCGCCCCGCCGCCGATAATCAGTATCTCTGTTTCCTGCCGCCTTTTCATCGTTTCGGACCACCCTCCTTACCATTGAACATCCCCGCGCCATCCAGGCCCCTGCGGATTCGGGCAACTGGAATTCTATAGTATCCGGGGGGCGCCATGGGCAAGCATAACTTTACAGAAAAGATCAAGGACGGAAAAAACAGGTCAAAAGGCGGGCGGAATCGGTTCATTTGTTCATGCAGCGGTCCTTAGCGCTTGATCATTTTTCCGAAAGGCGATAGATTGGGCCAGCTTCAGACAAGGCGACCGGCCGGGAAGGAAAGGCCCAAGGGCGGGCTTTATCCCGGAATATTGTTTTGGAGGCCGTCTAAAAGCGCCATTTTTAGACCTTCTTTCGAAATGATTGCGAAAGCGCCGGAGGCCCTCACACAACGGCTCACCAACACAGAATAGGATCAAACGCATGGAAGGTCGCATCAAATGGTACAACGAAAAAAAGAAATACGGCTTCATTACAACCGAGGAGCACGGGGATATCTTCCTGTACCACAAAAATATAAAGGAATTCGGACACTTCGGTTTTCAAGAAGACGATCTGGTCAGCTTTGAATTGAGGAGCACCCCCCAGGGCAAGCAGGCCGTCAACGTCCGCCCCGTCAAGACATATTGATCCCTTCTTGATGGTCGGGGGGATCGGGATGGATTGAAATCCCTCCGGATGCCCGGGGCCGGCATGTCTGCTGCGGCGGTTCATGATCATGGGCGGGCGCCGGAGGATGATCCCTATCGACAGGAGCTGCCGATATGCCGGGTGCGGGAAGGGTTTGTGCCCTCCGGGGGAGGCCTGGCATCGCGGGCGATGACCTTCATTCAGGGTGTCATCGCGGCGCCACTTCCCGGGGGGTCATTCGTCGACATACACCATCGGGGCCGCGTATTGGGCGTCGATCCACCCTTTTTCACCGCCGGGCAGCGTCACATAGAGCCAGCCGTCCGACTCCTCCTCGATATCCAGGATCTCGCCTCTCCGCACTTGGCGGAATACCGCATGGTCGCCCCCCGGACCGGACCTCACGTTCAGCAGTTCGACCGTGACGGAGACCTGGCTGTACAGGGCCTTTCCCGACACGAGCGGCGGCACCGGGGCCGCCGGCGGGGCAATCACGACATACCCCGACGACACCGGCCGATAATAGACGTCGTCGTGGTAATAGAAGATCGATCCCCCTATGAATAGGCCTGCGCAACCCAGCGGAAGGGTCAGGAACAAGGTGCCGATGGCGGGGCGCACCGAAAAGTAGCCGGAAGAGTGGCGCCAGTAATAGGGTCGCCGGGGGGGATGGTAACATCCGGCGCCGGGACCGCAGACATGACGCCGGTAGGCGTTTTTCGGATACCGGTGATAGCCCGGGGCAGGGTATATTCTGGCGGGAGGGCGGTGATTGCCCCAGTTCTTTTTGTATCGGGAATTCCGGCCGTCATAATCCCATCGCTTCTTGTATCGGGCATTCCGATCGTCATGATCCCAGCGCTTCTTGTATCGGGAATCCGGCCCGTCATTTCGGACAGGCCCCCCATGGGGCGTGCCCGCCCTTTTTCGGTATTCCCCGGCGCGTCGCGATCTGTCTTGACCGCGGTCACCGTCCTGCGGCTTGCCGCCCCGGTATTCCCCGGCGCGGTGGGGCCTGTTTTGATCGCGGTGACCTTCATATCGTCTGCCGCCCCGATCCGAGCCGCCGCCGTTGTGGCGGAAATCGTCCGCATACCCGACGCCGGCCGCCGTGGTGAACGCCAGCAGATAGATCAGCCATGCAGCGGCCTTATGGATGGATGTGGTGGTCATATAGCGCATGACGCTTTCCTTTTCGGTTTTTGGTGCTCATTTAGACGCACCGGCAATCGAAAGGTTTACCTGCCGAGCGGTCTCGACGGCGGCAAAGGGAGGATGCTGCGGATCTGATCCGGTCTAGGCTTCAGCATCCGGATCGATGCAGGCATCCTCCGCCAAGGCGGAATGCGGCGGCTCTTCATGGCGGTCCGCAATCTTTTCGATGCGGACGGGAACGGCCTTCAGGAGGGGAAAGCCGCTGATGGGGTCGTTGACATCCCCGAAGGTCAGGATATTGACCGGCTGATCCTCCCAGCCGTGATACACCTCCACCACCCCCCGGCGCAGCTCCGCACGGTGGACGATCCGTGCGGCGACCTCGATGGCCCCCAGCCGGGACGAGAGGCGGACCCTGTCCCCGTCGGCGATCCCGAGCGCCCCGGCATCCTCCGGATGGATCTCGGCCTCGGGCCGGGCATGAATCAGGCGGAACTTTTCAATATTCTGGTGCCGGGAGTGATAGAACAGCGTCATGCGCGCGCCGGTGGTGAGCAGAAACGGATATTCCTCGGACCGCTCCCGCATGTGAAAGGGGCGAACATACTCGGGGATCTCGGAAAAGCCCAGATCTTTCAGGTATTTTGAGGCGAACTCGACCTTGCCCGAAGGGGTGGGCAGCGGCGTCGTCTCGTGCTTTCGGAACCGGACCGGCTGATAAACGATGCCCTCGGGGCGGGCCTTCAATTCCTCCAGCGAAATCCGCGACGGCCCCAGCAGGTAACGGTTGACTGCGACCTCGTTCTCCCAGGGGAAATACTCCTCCCCGAAGCCCAAGCGGTGGGCCAGGTCGTGCCACAGGCTGTATTCGTTCCGGATGCCGGGGATCTCCGCCACCTTCCGGGTGAGGTAGACCCGGTGATATTTGATGTTGCAGTGGATCTCCGAGCGCTCCAAAAAGGTTTCGGCGGGCAGGATATAGTGGGCCAGGCGCGCGGTCCGGGTGAGGAAGAAATCGTTGACCACGAGCAGGTCGAGGTTTCTGAAAGCCCGCTCGACCTTGAGGGTGTCGGGATGGGTCACCACCGGGTTGGCGGCGGTGATGACCATCCCCTTGAGGGGATATTCGCCCTTGCCGATCATATAGTCCATGGCCGTCATGGTGTGGCCTTCCCCCGTGAAATCAAAGAGCACGGGGAACCGGTCGGCGCCGATGGGCCTTGGGCCGGCCATCACCTGTTCCCGCCTGGGCGAGAGGTCCGCAAGGGGCATCCGCTCCGGCCAGTAGAGGCCGCAGTCAATGTCGAGCGCCCCGCAGAGGCAGGAGAGGATGGTCATGGCCCGGATGTTGTTGACGCCGTTTTCATGGTGCTCCAGGCCGGTGCCCATATAGATGCTGACCTCCGGCCGGCTCTCGGCGATCATGCCTGCTATGGTCCGTACCACATCGGCGTAGATGCCGCTCTCCGCCTCCACGACCTCCGGGGTGAATCGCTCGGCATAGGCGGCGATGTCGTCGAAGCCCACCGTATAGCGCTCCACGAAATCCCGGTCGTAGTTTCCGGATGCGATCAGCAGATGGATCAGCCCCCAGGCCAGTGCCCCGTCGGTGCCCGGGAAGGGCTGGGCGAAGATATCGGCCCAGCAGCCGATGGGGTTGAGGCGCGGATCGATGACTACCAGCCGGGCGCCTTTGCTGCGGGCGTCGGCGAACTCCTTCATGAACGGGGGGTGGCATACCGGAGGGTTGCTGCCCAGAAGCAGAATCAGCCGGGCCGAGGAAAAATGGGGATAGGGGTTCCAGAAGCCCGTGACCAGGCGGTTTCCCAGGTAGCGCCCGTTGAAGCAGGACGAATCGTTGGAAAAATAATTGGGCGAGCCGAAGCCGTGGATGAACCGCCGGACATATCCCTCCTGCTGGAGAAAGCCGACACCCTCGCCTTTCCATACCCCAACCGACCTCGCGCCGTAATTGGATTTCAGGGCCGCCATGCGCGCGGCGATCTCATCGAGCGCCCGCTCCCTGTCGATGGGAGTGAAAGATCCGTCGGGCATCCGCTTGAGGGGGGTGAGGATCCGGTCCCGATGGTAGAAGTGGTCCGGAGCCGCCTTGCCGCGGGGGCAGATCCGGCCGTTGTTCACCGGGTTCCCCTCTCCGGGCAGGATGTCGGTCATGATGCCGTCCTGGATGACCACATCGATGCTGCAGCGGGTGTTGCACATTCGGCAGAGGGTCTTGACCGTGCCGTTCATGACGGCCGTTCGTTCTTTCATTCCGGTTTTTCGTCCTTCTTTTCCACCGCGCGGATCATCAGGTTGACCTTGGGGGTGTTTCGGGCCATTTTCCGTTTGATGTCGGCCAGCTCGTTGATGTCCCCGAAGTGGAGGGCCTGGGCCATGCAGACCTGGACGCATTCGGGCCGGCCCCCGCAGAGGTCGCATTTGGCAGCGACGCGGATTCGTGGTTCCATGTGGATGTTGCCGAAGGGGCACGAGATGACGCACATGCCGCACCCGACGCATGCCCCCTCGTCCACCACCACCGCCTGGGTCTCGGGATCCCGGGCGAGCGCCCCGACCGGGCAGGCGCTGAGGCACCAGGCGGACTGGCATTGGAGGCATGTCGAGGTGAAGATCATCCGTCGGTCCATGTCCACGGACACCCAGATGTTGGGGGTCTGGCCGTTGCATTTTCTGAACTGATGGAATGTGCAGATGCGCTGGCAGCTCATGCACCCCACGCACCGGTTGACATCGACATACACCACTTTCATCGGGCGGCTCCTTCCGTGACCCTCGGCGCCCCGTCCCGCTTTCCGGCCGGAAGGCGGTTCCCTCCCGAGGCGAGGGGTTGTATATACATACTAAACCCTCATTAAGGCCATTATATACGGGTGTCAAGGAGAAACTCTTCTCGACATTTCCTTCAGAGGGCGGTATGGGTATAAAAATCTAATCTGTTCGGATTGTGATATAAAATGCCGTATCGAGATGTGCTGCCGGGGCGATGCCCGTATAGACAATCGACAGCCCGGGGATGAAGACATCGGCAGGCGGCGACCGGGGAAAAAGACCATGGCCCGACCCGTGACGAAAATGGCTCCGAAGTACCAAAAGATCAAGCACTACATTCTCCAGGGCATTGCCTCGCGCAATTTTACCGACGGGGTGCCGTCCGAAAACCAGCTCGCTGAAAAGTTTTCCGTGAGCCGGATGACGGCGCGGCGCGCCCTGAACGACCTGGAGCGGGAGGGGTCCGTCGAGCGGATTCCCGGCAAGGGGACCTTCGTCCGAAGGTCGGGGCACTATACCCAGGGATTTTTCCGGGTCCGGCCGTTCCGGAAATGGGCCGAGGACCTTGGTGCCGACCTCCGGACCGAGGTGCTCGAATCGCGGATCGTCGAACCGCCCGAGGAGATCGCCCGGATGCTCGACTACGGCGGGCAGATGATCCGGCTCCGCATCCTCAATCATCTCAACGAGGTGCCCGTCCGCTATGCCGTCCGGTATCTCCGCGCCGACCAGTGCGCCGGCATCCTCTGGGAAAACCTCGCGAAAACCTCGATTCACGACATCCTCATCAACAAATACCGGCTTTCCCTCACCCGGATCAGCCAGAGCATGACCGCCGTCGGGCTCCCGGAATCCCTCGCCGGCCTGTTCCGGGAGGACCCCGGATATCCGGTCTTTTATTTCCAGCGCACCGCCTATTCCTGCGAAACCCCGGTGACCTATGTGGAGTACTTCATGCGGGGAGACATGGCGTTCAAGGACACCTTCACCCCCATGCTCGAGGTGGCCGATTACAAGCCGTAATCCCGCTGGATCGTCGCCTCCTCGAGGGTGCCTCCCGGGCGGCGGAAAAAGATCTTGACAAAACTTCAATCCGTATTTTAAAAACGTCCAGGCTGTATATACAGCTTGGCATCCCATTTAAATCAAGGCCGATCGCACTTGCACCAGACGGTGCGACCGGAAAACATTCTGCCAAGGGGGACGGACGATGTCACTGGAAGCGCTGAGCAGGCTTGTGGAGGACGGGGAGAGCGAAGAGGCCCGGGAGGCGGCGAAAAACCTGCTTTCGGCCGGGCAGGACCCGATCGAGATGATCGAATGCATGACGCGGACCATGGCCCGCGTGGGGGACCAGTTCGCCAAACTTGAAATCTTCCTGCCGGAGATCATGCTGGCCGGCGAGGCCCTTTCCGCCGTGGTGGCGGAGATGGCGCCTTACCTCGAAAAGGCGGGCGGGCAGCGGATCAAGGGCAAGGTGGTCTTGGGGGTGGTCAAGGGCGACCTCCATGAAATCGGCAAGAATATCGTCAAGCTGATCCTCGAAACCAACGGCTTCCAGGTCAGGGATCTGGGCTACAACGTCGACGCCCTGACCTTTGTGAAGGAGGCGGAAGCCATGGGCGCAGACATCATCGGGGCGTCTTCCCTCATGACCACGACCATGCCGCGGCAGAAGGAGATCATCGATATTCTCAAGGAAAAGGGGATCCGCGACCGCTACAAGGTCATTATCGGCGGCGCGCCGACCTCGCGTCTCTGGGCGGATAAGATCGGCGCGGACCTCTATTGTCCCGATGCCCGGTCCACGCCGGACCTCATCGCTGCACTGCTCAAGTAATCCGCCATCGTTTCAACATTCGATTCAACACCTTAGGGAGGAAGAGATGTCGACCGCCTACCGCATGTGGGAAATCCTGGAGCGCTCCAACACGGGCCCCTTCATGGAAGAGGATGCGTTTCTGCCCAAGCGCTTCACCCCGACCCTCAAGAAGCTGATCCAGGCATACGAGATCCGATACGACCCCAAGACGCCCTGCCCCGCGGACGATGCCATGGCCGACCGCATCTGGCAGGCCGGCTGGGAGCTGTTCCGCGAGGTCGGCTACTACAACACCGATACCCACCGCATCATCCAGGTATCCGATGAGGAGATCCGGGAGGCGCTCTACACGGCCCGGGACAGCTACTGGGTGGGGGCGGGCAAGGATGCCCGGCTGTTCGGGCACCGGACGGTCGAGGACCGCACGCCGCCGTTCTGCATCATGAGCCCGGATATCACCGTGGACGAGAAATACCACCAGTCCATGTGCATGGCCTACCTCAAGGAGCCCCTCCTCGACGGGCTGTGCGGACCCATTTTGGAAGAGACCTTCGGCCACCTCATCGAATCCTCGGGGCCTACGGAGATCAGCGGCTGCATCCAGCACATCTACAACCAGAAAATGGCGGCACGGCTCCTGGGCCGCCCGGACATCTTCATGGTGGCCGTGGGCACGGCTGAGCACGACTCGGGCCAGATCGCCGTCTCCAACGAGCAGTGGGGCGTCCAGAAGACCGATGCGCGGCTGGTGGGCGGGCTCACCGAGTTCAAGACCGCCGACACCCTCCTCAACCGGTCCCTCCACTACGCCCAGTACGGCTGCTACACCGGCCACCTCACCGGCCCCATCTACGGCGGGTGGTGCATGGGCTCCGAGGGGACGGCCGTGACCATCGTGGCCTACAGCCTCATCGGGCTCGTGGTCCACGGCGCCGTCTTCAACCAGCATTTCCCGTTCCATCTGAACTACGGCTCCAACACCACCCGGGAGCTCCTCTGGGCCATCGCCATGGCCGGCCAGGCCCTGTCCCGGAACAGCAAGCTCATCTATACATCCAACGGCTTCGCCAACGCCGGCCCCATGACCGAGATGCTCTTCCGCGAGACCGCCGTCCATGCCATGGTATCGACCGTCTGCGGTTGGAACCTCTGGGAGATGGCCTCCACCCGGAACAAGTACCGGAACCGGGCCACCCCCCTGGAGGCCCGCCTGGGATGCGAAGCCGGGCACGCCGTGGCCCGGTCGGGGCTCACCCGGGACCAGGTCAACGAGATCGCCCTCCGGCTCCTCGATACCTACGAGGCCCAGGCGGCCGACGCGCCCATGGGCGCGGAATACCCCGAGTGCTACGACGTCGCCAGGGCCGTGCCGACCCAGGCCCACCTCGACATGTACCGGCGCGTCAAGGATGAGATCGCGGGGCTGGGCGTTGAGTTTCCCTACTGACGACATCCTTGAGGTCGACCCGGCCGATTTTCGGGTTTCTCTCGAGTCGGTGGGCCGCTATTTCGGCGGGAGCCGGTATCGGATCACCGACCGCTCCCGGGGGCGGATCGAGGCGGGGATCCAAGACGCCCGGGCGCTGGTGACGCCCATGGCCGTCTTCGCCGTCCATGCCGTCGAACGAACCGGGGCGTCGGGGGCCATCCGTCTCGAAAGCGGCGTCGCGCTCGATCTCCCGTGCTGCGGGGACCCGGCCGGGGCGAGGTGGCTTTCGGCGGGCGTGGCC
>NZ_JBGSQX010000106.1:0-31737 GCF_041737845.1 Desulfococcus sp.
ACACCTGGGCACGCGGGCCGATGGCGATCACGCGCTCAGCGCCGTGGTGCTCAGTCTTGTGTGTGAACGGCCGATACATCCAGGTCGCGCCCGACGTTTCGATATCGATCGATCGCATGATCACAAGCTCGCCTGGCCGCATGCCGGTGAGCCGTTGAACCTGCACCATCGTGCGCGCGTCATTCGACAGGAACGGCAGAGTGGCATCGACGATCGCATCTTCGACGAGAGTCACCCGCCTCGGGGCTCTCGCACCATCGCGAGCTGTGACGCCGCGCACGGCGCTGAGCCGCCAATGCGCTTCGCCTGGCAACAGTTCCTTGGCGACGGCCCACTTCACCATCTGTTTGATCATCGAGCTGTAGGCGTTGACGGTGGTGGTCGAGAGCTTGAGATCATCGATCATCACTCGCTGGCATGCCTGCAGGGCGATCGGCCCAAATGCGATGGCTGCTTCATCGCCGTACAGTCGGCGCGCGATGCCCAGGGCCCGCCGCAGGGCCGAGTAGATAACGCCGTTGCGGCTCGTGTGGGTATGTCCCCATCATCTCGTCGTCGATGACACGGAAGCGTCCCTCGACCGTCGTATCCCCTGCTGCTCGGGGGGTGTTGGCTGCAGGTTTCGGCCCCGACAGGCCATGCAGTGTGCGTTGAATGATCGCAACTGCCTCAAGCAGTTGCCCCGCGCGAGTCAAATGGGTCGCTTCGCGCATTCCCGCTGACATCGTTGCGTCCATCATCGAGAGTCTCCTTGTTAGCGCAATGCCGGTCAGTGGATTCGATCCGCCAAGGCGGCCTTGACCTCCGGACTGGCATGCAAGGCACCCAGCACCACCACGGAATCGATGGTGGCGCGGGCGAGTTCGGGGGATACATCCTCGGCAATACTGGCCAGGCCCAGCACCTTGATCTGAAGCCTCTGTCCGGCCGCCCGCACCGCCTCGAGATCGCGGTGGCTGTAATGCTGCAGGCCGAGAACAAAGGTCTTGCGCGCCACCATTTCCCTGACCACCTCTGAATGGGTCGCCAACTGGTTGCGGATCGCCGTTCGAATCAGGTCAGTGCGGTTGGAATAAAACCCTTCCCGCACCAGCAGATCGATCTGCCCCAGGTCAACCACTCCCAAGTTGATGGTGATCTTTTCGGTCGTGTCGCCAGCCTTCGGTCGAAGCTCATGTACGCTCATTGCCATCCTCCTGCCATCCATATAGATGGTAATTTACACCGTAACGTCCAATTGTCAAGCCTGGTTTGACACATTGTGGAATTACGCAAGAAATTCTTTCTGGGGCGATAGGCCTGATTTACCCCCCGGCGCTGAGCACGTGAGAATGGGTCCGCCAATAAAACCGGCTTGGCAGCTCTTTCAATGCATCGATCTCGAGCGGACCGCCTTGGTACTGGTTGGAGACCACAACCAACTGCCTTCCGTCGGACCGGGCAATCTGTTGCGGGACCTGGTTCAGTCGCGGATGGCTCCCACGGTGCTCCTCGACCAGGTGGGGGGCGATCATTTACTATCCGGCAACTTTTCGCGGAGAGCCTTCCGCGCCATATTGTCCAGGTCTGCATCAGTTACCGTGGGAAGGAAGCGCTTTCGAAAGAGCTCGTCGTGCAGGATATTATACTTTGAGCGGTCACAGTCTTCGCTTTTTTACCCTCACCCCAACCCTCTCCCGGTGGGAGAGGGGATTAAGGAAAATCGCAACTGATGACCGTGCAAGGCATATGTCTTTTTATTCCGACGATCCGGTATCGTTGGGAGGCATTGGCCTATCCCGGCACGATGATGAAATTGGCGTCTCCACGCCAATGTGGGGCGCGGAGAATGCGGGAGGCAGGGCCTCCTGAATTTTGGGAAAAACGATAGGTGACAACTCAGCGGGAGCCGACGGGGAAAAACGTGCACGTCCGGACCCGGTTGACGGGATGGGAAACTATTTTTTTCGGATGTCGAGTTCGCGCATACGCGCCCGCAGGGCGCCGGGGTCGATCCCCAAGATTTCGGCCGCACTGTTTTTTCCGGCGACCTTCCAACAGGTCTGCTCAAGTGTCTGAACAATATGGTCGCGCTCAACCGCTTCCAGGGTTTTTTGGCGGATGCCCGGCCCCGTGGACGGGTTGTTGAGTTCATCCGCCAGACGCAGTTTGGTTCCCGACGAGTTGATCACGGCGCGTTCCAGGACATTTTCCAGCTCCCGGATATTTCCAGGCCAGTGATAACGCTGCAACGCACTCATTGCGTTCGCCGGAATCATTTCAATGGTCTTGCCCATTCTTTTGGAGATCTTTTGGACGTAGAAATCGACAAGAAGCGGTATGTCTTCCATGCGATCGCGAAGCGGCGGGATGGTAATCGGAAAAACATTCAACCGGTACCAGAGATCTTCCCGGAAACGGCCCTTTCGGACTTCCTCTTCCAGATTGCGATTTGTGGCTGCAATCATCCGTACATCCACCTTGATGGTGCTGGAGCCGCCCAGCCGTTCAAACTCGCCGTCCTGGAGCACCCTGAGCAGCTTTGCCTGTAATTCCAGCGGTAATTCGCCGATTTCATCCAGAAAAAGGGTTGCGCCGTGTGCAATCTCAAATCGCCCGAGGCGTCTGGTTTGAGCACCGGTGAAAGCGCCTTTTTCATGGCCGAACAATTCGCTTTCGATCAGGTTTGCGTGGAGCGCAGCGCAATTTACTTTCACCAGAGCCCGGTTTTTGCGTCGGCTCAAGCCGTGAATGGCCCGGACAACCAGTTCCTTGCCGGTTCCGGTCTCGCCCAGAACCAATATGGTGGTTTCGCGGCCGGCGATTTGTTCCACCTGAGAGAGCACGAATTGAATCCCGTCACTCTGGCCGATAATGTTTTCATGGTTGTTTTCCAGTTTAATTTCTTCGATCAAATAGGCTTTTTCCGCTTCCAGTTGATCTTTCAGCTTCTGTATCTCTACAAGGGCGGCTTCAGCGTTCAGTCTACCTTTTTCCGCCGCCTGCATGGCAGCGGCAAGTTCGGCCGTTCGCTCCTCGACCTGATGTTCGAGCTTGTCATGGGCGTTTTGCAGCGCCTCCTCCATCCGCCTGCGATAGGTGATGTCGTTCATCACAACGCGGCATACGGGTGCGCCGGCGTCATCCTGCGCCGCAGTTGCCGCCAGGTGCGCCCAGAAGGACGTCCCGTCGTTTTTCACCATCCGCAGTTCATACTCCTGCCGTTCAACGGTTTGCTCCATGCCTGCCTGCACCCGGCCCTGCAAAATCGCCGAATGAACCTCAAAGAGTTGTCTGTTGTGCAGGTAGTGGATGTCCTGATCCTCTTTGTGGATGAATCGGGTGATCGGCTGCCCGACCAGCGTGCCCCGGGCCACATTCAGCAGTGTGGCGGCGGTGAGGTTGACCTCCAGTATCCGCCCCTTTTCAGAGAGGGTGCAATAGCCCACCGGCGCAAGGTCGTACAGGCCGAAATACCGCGCCCGGGAGGCGTCCAGTTCCGTCTGGGCGCGGCGCAGCTCTTCGTTCTGCATCTCCAGTTCGATCTGGTGAACCCGCAGCTCGTTCAGGATCCGTCGGTTTTCTTCGGGCGACAGGGCCAGGAGGTCTTCCGACGCTTGAGCGGCATCTTGCCGGGCGCTGTCTTCGGCACGCTTGCGAAGCGCGGCCGCGCTGTCGGGCAGCCTGCCCTTGACGGTCATGGTGCACCTCCTTCATTTTTCGCTTCGGTGATGTCCTCCATCGCCAGCAGAATAAACCCGGGCCGGTCTGCCTCGCTGACCATGCGGGCGTTGATCCGGATGGTGCGCAGGCCGATCGCTTCAAATTCGTGCGACAGTATATAATTGTTGACCACCGAATCCCGGGGCAGAATCGTTTCCAGCAGGTTTCGTAATGCCGGGATATCCCACCGGCGGTTGCCCAAATCGTAGAGCAATCGCCCATTTGCGCTGTCCGGCGCTGCCCGGAAGGTGCTGTAAAATGAGCGACTGGCCGAGATGATCCGCAGGTCGGGATCCAGCATCAGCAGCGGTTCGTGAACCGTGGCGACAATCGCTTCGGTCACCCGGATATGCGCATCGTGCAGCGCTTCCTGAGCCTGCTTTGCCGGGCTGATGTCCACAAAGGTGATCACCGCTCCTTCGATCACGTTGTCGAGCGTCCGGTAGGGCAGGATGCGCATGGTGTGCCACCCCCCGGCCCGGGTCTGCACTTCCGCCTCTTTGGGCGCGAGGGTGTCCAGCACCGCCTGCGTGTCCGCCGAAAGCGCGTCGTAGCCCGTCAAGTTGGAGACGATGTGCCCCACGGGCCGCCCGATGTCGCTGTGGATCAGGTTGATGATCCGGGTGGCGGTGGGGGTAAAGCGCAGGATGCGCAGGCTTTGATCCACAAAGACGGTGGCGATGCCGGTACCGCTCAGAAGGTTGTTCATGTCGTTGTTGGTCCGCGAGAGGTCCGCAACCTTGGTCTGCAGTTCGGCATTGACCGTGGAAAGCTCCTCGTTCACCGACACCAGCTCCTCCTTGGAGGTTTCCAGCTCCTCGTTGGTGGACTGCAATTCTTCGTTCACCGACTGCATTTCCTCATTGGAGGATTTGAGTTCTTCGTTGGCGGTTTCCAGCTCCTCACTGGCGGTCTGGAGGTATTCCTCCTTGGCCTGCAGCTCCTGCCGCAGGGAAGCGATGAGGGCATGCGCTTCGTCGCCTGCCTCGATACCGGCGACGGCCTCGGTCGCGGAAAGCACGGTCAAAGCGTCTTCGCCTCTCTGCAGGGGTGCGCCCTGCTCCAGTATGACCAGCATCAAGGGCGCCTCGGAGGCCCCCGCATGAGCTGCCGGTGTCGCGAGAGGCACGGTACGAACCGTCAAATCGGTTGCCGTGACGTCACCGTTGGTTTTGACGCGCAGGTTCGGACAGCGCACGACCTCCTCGCCCGCCGCGACTTTGCGAAGGGCCGTGGCCAGCTCGCGGCGCAATCCTTCGCGCGCCATCTTCAGGATATTGTTGACGCCGCTCTCGCCGGGGGCCGGTTCCAGGTACAAACCGGTGCGGCCGTGGAGATAGAGAATGTCGCCGTTGCCGTTGACGAGCGCCGCGACCGGGGCAACATGCCGCAACAGCGCCTGTTCGGTCAATTCGCGCAGCGACGGTTTCCCGGGATAGGCCGACTTGGGCGTTGCCGGCGGAAGCAGCGCATCCGCCGCCGTCATGGGCGGCAGAAATCGATACGGACCTGCAGGGTGAAAATCCTCCCTGCGCTGGTACAGCTTCGCTATGCGGTCCAGGGTGGTAAACAGATGACCGAACTCCCCCACGCTCTCAGAGGTGCCCAGGAAGAGAAACCCGCATGGGTTCAGCGCATAATGAAATAGGGGAATGATTTTTTTCTGCAGCTCGGCGCCCATATAGATCAGCAGATTGCGACAACTGATCAGGTCGAGCTTGGAAAACGGCGGGTCTTTGATCACGTTTTGTTCGGAAAAGACCACCATGTCGCGGATATTTTTATGGATGCGGTAGAAACTGCCGTCGGGCTCCACCGAAAAAAACCGTGCCAGCCGCTCCGGTGAAATGTCGGCGTCGATGCTGGCCGGATAGAGGCCGGCGCGAGCCGTGACAATCGATTGGCTGTCAATATCGGTGGCAAATATCTGCACCTTGAAGCTTTGTTTCAGCTTTTCCTGAAGCTCTGCCAGCAGGATGGCAAGGGAATAGGCCTCCTCGCCGGTGGAGCAGCCCGCCGACCAGACGCGGATCACGCAGTTTGAAGATTTCCCGGAAAAGAGCTTTGGAAGGATCTGCTCCTGGATGGCCTCGAAGGCCGCCGGGTCGCGAAAGAAGCTGGTGACCCCGATCAGCATGTCCCGAAAGAGGGCTTCCACCTCGATCGGTGTCTGCTGTAAAAACTTCACGTACCCGTCCATGGTTTCGATCTGGTGGATGGCCATGCGGCGCTCGATGCGGCGATGGACGGTGCTTGGCTTGTACTGGCTGAAGTCGTGGCCGGTATGGGCGCGGAGCAGGATGAATATCTTCTTCAGCGCGTTTTCGACTCTGGGCGGCGAGGCAACGGCAGGGCTGCGGGGTATTCCGAAAGCGTGGGCCGCATAGGCGATAAGCTGGGCCGCCATCTCGGCCGGCGGAAGCTCATAGTCCACCAGGCCGGTGGCAAGCGCGCTGCGCGGCATGCCGTCGTACGCGGTTGAAGCAGGGGTCTGGGCCATGACCATTCCGCCCTCGCCCTTGATGGCGCGCACGCCGAGCGTGCCGTCGCTGCCGGTGCCCGAAAGCACAATGCCGATGGCTCGCTCGCGCTGATCCTGGGCCAGAGACCGAAAGAAAAAGTCGATGGGCATCCGCTGGCCCCGGGGAGCGGAAGGCTCCAGCAGTTGGAGAGCGCCGCCCAGAAAAGCCATGTCCCGGCCCGGCGGGATGATGTAGGCGCAGTTGGGGCGCACAGCCATCCCGTCTTCCACCTCGAAGACCTGCATGCGGGTGTAGCGCTGGACGAGGTTTGTAAGGATGCTTTTGTGGTCCGGGGCCAGGTGTTGCACCAGTATGAAAGCCATGCCTGGATCGGTGTCTGCGGGCATGCCGGAAAAAAAGGACTCGAAGGCCGCCAGCCCCCCGGCCGAGGCCCCGATGCCGACGATGGGAAAATATGCGCTGGTGCTTTCGACCCTCTCCTGCGACTCGGCTGATGCTGCGGCGCACTCCCGGGTCTCGATTGCCCCGGCATCACCCGGCGGGATGGCCGCCTCCGATGGATCTTTCTTCCTGTTTGTCATGGTGTCCGCCCCATCCTTCAGACCCGGAACATCTCTTCTGTTTTTTCAAACAGCAGCGCAGCCTGACGCATCATCATGCCTTTCCCCTGCCGGGCGACTGCCTCGGTGGCCCGTTTGATCTCGTCAGGATCGCCCAGATAATAATGCCTGACAGGTTTCAAACGCTCATCCAGTTCGTAGATCAGGGGAATTCCCGTGGGAATGTTGATGCCCACAATATCGGCATCCGATACATCATCGAGGTATTTGACAAGAGCCCGAATGCTGTTCCCATGGGCCGAGAGGATGACCCGTCTGCCTGAGCGAATCATGGGCACGACGGCCTCGTGCCAGTAAGGGAGAAACCGCGCCACCGTGTCTTTCAGACACTCCGTCAATGGAATATCGTTTTTTTCCAGGTCCTTGTACCTGGGGTCATTACCTGGGGACCGTTCATCGGTCATTTCCAGCGCCGGCGGCCGGACGGCATAACTTCTTCTCCACTTCAAAACCTGCTCCTCGCCGTATTTTGCTGCTGTTTCGGCCTTGTTCAACCCTTGCAGGGCGCCATAACACCGTTCATTCAATCTCCATGAGATGTTTACCGGTATCCACATGAGATTCATTTCATCCTGGACGATCCACAGGGTCCGGATCGCCCGTTTGAGCACCGAGGTGAAGGCCGCATCAAAGGAGAACCCCTCCTTTTTCAGGATCTTCCCCGCCTGCCTGGCTTCCTGGATTCCTTTTTCCGACAGGTCTACATCCGTCCAGCCCGTGAACCGGTTTTCTTTGTTCCAAATGCTCTCACCGTGTCTGAGGAGAACCAGCGTTATCATGACTGCACCTCCATTATGCAATATATCGAGCTATATACACCATTCTCTTTACAAAATAAAGTCGGTCGCCAGGAATTTGCTTGTATGATCCCGAACGATGCGGGTGATGATCTGCTTGTTCACCTCCGTTTGCTTGGCGGCAACCAGTGTGCGAATGGAAAAAACCCGCAGGGCGTCGGATACGGAAAGGGTCCCTTCGGCCGAATCCTTTCGTCCCGTGAAGGGAAACGTATCCGGTCCCCGCTGGCACTGGCTGTTGATATTGACCCGGCAGACCTGGTTTACCAGGGGGTCTATCAACCGTGCAATCTGGTCCGGATCGCTTCCGAAAATGCTGACCTGTTGTCCGTAGCTCGAATGGATCATATACGCGATGGGCTCATCGATCCTGTCGAAGGGCAGGACGGGTATCACCGGTCCGAACTGTTCTTCATGATACACTCTCATGTCGGGGTGTACCGGATACAGGACGGCGGGGAAAAAGAAGCTGCCGCAGACAGTCGCCCCGGCCGTATTGACGACCCGCGCGCCGTTCGCGACGGCGTCCGACACCAGTTCCCTCAGGTAATCCGTCTTGCCTTTTTCCGCGACCGGCGTCACGAAAACCCCTTCAAGCCATGGCATCCCAAAGGACAGGGCGTTGACGGCCGCGGCAAAGCGTTCGAGAAACGCGTCCGCGATGCCGGCTTCCACAAAGAGGATCTTCAGCGCCGTGCAACGCTGCCCGTTAAAGGAGAGGCAACCTATCACGCATTCCTTTACGGCCAGATCAAGATCGGCGTCCTTCAGCACAATGGCGGGGTTCTTGGCCTCCAACCCCAGCACGCAGCGAAGGCGATTGGGGCTGGGGTGCAGTTTTTTTAAAGCGTTCGCCGTTTTGCTCGAGCCGATCAGCGCCAGCACATTGATCTTGCCGGATGCCATGAGCGGGGGAATCACTTTTCTCCCCTCACCATAGATGACGTTGATGACGCCTTTCGGGAAAACATCGCGAAAGGCCGCCAGAAGCGGTGCATAGAGAAGCGCGCCGTGCTTGGGCGGCTTCAGAATCACGGTGTTTCCCATGACCAGCGCCGGAATCAGGGTGGTAAATGTCTCGTTGAGCGGATAATTGAAGGGCCCCATGCAGAGCACGACGCCCATGGGGGCCCGCCGAATCTGGCCGATGATCCCATCTTCGATGGTGAACCGGGAAGAAATCCGATCCAGGTCTTTCAGCGCGGAGAGGGTATCGTTGATGTATTGAATGGTCCGATCGAATTCCTTTTCGGAATCCCGGAGTGGTTTGCCGACCTCCCACATCAGAAATCGCACGACCCGGTTCTTTTCTTCCATCATTCGGAAAACGAACCGCTCCATGTGATCAATACGCTCGAACACGGAGAGGGTGGGCCACACCCCCCGCCCATGATCATAGGCGGCAACCGCCGCATCAAGGGCCTGAAGCGCTTCCGCTTCCGTCAGCAGCGGATATTCGCCAACGAAAAAAGGCTTCGGGCCGGCGTTGCCCGCCACCCATACGGGTGAGAGCACATCCTGGCGCGGACCGTCCCAGACCCGAATCTCACCGTTTACGAGATAGCCGGTCTGAATGCAGGGAACCCCGTTTAACAGGGTTTCGGGGATCTCGCCGGCCTGCGGAAATATGTTTTGGATTTTTTCAATTAACAAGGTGGGTTGCTCCCTCCGAAATGAATGACCAGCCGATTGTCGCCGGCGTCTCTTTTTGCTTCAAACCCGAGCTTTTTTCCCAGCGCAAGCATGTTCCTGTTCTCATTCAGCACGATGCCGTGTACCGTTTTAAAGCCGCGCTTTTCGGCGATGGACAGGCATTTTTCCAGCAGGCTCGAACCAATGCCCTTACCTTGCCAGGCATCCCCCACCAGAACGGCGAATTCACCCGTCTTTCCGTCCGGGTCTCCGATGATTCTGGCAACCCCCAGCATGCTGCCGGTTTCTGAATCTTCATCCATATCTTCATCCAGGGCAACCAGCGCAATCTCCCGATCGTAATCGATCTGGGTGAACCGGGCCAGCATCTCGGGGTTCAGTTCCTTTAACGGCCCGAAAAAACGATGATAAATCGTCGTTGGGGAGAGCACCTTGAATAACGCCGTAAAAAGTGGGGCGTCCTCGGGCTTGACGGGCCGGATAAATATTCGGCGCCCATCGACGCCGACCATATGGGACTCCTCCTCTTCCGGATACGGGCCGATCACCAAATGCAGGGAGGAAGGCACCTCGATCGGTGAAACGAGTATCCGGGCATCGACCGCAACGGGATTGCCGTCCTTGATCAGGACGGGATTCATGTCCAGCTCGGCAATTTCGGGGAAATCGATCAGGAGCTGGGAGAGCCGGACAATCATTTCTTCGAGGCGCTCCATGTCGGCGGCGGGGCGGTTCCGGTATCCCTGCAGCAGGGAGTATGCCTTGGTTTCCTGCATGAGCCGCCGGGCAAGCAATCGGTTCATGGGGGGAAGCGCCAAAGCCCGGTCTTTCAATACTTCGGTGAAAATGCCGCCCATCCCGAACAGAATCACCGGGCCGAAACTGGGATCCCGTTTGCCGCCCATCAGAATTTCAAAATCCGGGTTTGAAAAATACGGCTGAATCGTTACCCCCTCCATCCGGGCATCGGGTTTGTATTTTCGCGCCGACGATATGATCTGATTGTAGGCTTCGCAAACATCCGCATCGCAGCGCAAATCCAGCCGAACGCCGCCCGCATCGGTCTTATGGGGGATGTCCGGGGAATGAATTTTCATGACCAGCGGGTACCCCATTTCCCGGCCGATACTTGAAGCGAGTGTCCCGGTCTTCGCGATTTCCGTCCTGATCACGGGCAGGCCGTATGCCAGGAGCAGTTCCCTGGAATCGGATTCCGACATAAATTCCCCCGCCGGCGCCCCGGAAAGCAGCTTTCGGGCTTTTTCCGGATCGAACACCAAATCTCTGGCCATTTTCGGTGGAATTTCCAAAAGCATTTCTACGTTTCTGGCATGTTCAACCATATACAGAAAAGCTCTTACGGCCCGTTCCGGCGTATCGTAGGTCGGGATCCCCGCTTCATTCAAAATTTCAACGGCCTTTCCGATGCTTTTGCCGCCCATCCAGCAGGCAATCACCGGATACCGGCGCTCTTTCATGGCCGCGGCCAGGCTCTCGGCTACGGGAAGAGGGTCCGTAAGGGCCTGGGGCGCAAGGATAACAAGCACCCCGTCCAGGTTTTTCGAGTTGAAGCAGACCTCAAGGGCGCTGCAGAATCGCTCCGCGGAGGCATCACCTAAAATATCGATGGGGTTACCCCGGCTCCAGAAGGGCGGAAGGAACGCATCGAGGGCCTGCATGGTTTCAGGGTCAAGGGGCGCGGGCTTCTGCCCATACCGGGCGAGCGTGTCCGCGGCCATCACGCCCGGCCCCCCGCCATTGGTGAGGATCGCCAGCCGGGGGCCGCTCGGCCGCGGTTGCTTCGCCATCAGCTCCGCGCAGTCGAAGAGTTCTTCAATGGTGTCCACCCGCACGACGCCGGCTCGCTTGAAAGCAGCGTCGTATACGGCATCTTCCCCTGCCATGGCGCCCGTGTGAGATGCGGCGGCCTTTGCACCGTCGGGGCTCCTGCCGGATTTCAGGACGATGATGGGTTTGACCCGGGACACCGAGCGGGCGGCGCTCATGAATTTGCGGAAATTCGTCAGGCTTTCGATGTACAACAGGATGCTTTTTGCCGAGGAATCATTTCCGAGATAATCGATTATATCGCCAAAATCAACGTCCACCATGGAGCCGATGCTGACAAAATGGCTGAAGCCGATGCGCTCCTTGAGCGCCAGATCAAGAATCGACGTGCAGATGGCGCCGCTCTGGGATACAAAGGCCAGATTTCCGGTCACGGGCATCTCGGAAGCAAAACTGGCGTTGAGGTTCACGCCGGGCCGAATGATGCCCAGGCAGTTCGGTCCCACGATACGAAGCCCCCCGGCGTAGGCTATTTCTCGAATCCTTTCTTCTATCTCCCGGCCCTGTTCACCGACCTCTTTTCCCCCCGCCGAAATAACAATGGCGCCGCCGACCTTTTTTTCGACGCATTCGCGCACGATATCGACAACGCTGTGAATCGGGGTGGCGATAATCGCAAGGTCCACACCTGTTTCCAGGGCGGAAACCGATCCGACGGATGCATGCCCGTGGATGGTTTTGTATTTGGGATTCACCGGCAGCAGCGTTCCGGGAAACCCGCCGTCAATCAGGTTTCTCATCAGCGCATTGCCGATGGTACCCGTTTTTTCGCCGGCGCCCACCACCGCAACATGGCGCGGTTTAAAGATGCGGTTCAGATTGTATTGCCCCATGGTTCTCCTCTGCGGATCGGTTCAGGCCTTTTTTCTGCCCATGACCAGCAGCCCGATGCCGCCCAGGAGCGCA
Source organism: Desulfococcus sp. (assembly GCF_041737845.1). Lineage (GTDB taxonomy): Bacteria > Desulfobacterota > Desulfobacteria > Desulfobacterales > Desulfococcaceae > Desulfococcus. Next base: position 12,010 of record NZ_JBGSQX010000106.1, read on the forward strand.
ATCCCGCCAACGATCGGCGGCAATGGAAACGTTCTGGTTCTCTCCGCCGTCATTTGAAGGGGGCCGAGATCGACGACCTTTTCCCGGGTCGTGTACGTGATCCCCTGATACCCAAAGGCCACGATCCCGACAGCGATCAGGATGACGGCAAGAATAGTGGTTGTTCTCATCTATCTCTGCCTTTCTATTGATGATGGTTTCTGAAAAAAAACAGCCAAAAAGGAAAAGCTGCAAACGAATCGGTTCACCCCTTCTTTCTTCCCAGGGTCATCAGCCCGATGTAGCCCAGGAGCGAAATCCCTCCGAAGATCGGCGAAGAGGAAAACAAGCTGATTTTCTCCGCCGTCATTTGAAGGGGGCCGAGATCGACGACTTTTTCTCGGGTCGCGAAGGTGATCTCCTGACATCCAAAGGCCGCGATCCCGACAGCAATCAGTATGATGGCAAGAATGGTGGTTGTCCTCATCCGTCCCTACTTTTCTATTGGTAAATGGTTGTTGATATTCTGCTGACTACAGGACTCTTCGGCCCCGAATGATATTGAGCACCACCACGATAATGGCGATCACCAGCAAAATATGGATCAAGCCTCCCATCGTGTAACTGCTCACAAGACCCAGCACCCACAGGATTAATAGTATTACAGCAATCGTCCACAACATTGGATTCTCCTTTCGTTTCGATTTGGTTTCGCTTCCATCCGGCGCTGCTCCGAGCCGGCCGACAGCGGTCTCAGGGCCGCGGCAGGAAATCATTTCACCAGAATGGAAGCCCGGATCGCCGGTATTCTAAGCCCCGGCCGGCTGTGTTGGAGGGAAACATCGAGGAAATGGATATTCGGAATTCAATGCCTGAGAATTTAGAGGAGATACGCCTGTGATGTCCTGCTCCCCGTTAAGGAGCATTTCAAAAAACCCTTCTATTTGCCCACAACTTTCTTGACATCACCGACCTTTTCCTGGATTTTTCCTTCTAAATTCTCGACCTTGCCTTCGGCTTCCAGATCGGGATTCCCGACTGCTTTTCCGACGGTCTCCTTGATTTTGCCTTTGACCTGATGCATCTTGCCTTCCACGTTGTCTTTCGTGCTTGATTTCATAGTGTTCCTCCTGGTTGGTTTCGGTTTGAGTTGATTTTGCGTGGATCTGAACACGTACACTTCAATTTCCGTGCCTGGATTCCAATCATCGACGCAACGACATCTATCCTGTTGGCTTTTAAGGATAATTATTTAAATTAATTCAAAAAGACCCTGGCGGGGATGCCATTGGCAGCGGCATCAAAAGGGTCAGGTTTAACCGATGGTCATATATGACGCCGCTATGTGTTCCCGGGTGTCAGGGGTGGTAGAGGATACGGGCAGGTTGTAACCGGGTGTCGATTTTCGGGGGGAAAATGAAACGCGCTGTCCATTCCGGCTGCGTTATCCATCGCTCATGCGGGGTCGGACTGTTTCCCCGGGGCATACCCCGCAATTCCGATCATGAATCGCACCAGGCCGTAACTCAGCCAACTCGTAAGACGCAGCCGGATGGGCTGCGTTCTCCAGTGGTCCCGAGGTATCCGCCGCGATCCGGCATGGATAGCCTGATTCAGGCTATGCTTTAATGTTCTGGCGAAGTTTTCATCATCCACAACGACATTTGCCTCGAGTGAAAGCAGCAGGCTGAATGGGTCAAGATTCGAGGACCCCACCGTAGCCCAATGCTCATCAATCACAGCGACCTTGGCGTGCAGGAGGCTTTTGTGGTATTCGTAGATTTCAATCCCCGCGTCGAGAAAACTGCCGCGAAGGGCATGCGAGGCATAATGCAGCAATGGATATTCCACCCTTCCCTGCAACAGCAGAATCACCCGGACACCTCGACCGGCGGCATTCAGAAGTGCATGACGAAAATTCAATCCGGGAAAAAAGAAGGCATTTGCAAGAATGATTTCGAATTTCGCCTGTTCGATCGCCTGCAGATAAGCATCTTCAATATCGCGGCGATGGCGGATATTGTCCCGTACCAGAAAAGCTGAGCGCATGCGGCCCCTGGGTTCGGTTGAAGGCGCCGGACCGTCGCCTACCCGACCCCAGCCTCGACGAAAGCGGATCCAGGCCACTCGCGACCAGACCCGGCGGGCGGAATCATAGATTTCTTCCACCAGCGGCCCTTCCACACTGACAGCATAGTCATAACGAGGCGATGTCTGACCCGGCTTACCCATATCGTCGATAACATTAATGCCTCCGACAAATGCAATCTCCCGGTCCACGACCACAATTTTCCGGTGCAAGCGACGCAGCCTTCTGCGCCGCAGCGTCCAGGGCGATGTCTTGGGGCGGAACTTCAGCACCATCACGCCGGCCGCTTCAAGGGAATCGACCATGGCTTTCGGCAAACTGTTCGATCCGAATCCATCGATGAGAACACGGATTTTTACACCGCGAAAGGCCGCCCGTCGGAGCGCTCCCGCAATGCGTCTTCCGGTAGTGTCATTTTCGAAAATATAGCTTTCCAGATAAATTTCACCCACCGCCCGGTCGAACGCCGCCTCGATGGCCGGAAAATAAGCTTCGCCGTTTTGCAGCAGGGTAATCTGATTGTCTGGAATCATTCGCGTCACAGAAGGGTTGTCCTTTTTCCGGGTATCGATTTTTGCTGCGGTATCGCCCGTTAGGGCATACTTTTATGCGGCTTCCCCGCCGCTGCCATTGACGGCATCACCCTCTGAAAGTCCAGATTAAATGCCGCTTTCATCATCCTCTTTTTGGGCAATGCCCCGGGAGGGCTCACCGGACGATTGCGCCGCCATTGCAGGTGCGGCTGCCGAAAGCATTTTTCGCAGCTCATCTCCCTGAACACTTTCCTCATGCGAAAGGAGATGGGCCAGATCATCCAGCACCGTTCGCCGCGCCGAGAGGATTTTTCGTACGCGCTGGTGGGCCTCCTCGATAATCCGTGTGACCTCCTCGTCAATTTGGGTTGCCATCGTTTCACTGTAATTTTTTCCGGGAGAAAAACCTTCCGGGAGAAACATCGACTGGCGCGGACGTTCATAGCTCACCAGTCCCAGGCGGTCGCTCATGCCGTATTCCGTCACCATGGACCGGGCGATGCCGGAGGCCCGCTGCAGGTCGTTCTGAGCACCGGTGGAGATTTCGTTAAACACCAGCTCCTCCGCCACCCTGCCGCCCAGCAGAACGGCCAGGCGGTCGATCAGCTCCGAGCGCGTCATCAAATAGCGGTCCTCCGTAGGCTGCTGCTGGGTATATCCGAGCGCCGCGATCCCGCGGGGAATGATGGAGATCTTGTGCACAGGGTCGGCATGCTCGACAGACTCGGCCACAATCGCATGGCCGGACTCATGGAAGGCGACAATTTCTTTTTCCTGAGCATTCATCACCCGGTTCTTCTTCTGCAGGCCCGCGACCACACGGTCGATGGCCTCGTCAAAATCCGTCAGTTCTACCGTTTCTTTATCGTTCCGGGCAGCCAGCAGTGCGGCTTCATTGATGATGTTGGCCAGGTCCGCGCCCACAAAGCCCGGGGTGCGGCCGGCGATCTTGCGCAGATCGACCTCGGGGCTCAACACCACATTCCTGGAGTGAATTTTCAAGATGGCTTCCCGTCCATTGATATCCGGCCGGTCTACCAGAACCTGCCGGTCAAACCGCCCCGGCCGCAGCAAGGCCGGATCCAGAATTTCCGGCCGGTTGGTGGCGGCCATGATAATGACCCCTTTGTTCGTTTCGAACCCATCCATCTCCACCAGGAGCTGGTTGAGCGTTTGCTCCCGTTCGTCATGCCCACCCATAACGTTCATCCCCCGGGCTTTTCCTAACGCATCCAGTTCATCGATGAAGATGATGCAGGGCGCCTTGGCCGCCGCTTGAGAGAACAGATCACGAACGCGGGCCGCTCCCACGCCGACGAACATCTCCACAAACTCGGACCCGCTGATGCTGAAGAAAGGCACCTTTGCCTCCCCGGCCACGGCTCTGGCCAGAAGGGTTTTGCCGGTTCCCGGCGGGCCGACCAGGAGCACCCCTTTGGGTATTCTTCCCCCCAGTTTCTGAGATTTTTCCGGAGTGCTTAAAAATTCAACCACTTCCTGGAGTTCTTCCCTGGCTTCGTCGATGCCGGCCACATCGGCGAAAGAAACCTTGGTGTCGCTCTCGGCAAAAATTTTGGCTTTGCTCTTGCTAAAGGACATGACCCCCATTCCCGCCCCCATCTTTTTCATGGCGTATCGCCAGATCAGGAAAAAAATGCCAAGCGGAAGGATCCAGGAGAGAAGGCTGCTCAGAAATTTGTTTTCGTACCGTCCGGAATAACTGACTTGCTTTGCATCCAGTTCCTTCACCAGGTCGGGATCATTCACCCGGACCGTCGTAAACGACTGGCCGGGAGATCCTGTCAGGGTTCCGCTGATATTGTCAGGCCCGATGGTCAGTTTGCCCACCTTGCCTTCGGCGATGTATTGCTTAAACTGGCTGTATGGAATCGTCTCCACTTTTGTAGAAAAGAGGAGCGGCTGCAGATACGAAAAAAAAAGCATGGCTATCAGAAAATACCAGATGCTGAAGCGAGCCCTGGGGGGCAGCCCATTCTTCGTTTTTGGGGAGGCATTCAGACCCAGGATGGCCCGAAGCTTGTCCGTAAATGTTTCCCCGGGTTCTTTATTCTCATTGGATGACATTTTTTTTCCTCAGGTTTCTATCGTTTCGGCTCTTAGAACGTATCTGGAAATTTTGGGTAGATCAGGAAAATGTTCATATCTGCGGGTTCCTTTCCGTGACCGGATGCATCGTCAAGTGGATAATCAAACTTCATGCCAGAGTTGGAACACCTGGCTTTTTGTGGCGCATCATTTTGGATTATCAACAGAAACTGTTTTACCAGCACAGACATGGAAGGCATAATCTGCCGCATGATCCAGGTCATTTATCACCATAGGTCAAATATGACCTGGATATGGGCCGGCCATCGAAGTCTACAGCCAAGGCGGCGTGATTTTCTGCAGGCCAACCCACCGCCTTAAAAGTAAGTCCCATCGCATTTACTCCTTGACATCCCCAGGAAAATAGGCTCTGAATATTAAAAATATATTTTTAATATATCTAAGATATATGTTCCGCCCAAAGCTTCAGGATGATAAATGACTCGAAAATCAGCGGCATCCGATCCGCGAGGCCTTTTTCCGCCCGGCGGCGGAGGAATTGCCTCACCCAATAACCAACATCCATGATCCGATGGACATGGCCGCAGAAAAATCACCAACTTTGAATAGGAAACCCCATGCCTAAGAAAACGCTCAAAGAACATGCCATCAACCGGGAATGGTGCAAGGGATGCGGCATCTGCGTCCACTTCTGCCCGAAGGATGTTTTGGAACTGGATGAGCTGGACAAGGTCGTCGCCGCCCGCCCGGAGGACTGCATCTGCTGCATGCTCTGCGAAATACGGTGCCCGGATCTCGCCATCGAGGTCGTCACAGAGGAGGAAGAAACCCCACAGGAGGCTTCAGGATCATGATGAACGAAAACGTCACATTTGTTCAGGGGAACGAGGCCTGTGTGGAAGCCGCGCTGTATGCTGGGCTGGATTTTTTTGCCGGCTACCCCATCACCCCGTCCACGGAGATCGCCGAGCAGATGGCAGCAAGGCTGCCCCGGCTCGGCCGCAGGTTCATCCAGATGGAGGACGAGATTTCATCCATCTGCGCCATCATCGGCGCGTCCCTGACCGGCCAGAAAGTCATGACGGCCACCAGCGGACCGGGGTTCTCCCTGATGCAGGAAGGGCTGGGCTACGCCATCATGGCGGAGATTCCCTGCGTCATCGCCAACGTCATGCGGGGCGGCCCCTCCACGGGCCTGCCGACCAGCCCCAGCCAGGGCGACGTCTACCAGGCCCGCTGGGGGGTCCACGGCGACCACGCCATCATCGCGCTGACCGCCTCCAACCACCAGGACGTCTTTGACATGACGGTCTACGCCTTCAACCTGGCCGAGACCTACCGGACCCCGGTCATCCTCCTCTTCGACGAGGTGATCGGCCACATGCGCGAGAAGCTTGTGATCCCCGAGAAGGGGGCCATCCCGGTGGTGGACCGCCTCCGCACCTCCGTCAAGGCCGGCGTCGACTACCACCCCTACCTGCCGCGCGAGGACGGACGCCTTCCCATGTCCGACTTCGGCGGGGAGCACCGCTACAACGTGACGGGCCTGGCCCACGACATGTGGGGATTCCCCTCCTCCAACCCCTCGGTCGTCCACGGCCTCCTGAGGCACCTTACGGACAAGATCAAGAACAATGTGGGGGAGATCACCCGCTGCAAGGAGTATTACATGGAGGATGCCCGGACGGTCCTCATCTCCTACGGCTCCTCGGCCCGCTCCGCCCTCCACGTGGTGGAGCACCAGCGGCGGCGCGGGGAGCGCCTGGGGCTCCTGGAGCTTCAGACCCTGTGGCCGTTTCCCTACGGCCTCATCGATGAAAAATGTGCCGACGCCCGGCACATCGTCGTGGTGGAGATGAACATGGGGCAGATCACGCGGGCGGTCAAGCGCGCCGTGAAAGACCCCGAGCGCGTGGTCCTCGCCAACCGGATCGACGGCGTTTTCATCACGCCCACAGACATCAAGAACATCCTGAGACTCGTTCAGGGAAAGGGGGTCTAGGCCATGGCGATCAAGGAATACATACGCGAACGGTTTTTCCCGCACATGTGGTGCCAGGGCTGCGGCCACGGCATCGTGCTGAACAGCCTTCTCCGGGGCGTCGAGCAGCTCGGCATGAGCAAGAACGAGATCGTCATGGTATCGGGCATCGGCTGCTCGTCCCGGATCTCCGGCTACGTGGATTTCCACTCCCTCCACACCCTCCACGGCAGGGCCCTCGCCTTTGCCACGGGCGTCAAGATGAGCAAGCCCGAACTGAACGTCATCGTGCCCATGGGCGACGGCGACGCCCTGGCCATCGGCGGCAACCACTTCATCCACGCGGCCCGGCGCAACATCGCCATGACGGCCATCGTCATGAACAACCGGATCTACGGGATGACCGGCGGCCAGTTTTCGCCCCTCTCCGGCTACGGTACGGCGGCGACCACGGCGCCCTACAGCAATATCGACCACGATTTCGACGTGGTCAAGCTGGCCGAGGCGGCCGGCGCCTCTTTCGTGGCCCGAACCACCACCTACCACGCCCGGCAGATGACCGAAATCCTCAAGGCGGCCATCGTCCACGACGGGTTTTCCGTCGTGGAGGTCCTGACCCAGTGCCCCACCTATTTCGGGCGGAAGAACAAAATGGGCGGCCCCGCCGAGATGATGGAATGGTTCCGGGACAACACCACGCCCGTCGGCTCCAAGGCCAAGGCGGAAAACCCGGCCCTGATCGAACGCGGCATCTTCGTCCAGGAAGAAAAGCCGGAATACTGCGCCGAATATGAAAAGGTCATTGAAAGAGCAACGGGAGGGCGGCCGTAATGGAAAGACTCAGACTCGTATTTTCAGGCTCCGGAGGCCAGGGCGTCATCACGGCGGCCATCATTCTGGCCGAAGCGGCCGTGCTCCACGAGAACCTTACCGCCACCCAGGCCCAGGCCTACGGACCCGAGGCCCGGGGCGGCGCGACCCGTTCGGACATCATTATCTCCGACTCCCCCATCCGCTACCCCAAGGTAACCCAGCCCAACGTTCTCGTGTGCCTGACCCAGGAGGCCTACAACAAGTTCAACCCCATCATCCGGCCCGGGGGCATGCTCCTCACCGATACCCGGTTCGTCAAGATGCACGCCAAGGTGGATGCGCGGCAGATCCCGCTGCCCATGTACAAGACCGTCATGGACGAGATCGGAAAGCCCATCGTATTCAACATATGCATGCTGGGAGCCGTCGTCGGCCTGACCGAGGTCGTCTCTCCGGAATCGATCATGAAGGTCCTGGTCACCCGCGTTCCCAAGGGATTCATTGACCTGAACAAAAAGGCCCTGGAGCTGGGACTCGAGATGGGGAGGAAGGTCAAGCCGTAGCTGAAGACGGAAGGTTCCGCGGCTGACCCGCGCAGCCTTCCGGGCGCCGGCCCCGGGTCAGCCGCCGGCCGTGGGGCCCATGAGATAGATTTCGGCGTCCTCGGTGAGCGGCTCATCCAGGCCCTGCTTCCGCCCGTTGACAAAGGCCAGGACCACCAGGATCGGCGGGACGCCGATGCCGGCCGCCAGCTGCCTGACGGTCGGCGCGGCCGCCGTTTCCACCACCGCCTGGCGGGGAAGCGTGCCGACGATCCCCCGGAGGGTCCCGGCAATGTGAATCGTAAAGATCATTCACCGTTTCCCATACAATCAGAGGGGGGCGTCATCATTGGTGACGGCCCCCCTGTTTCGTCAACCCCCCAACCCGGCGTTCCTGTCAAGACTGCCGGACCGGCTCGTGGCAGGCCCACCCGGCCATGGTGACGGCCACGTCGGCCAGGCCGAACCGCGCAAGGGTCTCTGCGGTGGGGATGCCGTTGGCATCCCATCCCCGGAGCGCGTAATATTCATCCAGGAGAATGTCGACCTCTTCCCGGGTCACGCAGTGTCCCGCGTTGGGGCCGTCGGGGACGGGTTCGGTCATGAACCGCTCGGGCGGATAGTCGAAGGACCTGCCGAAGCCCGGGATTTCACGGGCGGAGATGGACCGGGTGAGGTGCCAGACCTTTTCCGACACGCCCAGAAGTTCCGACCAGGTCATCCGACGGCCGGTGACCTTCTCGAAGAGGCGTTCGTAGTGCTCGGGTTCGAACCCCAGCTCCATGTACTGGAGGCGGCAGATGCCCAGAATGTCGAACAGGGGCCGGGTGTGCTGGCTGTCGACCACATACCTGGCCCGGCCCCGGGGCCGGGATTTCGGCAGCTTCTCGCCGGCGCCGCCACCGGATGCGATCAGTTCGTGGACATTGGCGTCGGTCCCGGCCAGGTCGTGGCCGAGGACCCAGGCCCGGGCGTGGTGGGCGCCGATGTCGCTGGTCATGTAGGCCAGCATCATCCCCGGGGCGTTGCGGCACTCGTATCCGCTCCATTCCAGGCCCTTGACCTGGATGGCGAAGGATTCCGAGCCCCGGCCGGTCTGCCGGGCGGCCTCCCGGACGCCCCGGGCCAGGAGGTCTCCGATGCCGCTTCGGTGGGCGATCTGCTCCAGGAGATAGACTACCGACGCCAGGTCGCCGAACCTCACGGTGCGTCCGACGGCCGTTTCGTTCAGAATGCCTTTTTCGAAGCATTCGATGGCCCAGGAACAGACCACCCCGGCGCTGATGGTATCTATGCCCAGCTCGTCGCAGACGTAGTTGGCGTGCCCCACCTCGGCAATATCCCCGAGCATGCAGTTGCTCCCCAGAAGGGCGATGGTCTCGAACTCGGGACCCTCCACGTAGACGTCGCCCAGGCCTGTTCGTGCCCTGCCGTATTTCCCGCAGGGGGTGGGGCAGCAGTAGCAGCCCTTGTCGGTGATCTTGAGCTCGCGCAGGATGGCGGCACCGTTGATGTCGGGGTGCTTCTCCCAGTAGGAAGTGCTGAAATTCCTCGTGGGGAAGGCGCCCACGCGGTTGATCCAGTCGGTGATGCCGGCGGTCCCCTCGGGCGTCCACCCCGTGAACCCGGGTTTGGCCCTCACGGCCCGGTAGGCTTTCTTGCCCTCTTCGTACAGGGCGCGTGCGTCGCCGGCAGGGATGTCGCCGGTGCCCTTGACGGCGACGGCCTTGATGTTCTTCGAGCCCAGGACCGCACCGATGCCGACCCGTCCAGCCTGGCGGCCGAAGTCATGGGTGATACAGGCGAAAACCACGCCGTTTTCGCCGGCCGGCCCGATGGTGAGGATCTGGAATTCCTCGCCCAGGTCTTTCTTGAGCTTCGCCTCGACGCTCAGGGATCCCATGCCCCAGTAACCGCCTGCGGGCCGGATCTCGACCCGGTCGTCCTCGATCACCAGGAGGCTGGGCACCGGCGCCCGGCCGGTCAATACGAGCATGTCGTATCCGGCGTATTTGAAGGCCGGCCCGAAATGACCGCCCATGTTGCTGTCGCCGTAGCCGCCGGTGGCAGGCGATTTGCAGCCGAAATGGGTCTTGCCCGACGCCGGCAGGAAGTGTCCGCTCAAGGGGCCGGTGGCCATCACGAAGAGGTTTTCGGGCCCCAGGGGGTCGGCGCCCGGGGGCAGTTCGTCGAAAAGAGTTCTGGCCACGAACCCCCGGCCGCCGATAAATTCCTCGGCAAGCTTCTCCGGCAGGGGCTGTTTTTCCACCCGGCCGTCGGTCAGATGAACCCGCAGCACCGTTCCCGCATATCCGTTCAATATCATCCTTTCTCCTTCAGGCATCCACCAGGACCAGCGCGTCCCTGGGGCAGATCTCCACGCATTCCCTGCAGAGCGTGCATTTGATGGGGGAATCCAGGGTCGGATGGGCGAACATCACCCCGTGGGGGCAGGCTTCCACGCATTCGTAGCAGGCGATGCAGGCCTCTTCATCCACCCGGAAGACCCCGTCTGTTTCCGTGATGGCGTCCACCGGGCAGGCCCCGGCGCAGGCGCCGCACTGGTCGCAGAGGATGATCTCGTAGGTGCCGGGCGCGGGGAATCGTCCGCGGATGGTCAGCGCGGCCAGCGCGGGATTGATCCGGCCGTAATTGGCCAGAGCGCAGGCCAGGCGGCAGGCGGTGCAGCCGGAGCAGCGCTCCGGTATTGCCGAAAGTCTCATTTGGTTGAATCCCACCTTTTTTCGGTCCGTGTTCCGTGAATGCGTTCCAGCAACTTGAAAAATATCATGATTGCATTTCGTTAAGAGGTTTCTGGGCGCAGGATGCATAGTTATGGTATATTTAAAATATATTGAGAATATACAGAACCCATTTGCCGGGGGATGTCAAGCAAAAAAGACGGTGAGGCGCGTCTTTTTCGGATGCCACGCCCGGGCCGTGCTGTCGACTGGATACCAACCCTGTTGAAGCGGCCGCCGACCCGGGCGCGACTCCCCGGGCGATACCCGGATGGCCGCGCCGTGGATCCACAAAAAATAGGGTCCATCGCAGTTTATGATTGACATTCGCAACCAATTATATTTTGTATATCTAAAATATATCCAAAATATATTTTTGTTATATGGTCAACCAGAAAGCGCAGGATGCAAATGAATCCAAAAAAGCCGATCCCCTCCGCCCCGCTCAGCGAAGTCGCCTATCAGCAGATCAAGGAGATGATCGTCAACGTCAAACTGCGCCCGGGCGAACAGGTCGACGAAGGCGGGCTTGCCAGCACCCTGTCCATCGGACGGACGCCGATCCGCGAGGCCCTCTTCCGCCTTGTCGCGGAAGAGCTGCTGCAGGTGCGCCAGGGCCGCGGTTTTGTTGTGCGGGACGTGACCCTGAGCGACCTGAAGGACCTCTTCGAGGCCCTGTTGATACTGGAACGGTCGGCTGCGGCCCTGGCTGCCCGGAGAATCAACGCAGAGCAGATCCGGGCCCTTGAGGGGATCAACGCCGACTTCAAGAAAGCCTGGAAAAAGAACGATTTCATCCAGGTCACCCTGGTGAACAGTCGATTCCATCGCGGAATTTACGAGGCGGCCGGCAACACCTTCCTCAATTCCTATCTCAACTCGCTGCAGAACCAGTCCCAGCGCCTGGCCTACCTCTGCTACAGCAAGCCTGCGGCGTCCATCGACCTGGAATCCCACGGAGAGCATTCCATCCGGGACCACGCCCGCCTCATCGAATGCTTTGCGGCGGGCGACGAGGCCGGCGCCGTGCAGACCATCACGGAGCACATCCGGCTCTTTCAGAACCGGGTGAATGATTTTGCCACGCCGTCGGTCATGGAGATGAACCTTTTTGCATGAGGCCTTCATGGAAAAAATATAACTTTTTGAATTAATACGTTAATGACACATCAACAAAGGAAAACGCTCATGCGCAGAATTCTGACCCCCGGGCATCTCGATGAAACCGCCGATGCGGTCATCATCGGCGGCGGCATCATCGGGGTGGCCACCGCCTTCTGGCTGTCCCGGGCGGGGCTCTCCACCATCCTCGTCGAAATGCGGGACGGGCTCTCGACCCTCACCACCACCGCCTCCATCGAATCCTTCCGGGCACAGTTCACGGAGCCGGCCATGGCCGCCCTGGCCAAGGAATCCATCGCCGTGTGGGAGAACTTCGCCGAGGTGACCGGCCTCGAGGGATACGAGATCGACCTCCACCACGGCGGCTATATCTTCTGCACCCTGGAAGAAGACAAGATCGCGGCCGTCAGGGAGACCGTCGCGGGATACCACGCCGTCGGGGTGACCGATTCCGAGTTCCTGACGGGTGATGAGGTCATCCGTCGCTACCCCTGGATCTCGCCCGAGGTGAAGGCCGCCGCCTTCAGGGCGAAAGACGGCTGGTTCTCCGCCCACGAGGTGACCCAGGGATTCGCCCGGGCCGCCGAAAAGGCCCGGTTTTATGTTCGCACCCGGGCCACGGGCATCGAGCGTGACGGAAAAGGGGTCTCTGCAGTCGTCACCGACCGGGGCAGGATCCAGACCCGCGTCGTGGTCAACGCCGCGGGGCCCTTTGCCGTCACCGTCGCCCGGTGGCTGGGGGTTGAACTCCCGATCTACCAGATGCGGCGCCAGCGGGTGTTCGTCGCCCCGCACCCCGGGATCCCCCGGAATGCGCCCCTGACCATCGATCTCGAGAACGAGTCCTACTGGCGGCCCGAGACCGGCGGCGCCCTCCTGGGCTGGCACGATCCGGAAGAGCAGAAATCGGAGCCCCTCGAAGACCCCCAGGGCGACTGGGATTTTCCGGCCTTCACCCTGGAAATGGTCTCCCGCCTGAGCCCGTTCTGGACCGGGATCATCGACGACCTGACCAAGGGCGACCTGTCCGTCTACGCCGGGCAGTATGTCCATTCCCCCGACGACCAGCCGATCATCGGGCCGGTGGAGGGCGTTCCGGGGTTCTTCCTCAACTGCGCCTACTGGCCGGGGGTGATGCTGTCGGCCGCGGCCGGGAGATGGACCGCCGACCTGATTGTCGGCAGGATGAAAAACGCGGACAACCCCCTCAGGCTCACCCGCTTCGCGGAAGGGGCGACAACGGTTCGCGGATCGTTTTTCAGAGGTCAGCATTGATCACGGAAACCATTTTTACCCGGCGTCAGAACCGATACCCCAAACCTTACACAGGAGGCAACATGAAACAACGCAGTTTACAATTGGCAGCGGCAGTATTTTCCATTCTGCTGATCTTTGGCGCAGCCAGCGGCCTGGCCCAGGAGAAGGTCCTCAAGGTCGGCGTCATGGCGCCGTTCACCGGCCCATCGGCCCAGACCGGCATTGAATTCAAATCGGTCAGCACCATGGCTTTCGACAACATCAACAACCAGATCGGGGACTACAAGATCGAGCTCATCTGGATCGATTCCCAGTCGGATCCGGCCAAGGCCGCAGCTGCCTACGCCGAGGCGGTCGAGCGCAAGGGCATGGAGGTCGGCATCCTCAACTGGCACAGCTCCGTGGCGATCTCGGTCATGGACGTGGCCGCCCAGTACAAGGTCCCCCATCTCTTCGCATTCGGGGCGGCCCCCATCATCGACGAGAAATACAAATCCGATCCGGAAAAGTATAAATACTGGTGCGGCAAGGGCTGGCCGGTCCCCGCGAAACTGACCCTCGGATACACCGAATGCCTCCAGAACGCCATCGACAAAGGCCTCTGGAAGCCTGCGAAAAAACTGGCGGCCATCTACGGCGAGGACACCGACTGGGGCCGCAGCCAGGGCGAGGCATTGACCCAGGAGTTTAAGAAGATCGGCTGGGAGGTCCTGTCCCAGGACTATTTTCCGCCGACCCAGGCCGATTTCTATCCCCTGCTGAGCAAATGGCGCAAGGAGGGGGTCGCGGTGATCGCGGGCACGTCGACCTCCGCGCCGGCCATCACCGCACTCGTAAAACAGGCTGACGAGGTGGGGCTCGGGGCGATGATCATCGCCGACGGCCTGGGATGGATCGGCGACTGGTACAAGCTGACCGGCGCTGCCTCCAACACCGTTCTCGACATGATCCCCGCCCTGACGACCCCCGAGGCCAAGAAATGGGCCGAGGATGTCGAGAAGCGCTTCGGCTACAAGCCCAGCCCTTCCGCGTCGGGGCTGGCCTACGACTGGAGCAATTTCGCCATCAAGATCTTCCAGCGGACCTTTGAAAAACACAAAGAACTGAACCGGTCGACCATACTGGAGGTTTTCCATGGCGAGGTGGTCCCCGGCAAGCTGACCTACAGCAAGGCCGACGGAGCCCTCATCATGAACGAATACCGGTTCTCGCCGGAGAGCATTCCCAACGCCGTGGTGGCCCGGGACGGGTTTTACTTCCCCGTGCTTCAGTATGAGAACGGCCAGGGCCATATCGTCTACCCGGATGACTGGAAGGACCGGGATTTCAAGGCCGCAAAGTAGGCCTCCCGGAGCCTGGTTCTCCAGCCGAAACGCGACCCATGCCGGGTCGGACGGGCCGTCCGACCCGGCGAGAACAATTTTCGACCCCGGTTCTCGCCTGCCGCCGATATTGCCTGTGCGGGATGACAGCCAATTCCATCCACCAGAATTTGAACCGGAACGTTGATCATGAACTGCGGGGGAGCTTGAAACCGAGAAAAACCGAAATGTCCCTCGGGGCGGCCCGTCAGCCCTCCACAACGCGGGGATACCTGGCGGTCCTGGCCGCGGCGGCCTGCTGGGGAACCTCCGGGATCTTCATCAAGCTCATCATGTCCAGTATCGACATGCCTGCCGTGTCCCTGGCCTTCTGGCGGGATGCGGCCGCCTTCCTTCTTTTTATGGGCATCTGCGGGATCTTCAGGCGGCGCGAGCTCCGGATCCAGAAATCCGATTGGCCCTGGCTTGGCTTGATGGGCATCAGCCTGGGCCTCTTCCACGTGAGCTGGAATCTGGGGATTTTCCTGAACGGCCCCGCGGTGACCACGGTCCAGCAGGCGGCCATGCCGGTGATTGTCATTGTCGTCGCCCGGATCGCCTGGGGGGAACCCCTGACCGTCCGGAAAATTGGCGCTATCCTTCTCATTATTACCGGCACGATTTTTGTATCCGGAATGATGTCCTCGGTCCCGAGCAAGGTGACGGCGGCGGGTGTTGCGGCGGGCTTCTGCGTCCCCGCGACCTACGCCGCCTGGAGCATCCTCGGGAAAAAGGTCAGCGGCCGGTACGCACCGGAGGTGGTGCTCACCCATGCCTTCGGCGTCGCGGTCCTGGTGCTCCTGCCGCTTCAGTTTTCCCTGGCGTCTCCGCTGCCGGTTCCCCCGAGGGTATGGCTCTGGTTCGCCGGCCTGATCACGCTGTCCACCGTCGGCGGGTTTTTCGCATTTGCCTTCGGGCTGAAGTACCTGCCGGCCGGTGTCAGCAGCATCCTGGCGATGTCCGAGATCCTCTTCGTTTCGATGTATGCCTATTGCCTCTGGGGGGAAATGATGACCGCCATCGAGAGCATCGGCGCGCTGCTGGTGATCTGCGGCGTCATCATGCTGCTGCAGCGGCGCAGACTCAAGCCGGCGGAATCCTGCCCGGCTGCCGAATGAAAGGCCGCGGTCCCGAATATCGCATCGGCGGGCGCAGACGTCTGAACCCTGATAACCTCATCAAAAGTTGCATCAAAACAAGGAGACCCCGAATGAAAATTCTCCTGGGCTACGATGGATCCAATGCCGCCATGGCCGCACTCAAACTGGCGGTCAAGCACGGCAAGGCTTTCAACGGAACGGTTTTCGTCATCCATTCGCTTGCGGGCGGCACCGAGGACAACGAGGAAAAGATCGCCGCCGCAAGCGACCAGTTGGCGTTTGCGGAAGGCCTTATCCAAGAGGCGGGGGTCTCCTGCGAGACGCATCTGCTGGTCCGCGGGCTTCCCCCCGGCGAGGACATCATCCGGTTTGCGGAGGAAAACAAGATCGATACGATCATCATCGGGGTACGGCGCCGGAGCCAGGTGGGAAAGCTGCTTTTCGGCTCCACGGCGGCGGTCGTCATTCTGAACGCCCCCTGCCCGGTCATCACCACACGGTAAATCCCGGCATCGCGTCCGCCGCGGAGTGTTCTCGACCGGATCCACCGAACCCCCCCGGGCAAGGCGCCTCTCTAACGTGCATGGTGCCGGGGCAGTCTGTCTTGGGTGCCGAAAAAAAGAAAAATATTTTTCACAAGCGTCTGCAAATTTTTCAATTACTGAAAAATATTTTTCATTCCCCGCGGGTGGGGCACGCCTGATCCTCCGGAATGGACGCCGGAGGGAGAGCGTTTCGGGGGCGGCCGGCTCCGCCGGTCTGCCATGTCTTCAGCCGGGAAGGGTGTCTAAAAGATAAACGCCGTTCATTGAATGCGGCATGCTTGTTGCTAAGTTAGTCTGGATGTCGGGTTTTCAACCCAACCCCGGTTCCGCCGGAGTCTAACCAAAACATACCTGTGGAGGAAAAAAATGAGAAGAAGCGTATGGTCCGCAATCCTGATTGGAGTGATGTCCGTCGCCCTGTTTGCCGCGCCGATAGCGGCCGCCGAAAAAATCCTGAAAGTGGGCGTCCTGGGCCCCTTCACCGGCCCGTCGGCCAAGAACGGCGCCGAATTCAAGGCGTCGGTGGAGATGGCCATGGACAAGATCGACTACAAGGTTGGCGACTACAAGATCGAGCTGGTCTGGATCGACTCCCAATCCGACCCGGCCAAGGCGGCCAGCGCCTATGCAGAGGCCGTGGAGCGCATGGGCATCGAGTGCGCCATGCAGAACTGGCACAGCTCGGTGGCCGTGGCGGCCATGGATGTGGCGGCCCAGTACAAGGTCCCCCACTGGTTCGGCTTCGGGGCCACCGAGGTGGTCAACGAAAAATGGAGAAGCGATCCGGCCAAATACAGCTACTGGGGCGGGAAAGGCTGGCCCGTGCCGGCGAAGATGGCCGTCGGCTATGTCGAGTGCCTCAACAACGCCGTTGAAAAAGGCACCTGGAAGCCCGCCAACAAGAAAGTGGCTGTATACGGGGAAGACAGCGACTGGGGCCGCAGCTTAGGCGGCGCCCTCAAAACGATGTTCGTCGACAAGGGCTGGGAAATCGTTTCCGAGGATTATTTCCCCATCACCCAGACCGATTTCTATCCCCTGCTGGGCAAATACAAGGCCGCCGATGTCTCCGTCCTGGCCGGCACCTCCACGGCGGCGCCCACCATGACCGCCTTCGTGAAGCAGGCAAGCGAGGTGGGCCTCAAGTCGGTCATCATCGCAGACGGCCTGGGCTGGATGGGCGACTGGTACAAGATGGCCGGCCCGGGCTCCAACGGGGTGCTCGACATGATCCCCCAGCTGACCACCCCCGAGGCGAAGAAGTGGGCCGAGGACATCCAGGCCAAGTACGGATTCAACCCCAGCCCCTCGGCCGGCGGCCTCTGCTATGACGGCACCAACATGTTCATCAAGATCCTCAAGCGCACCCTTGAAAAATACGGCGCGCTCAACAAGGTGAACATCCACAAGATCTTCGTGGAAGAGGTCCAGACCGGAAAACTGACCTTCAGCAAGGCCGACGGCGCGCTCATCATGAACGAGTACCGGTACACCCCCGAATCGGTGCCGGACCCGGTGGTCGGCAAGGACGCCTACTACTTCCCGGTCATCCAGTACACTGACGGCAAGGGCGCCATCGTCTACCCCGAGGACTGGAAAGAGAAGGATTTCGAGCCGAAAAAATAAGGCTTCCGCCGGCGGGGGCCGGGCCCCTTCGGGAGGCCCCCGCCGCTCACTCCCCACCCGGAATGACAGATATCTATAGAAGGCCGACATGAACATATTAGAGACAAAGCAGTTGACCAAGCGATTCGGGGGCCTGGTGGCGGTCAACGATGTTTCCATGCACGTGGCGGAAGGGGAGATCGTGGGGCTGATCGGCCCCAACGGCGCAGGCAAGACGACCCTGCTCAACGCCATCGCCGGGCTCAACCCCCCGACCTCGGGGCGGGTCTTCCTGGGCGGCGAGGAGACCACGGGCCTCGCGCCGGACCGGATGTGCCGCCTGGGCCTGTCGCGGACCTTCCAGATCCCCAACCCCTTCCCCAAGATGACGGTGATCGAGACCGTCATGTGCGCCGCCATCTTCGGAAACCGGAAGGGCGCCGTGGCGGACCCCGAGGCCCACAGCCGCGAGATGCTCGCGTTCGTGGAGTTCCCCATGCCCGAGGAGACGGTCTCCGAACAGCTCAACACCGTCCAGCTCAAGCGCCTCGACCTGGCCCGGGCCCTGGCCTCCAAGCCCCGGCTCCTGTTTCTCGACGAGGTGGCCTCGGGGCTGAGCGAGGGCGAGCTGACCGACATCATGGCCGTGATCCGCAAGATCCGGGAGAGCGGGGTCACCATCCTGATGGTCGAGCACATCATGCAGCTCATCATGAACCTGTGCGACAGCCTGGTCTGCATCCAGTTCGGTACCAAGATCGCCGAAGGCCCCACCCAGGAGGTGGCCCGGGACCCCAAGGTCACCGAAGCCTACCTCGGCGCCGAGGCGGACCAGTGCGCGGCCGTGCCCGAATAACCCCACCGAACGGAGAATCCCATGCTTCTGGAAGTCAAAAATCTCAACGCCGGTCACGGATTCCTGCAGATCCTCTGGGACGTATCGATCCAGGTCGATGTGGGCGAGTACGTCTGCATCGTCGGCCCCAACGGGGCGGGGAAAAGCACCACCATGAAGACCATCGCGGGCCTCATCACGCCCAAAAGCGGCCAGATCCTTTTCAAGGGCGAGCCGATCCACGGCATCGGCGGGCATCAGGTCACCCGGAGGGGCATCGCCTTCGTCTCCGAGGAGATGAACCTCTTTACCAACATGTCGGTGCAGGAGAACCTCTTCATGGGGGCCTATATCCTGGATGACAAGGCCCTGATCAAGCGGCGCCTCGATTTTATCTACGACCTCTTTCCCCGTCTGGAGGAGCGCAAAAGCCAGCTTGCCGGCACCATGAGCGGCGGCGAACGCAAGATGCTCGCCATCGGCCGGGGGCTCATGAGCGACCCCGCGCTCCTCCTGGTCGACGAACCCTCCTTCGGCCTCGCTCCCCAGCTGACCGCCAGCGTGTTCGAATCCCTCGACACCCTTGTCAAGGGCGGGCTGACGATCCTGCTGGTCGAGCAGAACGTGACCAAGACCCTCTCGGTCACCCATCGGGGATACGTCCTGGAAAACGGCCGCGTCGGCCTGGCCGGAAAAAGTTCGGACCTGGCCTGCGACCCGTATGTCCGCAAGGTCTTTCTTGGCGTTTGAGACACACCTCTTTTAAGAAAAGGAAGAATCATGTCTGAACGTTTCATGCGCTGGTGTACATCGGCGGCCGGCATCACGATCCTCCTGACCATTCTCATGGCCGCCGCGGCAACCCTCGACCGGGGGCCCTACATCCTGGTCAACACCGCCATCACCGGCGGCATGCTCGCCCTGGTGGCCATCGGTCTGGCCCTGCTGCTGGGGGTCATGAACGTGGCGTCGTTCGTCCACGGCGAATACTTCATGATCGGCACCCTCGTGGCCTATTATGTCTTCACCCCTCTCCAGAACTTTCTCAATGTGAACCCCAGCCCGATCCTGGCCCTGGTCGCCCCCCTCATCGCCATCCTGACCGCCGGGGCCGCCGGCGCCGCCGCCGGGGCCCTGACCGAGATCGCGGTCTTCGCC
>NZ_JBGSQX010000165.1:0-11731 GCF_041737845.1 Desulfococcus sp.
TCACCAAGGAAGAGGACTGCGCCCGCCTGGCCGACACGGCCATCGAAACCTTCGGGCAGATCAATCTCGTGGCCCCTTTTGCCGGCGTCATCAAGGACGGGATGATGGTCTCGCCGGACCGCGACACCGGCAAGGTCACCAAGAAGATGGCCCTGGGCGATTTCAAGCTGGTCGTGGACATCAACCTGACCGGCGTGTTTCTCACCGTGCGCGAATGCGCCGAGAGGATGATCAACCACAACTGCCGCGGCCTGATCTGCCTCGTCTCCTCCACCGGCTCCCTGGGCACCGCCGGCCAGATCAACTACTCGTCCACCAAGGCGGCCATGTCCGTCATGCCCAGAGTCATCACCGCCGAGTTCTTCCGCCGGGGACTTGCCGACAAAATCCGGTGTGTTGCCGTTGCGCCCGGCTACGTGGGGACCGACATGGTGAAGAACATGAACCAGAAGGCCCTCGACAAGATTATCGCCGATGTTCCCATCGGGCGCCTGGTCGAGCCCGAGGAGGTGGCCATGCTCGTCGGCGACATCTACAAGAATGAAGCCCTGGCCGGGGATGTCTATTTCATTCACGGCGGGCTGCGGCTGGGATCCAAGGGGTAGTTGCGGCTTTTTTTCTCAATGAAATGAATGGGTGGGCAGCGTGACGTCCGAGGCAGAGCCGGCAGGACAAGCGCCCACCCGGCGCATCCCTGAAAAGATTTCCAAACAGAAGATCCCGGATTGCCTGGCAATGTGATGAACCGCTGGCAACTTTTTCATTTCGTCTTCAACGCGCGTCAAAAGCTGCATACCCTGCCCATTCACCCTTTGACGCAACACGTCCCTCCCCCGCATCCCCGTCGCCTGCCTTGCCGCACCGAACCCGGTCATCGTCAAGACCGGCTGAACCATCTAAAACCGTTTGAGAAAAATTGCGGTCTGGGGTAAATGGGGGATCATCCCTCTTCCTGGAAAGGAGTCTTCCCCATGCTGGTCGGGCTGCATCCATACCGCCTCAACATTCACGGCATCGGCCGGGCGCGGGCCGCCGGGAGCCGCAGGAAAGCGCCGCCATGCGACCCCTCATGAACAACCTTCCCATCCGCTACAAGCTGCTCGTCAGCTTCTCCGCGGTCTTCATCACGGCCTTTTCCCTCGCCAGCCTCGCCAGCTACACCCTGATGCGCAAGGCCATCGAGACCCGCATCGAGAGCGAGCTGACGAACACCACCGAGACCATCCTGAACATGGTCAAGACCGGGGCCGCCGTCTCCGTCAAAAACCGGCTCCGGGGCGTAGCCGAGAAAAACCTGGAGATCGTGGCCTATTTTTACGGGCAGCACCTTGAGGGCCGTCTGACGGAGGCCGAGGCCCGGGAACGTGCCGCTGAGGTGCTGCTGAGCCAGACCATCGGCAGTTCCGGATACATCTACTGCATCGACTCCGGCGGCGTCTGCGTCCTCCATCCCAAGCCCGCCGTCGTCGGCGTCAATTACTCCGACCGGGCTTTCATCCAGGAGCAGACCTCCCGGAAGACCGGGTACATCGAATACGACTGGAAGAACCCCGAAGATGCGCGCGCCCGCCCCAAGGCCCTCTACATGACCTATTTCGCCCCCTGGGACTGGATCATCTCCGCGACCTCCTACCGCGACGAATTCCGGGAACTGGTGACGGTGTCCGATTTCCGGGAGAGCATCCTTTCCATCAAGTTCGGGCGGACCGGCTATTCCTTCATCATCGACTCCAAAGGCAACATCATTCTCCACCCCGAGATCGAGGGACGGAACTATTACGACACGGTCGATGCGGAGGGGAAGCGGTTCGTGGCCGAGGTCTGCCGGCGCAGGAGCGGCAAGATCATTTACTCGTGGAAGAATCCGGGCGAGGCGGCCCCGAGGAAGAAGCTCGCCATGTTCAACTACATTCCGGAGCTGGACTGGATCGTCGAATCCTCGGGATATCTGGAAGAGTTCTACAGGCCCCTCAAGACCCTCAGGAACCTGATGCTGGCCGGGACCCTGGCGGCCCTCGTCCTCGTCCTGACGGTCACCTTCCGCCTGAGTTCGGCCATCACGAGCCCCATCAAGGACCTCATGAACCGCTTCGCGCGGGGCGCCACCGGCGATTTCTCGGCCCGGGTCGAAAAGCGGTCCAACGACGAGGTCGGCCAGCTCTCGGCATACTTCAACACCTTCATGGAGAAGATGGAGGCCTACGACGCCGGCCTCCGGGAGGAGAGCGCCCGCCACCGGCGGACGGCCGAGGCGCTGAAGCTCTCCGAGGAGATGTTTTCCAAGGCCTTCCGGCTCAACCCCAGCGGGATCACCCTCACCTCCCTCAGAAACGGGCGCTTTATCGACGCAAACGACGCCTTCCTCCGGTCCACGGGATATGCCCGGGCGGAGATCATCGGCAGGACCGCCGGGGACATCCGGCTGATCACCCGCCAGGAGGACCGGCTGTCGCTCATGGCGGCCCTCCGCTACAACGACCGGATCCGGCGGCGGGAGTTCACGTTCCGGACCCGCGCGGGCGAAATCCGCACCGGGGTCCTGTCCGCCGAAATCATCGACATCCGGGACGAGCCCTGCATCCTCTCCCTGGTCGAGGACGTCACCGAGGCCCGCCGGCTCGAACGGGAGATCATGACCATCGGGGACCGGGAGCGGCGGAAGATCGGGCAGGACATCCACGACGACCTCTGCCCCCACCTGATCGGCATTGAAGCCCTGGTGCGGGTCATGAAACGCCGCCTGGAAAAGGCCGGCTCCCCGGAAACCGACGCCACCGGCCAGATCGAAGGGTTCCTCCGGGAGGCCATTGACAAATCCCGGCGCCTGGCGCGGGGCCTCTGCCCGGTCTACCTGGTGGATCACGGGCTGGAGCATGCCCTGGCGGAGCTGGCCCGGAACACCCGGATCGCATTCGGCATCCCCTGCGCGATTTCGGTGAACGGGAGCATGGGGCCGGGCGACACCGACCTTGCGACCCACCTCTTCCACATCATCCAGGAGGCGGTCAACAATGCCGCCAGGCACAGCGGCGCGGGGCGGATCAGCGTGGATGCCGCCGCCGGCGGAGCGGGGACGGCCTTCACCGTCACCGACGACGGCGCAGGCATGCCCGACGAACCGAACGCGGAAGGCATGGGCCTCCGGATCATGCGCCACCGGGCGGGGCTGATCGGCGCAGCCCTGGAGATCCGGCCGGCGGAAGGCGGCGGCACCGCTGTCCGCGTCACCCTCAGGAACCCGGCTGAGAGAGGAAATCCCACATGACGACGCCGATCCGGAGCACCGCGGCCCGAAAGCGGATCTTTATCGTCGAGGACCACCCGATCTTCCGCCTGGGCATGACCGAACTCATCAACGACGAGCCGGACCTGGCCGTCTGCGGCGACGCCGACACGGTTCCGGGCGCCCTTTCGGCCATCGAGAGGCTCTCGCCCGACCTGGTCATCGCCGACATCTCCCTCCGGGAAGGCGACGGCATCGAGCTGGTCAAGGCGCTGCAGCACCGATGCCCCGGACTGCCCGTGCTCATGCTCTCCATGCACAGCGAGGCCCTGTACGCGGAGCGGGCCCTCGCGGCCGGGGCCCGGGGCTACATCATGAAGCAGGAGGCCATGGATTCCGTGGTGGGCGCCGTCCGACTCGTCCTGGCCGGCAGGATCTACGCCAGCGAAACGGTCAAGGACCGCATCATGAACGGCCTGTTCCAGCCGGCCGGCGACGGTAAAACCATGGCGGTAAACCGCCTCACCGACCGGGAGCTGGAGGTCTTCCGCCTCATCGGCCGGGGCCTCTCCACCAAGGAGATCGCCCACACGCTCAACCTCAGCGTCAAGACCATCGGCACCTACCGCGAGCGCATCAAGGAGAAGCTCCGCATCAAGCACGCGACCGAACTGGTCCAGTGCGCGGTGCACTGGACCTCTTCGGGCGACCCCGCCAAAGGCACGGAGCGGGAGTGATCCCCTTATCCTGACATCCATCCCGCTCGAAAAATCCCCTGCTCCGGCAGAAAACCCGCCCGGTCCCGAAAATATCGACAGGGTATAACTTTATGTTGCCGATTTTGCTTGTTTCAAGTATATTTCGGCAACTTAATTCCCATCGGATACCGCGGGGGCCCGCCTTCATCGGCGGCGGATGAGGCCCCCGGACCCCGGCGCAGGCTTTGCCCAGACCGCGCTCAAAGATCGCGCACAAAGACCGCTCGCAACGGCCGCGGCACATGTTCCCCATGTTTTTTTCAAGGACGCCATGAAATATCATTTCAAAGACCTGGTCGACATCCCCAAACTACAGGAACTGACCGACGAACTCTATGCCGCGGCTTCGATCCCTTCGTCGATCATCACCATGGACGGCGAGATCCTGACCGGGTCGGGATGGCAGGAAATCTGCACCGACTTCCACCGAAAGCATCCGGAGGCCAAGAAGGCATGTATTGCAAGCGATACAAAGCTCAGACGCACGAGTGAAGAAGGCGAGTCCTTTTCCATCTACACCTGCCCGCACGGACTTATCGATGCGTCGTCGCCCATCTTCATCGAAGAGGACCACGTTGCGAATGTGTTCATAGGTCAGATCTTTCTATCGCCGCCGGGCGATGCCAAGGAACAATTCTTCAGAGAACAGGCCCGAAAATTCGGGTTCAAAGAATCCTCATACATCGACGCCTTCAGAAAAATCCCGGTGTTCACCGAGAAAAAATTTCGGGCGGCCCTCTCTTTCCTGGCAAAATTCGCACAACTGATCGTCGATATGGGGCTTGCGCGCCGGAGCAGGCTTGAGGCCATGGCGGCCATGCGGACGCGTGAAGAAGAATATCGCCTCCTCATCGAAAACCAGACGGATCTTGTCGTCAAGGTCGACACGGCGGGAAGGTTTCAGTTCGTCAGCCCTTCTTATTGCAGGACATTTGGCAAAACAGAAGAAGAGCTGATCGGCAAGACCTTCATGCCCCTTGTCCATGAAGACGATCGTGAATCGACGGCAAGGGAAATGGAAAAACTTTTCCATCCGCCCTATGCGGGCTACCATGAACAGCGGGCGATGACCCGGTCGGGCTGGCGGTGGTTCGGCTGGCAGGACACGGCCATCCTGGACGAAAACAAGACGATCGTCGCCATCGTGGGCGTCGGCCGCGACATCACCGACCGCGTTCGCGCCGAGGAAGCGCTGCGGGAAAGCAAGGAGCGGTTTCAAACCCTCGTGGAAGAATCTCCTTTGGGGATTTCGCTGATCGGTAAAGAAGGCCGCTACCGGTATGTCAATCCACAATTCTTCAAAATGTTCGGGTATGCGATCGAAGACGTCCCCACGGGGGCCGCATGGTTCAGAAAGGCCTTTCCGGACAGAGACGAACGACACTACGCCATTCGAACCTGGATGGAAGACCGGAAGCATGCCGGAATCGGGCAGGTCCGGCCCAGGGTCTTCACGGTGACCTGCAGGGACGGCACCCGCAAAGAGATCCATTTCAGGCCGGTCACCTTGCGGAGCAGCGATCAGTTTATCATCTATGAAGACCTGACCGAGAAAATGCGCCTGGAACGGCAGCTCCGGCAAACCCAGAAGTTTGAATCCATCGGGACCCTCGCCGGCGGCATCGCCCACGATTTCAACAACCTCCTGATGGGCATCCAGGGGCGGGCCTCCCTGATGTCCCTGGAGGTTGGGGCCACCCATCCCGTTGCCGAGCACATCCACGCCATCGAGGAGTACATCCGAAGCGCGGCGGGCCTGACCAAGCAGCTCCTCGGGTTTGCACGGGGCGGCAAGTATGAGGTCAAGCCCATCGACATCAACACCCTGGTGACGCGCAGCGCGGCCATGTTCGGCCGCACCAAGAAGGAGATCCGCATCCACACCAGCACCGAAAATCAGGCGCCGGTGGTGGAGGTCGATCGGCGGCAGATCGAACAGGTTCTGCTCAATCTTTACATCAACGCATGGCAGGCCATGCCCGAAGGCGGAGATCTCTTCATCGAAACGCGGGTCGTCCCCCTGGACGACGACTACTGTAAAGCCCATCAGACGGTCCCGGGGACCTATGCAAAGGTTTCGGTCTCGGATACCGGCACCGGCATGGACGAGGCGACGCGCCTGCGCATTTTCGACCCGTTTTTCACCACCAAGGACAAGGGCCGCGGAACGGGCCTGGGGCTGGCCTCGACCTACGGCATCATCAAGAACCACGGCGGGATCATCACGGTCTACAGCGAGGTCGGCCAGGGGACCACCTTCAATCTCTATCTGCCGATCTCGGAGAAAGCCGCCGGCCCCGAGCCCGACATGGACGGCAAGCTCGCGAGCGGCTCCGAGACCATCCTGTTGGTGGACGATGAGGAGATGATCCTCGACGTGGGGAAGGCCATGCTGGAAAAGCTGGGCTACCGCCTGATGACGGCCAAAAGCGGCCGGGAGGCGATCACCGTCGTCGCGGCATCGGGCGAGGCCATCGACCTGGTGATCCTCGACCTCATCATGCCGGAGATGGACGGCATCAAAACCTTCGACTGGATCCGGAGGATAGAGCCCCATATCCCGGTGATGCTCTCCAGCGGATATGCCCTTGACGACCAGGCCGACGACATCATGCGGCGGGGATGCAGGGGGTTCATCCAGAAGCCCTTCAGTCTCTCCGAGCTTTCCGCACGGGTGAGAAAAATCCTGGATGAACCGAAACCGTCAATCCGGAAAAAAACGCCCCGGCTTTGAACCGTGCCGCAACCTTCGGTGATTTGAGGCCCATCATTTGAAGCCCATTAATAGACGAGCTGCCTCCCATTGAAAAAACATATTGCATGATATCCCATATCATATTATAGACGTCAACAATCCCGATCATCCCACACCGAAAGGAGAATACGCATGGCCAACTTTCTGTTTACGTTGGGCCAGGACGACAACGAAAAGGCGACCCGCTGTTTTCAATTTGCCAAGATCGCCCACGGAAAAGGGCATACGGTCAACCTCTTTTTCATCGATGCCGGCGTGACCTGGGCCGACAGGACCCGTGATCTCTCCCGCAAGACCGTGACGGGGGACTGCCCCGACGATTACCTGCCCTACCTGGTGGAAAACGAAATCCCCATCGGCGTCTGAATTCCCTGCGCCAAGGCTCGTCAGGTTGACGAGAAGAATTTCTTCCCCAACATGATCCTGGACGGCGGTCCGCATCTCATCGATCTCGCCGTTGATGCAAAGGTGTTCACCTTCTGATCCAATCCCCGTTTCATCCAACCGCACCGCGTATGTCATGCCGGCCTGACATACGCGGTGCGGCCCGCGACCGGGCGGCGCCATGCCGTTCCCGCCGCCCCGCGCGCCAGCGGTAGGGGATTTCCCTACACCCGCCGGGGACACGGACCCACGGCATTTTCAGTTCTTCCCGGATTGACCGATTCCTTCGGCTTCTGTAGGGTTCCCCCGTCACAACCGCCCCCATTCATACCGCCCCCGCCGTGGAGCCATGTTGGGGATGAACCTTTCATCCAATGCCGACCAAGGAGAAGCCGCCATGCCCGAAAACACCGTCAACAGCGTGAATTACGATATCCTGACCCCCGTGAGCTTCATCAGCCGGAGCGCGACCGTCTATCCCGGCAAAACCGCCGTGGTCCACGGAAACACCCGCTATACCTACGGGGAATTCTACGGACGGGTCAACCGCCTGGCCAGCGCGCTCATGAAGGCCGGCATCGGCCGGGGCGACAAGGTTG
The DNA here is from genome assembly GCF_041737845.1 of Desulfococcus sp. Lineage (GTDB taxonomy): Bacteria > Desulfobacterota > Desulfobacteria > Desulfobacterales > Desulfococcaceae > Desulfococcus. The sequence continues at coordinate 7,720 of NZ_JBGSQX010000165.1, forward strand.
CCTTCATCTGCCCCAATACGCCGCACATGTTAGAGGCCCATTTTGCCGTTCCGATGATCGGGGCGGCCCTGGTGAGCGTCAACTTCCGCCTTTCCACTCCCGAGATCGCCTATATCCTCAACCACTCCGACGCCAAGGTCCTTTTCGTGGACAATGAATTCGCCGGGCTGGTCACGCCGATAGTAAACGAACTCCCCCAGGTGGAACGGCTGATCAATATATGCGACATCAGCGACGTGATGCCCCTGGACGGCATGGAATACGAGGCGTTTTTGCAAACCGGGTCGGCCGAACCGATCCCCTGCACGGTGCTGGATGAACGGGACGTGGCCACCATCAACTACACCAGCGGCACCACCGGCAAACCCAAGGGGGTCATGTACCACCACCGGGGCGCCTACCTCAATTCCGTGGGCGACGGGCTCGAAGTCGGGCTGGATTCCGAATCGGTCTACCTGTGGACCCTCCCCATGTTCCACTGCAACGGCTGGTGCTTTCCCTGGGCCGTCACGGCCGTGGGGGCCACCCATGTCTGCCTCCGCAAGGTGGTGCCCGAGGAGATCTTCCGGCTGATCGAGACCGAAAACGTCTCCCACATGTGCGGGGCGCCCATCGTCCTGATCGGCATGGCCAACTTTCCCGGCGCCAAGGACATCTGGATGAAGCGCCCGCTCAAGATCACCACCGGCGGCGCGCCGCCGTCGCCGACCATCATCGAGCAGATGGAGGCCATCGGCGCCTCCGTCACCCACGTCTACGGCCTGACCGAGGTATACGGCCCCTACAGCGTCTGCGCCTGGCAGTCGGAATGGAAAGACATGAAAACGGCGGACCGGGCCAGGTACCAGTCCCGCCAGGGCGTGCCTTATATCGTGGCCCAGCACCTGGACGTGGTCGACCCCGAAACCATGGCGCCCGTGCCCCGGGACGGAGAGACCATCGGCGAAATCGTTATGAGAGGTAACATCGTCATGACCGGATATTATAAAGATCCCGAGGCCACCGAGGAGGCGTTCCGGGGCGGCTGGTTCCACAGCGGGGACCTGGCCGTGATGCACCCGGACAACTACATCCAGATCATGGACCGAAAGAAGGACATCATCATCAGCGGCGGCGAGAACATCTCGACGGTGGAGGTGGAAAACGTGATCTACCGTCATCCCGAAGTGCTCGAGGTGGCGGTCATCCCCATGCCGGACCCGAAATGGGGCGAGGTGCCCAAGGCCTTTGTCACCCCCAAGCCCGGAAGCGCGGTCACGGCCGAGGAAATCATCGCCTTCTGCCGGAATAACCTGGCTCATTTCAAGGCCCCCAAGGCCGTGGAGTTCAGGGAGCTCCCCAAGACCTCCACGGGAAAGATCCAGAAATACGTCCTGCGGGATGTGGAATGGCAGGGCAGAAAACGGCGGGTGAACTAGATTGCCCTTGAGGGGCGGATGGACATGAAGTTCCCCTCCCCCCTCACCATGGACGGCGCCGCGGCCAGGGCTGCGGACGGCCGGCCTTCATGCGCAATCCCCAGTTGAATCGGAAGCCCTGTCCGCCGGAAGCCCCTATTGCCCGCGGACAGGGCGGACCGCCGCTCACCCCTTCATGGCCCCTCCTGTTCGATCCCCCGATGTGCCCCCCTCCGATCTGAGCTGCGGCAGCGCTTTTTCTGATGTGCGTCGGCGCTGCCGGTTTTGCCCTCGCTTCGCCGCTATTTTCGAAAAATATCCCTTCTAAATGCCTTGAAAAAGGGATATGCTTTCCCCATTCGCCTTTATTCTTGGAGGTCCCGCCCATTCGACGGAGAGGTCCGACACCCTGCGACCGCAGAGGGGAGGCATGAACCGGGGTTTCGGGCATGCGGCGGGGACCCCGGGACGTCATCGAGAAGCTAACGATTACCCACCTGAAGGGAGGCTGTTTGGATGATGAATTCGAATCGAAAAAAGATCCTGGTCGCGCTGGATGGCTCCAGCCATTCCTTTGATGCCGTGAACTACCTCAGTCATATGCTGCCGCGGCATGACACGTCGCTGGTCCTGTTCAGCGTCTATTCCGGAAGGCCCGAACGGTTCCGGGATATTGAAGAAAGTCTTTTCATGGATCCCAAAGAGACCGGCTTGGAGGAATGGGAGAACCAGCAGAAAAAGGCCATCGGGGAATTCATGGAAAATTCGCGGCAGGTTTTTCTGGACCGGGGATTTCCACCCGATGCGGTAATCCTCAAAATCCGGGAAAAGGAGACCGGCATCGCAAGGGACATCATCCGGGAGGCGCAGTCGGGGTATGACGCCGTGGTTGCAGGCCGGCAGGGAATGAATCCCATCACGAGACTGGTTATCGGGAGCGTCGCCGCGAAGCTCATCGCGAGCCTGACGGATGTTCCCCTGTGGCTGGTCGGCAGCTGCGCGACGGATGCCGCCAAGATCCTCGTTGCCACAGACGGCTCTGAAAACGCGCTGCAGGCGGTGAAATACGTTGGCAGGATGATGTCGGGATCCGACGTCCCGATCACGCTCTTCCAGGTGATCCGCGGTTTTGATTTCAGGCTCCCCGGTCCGGATGCCTATTTTTTCAAGCCCCCTGACGGCGCGGCATGGCCGGATGAATCCCGCGAGGCCCATACCGTTCGCGCGGCGTTTGAGAAGGCCGTCGTGGCCCTCCAGGCCGCGGGCATCGATCCCGTCCGAATCACCACCAAAATCGTCTCCGGCGTCGCCACGCGCAGCGGCACGATCATCGCCCAGGCCATGACCGGCGGCTACGGCACCATCGTCATCGGACGGAAAGGCCATTCGAGGGTCGGCGACTTCCACATGGGGCGCGTTACCAACAAAGTCGTTCAACTGGCGGGCAAGGCGGTTGTCTGGGTGGTCAGTTGATTCGGCCCGCACGGAACTCGCTATCGCTTTAACCGTTTCTTCGAGAGGTGATCGACATGTATGAAAAATTGACGGACGAAAATGCCCAGTGCGACCTCTGCGGCCTGAAAGATCCCGAAGGAATCATCTATCGGTCTGAAAACTTCATCTATCTGTGCTCGATGTGCATGGAAAAAATCAAGGCCGCTCCCGACGGCATCGGCGAAACCCTCGAACGCACGCTGATGGGAAACGTGCTCTGATCCGGCGACCGGTTGCCGATGTTCAAAAATAAAACACATGCCGGACAATCGATTTTTTGCAACTTTATATAAGTTATAGATAGTTATCTCCGGGCATAGGTACTTGTACCTATATAAAAATGGGTATTTTTACCGATTGTGTTCTCCATACGGACCTGTTAGGGTCGTTTTGCCCTTGTCCTTTCCTTGGGCGCCTTCTATTCTTCTTCTTCTCTCTCCTCCGCCATTGGGGCGGGGGAGAAAATCCCCCTGAAAGATCATCCGCATCCCGCACAAAGCGTCAACCCATCGTTTTCCATCGTATAAATATTTCTCGAGTTTCGCTATAATTTATTTCTGTCATTTGATCATTATTTTCATTGACACGCCGCCGGGACGGGCCTATATTTTTATCAAACGACCATAACAGGAGTTGATCGCCATGCCGAGACCCGTAAAACCCAGATTTGTGTCTGAAGATCCACAAGTGTGCACTTTCGGGCCCTGGGAGACGCCCCCCACAGGCGAGGCGACACTGTCCGTGGAAGGCATGGAAGCCCTTCGGCTGAGCGATCACGAAGGGATGGACCAGGATGGGGCGGCAAACCTGATGGGCGTGTCTCGGCAGACCTACGGCAGGATTCTGGCCGAGGCCCGCGCGATCGTAGCCCACGCGCTGGTCACCGGAAAAGTGCTCCGGGTCGAGGGCGGCAATTATCAGCTCCGGGGGGGCCGCGGCAGGCGCATGCGAAGGCACGGCGGCCGAGGCCTCCCGGATGCAGGTTTACCCAAAGGAGGCGAGATCATGCCGAAAGGTGATGGAAAAGGACCAGACGGGCAAGGGCCTTCGGGCAGAGGAAGAGGCGGCTGCGGCGGAAAAGGCCGGGGCCCTTGCGCAGGGGCCGGCAGCGGCCCGGACGG
>NZ_JBGSQX010000061.1:0-5835 GCF_041737845.1 Desulfococcus sp.
GTGCCCGAGCCGATGATGGCCAGGTCCCGGGCATCCGGTCGGGCGAGGTGCCGGGTGGCCACCGCGCTCACGGCGGCGGTCCGGATGGCCGTTACGGCCGTTCCGTCCACGATGGCCCGGAGCAGGCCGTGCTCGGCGTCAAAGAGCAGCACCACCCCCTGATGGCTGTCGTATTCGGTGCCGTGGTTGCCGGGGAAGATGGTGATGACCTTCACCCCGAGGGATCCGATGCCGCCCAGATAAGAGGGCATGAGCCCCATGATGTTCCCGGAGCCGGGCAGGGCCATCATCTGGCGCAGGGGCAGGACGGCATCCCCTGCATCGAGAAGCTTGAGGGCGTTCTCCATGGTCTCGATGCACTCCCCCATCGGCAGGAGCCGGGTGGTTTCATCCTGGTTGGCGATGAGCACTTTCATTTCGGTTCCTTTCGATCCGGCCGCCTGTCGCGTCGCCGTCGGTCCGATTCACGACTTGACCCGGGACATGAATTTTCCGGTTTCGGTGTTGACCCGGATGGTTTCGCCGGGGGTGAGGTATTCGGGGACCAGGACCGTGATGCCGTTTGCGAGGGTCGCGGGCTTGTTGCGGTTGGTGGCGGAAGCGCCCTTCAGGGCCGGAGCCGTCTCGACGATTTCGAGGTCGACGGCCGCGGGCAGATCGATGGCCATGATCCGGCCGTCCAGCAGAAGGGCCGTGATCTCTTCCATGCCTTCAACGAGCCATTCCATCCTGCCTTCCAGGCTCGCCGCCCCCAGGGTGTACTGCTCAAAATTCTCGCTGTCCATGAAGGTGAAGAGATTCTGGTTCCGGTAGATGAAGCTGACGGGCCGCCGCTCCATCTCCAGTTCCTCCAGGGTGTCGTTGCCTTTGTAAGTCTGGTCCAGCTTCTGCCCGGTGACGACGTTGATGAAGCGCACCTTGTAGAGGGTGTTGCTCCCCCGGGCGGAGGGGGTCTGGACGTCGATATCCTTGACCTGATGGGGCTGACCGCCGATGTCGACGATATTTCCTTTTTTAATGCTGTTTGCCTTGATCATGACCCTGTCTCCTGGATAATCTTTGCCGGATAATCTTTGCCGGATGATCCCCGGCGGTATCGCTCAGGGCCGCCCGGGTCCTCGCCGGCCGGAAACCTATAGCGCATTTTGCCGGGAGTCCGCAAGTATTCTCTCCCGGGGCAGCGTCCGTCCCGGGACCGGGGCGCCGGCATCCGTGGCATCCCCCATCCTGCATTTGCCTCAATTCCGGGGAGCTGGTATAAGGCCGGGGTGCATACATTTACCCCGTGACCGAAAGAGGTGACACCTTGCGAAAACGACAACTGACCCCCGGCTATATCTTCTTTTACATTCTCTTTCTGCCCGACACGTGGCAGATCCTCATCGGCGCCGCCGCCGCATCTCTTCTGACCTCCGCCGTGAGGCCGGAGGATATGGGGCGGGCCGGCGGGGCGGTCCTGTTCGTCATGATCGCCGCCATCGGATACGCCGCCTCCGGCCCCGTCGGGCGGGGCATCACCCGTGTCTTGAAAAAGCGGATATTGGGGGATCGGCGGCCCTGATACCCTTGCGGCGACAGCGCATGGCGAAACCGGGCGCGCATGTATTGGGGTTTTCTGAGCCTGTTCCGGAGCCTGACATGCACCACTGACGCTCAGCGGGCGGAGGATAGGGCCGACGCGAGGCGTTTCAGGCCCTCTTCGGTGGAGACTTCGGGCCGATAGCCCAGGTCCCGTTTGGCCGCGCTGATGTCGAACCAGTGCGCGCAGGCCAGCTCCGCGGCTACGAAGCGCGTCATGGGCGGCTCTCCCGGGATGGGGAAGGCGCGGTAGAGCCACTCGAGGGCAAAGCCGATCCAGGCGGCCCGACGCAGGGAGATCTTTCGGCGGACGGGCGGTTTTCCGCCGACGGCGAGGATAGCGTTGACCATCTCCCACAAAGGGATGGGGTCGTCCTGGCTGATGAAATAGACCCGGCCCGATAGCTCGGGGCGGTCCCGGAGGGCCTTGGCCGCCAGGAGATGGGCCCGGGCCGCGTTGTCGATGTAGATGGTGTCGACCCGGTTGCGGCCGGTCCCGACGATCCGGAGGCGGTTTGCCCGTGCCAGGATGCGGGGCGTAAGGTGGGGATCGCCCGGGCCCCAGATCAGGTGGGGGCGGAGAATGACGGCCTGAAGGCCCTCCCTGACGGCGCCCAGGACGGCCCGCTCGGCCAAAGCCTTGGTGTGGGGGTAGTGGGTGTGGTAGGCTTCCGGGCAGGGGGCGCTTTCATCCACCCCCTCCATGTCTGCGCCGTCGAAGATCACGCTGGGGGAGCTGGTGTGGATGAGGCGGGCGACCCCGCACTGCCGGCAGGCCTTGAGCACATTCCGCGTGCCGATCACATTTGGGGCGAAGTAGATTTCCCAGTCGCCCCAGACGCCGGGTTTCGCGGCCGTGTGGAAGACGAGCTCGACCCCCGTGCAGGCGCGCTCCACCGCCGCCGGATCGGTCAGGTCCCCCCGGACCTGCTCCACCCCGAGGGCGTCCAGGTGGGGATAGTATCCCCGGGAAAAGGTGCGAACCGACTCGCCCCGGATGACCAGGGCCCGCACGACGGCGCCGCCCAGAAACCCGCCGCCGCCGGTGACGAGGATTTTCCCGGCGGCTAGATCGCCGCCCACTCGGCCAGCTGCTCTCTGAAGATTTTCGCGTTGTGGCGGATGTCGACGGGGAAGCCTTCATGGAAGAGGACGGTCTTGATCTCGTGGGTCATGGGATGCTTGGCCGCCAGGTTGAGAAGTTCGTGCTTCAGGATGTCCTTGTTGACGCCCTTGTCTCCCTTGTTGAGTTCGATGCAGATGACGGGCTTCTGGTGGGGCGGCCTGCCGACGCCCACCAGGGCGCTCCGAAAGACAGCCGGGTGCTGGTTGAAGATGGCCTCGCAGGGGATGGTGAAGAGCGGGCCGTTGTCCGTGATCACCCGGTGGCTCTTGCGGCCGCAGAACCAGACCCGGTCCTTGTTGTCCTGCCAGCCGACGTCCCCCATGCGGTGCCAGAACTCGTCGCCGTCCTGGATCTTCGCCGCCATCTCGGCCTGGGGGCGGTCAAAATAGCGGCGTGTCACCACATCCCCCTTGACGACGATTTCGCCGATCTCGCCCTTTCCCACGAGAAGCTCGTCGGTCCAGTGCTCGATGGGGTTGTCGGTGATGCGGATGATGCCGACCTCGATGTCGCCCAAAGGGCGTCCGATGCAGATGCCGTATCCCTGCTCACTGAATTTTCGGGTGGTGCCCAGGATTTCGCCGGAGTCGATGCTTAAGACCGGCATGGCCTCCGTGGCGCCGTACGGGGTGTGGATCTCCGCATTTTCGGCCAGCATGCCCGAGAATTTTTCGATGATGTCGGGTGAAACGGGGGCCCCGGCGGAGATGACGCGCTTCAGGGAGGGCAGTGTGGCGCCGGTGGTGCGGCCGTGATCGCCCAGGCGGTTCAGGAGCGCCGGGGAGCCGAACATGGTGGTGACCCCGTGGTCCTCGATGATGTCGATGAGCTTTTCAGGGTCGGCATCGGCCGGCCGCGTAGGGTCCATATCGGGGATGATGGCGGTCATTCCCAGGGCCGGATCGAAGAGGGAGAAGAGCGGAAAGGTGGGCAGGTCGATCTCCTCGGGGCCGATGCTGAAGTGGTTCTGGATCTGCCGGACCTGGGCGTCGAAATTCCCGTGGGTGTAGACCACGCCCTTGGCGGGGCCGGTGGATCCGGTGGTGAAGAGGATCGCCGCGGTTTCCTCGGCGAAGGTCAAGGCGGGTGGGTATGGGACCCAGGGCCGCTGATGGACCTGCTTGAGGGTGAAGGCCCCCGGAAACCATCTTCGCCCGACACTCACCCATGTGGTGACGGTGGCAAAGAAAGCGGGGTAGCGCCATCTCAGGAGGTGGGCCTTGGCGATGCCGATAAAGGCTTCTGGCTTGCTCTCCTTGAGGCACTGAATCATCCGCTTGATCCCCATACCGGGGTCCACGACGACGGGGACGGCGCCGATCTTGAACAGGGCGTAGGTGAGGGCGAAAAAATCGAGGCTGGGCGGGACCATGAGGATGGCCCGGGTGCCGCGCTTGACGCCGACGCGTTCGAGGCCGTGGGCCAGGCAGTCCGATTCCTTGTCGAGCTGGGAAAACGTCAGCTGGGTGTAGGCGACGCGGTTGCCTTCGTCCCATCCCGCGGGATAGACCACGGCGCGCTTGTTCGGGTACCTGGCCGCCGATTCCTTCAGACGATAGGCGATGTTGAGGGCGCGACGATCCGACTGAACGGGGGCGTCGGGAGCCGCAAATCCTTCTTTTCCGGTTTCCGTTTCTGTCGAAAGGCCGTCTACCCGATCACTTGTGTCCATTATTTACCTTTTCGGTCCACGCTTTCTTGCTGTTTTTCGTTATGGTAGGGGGTTGAGATTGAAATAAATGTATCCAATACCTCAGTTTCAATGGTTTTTCAAGAATTCTTTGACGATGGGGAGGATCGCGTCGGATTCGTCCTCCAGCAGGTAATGGCCGCCTTCCGGAAAGGTGTGGACGGCTGCGTCGGGGAAGCGGCGGCGCCACTCCGACAGATAATCCTCGTCAAAGACGAAATCCCGGAGCCCCCAGAGAATCAGCATCGGAAGATGGGAGAGCAGGGCTAGATGGTCGTCCACATGGCGGACCAGGGGGTAGCTGGGGTCCCGGGGGGTGAGGGGGATGTCCTGAACGAACTTGAGGGTGGCCATGCGTCGGGCGGGGGTGCTGTAGGGGGCCGCAAGACCCAGGCGCACAGCCCGGGCAAGGCGTTTGCGGGGCGCCATGAAGAGGGCCGCTCGGGAGAAGAGGTTGAGCCCCAGGACCGCGGGGACGGCGAAGGGCGCAAGATTTCGAATCAGCCGGAGCCTGACGGGCAGGCCCTTTTCGCCGGGCGGAAAAAATCCGGCGGTATTGGTGATGACGAGCCTTCCGATCCGCTCCGGGTGCCGGAGGGCGTAGCATAGGCCGATCATGCCCCCCCAGTCGTGCACCATGAGGGTCAAGGGGGCGTCCACCGCCAGGTGGTCCAGGAGCCGTTCGAGGTCGTCGACCCGGTTTGCGAGACGGTAGCCGTAGCGGCGGGGGGAGGGCGCATCCGACAGGCCGCAGCCCATGTGATCCGGCACGATGACCCGATACTCAGGCGACAAGGCCTGAACCATCCTTCGGAAATAGAAGGACCAGGTGGGGTTGCCGTGGAGCATCACCACCGGCTTTCCCCGGCCTTCATCCAGGTAATGGTACCTGAGGCCGCCGATATCTATGAAGCGGGACGGAAACGGATAGAGGTGCCGGAAGGGCGCGAGGTCGATCTTCTTTTCGGGCATGCGGGTCTCCTTTCAGGGCCGGGTTACCACTCGATACCGATCATCATGCAGTTGAGTCCGCTGCCGATGCCGAAGAACCCGACCCGGTCCCCCTTCCGGAGGATGCCCCTTTCGGCGGCGAGGGCCGCGGTGACCGGCAGGGAGACCGTTCCGATGTTGCCCAGAAAGGGGAAGGTCACGAAATCCTTTTCCGGAGGGATACCCAGGGACTCCAGAATGGTCTTCTGGTGGGAGGCGCCCACCTGGTGGCAGATGACCCTGTCGGGCGGCGCATCCCGCCATCCCATCTCCCGGATGAATGCCCCGTAGGTTTCGATGCCCAGGGCGACCCCGTGCTTGAGCACGCCCACGGCGTCGGTCTTCATGACAGGAATCCCGCCCACGGGGCACCCCGCGTCAGGTCCCCACAGGCAGAGCCGGTGAAACCGGGCGGCGTGCCGGGCCGTGCCGCCGATCAGCCGGTGGCCCC
>NZ_JBGSQX010000063.1:0-14144 GCF_041737845.1 Desulfococcus sp.
GCCTGGCCCCTCAACCCGCACATCTTCGTGATCGCCGCCGTCAACGTCGTCTTCCCGTGGTCGATGTGACCGATCGTCCCTACGTTCACATGCGGCTTTTTTCGTTGAAACTTTTCTTTCGCCATCTTAATCGTCCTCCCCCTCAAACCGGGATTATTTTCTTACCTTGCGTATTCACGAACGGCGGTTGGCCCTGAATGATGTCGGCTGATCACCCCGGCACCACGCACGTCGGCTACCAGCGGAAATGAGCGAACGCCTTGTTGGCCTCGGCCATTTTGTGGGTATCTTCTCTCTTCTTGACGGCAGACCCCCGGTTGTTGGAGGCGTCCAGCAGTTCGCCCGCAAGCTTCTTGGCCATCCCTTTTTCCGACCGTTTTCTCGAAAAATCGATAATCCATCGGATCGCCAGGGCTGTCCTCCGCGCCGGCCGGATCTCGGTCGGCACCTGATAGGTCGAGCCGCCGACCCGCCTCGACTTGACCTCGATGGTTGGCTTAGCGTTCTCCATGGCGCTCTCAAATACCTTCAGCGGCGCCTCTTTGGTTTTTTCCTCGATGATGGTGAGGGCCTGGTACAGTATCCTCTCGGCGACGCTTTTCTTGCCGTCGTGCATGATTGACTTGACGAACCTTGCGACAAGCTTGCTGCCATACTTCGGGTCCGGGGCTACGATTCTTTCGGGAACTTCTCTTCTTCTTGGCATACGTCACACCATTTCCACTATGTTATTTGGGTTTCTTGGCACCGTATTTCGACCGTCCCTGCCTGCGGTCTTCCACGCCCAGCGTATCCAGGGTGCCTCGAACGATATGATATCGCACACCGGGAAGGTCCTTGACGCGACCTCCCCGAACCAGAACGACGGAATGCTCCTGGAGGTTGTGACCGATGCCCGGGATGTACGCGGTCACTTCGATCCCCGTCGTCAGCCTCACCCTTGCAACCTTTCGCAGAGCGGAGTTCGGCTTTTTCGGCGTCGAGGTGTAAACTCGGGTGCAAACCCCACGCTTCTGGGGCGCGCCTTTCAAGGCCGGCGTATTGGTCTTTTTCCTGATCTTCTGTCTGCCTTTTCGCACTAACTGGTTTATGGTCGGCATAAAAAACCCCTATCTCCTAATCGAAATCACCAATTTTGTAATACATGACAAAATTCTTTTTTATATACAGATTAAAAAACCATGTCAAGATATTTTATCCCGTTTTACGCGGAATCGATTTCCAGGTCACCGTAGGACGGGAATCCCGTTCCCGCGGGAATGATCCGCCCCATGATGACGTTTTCCTTGAGCCCCCTGAGGTAGTCCTCCGCACCGGCGATGGCGGCTTCCGTGAGAACCTTGGTCGTCTCCTGGAAGGACGCCGCCGAGATGAAGCTGTCCGTGCTGAGGGAGGCCTTGGTGATCCCCAGGATCAGCGGCTCCGCCGCAGCCGGTTTTCCACCCTTGGCCTTGACCGCCTTGTTGGCTTCGTCAAAGAGGCTCTTGTCGATCTGCTCCTCGATGATGAACTCCGTATCTCCCACCTCTTTGATTTTGACCCGCCGCATCATCTGGCGGACGATCACCTCGATGTGCTTGTCGTTGATGCGAACGCCCTGGAGACGATACACCTCCTGCACCTCGTTGACCAAATACCGGGCCAGGGCGACCTCGCCCTTGATGGTCAGGATGTCCTGGGGGATGGCGGAGCCGGCAATAAGGGGTTCGCCGGCCCGAATGTAATCCCCCTCGTAAAAGTTGATGTGTTTGCCGCGGGGGATCAGATACTCTTCGATTTCCCCGCCGTCCACAGGGGTCACGGTAACCTTCTGCTTCCCCTTGGGGCCTTTTGCGATGGACACGTATCCGTCGATCCGGCTCAGCACGGCCGTCTCCTTGGGCCTTCGAACCTCGAAAAGCTCCGCGACGCGCGGCAGACCGCCGGTGATGTCCTTGGTCTTGGTGGTGGCGCGCGGCAGCTTCGCCAGCACGTCGCCCGCCTTGACCGAGTCGCCCTCGTCCACAAGCAGGATGGCCTCCACCGGCAGCGGATACCGCATCTTTTTTCCGTCCGGCCCCTTGATGGAGATACTTGGCCGCACCTCCGCCAATTTGGAATCGATGATCGTCCGGCTCGATTTTCCCGTTACCGGGTCCACCTTTTCCTGAAGGGTTTTTCCCAGCGCGATATCGCCGTACCGGATGATGCCGTCCACCTCGGTGATGATGGGCGTCGTGAAGGGGTCCCATGTCACCAGAAGGTCTCCGGGCTTCACTTCCTGGCCGTCCTGGACCAGAATATGGGCGCCGTAGATCACCGGAAACCGCTCCAGTTCGCGGCCGGTCTTGCCCAGAATGGCGAATTCGCCCCCCTGCCGGTCCATGACGATCAGCTCGCCGTCCGCGTTTTTGACCACATTGACATCAATGAACTGGATGTTGCCCTCCACGCGCGCCCGGATGTCCGCCTGCTCGACGCGCCGGCTGGCGGTGCCGCCGATGTGGAAGGTGCGCATGGTGAGCTGGGTCCCCGGTTCGCCGATGGACTGGGCCGCCAGGATGCCGACCGCCTGGCCGACCTCCACCCGCCTACCGTGCGCCAGGTCCCTGCCGTAGCAGGCCGCGCATACCCCCTGGCCGCTGTTGCAGGTCAGCACCGACCGGATCTTCAGTCTGGTGAGCCCCGCCCTTTCGATCTTGGCCACCACGGCCTCGTCAATTTCATCGCCCATGTTGGCGAGGATCTCGTCCGTGTAGGGGTCCCGGACGTTCTCTTCGGCGACCGTCCGGCCCAGGACGCGCTCTCCCAGCCGCTGGATGATCTCGCCGCCCTCCATCAGGGCCTCCACCTCGACCCCCCGGGTGGTAGCGCAGTCGGGCTCCATGACCACGCAGTCCTGAGCCACGTCGGCCAGGCGCCGGGTCAGATAACCGGAGTTCGCCGTTTTCAGCGCCGTATCGGCCAGACCCTTTCTGGCGCCGTGGGTGGAGATGAAGTATTGCAGCACCGACAGGCCTTCGCGGAAATTGGCCGTGATGGGGGTTTCGATGATTTCCCCCGACGGTTTGGCCATCAGCCCGCGCATGCCGGCAAGCTGCCGCATCTGGTCTTTGCTGCCCCGGGCGCCGGAATCGGCCATCATGAAGACCGGGTTGAAACCCTCCATGAGGATGGGCCGGCCGTCCTTGTCCAGGCGGGGATTCCCATCATCGTCGACCAGGGGGGCCTTTTTCATGGCGTCCATCATTTCATTGGCCACGTCGTCCGTCGCCTTGGCCCAGATATCGACGACCTTGTTGTATTTTTCCCCCTGGGTGATCAACCCCTCGGTGTACTGACGGCCGATCTCCGTCACCTGTTCATCGGCCCGCTTGAGGATTTCTCCCTTCTTTTCGGGGATGATCATGGCGTCGATGGAGATGGAAAGGCCGCCCAGTGTGGAGTATTTGTAGCCGATGTCCTTCAGCCGGTCCGAGAGGATGACCGTCGCCTTGGCCCCCAGATTTCGGTAGACCTTGTCGACCAGTGCCCGGAGCGTCTTCTTGTCCATGACGGCGTTGACCGTTTCAAACGGGATGTCGGGGCGTTTGCTCAGGATCTTGAAGATATGGTATGCGCCGTCGGCATAGATGACGTCGGTCACCCCACCCTCCGACAGCGCGAACACATCCTCGGTATCCCCCCGCCTGGCAGTGAAAATCCGCTGGAATTCGTCCTCCCTGAGAAGGCCCAGCATGCCGTCGGCCTCCGCGTCGGTGCCCGTTGAATACTGCCTTACCATGGCGACGAAGTCTGCGCCGTTTTTGATCTCGGCCAGGGCCTTCTTCGCGGTCTCCTTGTCCGCAGTCTGGAGGTGGCGCATCTTGATCAGGCTGTCCTTGGGGATGATCTCCCAGAGCAGCACCCGACCGACCGTCGTCTCGACCATCTGTCCGTCCATGCGGACGGATATCTTGGCATGCAGGTCGATCGAGTCGGCGTCGAATGCGGAGCGCACCTCGTCGACGTTGGCGAAGCGCTTTCCGGCCCCCCTGGAGAACGGGATTTCCCGCGTCATATAGTAGATCCCCAGAACGATGTCCTGGCTGGGGACGATGATGGGGGTTCCGTTGGCCGGGGAAAGGATATTGTTGCTGGAGAGCATCAGTATCCGCGCCTCGATCTGGGATTCCACGGACAGCGGCACGTGCACGGCCATCTGGTCGCCGTCGAAATCTGCGTTGAACGCCGTGCAGACCAGGGGATGAAGCTGAATCGCCTTTCCCTCGATCAGGGTCGGTTCAAACGCCTGGATCCCCAGGCGGTGGAGCGTCGGCGCCCGGTTGAGCATCACGGGATATTCCCGGACGACCTCATCCAGGGTGTCCCATACCTCCGGGACCTCGCGCTCAACCATTTTCTTGGCGCTCTTGACGGTCGAGACAAGGCCTTTCTGCTCCAGCCGATAATAAATGAAGGGCTTGAACAGCTCGAGGGCCATCTTCTTCGGGAGCCCGCACTGGTGCAGCCGCAGGTTGGGGCCTGTGGTGATGACGGTTCGGCCGGAATAGTCCACCCGTTTTCCCAGGAGATTCTGGCGGAAGCGCCCCTGTTTCCCCTTCAGGGTGTCGCTCAATGATTTCAGGGGGCGCTTGTTGGTGCCGGTGATGACCCTGCCGTGCCGACCGTTGTCGAACAGGACGTCCACCGATTCCTGGAGCATCCGCTTTTCGTTCCGGACAATGATGTCGGGCGCGTTGAGATCCACCAGGCGCTTGAGCCGGTTGTTCCGGTTGATGACCCGGCGGTAGAGGTCGTTGAGGTCCGAGGTGGCGAACCGCCCGCCCTCGAGCGGCACCAGGGGCCTGAGGTCCGGGGGCAGCACCGGGATGACGTCCATGATCATCTGCTCCGGTTTGATGCCCGATTTCCGGAACGCGTCCACGATCTTGAGCCGCTTGGAGAGCTTCTGCCGCTTTGCCAGGGAGGTCGTGGTGTTGATGTCCTCCCTCAGTTCGCGGTGCAGCTTCTCCAGATCCAGCCCCTGCAGGAGCACCTTGACGGCTTCGGCGCCGATGCCGGCGTCGAACTTATATCCATATAGATCCCGGGCCTCGCGATATTTCTCCTCGGTCAGCAGCTGGCCCATGGTCAGGCCGGTATCCTTGGGATCGACGACAATGTAGCTGTCGAAATAGAGGACCTTCTCCATGTTTTTGAGGGTCAGGTCCAGCAGGTTGCCGATCTTGCTCGGCAAACTCTTCAAAAACCAGATATGGGCCACGGAGGTTGCAAGGTCGATGTGCCCCATGCGCTCCCGCCGCACCTTGGACTGGATCACCTCCACGCCGCACTTTTCGCAGATGACGCCCCGGTGCTTCATGCGTTTGTATTTGCCGCAGTTGCATTCATAGTCTTTGGTTGGACCGAAAATCTTGGCGCAGAAAAGGCCGTCGCGCTCGGGTTTGAAGGTCCGATAGTTGATGGTCTCGGGCTTTTTGATTTCACCATGAGACCATTCCCGTATCTGTTCCGAGGACGCCAAGGCGATCTTGACCCCTATATAGTTCTTCGGGTCCATGGGTTTTGCAAAAAAATCGTATAGCGTTTCCAAATTGATCCCCCTTAAATCCTTAGGCATTAAGCAAAACGAAAAGAGTCTATACGTTGTCGTTCTGCATGAGGGTGACGTCCAACCCCAGGCTTTGTAATTCTTTGGTCAGAACTTTGAAAGATTCGGGGATACCGGGTTCCAGGACGTTCTGTCCTTTTACGATTTTCTCGTACATTCTCGTCCTGCCGGCCATATCATCCGATTTCACCGTCAGGAATTCCTGAAGCGCATGCGCCGCGCCATAAGCCTCCATGGCCCAGACCTCCATCTCGCCCAGCCGCTGGCCGCCGAATTGGGCCTTGCCGCCAAGGGGCTGCTGGGTGACCAGGGAGTAAGGTCCAATGGACCGTGCGTGTATTTTGTCATCGACCAGATGGTGTAATTTCAGCATGTACATGGTTCCGACGGTAATTCTCTCTCTGAAGGGCTCCCCTGTGCGTCCGTCATGCAGGGTCGTCTGCGCCGTCCGGGAAAGCCCCGCTTCCACCAGCAGCGATTTGATCTCATTCTCTTTCGCACCGTCAAACACCGGTGTGGCCATATGAACGCCGTCTTTGTAAAACGACGCGAACGCCATCAGGGTCGCCTCGCCCATCTGGTCGATCTCGCCGATCATCTGGACCTCCCCGTCGCTCAGCGCATCCATTTTTTCGGTTGAAAAAATCCGCTTGAGCTTCTTCCTGAGGGCATCGATATCCTTTTCCCGGATCAGGGCGGCGACCTGGTCGCCAAGCACCTTGGCAGCCAGCCCCAGATGAATCTCCAGGATCTGTCCGACATTCATTCGCGAGGGGACGCCCAGGGGGTTCAGCACCATGTCCACCGGGGTGCCGTCGACAAAGTAGGGCATGTCCTCCTGAGGAAGGATTCTGGATACGACGCCCTTGTTGCCGTGGCGGCCGGCCATTTTGTCTCCGACGGAGAGCTTCCGCTTCATGGCGACGTAGACCTTCACCATCTTGATGACACCGGGAGGAAGATCGTCGCCTTTCTCGAACCGGCTCACCCGCTGTTCGAAATTGAGGCGGCAGCGTTCGCATTGTTCGTTGTAGAGGTCCAGAATGCCGTGAACCTGGTCGGTGACATCCACGTCTTCCAGGACGATGCCTTCAAGCTGGGACAGGGGGGTGATGCCGTCAAGCATCTCCTGGGTGATCTCGACGTTTTTCGGGATCAGAACCGACTTGCCCTTCTTGAGGGGGACCGAGCATTTCTGCCCGACAACCAGCCTCGCGATCCTCTCCCAGACCACTTCCCCCATGATGGCGATTTCGTCGTCCTTGTCCCGTTCGAAATGGGAGATCTCTTCGTCTTCGATCCAGCGGGTCCGGTCGTCCTTTTCGACGCCCCTCCGGGAAAAGACCTTCGCATCGATGACGATCCCTTCAACCCCGGGGGGCACCCTGAGAGAGGTGTCCTTCACATCGCCGGCCTTTTCACCGAAAATCGCCCGGAGCAGCTTCTCCTCCGGAGAGAGCTGGGTTTCCCCCTTGGGCGTCACCTTGCCGACCAGGATATCCCCGGAATTCACCTCGGCGCCCAGCCGCACGATCCCGCTGTCGTCCAGGTTCTTCAGGGCATCCTCGCCGACGTTGGGAATGTCCCGGGTGATCTCCTCCTTCCCGAGCTTGGTGTCCCGGGCGACGACCTCGAACTCCTCGATATGCACGGAGGTATACACGCCGTCCCGGACGAGCCGCTCGCTCACCAGGATGGAATCCTCGAAATTATAGCCCCCCCAAGGCATGAAGGCGACGGTGACATTCTGGCCCAGGGCCAGTTCGCCGCTCTCCGTAGCAGGCCCGTCGGCGATGATCTCGCCGGCCTTGACCCGCTGCCCCTTGTGGACAATGGGCCGCTGGTTGAAGCAGGTATTCTGGTTCGACCGTACGAATTTGGACAGGTTGATGGGTTCCACGACCTTTTCCGACACATCGTCGGACTCAGCGTACCGCAGCAGGATGCGAGAAGCCTCCACATCCAGGACCGTCGCGTCGCGTTTGGCCACGATGGCCACGCCGGAGTCTTTCGCCACCACGGCCTCGATCCCGGTGCCTACCAGGGGCGCCTTGCTCTGCATGAGCGGAACGGCCTGGCGCTGCATGTTGGAACCCATGAGGGCGCGGTTGGCGTCGTCGTTCTCCAGGAACGGGATCAGCGACGCGGAAACGCTCACAAGCTGGTTCGGGGAAATATCCATCAATTCGATGTTCTCCCTATCGACCATCTCGAACTCACCCGCCACGCGGGAGGTCACTTTCGGATTGACGTAGCTCTTGTTCTCGTCCATGGGGGCGTTGGCCTGGGCGATGGGGTGCTTCTTCTCCTCGAAGGCGCTCAGGTAGCGCACCTCGTCGGTGACGGTGGCATTCTTGACGACCCGATAGGGCGTCTCGATGAAGCCGTAGTCGTTCACCCGCCCGTAGGTGCTGAGGGAGACGATCAATCCGATGTTGGGCCCTTCCGGCGTCTCGATGGGACAGATGCGGCCGTAATGGGACGGATGAACGTCGCGGACCTCGAAGCCGGCCCGCTCACGGGTCAGGCCCCCCGGCCCAAGGGCGCTCAGGCGGCGCTTGTGGGTGGTTTCCGACAGGGGGTTGGTCTGGTCCATGAACTGGGAGAGCTGGCTCGTCCCGAAGAACTCCTTCACCACGGCGGAGACCGGCTTGGGGTTGACCAGGTCGTGGGGCATGAGGGCGTCGACCTCCTGGAGGCTCATGCGCTCCTTGATGGCGCGCTCCATGCGGACCAGGCCGATGCGGTACTGGTTTTCCAGAAGCTCGCCCACGGCCCTCACCCGGCGGTTGCCCAGGTGATCGATATCGTCCACCACGCCCTGGGTATCCCGAAGTTCCACCAGGGTCTTGGTCGTGAGCAGGATGTCCTCCTTGCGCAGGGTCCGCACCTCGACCGGGGTGTCGATGCCCAGCCGCAGGTTGATTTTCATGCGGCCGACGCCCGAAAGGTCGTAATAGGCCGACTTGAAGAAGAGGTGATCGATGAAGTCCTGGGCGACCTCCGGCGTTGCGGGGTTGCCCGGACGAAGCCGCCGGTATATCTCGATCAGGGCATCCTCTTTGGCCTCGACCTTGTCGAGCAGGAGGGTCTTCCGGATCGAATCGCTGGTGCTTACCCCGTCGATCAGAAGCAGTTCGAATCGCGTGATCCCCACCCTGGCGATCTCTTTCAACACCTCGTCGTCCACGGGATCATTGGCCTTGGCGATGATCTCTCTGTTTTCGGGGTTGTAGACGTTGAAGGAGAAATACCCGTTCAGGATGTCGTCGATGCCGATGGGAATCCGCTTGACGCCGGCGGCCTTGAGCTGACGGATGGCCCGCTGGGTGAAGATCCGGCCCTTCTTGACCACCACCTCGCCGGTATCGGGAATAACGATGTCCTGGGAGGCCCGCTGCCCCTTGAAGGCATTGTCCTCGAAAACCTTGTAGAACCCATCGCCTTCGATCTCGATCTTCTGGGTGTCGTAGAAATAGGACAGCAGGTCCTCGGTCGTATATCCGAAGGCCTTGAAGAGGAGGGTTACCGGAAATTTCCTGCGTCGGTCGATGCGGATGTAGACGATGTCTTTGGGATCGACTTCCATATCGATCCAGGATCCTCTCACCGGGATAATCCGTGAGGAGTAGATGACTTTTCCACTGGAGTGGGTTTTGCCTTTGTCGTGATCGAAAAACACGCCGGAAGACCGGTGGAGCTGACTGACGACCACACGCTCCGTCCCGTTGATGATGAAGGTGCCCTTCTCGGTCATCAGCGGAATGGTGCCGAAATAGATTTCCTGCTCCTTGATGTCCCGGATATTGGAGACCCCCGTCTCCTTGTCGATGTCATAAACCACCAGACGGACGGTGATGCGAACAGGAAGTTCATAGGTCATGCCACGGTCAATGCATTCTTCAACGCTATGCTTCGTTTCCGCGAAACGGTAGGAAACGAACTCAAGGGATGCGCTCCCGGTAAAATCCTTGATGGGGAAGACCGACTTGAACACGGTCTGCAACCCGATATCCTCACGCTTTTCCGGTGGAACGTCGATCTGCAGAAAACGTCTGTAAGACTCTCGTTGCATCCCGATAAGATCCGGAATGCCGATTATCTTCTTAATTTTCCCGAAGTTTTTCCGTATGCGTTTGGTAGCCGCCAAAGGCTTTCCCGTCATATCGTCTCCAATGAATAATGGGTATTCTGAAACGGCGACAATGGGATGAAACCCATAACCATGTTTTCATCCCATTGTCGCTGATGTAAAAAATGATGATGTGAAAGTTGGATGAGTTGATTTACTTAATTTCGACCTGGGCGCCGGCCTCTTCCAGTTGGGCCTTGATCTTATCGGCCTCATCCTTTGGCACGCCTTCTTTCACGGGCTTGGGCGCCTCGTCCACCAGGGCCTTGGCCTCTTTCAGGCCGAGCCCGGTGATGGCGCGCACTTCCTTGATCACCTGGATCTTCTTGTCGCCCGAAGACAACAGAATGACATCGAATTCCGTCTGCTCTTCGACCGCGGCCGCTGCCGCCTCGGCCGGCATTCCGCCGGCCATCATCGCCACCGGCGCAGCGGCGGAGACGCCGAATTTTTCTTCGAGTTCCTTGACCAGTTCAGACAGTTCGAGAACCGACATATTCGCTATAAATTCAATTACATCTGCTTTTGTAGTATCCGCCATTTTTACTTATCCTCCAAATTGGCCAAACCGTGTTCTGGTTTAACAGGTACGAATGTTTATCAGACTGATTCCTTCTGCTCTTTGATGGCCTGTAAAGCATACAGCAGCTTCTGCGGGACCGCATTGAGCACTCGAACAAACGATGTCGAGACGCCGTTCATCGCCGAAAGCACCTGCGCGAGCAGCACCTCCCGAGACGGCAGGGAAGACAGTGCCTTGATCGCCGCGACATCCAGCCGCTTGCCCCCCAGGACGCCGAACTTGACCTCGAACTTGTCATTGCCGGCTGCAAATTCCGTAACGACCTTCGCAGGGGCAACCGGATCGCCATAGCTCATGGCGACGGCGCTGGGGCCCTTGAAATCCTCTTTGATGAGTTCAACGTAGGTATTTTCAGAAGCCCTTGCCAAAAGGGTATTCTTGACGACCCTGAATTCGGCGTTGATCTCGTTCAGCCTTCTTCTCAAGTCGCTGACGGCCTTCACATCCAGCCCTTTATAGTCGGTCAAAATAACGATTTTTGACTTCGAGAACTTTTCGTGAAGCTCTTCTACGATCGCCTTCTTTTTGTCCATCTGCATATTTT
Source organism: Desulfococcus sp. (assembly GCF_041737845.1). Taxonomy (GTDB): domain Bacteria; phylum Desulfobacterota; class Desulfobacteria; order Desulfobacterales; family Desulfococcaceae; genus Desulfococcus. The sequence continues at coordinate 10,853 of NZ_JBGSQX010000063.1, forward strand.
TTTTCACACCTCCTTTCGTGCCTGTTCAAAACCAGAGGTAAGTAAACTTGGAAAGCTACTGTCTCAGCAGGCCGATCACGTCGATTAAATACAAAATCAGCAGAAAACCAGAATTTGTATACCTACGGTCTTTGACAGGATTTTATCTTCAAATGAAGTTCTTGATCATGAAATCAAAACACCGGGGGAAAGCCTCCGCCCGCCGTTCCTTGACAATCGTGCTATTTCACCAGTTCCTTCAGGGAAGCCGTATCCACCTTGACCCCGGGCCCCATGGTCGTCGATACGGCAATGCTCCGGATATAGGCTCCCTTGCTGGCCGACGGCTTCAGGCGCATGATGGTTTCCAGAAAAGCAACGGCATTCTGCAAAATTTTTTCCGTTCCAAAGGAGACCTTCCCCATGGGCGCATGAACGATCCCGGCTTTCTCAACCCGGAAATCAATCTTGCCGGCCTTCAGTTCGTTGACAGCCTTGCTCACATCAAAGGTGACGGTTCCGGTCTTGGCGTTGGGCATCAGCCCCCTCGGCCCCAGCAGACGGCCGATCTTCCCGACGGGTCCCATCATATCCGGGGTCGCCACCGCCTTGTCGAATTCAAACCAGCCGTTCTTGATCTTTTCGATCAACTCATCATTTCCGATGTAATCGGCGCCGGCTTCTTCCGCTTCCTTCTCTTTTTCCCCCTTGGCAAAAACGAGAACCCTCACCTCTTTCCCGATTCCATTGGGCAGAACGACCGTTCCTCTGACCATCTGGTCCGCATGCCGAGGATCAACCCCCAACCGCACGGCAATGTCGAACGTTTCGTCGAATTTTGCGAATGATGTTTCAATCGCCTGCTGAACGGCTTCCTTGAACCCGAGAAGCTCGCCAGGATTCGACTTTTTCTTTGCCTCTAAATATTTTTTACCCCGCTTCGGCATCGTTTATCCTTGCTCCTTATCCATTATCCTGATGATCCATGTTCCTGAAGCCCGTGTCCCCACTTGCCAGGGCATGGATCATTTATCCGCGATCCCTGGCGATCAAGCGACCTCGATCCCCATGCTCCTTGCGGTGCCTTCGATGATTTTGCATGCCGCTTCCAATTCGTATGCATTCAAATCCGGCATTTTGAGTTTGGCGATTTCCTCCACCTGCGCACGCGTCACCTTTCCTGCCTTGTCGCGTTTCGGATCTTTGGCGCCCTTGGCGATTTTCGCCGCCTTTTTCAGCAGAACGGAGGCGGGCGGTGTTTTGGTCACGAAGGTAAAGGACCTATCCTGATAGACGGTGATGACAACCGGTATGATCATTCCTTCTTCATTGGCGGTTCGCGCGTTGAAGGTCTTGCAGAATTCCATGATGTTCACACCGTGCTGTCCAAGAGCCGGACCGATCGGAGGGGACGGATTGGCTTTACCCGCCGTCACCTGCAGCTTAATCTGTGCGATTACCTTTTTAGCCATCTTTCTCTATCTACTCCTGATCAAGGCGTTTTTGGGGATCAGGCCTCCGGCCCAAGCAAGCCGCCTAACCGCCCAACCTGCTTATAATTTTGTCACTTGTACGAAATCCAGTTCCACCGGCGTGGAACGCCCGAATATGCTCACCAGGACCTTTATCTTCCCTTTGTCCGGATTCACATCTTCCACGGTGCCGTTGAAGTTGGTAAACGGCCCATCAATCACCCGGACGTCGTCGCCGGCCTCGAAATAGAATTTGGGTTTGGGCTTCAATTGGCCGGCCTGCATCCGATTGAGGATGCCTCCGGCCTCTTCATCGGAGATCGGCATGGGCTTTTCGCGACCGCCCAGGAAACCGCTGACCTTATCGGTGTTGTTCACAATGTGCCAGGTTTCATCGTCCAAATCCATCCGGACCAGGATATAGCCCGGATAAAATTTGCGGGAGGATGTCTTCCGTTTCCCCTTTACAAGCTCGACGATCTGCTCTGTCGGCACGACAATTTCGCCGAACTTTTCCGCGTGCGGAGAGGTGGCGACGCGCTCCTCCAGGGATTTCTTGACCTTATTTTCAAACCCTGAATATACATGGACGATGTACCATTTTAGCGCCATTTTTTTCTCCGTATTTACTGAAGCACGATATGCATCAAGCTTGACAGCGTCATGTCCACTAAACCGAGAAACAAAGAGATAATCACGACGAGAACTATCACGACGGCCGTCGACCCGATGGTCTGCTTCTTCGAAGGCCAGGTGACCTTTTTCAGCTCAGCCTTCGACTCCCTCAGAAACTGGATCCAATTTTCCAGATAGCCGATCTTCATCGGCACGGTTAAAGGCTTCTTCTGAGGCACCGGCTGTTTTTTCTTCTGGGTGTCTGGAGTGGAAACCACGGCAACGGCGTTTTCCGTTGTTTCGGCGACTTCCTCGCCGGCCACCGGCGTCAATTCGCCGACTTCACCCGGCTTCTTTTTTTTCTCTGTTTTCTTCGTCCTCTGTAACCGTCCCATTATGCTCCTAAAATATGGAAAGCTCAAAGAGTTAACCGGCCAAAGCGGCCTGTCTACGCCTTGAGCTTGCGCCATAAAATATCCACGTGATTTTGGCAGGCCAGGAGGGACTCGAACCCCCAGCATTCGGATTTGGAGTCCGACGCTCTACCATTAGAGCTACTGGCCTGCACGAAGCACCTGCCTGTAAAGCAACCGGTATGATCCGTCTGTTGGATCAGGCGACGGTCCTGCTATTTGGTTTCCTTATGAGGCGTATGCTTTTTACAAAATCGGCAATATTTTTTGAGTTCCAGCTTGTCCGGCGTCGTCCGCTTGTTCTTGGTGGTCATATAATTTCTTTGCTTACACTCGGTGCATGTCAGTGTAATATTCACTCTCACGGGAAAACTCCTTTAGTGCTATTCAATAATATCGCTCACGACGCCTGCGCCCACGGTGCGGCCGCCTTCACGAATAGCGAACCGGAGCTCCTTTTCCATGGCGATCGGCGTAATCAGATCCCCGGTGATCTTTATGTTGTCACCCGGCATGACCATCTCGACGCCTTCGGGCAGGGTCAGAATGCCCGTCACGTCGGTCGTCCGGAAATAGAACTGGGGACGGTAGCCGGTGAAGAACGGCGTATGTCGCCCGCCCTCCTCCTTGCTCAGGATGTACACCTCCGCCTCGAACTTCGTGTGCGGGGTAATGCTCCCCGGCTTTGCCACGACCTGGCCCCGCTCCACCTCGTCACGCTTCGTGCCCCGGAGCAGCAGACCCACGTTGTCCCCGGCCCGGCCTTCGTCCAGAAGCTTCCGGAACATCTCCACACCCGTACACACCGTCTTC
>NZ_JBGSQX010000145.1:0-31893 GCF_041737845.1 Desulfococcus sp.
GGCCTGCACAGCGGGGCACTGGCCGCCCATGAACTCGGCGGCAGCCTGACCGTCCACAGCGGCGGCCCGGGCGCGGGCGCCACATTTACCCTTGAACTCCCCTGCCATCCAGGAGACAGAAGATGAACCCTCAAAAAAACACCGCGCCGCAGCGCATCCTTGTGATTGACGACAATGCCGCGATCCACGAGGATTTCCGAAAAATACTTTTGAAAACAAAATCGGTGGGCGATGAACTCTTCGACATGGAGTCCGCGCTCTTTGGTTCAGAGCAACAGGCCATGGCGTCCGCCGTATTTGAAATCGAATACGCCTCCCAGGGCAGGGAGGGGCTGGAACTCGTCCGGCGGGCGAGAGACGCCGGCCGCCCTTACGCCGTGGCGTTTGTGGACGGCCGCATGCCGCCGGGCTGGGACGGGATTGAAACCATCAGCCGGCTCTGGCGGGAATGCCCGGATTTACAGGTGGTGCTGTGCACGGCCTATGCCGACTACTCCTGGCAGGAGATCCGGCGCGTGCTGGGGGAGACCGACAGTCTGCTGATCCTCAAGAAGCCCTTCGACACGGTGGAGGTGCTTCAACTGGCCCATGCCATGACCCGAAAATGGGAGCTGAACCGCGAGGTCCAGGGCCGGCTCAATCAGTTGGCCTTTTATGACAGCCTGACCGGCCTGCCCAACCGCGCCCTGTTTCTGGACCGGCTCGGACAGACGCTTGAAAAAGCGCGCCGCAGCAACCATAAAAGCGCCCTGCTGTTCATCGACCTGGACAACTTCAAGCGGATCAACGACACCCTGGGCCATACCATCGGCGACGACCTGCTCAAGGCCATCGCCTGTCGGCTCACGAAATGCCTGCGGGGCTCGGACACCGTCGCCCGCCCGTTGTCGAGCGGCATGGCGGCCCGGCTGGGCGGGGACGAGTTTACGGTGATCCTGTCCGACCTGCAGAGGGAGGAGGATGCGGGGCTGGTCGCCCAGCGCATTGAGGAGCACCTTGCCCAACCCATGGATCTCGGCAGACACCAGGTTATCATCACCCCCAGCATCGGCATCGCCATCTTTCCCCAGGACGGCGACAACGTGGAAACGCTCCTGAAAAATGCCGACCTCGCCATGTATTTCGCAAAAAATGCCGGTGCGAACACCTTCAAATACTTCCAGGAGTCCATGAATGCGGCGGCGCTCAAACGGCTGACCATAGAGAACCACCTCAGGCAGGCGACCATCAGGGAGGAATTTTCTCTTCACTACCAGCCCCAGTTCGACCTGGTCACCGGAGAGCTGAGCGGCATGGAGGCGCTGCTGCGCTGGAACAATTGGGAGCTGGGGAACGTACCGCCGATCGAATTCATCCCGATTGCCGAGGAAAGCGGCCTCATCATCGCCATCGGGGAGTGGGTCCTGGGCACGGCCTGCAGGCAGGCCCGAGCCTGGCTGGACAGCGGGCTTCCCCTCCAGCGGATCGCCGTCAATGTCTCCGTGAAGCAGTTCACCCATCCGAATTTCCTGGGGATGGTCGGGAACGTTCTATCCCAGACCGGCCTGGAGCCGCACCGGCTGGAGATTGAAATCACCGAGAGCCTTCTGGCCCAGGATCCGCTGGCGATCGCCGCAACCCTGCGCGCCCTCAAGGAGATGGCTGTCCGGATCGCGGTGGACGATTTCGGCACCGGTTATTCGAGCCTGAGCCGATTGAAGGAGATGCCCATTGACAGCCTGAAAATCGACCGCTCCTTCATCTGCGGGATTGACGGGGGCACGGGCGACCAGTCCATTATCTGCGCGATCATCGCCATGGCGGAAGGCCTGGACCTGAGGGTGATCGCCGAAGGCGTGGAGACCCTGCGGCAGGTGGATTACCTGCGGGGAAAACAGTGCCAGGAGGCCCAGGGATACCTGTTCAGCAGGCCCCTGCCGGTCTCCCAGGCCGAGTCCTTTCTGCGGCAGGCGTTTTCCCCGGTGGCCTCGAATACGCCCGCCGGTCCGGCTGAGGGGTGAGGGACACCCCCACAGCCGGCCGGGGTGATCCGACGCCTGGTCACTTGAGGCTCTTCATCGCTTCCTTGAGCTTTTCGCCCAGGGAGCCCAGGGCGGCGGGCTGGGGTTTAGAGTAGGCCTTCCAGTCGCTTGTTTCTTCACCGCCCGTGGGGGCCAGGGTGATTCTCCGGGTATCGGCATGGACCTCTTCGATGACGAAGCTGATGGGGTCGCCCACCTTCAGCCGGTCGATCTCGGCGGCCTGGGCGGACTGGCTGATCTTGGATCGGGGCATGAGACCGGTCACCCCCGGGGCGATGGTGATGAAAACCCCGAATTTTTCCTTTTTCTCGACCGTGCCCCCGGCCGGCTGGCCCGGGGTGTACTTCTCCTCGATATCGGACCACGGATCCCCTTCGGCGTCCCGGAGGGAAAGCGATATCCGGCGGCTCTCCAGGTTGACGTCCTTGATCGTCACGGTGACGATCTCTCCGGGCGCGACCACGTCCTCGGGGCGCGCCACTCGGCGGGTATAGCTCATCTCGCTGATGTGCACCAGCCCCTCGATCCCGGGCGCGATCTCCACAAAGGCCCCGAATCCCGTGAGCCGGGTGACCTTCCCTTTCACCTGTTCGCCGGCCCGGAACTTGGGCGCCTCGGTTTCCCAGGGATCGCCCGAAATCTGTTTGATGGAGAGGGCGATCTTGAGCTGCCCCGGCTTTTTCCCCTCCTCCATGCCGATGATTTTGACGGTCACCGGGTCGCCCTTCTTGAGGACGTCCTCGGGGGTTTCGACGCGGGACCAGCCCAGTTCCGAGATGTGAACCATGCCCTCGATGCCTGGAAACAGCTCCACGAAGGCCCCGTAAGGCATCAGGTTGGCCACGCGGCCCGACGCGACGCTGCCCACCGCCAGGGTGTCCAGGAATGCTTTCTTAGCCTTTTCCTGCGCCTCCTCGAGGAGCCGCCGACGGGAGATCACGATATTCCGTCCGTTCTCTTCCAGCCGGGTGATAAGGAAAAGAAAGGTCTGACCCACATAATCCTCGGGGGATTCGACGTATGCGGCGTCGATCTGGCTGACCGGGCAGAACGCGCGGCGGCCCATGACCGTGACATTGAAGCCCCCTTTGCAGAGCTCCTTGACCTTCCCCTCCACGGGAACCCGCCCCTTGTGGGCATCCTGAAGCAGATTCAGGCCGCCGACGCCGGTAAAGGCCCTGGAGAGGCGCATTTCGTTCTCATCGAAGGCCACCACGTAAAGCTCCAGCAGGTCGCCAATCCCGTAGGGAAATTCCCCGTTGTCGTCCAACAGCTCGACCTTGTCCACGGCGCCGTCGATTTTGGCGCCGGTATTGACGAAGACGGTGTCCATACCGATGGCGATGATCTCCCCCTTCACCCTGTCGCCCACCTGGAGGTCCTCGCTGGTGTCGCCGTCAAAGGATTCAAAAAGGTCGGCAAAGCTCTCTTCTTCGTCTTCGGTGGGTTCGTTTTCAAAATTGTCTGACATTATAGCGGTTCTCCATCTTGGTGGGTTGGATCATGGGGCGAAGGTGCCGCGGTCCATGGCTTTTTTAATGCCTATAAAATTGTCGGTCCGGCATGTCAATGGATATATGGTAAAAATCCGTGAGCCGCGGTGTCGATGAAACAAAAACTGCCGTCCTCCGCGACGGAGACGGAAGCCGTATCCGTCGATGTCAGGCCGCCGTTGTCCGTAACCGTGATTTCGAATGTCAGCGGCCCGGAGGCGTCGATCTCGGGGGCGACAAAGCTCGTCAGGGCATCGTTTTCGCCGTCCAGCGTCACCGGATCGCCGGCCGTCTGGCGCCATCTGAAGGTGGCGATGCCGTAATCCGGGTCCGTGGAGTCCGATCCGTCCAGGGTCACCCGCTGGCCGTCGACGACCTCCTGGTCGCCGCCGGCATCGGCCTGGGGGCCCTGATTGGCCGCATTTCGGCCGGTGTGGCGGACATCGTGGCGGAACATCGGCCAGGGCGCCTCGTGGAGGATGCCGCCGGCATCGGTTTCAACGGCGTAGAGGGGTCCGCTCCGGACAAACCCGCCGCCTGTGAAGGCCTCGCAGCCGACGTAGAGGGTGCCGTCCCGGGAGATGACCGGCGAGCCCGAGGATTCACTCAGCAGCACCCGCCACTGCTCGGCGCCGTTCTCATCCAGAGCGCGGAGGAGCCCGTCGAGGCCGATAAAATAGATCCTGCCGTCCCCCCCGATGACCGGAGAAGACCGGATGGGGCTCTGGGTCTCGAACGTCCATTCCAGGGTGCGGGATGGAGCGCCGTCCCGAAGGGCGTAGAGAAGGCCGTCGTCGGATCCCACATAGACGAGATTGCGGTTGCCTGCCGTGGGGGAGGAGCGAACCGGGCCCCCGGTCTCGAATCGCCATTTCAGGCGTCCTTCGGCCCCCGCATCCGTAAGGGCGTACAGAAAGCCGTCGTCGGATCCCACGTAGAGGGTCCCGTCCGCTCCGACGGCAGGGGTGGAGCGGATGTCCCCGCCCGTCCGATACCGCCATTTCAGCTCGCCGTCGTCGGCGATGGCGTAAAGGTGATCATCGTCCGACCCGACATAGAGGGTGCCGTCGCGCACCGTCACCGGAGAGGATCGGACCGCGTCAAGCGTGCGGAAGCGCCACCGGAGTGCCGACGCCGTGTCGCGGTCTTCGACGGCGTAAACAAAGCCGTCGTCGGCACAGACGTAAAGGGTGCCGTCGGCTCCGATGGCCGGTGAGGAGACGATCTCGCCGTCCGCGGCATACCGCCACTTCTCCCGTCCGTTCCGGTCCACGGCATAGAGGGCGCCGTCCTTCGATCCCACATATAGGGTGCCGTCCGCGCCCACGGCCGGGGAGGAGACGATGTCGCCGCCGGTTACGAACTGCCAGATCTCCGCGCCGTCCCGGTCGACGGCGTAAAGCCTGTCGTCGTCCGACCCGATGTAGACGGTTCCGTCGTCCGAGAGGGCCGGAGATGCCTCGAAGCCGCTTCCCCGCTGAAACTGCCACAGGATCCCGCCGACCTCGGCCCGGGCGGGGGGCGCAGCCGCGAGGCAGGCCCCTATCATGGCAATACCGATGGCCGCCCTGAAACGTTTCTTCATCGTGCTCTTTTCCTCCCGATCCAATCCGTTAAGGTGTTCGGAGTCCGTCCGGACGTCAGTAGGCCAGACGTCCCAGCGATTTGAGAATGAGGGTGAATCCCATGGCGAACATCCCCATGAGCCCCATGCCGCAGGAGAAGCCCGCCAGCAGCACCGGAGCATACTGGCGCCACATGGCCCCGTAACGTCTCAGAAAGAAAAACCGGCCGAGAAAGGCACCGGCCACCTCGAGGATCATGCCGTGCGGGGTGCTCTGGCCCAGCCCCCGGACCACCCCGTAGACCAGCATGACCGGCAGGCCGAAAAAGGCCAGGACCATATAGGTGACGACGCCGAAGCCCATTCCCGTCGATATGTAGACGAAGTTCAGGGCCTGGAAGAAGGCCGAGTCGCCCTCCATGGTGGAGGTCTGCATCAGGAGGGTGTTCAGGGCCTGAAGGTGCCACAGCTCCTGGGCATAGGGGTAGTTGCTGGACGGGATGGGCGCCAGTTGCCAGATGAACTGGGAGAAGAGGAGGCTTGCGATCATCACCACCGGGAAGACCACGATCTCGGCCTTGATGATGCCCCGGATGCTGGTGCCGGTCAGCTCGATTTCCCGGAAATCCACCGTTGCCTTGCCGTAATTGTGGAAGGGGATGGGCGCGTACCAGATCTCGATGCCCTGGTAGCCGAAGTATTTGGCCCCCGCGATGAAGCTGGCCTCCCGCACCAGGGGAAGGCTCACGAACTGCCCGGCGATCCCCTCCATCCGCGCGGTGATGTACGAGATGATCGGGGTGTAGAGGAACCCGTAGAGGATGAAGAAGATCCACGGAAAATTGGGGACCAGCCACACGCACATCAGGACGTAGGCGGAAGTGGAGAAAACGTAGATGCCGATGGAGATCCAGAAATTGAAGTCGCCCCGGCCGGGCGGGGGATGAAAGAGGTCTTTGAAGCTGCCGCGATGGGGGCCGCCGGTCTTCCCGAAGGATTTGACGACGTGCCAGATGCCCACGAGGGCGATGGAGAGCCCCAGGCCGATGCCGAAGCTCATGTAGAAGTCGAAGTTGTTGGCAAAGACCGTGTCGACGGTCCCCATGCCGGGGTGCCAGCGCTTCAGGATGCCGCACTGGTAAAGGAAGGGGTTCGCGGCCACCGTGATGACGAGCCCGATCAGCCCGCCGATGACGGCCCAGAACGGCAGGACCATGCCGATGAAGATGAGGCCGATGTCAAGCTGGATGCCGGTAGCCACGGCCGGCAGGATATTCTCGGTGTGGCGCGTCAGCTCCACCCAGGGGATGGGGATCAGCCGGATCGATTCGGTGAACACGAGCCCCGATACCGTGGGGAGCAGGACGTAGACGGCGCCGAAGGCAAGGCCGATGACGCCCCCGATGGAGAAGACCCGCCATTTCCAACTCTTCTGCTTGTCCTCGGTTGATTCGGCGAGGGCCATGGTGCCCAGGGCGCCGACGGGGGCCATGGGAAAGGGGAGCTTCTCCACGTCGGAGGTGATCCGGTAGAGGGCGTATCCGAGCCCGAAGTGGTCCACGCGCTGGATGATCTGGGCGCCGACCAGAAGGAGGATGGGGATCATCCAGTCCCGGTGGAGAAAGGTCCGTTCGATCATGGATATGGAATCGGCCGGCGGCGCGACCCATGCGGGGATGAATTCCGCAAGCCCCAGCATCCGGGCTGCGTCGGACTGGACCAGGTACTGGCTCCACAGGAGGCCCTGGAAGGGCGAGGCCAGAGCGGCCCCGGCCATGTAATAGAGCAGGAAGATCTCCTGCTGCTTGAGTTCGGTGTAGGAGCGCTTGGCGACCTCGGCGAAGAGAATGATGGTCACCCACCGGGCGGCCGGCCCGATGCCGGAGCCGATGACGAGCTGCAGGTACATGCTCCCCGGCATCATGAGAAAGCCGATGAAGACGGCGCCCACGACAGTCTTCCAGTCGAAGCCCTCCGCAAAGTGCGTCGGCTGCGGGAGCAGGTCCCGATATTCCTGGAGTTCCTTGTCTTCGTACATCAGGGGTGTGTTTCGGGGCTCATGGGGTCACCGTCATTCGAACGCGGGCATGGATTCTTCGGCATAGCCCGCGGGAATCTGGAAAAGGGCCTTGTCGAGATCGCGCGATTCGATATGCTTGAGCGTAACCGTGGTCGTGGCGCCCATGACGTTCATCATCGTCCGGACCGGAAACCCCTCGATCCGTGAGATCAGATCCCCCAGGTTCATCTGCGCAAACATGGGGTTTGCCGCCATGGCTCGGCCCATCTTCTCCGCCGAACTTTTCAGGTAGGGATAGGCTTTGACCTCCTTCGAGGCCCAGTATTCGCCGTTTCCCATCATGGAGGAGACCGTGTATTTCCGGCAGGCGTACCCGGCGATCTTCCGGACCTCGTCGCTGGGGGTGATGGTGATGCTCTGCTTCATGACCCGGGCCATCTCGCCCACCACCGGCTGGTCCTGGCCAAGATTCTGAATGTCCACTCGGAAATAGGTTTTCTCTCCGGGATCGATGCTGAAGACGGTCATGGTGCGGTAATCCATGATCATGATCATCTCGCCGTCCTCGGTCCGGTAGCCGTCGTCGCCGGCGTAATGCCGCACCGTCCGCTCCGTGGTGCGCGCGAACTGGTCCTTCACCGCCTGGGGCAGATTCGCGGGCATCCCCTCGGGCATGCCCATCCCCTCCTGAACCTCGATCATCTCCCAGTAATAGCCGCCGTAGGCGGCCGGCAGTGCCGCCAGGGTAAGCCACCCCGCCGCGGCCAGGGCGATCATCCATTTCTTGCGTGTCATCCGTTGGTCCTTTCCCGTATCCAAAATGTGATGCAGACGTCGCCGTTGCGGCGTGGCCTCAATTGGGCAGCACCTGGTAGCTCGCCTCGCCGAACAGGCCGACCACCGCCCAGGCCCCGCCCATCATGAAATCCCCGATGATGAGCCCGATGAAAAAGTATCGGAGCTGCTTGAAGAGCACCACCCCGCCGTACCGTATGCAAAGGGCGTTGGCGAGCCACCCCATGAAGAAGCTGATCCAGAGAATCCGCGTGGCCGAACTGTAGGTGGTCAGGTATCCGATGGGATGGATCGGCCACCAGTAGAATCGGTGATAGCAGATGACCAGGACCAGCATGACGACGGCCCCGGCGGCCGAGAAGATCATGACCCAATCCGAGCGCGGGGGGGGCGTTTCGATCAACCGCTGAACGTTGTCGTAAACCGTGGTGGTGGTCTGGACGGCCCAGTCCATCTGCAGTTCCCGCGCCCCGAATTTATAGCACAGGGCCAGCATGGCGACAAAGGAAACCACGACGGCCAGAATCAGCGTAACCAGCATGGCGCCGAAGATCGTCCGCCGGTTTCCCGTCCGCTGGGTGAGGCTGCTCGCGTGGACGAGGGAGGGCATGAGGGCCTCCCGGAGATCGACGAAAAGGACCTTCTGGATCACCGCCGCCCCGAGAAGCCCCGCCTGGGTGAAGAACTTGGGGCCAAACAGGGCGAGGAGGCCGTCGATGGGGGCCATGGTGAGGGTGAAATAGGCGATGCCGCCCTGGCAGATGACGCGGCTTGCCACCAGCATGACCATGAAGCAGGCGCCGATCATCAGGGCCGATACGAGGAGGGGCATGCGAAACACCCAGCACCAGAGGATGATTCCCGATATGCCCGCGATGCTTCCCCAGAAGGCGGTGCGGACCGTAAACCACTCCGTCACCGGCGCCGGGGCCGCGTCAAGGCCCACCGCCTGTCGGAGGATGTCCCGCAGGTGGTACCGCGACAGCCAGAGGATGAAGACAAAGAAGACGCCGTAGGCCCCGATCATCTGGGTCTCCTCGGGCCGGGTGAGGGTCGGGCCGAAGGTGATGCCCAGCGCCGCTTCCGGGATGGTGTAGCCCAGGACGGACAGAAGCCCCATGAGCAGGCCGCCGGCGATGAAAAAAAACCAGAAGGAAAAGGAGATCTGCCGGGAGGTGAGAAACGCGAAGCCGATAAATGCCGGGTAGAGATGGATTTTCATCTTGTGAAAGCCGGAAAAAAGGCCGTATTGGGGAAAGTAGGGTCCGGCCAGGATCAGGGTGGGGATCTGGGGGACCTCCGGAAAATAGAAATTGAGACCGTTGATCGTATGGAGGAAGATGGGGACCATGAGGCCGGCCAGCAGGAAGCGGTTCCCGAAAAACCGCCCGAGGTGGTGTTCGTCCAAGGCCTCCTCCATGAGCTGGGGGACCCGGAGGAGGGGAAAGTTCATCCGTTCGTTGTAGATCCACTGCCGGCTGAACAGGTTGACGAGGCAGATCATGACGCCGTAGCAGAGCAGGATGAAGACGCTCCATACCAGGAGCGGGCCGACCCATGCGTGCCAGGGGATGCCGGCGATGACCTCCCACCATCCCATCCGCCTTCCCCCGGAAAGCCCGTTATAGAGGCTTTCGATGGACTGGCGGTCGGCCGGGTACCAGGCTATGGGAAGGATCGGCTGGAGCACCTCCTTCCAGGCGTTGCCCACGGTGGCGAAATGGTAGGGCGCCGTCAGGTTGATGAAGAAGGTCCGGACCAGTCCGGTAAACGCGATGCCCGATGCCAGGAGCATGAGCATCCAGACGATCAGCAGCTCCTTTCCCGTGAGCAGGGCGCGCGTGAAGACCTTTCCCGACAGCGCGGTGAGAAGGGTCAGCCAGACCAGCAGGAAAAACGGCGCCAGGGGAAAGTGGCCGCCGCCCAGTGGGGTGGCCTGCTGGTAGTCATTGTTGTACGGGGTGATGGCGCACATCCCCACGGCAAGGAGAATGCCAAGAATGAGGGCCCGGAGGCGGATGGTCTCATGGTCGTGTTGAGGGGTGCCCATCGATACCGTTGCATGAAGGGTTAGGCAGAAGGGTGAAGGCTCAAGGGGTGCCCCCCGCGTGCGCCCTTCCCTGCGTCGCTGCCTCGATTCGTCCGTCTTTCGGGAAAATATAGCATCTTGTAACTGAAAACGAAAACAGAATTTATTCCCCGAGGAGGTTGCGGATTTTCCCCCGGGCGTAAAAAAAGGCGATGACGGCCGCGGTCCAGGTGATGCCGCAGATCCCCCACCAGATGCCCTGAACGCCGACGCCGTGCATGCGGGTGAGAAAATAGAACACGGCAACAGGCGCGATGATCTGCCGGAACAGGCCGATCACCACGGCGAACAAGGGCCGCTTCACCCCCTGCAGCGCCGCGACGCAGACGAAGAGGACGACATAGGCGGCAAGCACCAGGGCTTCGATTTTCAGGTAGGTCGTGCCGACGGCGATCACGGCGGGGTCTTCCGAGAAGAGCGACATGAGCCGCCCGGAAAGGAGAAAGACAGCGGCGCCGCCGCAGGCCGCCATGGCAACGCCGTAGGCGAGGCATTTCCGGAGGATCTCCCGGATGCGGTCAAACCGGCGCGCACCATAATTCTGGGCGATCAGGGTCAGGGTGGCCGTGTTGAGGCCGATGGCGGGCAGGAGAACGATCTGCTCGATGCGCATCCCCACGCCGTAGGCGGCCACCGCCGCTTTTCCGAAGCCGCTGATGAAGTAGGTGATGACAAAGACCCCTATGGCGATGGTCATGATGTTGAGGCTGGCCGGAAACCCCTGGCGGGCGATCTCCATGAACGGGGCGGGCCGGGGCAGGAACTCCCGCGGGGTGCCGCCTGCAAAGAGCCCGGTCTTCCGGACGTGGATCCCCAGATAGACGCACCCGATCACCTGAACGAGCACGGTCGCGAGCGCGATGCCGGCAACCCCCATGGCCGGGACCCCCCATCCGCCCAAGATGAACCAGGGATCCAGGATGACGTTCAGGAGGAAGCCGATGATCAGGAAATTCCGATAGGTGCGGGTATTTCCCATGGCGTTCAGGACGGCGTTCAGCATGTAGACCAGGATGAAAAAGATCGTCCCCTTGAACAGGATGTCCATGTAGGTCAGGCAGATGGCAAGGTAGGCCTCGTCGGCGCCCAGTATCCGGAAGAGGTGGGGGGCCGCGGCCATCCCGAGAAACGACAGGGCCACCGAGATGACGGCGCCGAAGGTGATGCCCTGAAAGGCGTAGAGGCGGGCCTCGTCCCGTTTTCCCGCGCCCAGGGCGTTGGCGATCAGGGCCGTGGCGCCGGTGGAGATACCGCTGCCCATGGAGATGATGATGAAGAAGACCGGCAGGGACAGGGACATGGCCGCCAGGGCCGTCGTTGAGATGAGCCCGCCGAAATAGGTGTCCACCACATTGTACATGGTGTTGAAAAAAAGGCCGATGCTGACCGGGATGGTGATCCTGCGGATGAGCCTGGGGATGGGGGCCGTGGTGAGATCGTTGGGGTGCTGTTTCATGGGCGGTCGATGTCGCGCAAGGTGTCCGTAGGGGCGCATGGCCATGCGCCCGTCCATGCATCCGGGTGAGACGCGTAGGGGCGCGTGGCGATGCGCCCGTCCATGCGCCCGTCCGTTCGTCCGGGTGAGACGCCTAGGGGCGCATGGCCATGCGCCCCTACGGTCCAATCATCCGATTTACAGGAGCACCTCGATTTTGGCGTCGGCCTTCAGTTTCTGGATATAGGCATTCACGCCCTCGATCATCTTCTCCTGCTTCAGGTGGTTCCCGATTTTGGTCTTGGTCTCATCGTAGGCGGTCGTCGACTCGGGCTTCTTGTCTGTGACCTGGATCAGGTGATAGCCGAACTGGGTGGTGACGATGTCGCTCACATCGCCCGGTTTCATCGCGTAGGCGGTATCCTCGAAGGGTTTGACCATCTGGCCCCGGGAAAAATAGCCCAAGTCGCCGCCCTTCTCGCTGCTCGGGCATTCGGAATATTGCTTGGCGAGGGCATCGAACTTTTCGCCCTTCTTGAGTTTTGCCTGGACCTCCTCGATCTTTTTCCGGGCGGCGGCCTTGTCCGCCTCGGCGGCGGAGGGTTCGGCCTTGATCAGGATGTGGCTTGCCTTGACCTGTTCGGGCTTTTTGAACAGCTCCGGGTGGGTGTCGTAAAATTCCTTGTTCTGGGCGTCGGTGATCTGGATCTGGGGGGTCACCTTGGATTCGATGAGCTGCTGAATGACCATGCCCTGGGTGATGTTGGCCTTCAGGTCGGCCTCGCTCGTGTTCATCATCTCGAGGGCCTTCCGGTATTCGTCATCTCCGGGGAAGTTCTTTTTCATTTTGTCGAGCTGGGCATCGACGGCCTTGCTGTCGACCTTGATGCCGTTTTTCAGGGCGTCCTGATACAGCAGTTCCCGGTCGATCATGTTGTTCAGAACGTTGCTTCGCACCTTGTCGAATTGCTCCTGACCGATCTGCTGTCCCTGGCTGTTCATGCGCTGGGTGACCATGGTGAGTTCACGGTCCAGGGCCTTGCGGCTGATCTTGGTGCCGTTGACCACGGCGGCAACGGGGTTCTGTGGCTTCTCTTCTTTGCTGGCCGCATTGGCCGCGGGCTTGGCCTCGGGCGGCGCCTCCGGTTTTTTGGCGTCCTTTTCGGCGGCGGCGGCGATGGATACGAGCAGATACCCCATAAGAATCGACAGGATGACGATCTTTGACACTCTCATGTAACGGTCCCTTTCAGGCGGTAGAATTTTCTCAAATGGCGGCTTTTCATGTCGGCCGGCAGGCACGGCCTTGAATTTCGTGCTGCGGGAAGGTGCGGCAGGACGTCTCGGCAGCGCGGAAAAACGTCGGCATGGTTTCAATCGGCTTTCAGAAAAGGCGGTTCGAACGCATGTCCCGTGTCGGCAGATCTTGAGTCGCCATGGCCGGTCGGCCGAAACCATGATCTGAACGGCGCTGTGCGCGGCACTGGAACACAATTGACGGACATTAATCCCTGTATGGGTTTCTTTCAAGGGAAATCTATAATTTTTTTTCCCCCGGTGAACCCGTTTTTCACCCTTCCTCCGCCGCATACCTCTCCCGCGTGCCGTCGTCCTGGGAACGCCATACCAGAAGCTGTTTGCGGAGGGCATGGATGAAGGCCTTGTTGATGCGCTTCCAGGCATTGGCCTCGCCGGTCTCCCGGACCATCAGCACCCGGATCTCCAGGAACCCCTCGTTCTCTTCGGACGGACAGAAAACGATCTGGACCTTCTGCATGATGCCGAAATCGAAGGGCGCCAGCCACACGCGGGCCCGCAGTTGAATGCAGGCCCGGCCGTTGAGGTCGGTGCTGCCGGGCACCGGCTCGGAGAGGATCTCGTCGGTGGAGAAGATGCCGTGGGAAACGTCCCGGTGCCCCCTGAAATAGGCGGCCAGAAATTCTGCGATGCTGTCGTGCTCATGGTATTTCACGAGAAAGGGCAGGCAGAGCTCGATCTTGTTGTCGCCCATCTCGGGCAGGGACCAGGAGCGGTTGACGTCCGGGATGGCGATTTCGGCCGCCATTCTGGAGGGATAGATCACGGAGACGAGGACCACCAGAATGACCAGGATCATGGAGGCGACCCCGGCGAGGGAGGAATAGTTGACGGTGATGCCGGACCAGAGCGCGGTGCCCGCGAACAGGCTGGCCGACACCTGGGCCAGGATATACCCCAGGACAACGCTCAGGACGGCGAAGGCCATGGCCTCGGCGATGAACAGGAACGACACGTGGGAGGGCGCCAGGCCTACCGAGGTATAGACGGCGATCTCCCGTTTGCGTTCGTATACGCTGCCGATCATGGTGTTCAGAACGATCAGGACGGCGATAATGAGCGGGATCAGGATATTGGGGACCCCGCTGTAGTTCAGGGTGTCGCTGGCCTGATGGAGGAAGGTCCCCTCGGGTTCGCCGCTGAAGAGGGACAGGCCGAACCGGTCCGACAGCCTTCGGGCGGTTTCCGGGATCGTCTCCGGGGCGAACGGGCGGACGGCGGCCCCTTTGAGGCGCCCGCCGTGGGCCAGGAGCAGCCCGGCCGGAACGATCACCGTCATGTCGGCCGGGGTGTGCTGATACCGGCTCTGGAAGGACTGGATGTCCTCGCCGGATTCCACGGCGTCCATCTCCGCCTCGGTCATCTCGGCGGTGACCTCGGAAGGAAAGGTCACAGGCGTCAGAATTTCACCGTCCAGGTCCGGGAGGGCCTGAAGTTTTTCCGAGGACAGGATGCCCGCCACGCGGAAGGGTACCCCCCAGATGGATACCATGACATTCCCGGAGGGATCATCGAAACCGTCCGACGGGATGCCCAGGCTCCGGGCGATCCGCTCGGGCAGGAGGACGGCCCGCTCGTCATCCCGGGAAAACCATTTCCCGGCCGTGAGCGCCCGGTCCAAGCCGGTGACCTCGGGCTCCAGAGGGGAGAGCCCCGTCATCCCCCGGGCTTCGAAGACCCTGTCCCGGAACTGGATGGGGATGGCGGTGGCACGGGTCCTGTCCTCATCCTCCAGGAAGATGCGGGGGACCACCGCGGCCTTCCCGGCGAAGGCGTTGGTCAGGATGCCCAGCGCCTCCGGCGGCAGGTCCTGCCAGTTGAAGCTCTTGATCAGGTATCCCTGGTAGGGGGCCGTATTCTGGAACAGCAGCCGGGCGTGAAGGCGGGTCGATTTGACGGAGGTGAAGCTCATGATGGTGAAGGTCAGGATGATGAGGGTGGCGCAGGTCAGGCCGGTCCGGATCCTGCGGCGCTTCAGGTTGCTTACGCCCAGAAAGAAGGCGGCCGTGAAGGCCTTCCAGCGGCTGATCTCCTCCGCCCGCATCTGCGTTGCCCGCCGCTGCAGCAGAACCATCTCCTGTTCGAATCGAACGAAGACGATGAGGGAAACCATGAGGGAGAGCCCCATGATGAAAAAGGCCAGGATGACCACCGTGGGGCTGTAGGCGAGCTGAAAGGCCGGGTGGACCTGGTAGATGACGGCGATGAGGAGCATGAGGATGGACAGGAATGCGACGATCCGCCGGTTGATGCTGCGAAAGGCGAACAGGAGCCGCTCGGCGCAGAAGGCGAAGGGCACAAAAAGGGCGATGTAGAAGAGGACGCCGAACAGAACGTCCTTCTGGGTCTTTTCCACCTGGTTGTAGACCCGGTCGGCCAGCGCCCAGGATGTCAGGGCCGCTTCCGTGAAGCGGTCGTATCGGAGGTTTTCGAGGGCGGTTTCGGCCTGTTTCAGAGCATCGGTCCCCTCTTTCCAGAGGGCGTTGATCTTCTGGTCATGGATGCCGTGGGCCTCCAGGTTCCGGATGCGGGGCGTCAGGAGGGTCCACATGTCCCGCGCCACCCTGAAGCTGGTGTGGTGGACGGCGGGCCAGTCGTCGACGCGGTAGCCCATGCCGTGGGGATCGTCGCCGTCGGCGTTGAGGAGGACCATCTTCTTGCTCAGGACCGAATCCGAGAGGGTCAGCTTCAGATAGGTTCCGGGCTCCAGATGGACGGCGGCGATGGTGGAGGCCCGGGTGTCGATCCGGCTGTACCAGTAGCGGAGGGGAAGGGACTCCCGCCTCCCGTCGATGAGCTGGATTTTGGTCAGGTAGCGGAAGTTCCGGGGCTCCAGGAGGTTGAAGAGGGTGGTCTGCCGGGCCGCGAACATGACCAGGTCCGTCTCCATGTTCTGGCGCTGCATCTTCAGCCGATAGGCCGGTTTCCCGGTCTGGTTTTTGTCGACGGCCCAGACGACCTCTCCGGTCTTGGCGTCGAATCGGTATCCCTCGATGATGACCTTGTCGAGCATCAGCCGCTTTTCGGCGACCCCTTTGAGCCGGAAGATGCCCTGGGCGTCGGTCATGGCATGATACCGGCCCCGGCCCTGGAAGGCCAGGATCACGGTGTCTTCCGCGGCCTGGTCAGGGAATAACTCCCCGTGGCGAAGGCGCCTGGCGCGGCCGGTGACGGTGGAGAAGCCGTCCCGGGGAAGTTCGCCGCTGTAGTTCTCCGGCGCATGGGCCAGGGCGTCGATCAGGCAGAAGACGCGGCGGGCCTGCCTCGCCGCATACTCCATGTCCACGGCGGCAGGCAGGTCGTCGGGCGTTCCCCACAGGATCCGGGCGTCGTTGACCGTGGCCAGGGTCAACCCGAGATAGCCCGCCAGGGCGGCAACCTCGCCGCCCATCGCCGGCCTGTCCACGAGGTAGCTCTGCCACGACCGGAGGGCGCTGGGCCGCAGGGTGTCCCGGTAGGCCGCCATCCCGGCGGAATTTTCGGGATCTGCAGCAGCCCGGCGGAGGATCTCTTCGACGGCGGCGTATGGCCCCACCCGGTTGATCTGGGGCTTGATGTCGTAAAGCCACCCGTCGTTGAAGGCCCCGACGCCGTCCCCGCGGCTGGATAGATGCAGGGAGATCACGGCGGCAAGCTCCCGGGCCTTGACGGTCCCCCGGAAGCGCTTCTGGCTGTCTACGCGGCGGAGCTGGTTTTGGGTGTCGCCCAGGATCCTTTCGAAATCCCCCGCGGCCAGGCGGATCAGCCGGCTCAGGGCCGCTTTTTCCGGTCCTGAGAGCCCGTCGAACCGGGAGCGCCATCCCAGGCGGCGAAGCATCATCCGTTCTTCGGCCAGGGCCTGGATGGCTGCGGGGTCCTGGTCCTCCTTCTTCGCCATCCGGAGGGCCATCAGCCGCTGGGAAAGGGCGTCCACCTCGGTCTTGATCCGTTCGGCCAGGGCCTCCTGCAGCGCAAGGTCGTCCGTGTCGCCTGCGGGTCCGTCCGGAGAAATCCCGGCGAGAATCTCCAGCATGCCGCGGCAGTCCTTCCGGAGGTCTTTCAGCCGCTTCTCTTCTTTCCGCATCTCCTTGGTGGGGGTCCGGATGCTCCAGATCATCTCGCGCATGCCGTGGAGTCCCTGGGCATGTCCGCTGGTGGCCACCAGAAGCACGGACCGGGCCGGGGGACGGGCCGTAAGATGCCGGCCCAGGGCCAGGAGCGCGGCCGCGCCCGTGGCTTCGTCCGCCCCGGGTGAGCGGGTGAAGACGGCCGGCGTGCTGTCGTAGAAGGCCTCGACGATGACCAGCTCCTCCGAAAGGACGGGGTCGGCCCCCGGGATCAGGGCATAGACATGCTCGGCCTCGGCCTCCGTCCACCTGACGTCGGAGGACAGGACGACCCGTTCGGCCACGGCCCCGCCGGGGGCGGATTCAAAGCGGCCGAAAAGATTCCGGGCCTGTTCCAGGGGCATCCAGAACCGGGGAAACATGATCGGGGAGAGTTCCTGCTTGTCTTCGAAATAGACCCTGGAGCGGGTTCCTGTATCGATGTAGATCAAGGCTTTGGCGCCGAAATCGGCGGCGTGGAGCCAGTTTTTTCCCGAGCCCAGGTCCATGAGCAGAATGGCGCCGGCGATCTCCTTCCCGTTGAAGTCGGCGAGCGCCCCTGACCCCACATAGTAGAGCGGGCCGGACATCCCCTCGGGAGGAATGGTCTCGGGGGTGACGGCATTGGTCTGCAGGGGCAGGAGGGGAACGGTGCGGCCCGAAACGGTGAGGGCGCCCCGCCCGGGGCCGCGGACGGGGAGGGCGTACTGAAAGCGGTCGACCGTTTCGATCCCCAGTTCCGAAAAGGCCGTCGCGATGATCCCGGCCGCGCGGCTGCAGCCGTCGGTGCCGGTGCTGCGGTCTTCGAGCCCGGCCAGGGTTTCGATGGTCTTGCGGAGCTCCAGGGCCATGGTTTCCGGGTTGTCTTCCCCTGCGGCGGGGGCCGCAAGGAAAGCGATCAGCAAAAGGATGCCGACCGCCCGGCCCGGGATCCCCCGGCCCTTCAACGGACCTGCTCCCGGCCGCCGATCCGGCCGACGGATATGGAGAGGTCCTCGCGGTTTTCGATCTTGTCCACCAGCCCGTCCCGGATCCAGATCACCTGGTCCGAAACGTTCAGCATCTTGAAGTCGTGGGTGGCCGAAATAACCGTGACCCCGGTCTCCTCGCTCAGGCGTTTCAGGAGGGTGATGATCTCCTCGCCGGTGGTCAGGTCGAGGTTCCCCGTGGGTTCGTCGGCCAGAATGATGGCCGGGTCGTTGGCCAGGGACCGGGCCACGGCCACCCGCTGCTGCTGACCGCCGGACAGCTCCGAAGGCTTATGGCGGAAGCGGTCTCCCAGGCCGACCATCTCGAGGAGCTTGATTCCTTTTTCCACGGCGGCGTCGTTGTTCATACCGGCGAAGGTCATGGGGAGGGTCACGTTCTCCAGGGCGGTCATGACCTGAATGAGGTTGAAGGTCTGGAAGATGTACCCGATCTTGCGGCACCGGAGCCATGCCAGCTCATAGGCGTCCAACTGTGCGATGTCCACCTCGTCGATGAATACCTTTCCGCTGGACGGCTTGTCCAGACCGCCGATCATGTTGAAGAGGGTGCTTTTCCCGGAGCCCGAAGGGCCCATGATGGAGATGTAGTCGCCGGTGGCGATCTCGAGGCTGATCCCCTTGAGAGCCTGGAGGATCATCTTGCCCATCTTGAAGGTTTTGGTAACGTTGGCGACGCGGACGATATGGTGGGTTTCCGTCATTGGTTCCCTCTTTCGCTCACTGTTCGACCCGCATGGCTTCCACCGGCGCCATTTTCGCGGCCACCAGGGCCGGATAGAGCACCCCCGCCAGGCTGAGCAGGCACCCGGTGGCCGCGGCGGTTGCGATGGACGCCGTCATGTCGGGCCACGGCATGCCTACAAAGGCCGCGGCCCCGAATCGGACCAGGCTGTTCAGAAGGGCCGCGGCGGCACCTGCGACCGCGCCGATGCCGGCGCCCACGATCCCCTGCATCCCGGCTTCGAGCAGAAACAGGCGCAGCACAAAGCGGTCCAAGGCCCCCAGGCACTTCATGGTGCCGATCTCCCGAAACCGTTCGGTGACGGCCATGAGCTGGGCGTTGACGATCCCCACCACGCAGACCAGGAGGGAGAGGATGATGAGCCAGCGCTGCTTGGGGCTCTCCTCCACGCGGGTGTCGTTCTCCTCCAGGTCGTAGCCGGCCAGGATCAGGGCCTGACGGAGCACCGGATCGCCCCCGGCGAGAAAGCCGTTGGCTATGTCGTTGCCCACGCGGATGAAGCTCAGGAAGGAAACGGCCAGCACGAGGCTTGCGGTGGTGATCATCGACCTGAAAAAGCGGACCCTGAGGCTTTTATAGGCGATCTCCACCGATTTCCCGAAGGGGAGAACCACCAGACGGCGGGCGGCTGCGTCGGTGTTGCGGGTGCGGATGCTGTCCATAACCACCTTCGGTTAAGGGGATAGACGAAAGGTTAAGGCTATAGGCTATAGGCTATAGGCAATAGGCAGGAAATAATATCGTAAACATCCTGATATGCATCGCGACTTTCACAACCCGCTGGTATCAAAGAGGCGCGAAAGTCGAGCCCTTATCACCTATCACCTATCGCCCATAGCCTATTGCCTTCACTATTCAGCCTCTAACATATATGCCTCCCGGAGAATCGTCAAGGCGGCCCCCTTTTTTTGCCGGACGCCGTCCGGCGCCACTCGTCCAGGCGCGCCTGGATGGTCTGCTCGTACCCCCGGTCGGAAGGGGTGTAGAACCGGCGGCCCTGGAGGGGTTCGGGCAGGTAGTCCTGTGCCACGAAGGCATCCTTGTGATCGTGGGCGTATTGATATCCCTTTCCGTAGCCCATGCCCTTCATCAGGGATGTCGGGGCGTTCCGGATATGGAGGGGGACCGGAAGGGAGCCGGTTTCTCGTGCGGTTTCGCAGGCCTCGCCATAAGCGGTATAGACGCTGTTGCTCTTGGGCGCCGTGGCCAGGTAGACGGCCGCCTGGGCCAGGGCCAGGTCGCCCTCGGGGCTGCCCAGAAACCGGTAGGCCTCCGCCGCGTCCAGGGCTGCCCGGAGGGCATAGGGGTCTGCGGCGCCCACGTCCTCGCAGGCGAATCGGACCATGCGGCGCGCCACATACAGGGCGTTCTCCCCGGCCGTGATCATCCGGGCGAGCCAGTAGAGAGCCGCATCCGGGTCGCTGCCCCGGAGGCTCTTGTGGAAGGCGGAGATCAGGTTGAAATGCGCCTCTCCGGACTTGTCGTAGCGCGGCGCCGCGTTCAGCAGGGCCTTTTCCGTATCGGCGATCCCGATCTCCCGCCGGGCTCCCGCCGTGGCCAGGTGGGCGGCGATCTCCAGGTTGTTGAGGGCCGACCGGGCATCGCCGTCGGCCACGCGGACCAGGTGGGCGCAGGCCTCCGGGGTGATGGAGAGGTTCAGCGCCCCCAACCCGTTTTCCGCATCTCGCAGTGCGCGGTGGATGAGGTCGGTGAGGGCGGGAGCGGAAAGGGCGCTCAGGGTGATGACCCGGCACCGGGAGAGGAGGGGGGCGATGATCTCGAAGGACGGGTTCTCCGTAGTGGCCCCGATGAGGGTGATCAGGCCCCGCTCCACGTGGTGGAGGAAGGCGTCCTGCTGGCTCTTGTTGAACCGGTGGATTTCGTCGACGAAGAGCACCGTCCGCTTCTGGTGGATGTGGCGCTGCCTTTTGGCCTCCTCGATGACGGCCCGGATGTCTTTGACCCCGGACAGCACCGCCGAGAACTGGACGACGTGGCACCGGGTTTTTGCCGTGAGGATGCCCGCGAGGGTCGTTTTCCCGCACCCCGGGGGGCCCCAGAGAATCATGGAAAAGATCCGGTCGGTCTCCACCCCGTGCCGGATCAGGGAGCCTTCGCCGACCACGCTCTCCTGGCCGATGAAATCCGCAAGCTCCCGGGGCCGCATCCGCTCCGCCAGGGGCCGGGATCCCCGGGACTCGGCTTCGGCCTGATAGTCAAAAAGGTCCATGGAATCATCCGGCATGCCTGGGGGTTCCTCCAAAAAACGGTTACGCCGGATCCGGGGCCGGGTTGCGCCACACCGCCTCTGCTTCAAAAAAGCGGGTGACCCGCGCCAGGTAGTGCTCGGGGCAGCGGACCCTGCGGATCTCCTTGACCAGTTTGTGGGTGTCTTCAAAGGCCTGGGAAAAATAGAACCAGAAGCCCTTCATCCCGTCCACGAGATGGGCCGGGCCGCTATAGACCTCCCGGTAAGCGCTGAACAGGGCATCGTGAAATCTGTGGAAGGTGCCGATCCTGTCGGGAAAATCGTCATTCCCCGACTTAATCGAAGCCGCCAGAAAGGGGTTGATGAGGGCGCCCCGGCCGATCATCCACCGGTCGACGGTCGGAAAACGTTCCGACAGGCGGGTGAAATCCGAAAGGCGGGTGATGTCGCCGTTGTAGGCGACCGGAGGGCGGAGGGCCTCGAGGCAGCGTTCGAAAACGTCGATATCCGGAACGCCCTCGTACATCTGGACCCCGGTTCTGGGGTGGAGGATCACCTCCGCCAGGGGGTAGCGGTTGAACACGGGGATCAGCCTGAAGATCTCCTCATTGGAAAACCGGCCCAGGCGGGCCTTGATGGAGAGGGTTCCCGGAATATCGGGGACGACCTTCGAAAGGAATGCGTCGATGCGGTCCGGGTGGGGCAGCAGCCCGGACCCCCGCTGTTTTTTCGCCACCATGGGAAAGGGGCACCCCAGGTTCCAGTTGAAGGCGTCATACCCCAGGTCGGACAGGCGCCGGGTCATGCGGATGAACTCCTCGGGCGAATTGCCGATGAGCTGGGGAATGACGGGCATGCGCAGGTTATGCTCCGGAAGGAGGTCCCGGACGTGGCGGTCCCGGAGGCGGATGCTTTCGGTGGTGGAGATGAACGGGGCGACGGCCAGGTCGAAGCCGTCAAAAAAGCGCGAAAAAATGTTCCGGTAAACCGCGTTGGTGAAGCCCCGGAGCGGGGCGAGATAGAGGGTCGGCGTCATGGGAGGTCCTGGTTCAGCCCGGGCGGCGCATCGGCCGACATCCTGCCGGGGTCATGTATATAATGATGTGAAAGCATCTCACGAGTCTGGCACGGGGTCAAGGAATTTCCCGGAAATGCTCCGGAAGCTTCTCACAGGGATAGTAGGGAAAAAATAGGGTGGTTTTTTCCCGCCGTATTTTGTATAACACGAACTACCTTGTCCGCCCGGGTGAAAAATGTGTCAGGGGATCGGTTCTTCATACGAAAAAGACTTGACATGTCCAAGGGAGACTGTTAGCAGATGGACCAGAATGTTTATGATGAACTGAATGAAAAGGAGGTGCATCGGAAACATTTGTTTGTTTGTGGCAGGGAATAATTATTAGGTTGTGTTATTAGGTTGTTTTTCAATTAGGTTAAGGAGGAATCGAGATGAAAAAATTAGGCATGTTGGCTTTGGCGGCAGTCATGGTGGTGATGTTCACCATCCCTGCCTGGGCGATCGAGAGCGAGTTCGGCGGCTACTGGCGGACCCGGATGTACACCAACCAGAATTTCACCGGCGAGGATGAAACCGAGCTTCGAGATGCCACCCTGGTGGACACCCGTACCCGTCTTTACTACACCGCCGTGTTTCATGAGAACCTGAAGTTCGTCAACAAGTTTGAATTTGATACCTCATGGGGCGGCGGTACCCTGGGTGACATCGGTGCGGACGGCAAAGAATTGGAAATCAAGAATTCCTACATCGATGCCAACACCGGGCCGGTCAACTGGAAGGTCGGTATCCAGGGCGCCAGACTGGCCCGCGGCTTCCTGTTCGACGACGACTTCTCCGGTATGCAGGTCGCCTACAAGGGCGAGACCTTTGAGGTTCCGTTTATCTGGGTCAAGGCCTTTGAAGGCACCATAGCGGGCTTCGGCAACGTACAGGATGGAAACGACCTGGATATGGATTACTACGGCCTTTTCCCGAAATTCACCGTGGGCGACATGGTGACCCTCAATCCTTACGCTCTGTATGTTTACTCCAAAGATGCTGCAGGGGCTCAGAATAAATACGGATACCTGTTCCCGAGCGGTGATCTGGGTCTCTTCGAAGAAGATGAAGTGAACACCTGGTTTGTCGGTATTGATGCGGATGTCACCTTCGAGATGGCCACCCTCTGGTTTACCGGTATCTACCAGGGCGGCGAGGTGGATATTAAATTTCAAGACGATAGCGCGGATATAAGCGCCTGGTTGGCCGCCATCGGTGGTGCCTTTAATGTGGGAATGTTCGACATCCACGGTCAGGGCTTCTACGCCAGCGGCGACGACGACTTCACCGACGATGACTGGGAAGAGTTCACGCCTCCCCCGGGACGGTCTTACTACTGGGCTGAAATCATGGGCTTGGGCATCTTTGACAACCAGGCATCCGCAAACGCTCCCGCCGACAATATCAGCAACGTGTGGGCCGCCAACCTGGGAACCACCATCAAACCCATGGACAAGCTGAAGGTGACCCTGGATGTCTGGTACGCATCCCTGGTGGAAAACGACGCTCTTGAAGGGGATGATGAGCTGGGCACGGAAGTCGATTTGATCATCACCTATGAGATCGTGCAGAATCTGAACCTGGACCTCGTCGGCGCTTACCTGTTCGCTGGTGACGCGACGACCAGAAGCAACGAAGCACTGAGCGTCGACGACGCCGATCCTTACGAAGTGGGTGCCCGCCTGTCTCTGTCCTTCTAATTTCACATAGAGACAGTCTTTACGCATGACAAAGCCGGAGGGGCGAAAGCTCTTCCGGCTTTTTTTGTGTAACAAATTGATTTTCCACGGCGAAGCGGCCCATTCTTCATTCGGGAAATGGACCTATTGCGCCGATTGGTTTCCTACCCCAGCTTTTTCCGCAGGATCTCGTTGACCATCTTCGGGTTGGCCTTGCCCCGGGTCGCCTTCATCACCTCGCCGACGAAAAACCCCATCAATCTGGTCTTGCCGTTTCGGAAGGCCGCCGCTTCCTCGGGGTGAGCGGCGATCACGCCGTCGATGACCCCCTCGATGGCGCCGGTGTCCGTCATCTGCACCAGGTTTTGTTCGGAGACGATCTGTCCGGGCGGCTTGCCGGACGCGGCCATTTCATCGAATACAGTCTTTGCGATCTTTCCGCTGATGGTCCCGTCGTCCAGCAGCTTCAGCAGCGCAGCCAGGTCGGGGGCTGCGACGGGCGAGGCGCTGATGGTCCGTCCCTCGGCATTCAACCGGCCCAGGAGCGGCCCCATGATCCAGTTGGCGACCGGCTTGGGATTGCCGTAAATGCGAAGGCAGGCTTCGAAGTAATCGGCCAGTTCGCGCTCTGCCGTAAGTACCCCGGCGTCATATGCCGGGAGCCCCAAGGAGGCCGTGAAGCGTCTTGCCTTGTCGTCGGGAAGCTCGGGCATTCCGGATTCGATTTCGCGGATCCAGGCGTCGTCCACCACGACCGGCAGAAGGTCGGGGTCGGGGAAATACCGGTAGTCGTGGGCCTCCTCCTTGCCCCGCATGGCCGTGGTCACGCCCCTGTCGGGGTTCCAGAGGCGGGTTTCCTGAACGATCACGCCGCCGTCTTCGATCACCTCCTGCTGCCTGCGGATTTCGTAATCCAGAGCCTTCTCCACGTGCTTGAAGGAGTTGAGGTTCTTCAGCTCCGTGCGGGTGCCGAAGACGCTGGATCCACTGGGCATGATGGACACGTTGGCGTCGCACCGGAAGCTGCCCTCCTCCATGTTGCCGTCGCAGACATCGAGATAGCGCAGGATCGAGTGGATCTTCCGCAGGTAGGCGCCTGCCTCTTCGGGAGAGCGCATGTCCGGTTCGCTGACGATCTCGATCAGCGGAACCCCGGTGCGGTTGAGATCCACGTGGCTGACGGGCCGGCCGGGGTGGTGGTTCAATTTGCCGGCGTCCTCCTCCATGTGGATCCGGGTGATGCCGATCCGCCTGGTTTCGCCGTTCACGTCGATATCGATGCGGCCGTGCTCGCAGATGGGAAGCTCATACTGGGAGATCTGGTATCCCTTGGGAAGGTCCGGGTAGAAATAGTTCTTTCGCGCGAAACGGCTCGTGCCGTTGATGGTGCAGCGGGTGGCGATGCCGGCCTTGACGGCGAACTCCACGACCTTCCGGTTCAGCACCGGCAGCACGCCCGGCATGCCCAGGCAGACGGGGCAGACATGGGAGTTGGGCGGCGCGCCGAAAGCGGTCGAGCAGCCGCAGAAGATCTTGGTCCTGGTTTTGAGCTGGGCATGCACTTCCAGCCCGATGACGGTAACAAATTCCATGATTCATCCTTTGGCGGTGGATTCAAAGAGGCGGATCCGGCCTGCGCGGCGTATCGTCGATTGAAAGCCGTATTTTTGAAACATTCATGGCGATTAGTCAAGGCCAAATCTCGGGGCGTGTGCGCGGCGGTTGTGCGGCGGAAGTACCCGCGGGGCGGATTATTCCGGTTCGATCCGGACGGGCAGGGGAAACTCGCGGAAAACAGCCAGAAGCGTTTCGAACTCCGGCAGAAAGCGGCGGTAGTCAGCGGGGTCCTCGTATCGGTTGGCGCCGCTCGATCCCATGGAAACGATGTCCTCCTGCCAGGGATATCCCAGCCGGCCGAAGATCTCCCGGATGTGGTCATTGAGCCGGCGGCTCGCGTTCATGCTGCCCGAACGGCGAAAAAACCACTGCCGGGGGGTGAATTGATCCAGATGGTCGAGCATGTGGAGGACGGCGCCGGAAAGCGCGTCGTCTGCGGCCAGCATGCCGGTTTCAGGCGTGATCAGATCGAAGTTGAACCCGGCCATGGCCGAGGAGACGAGGCAGGGGATGTCGGCGCGGAAAAATTCGTAGATGCTCCGGCAGACATTCTCATGAAGGGAGATCTGAATCCCCATCCGGCATCTGGCCAGACAGCCGGGGACATCGCGTCGCGGCAGGTTGTCCATGACCGTGACCCGCGGTGTCAGACCGCGCGCATCCACCATCCGGCGGAAGGCCGCGACATTTTCGGGTGCGCCGCGACCGATGAACAGGGCCGTCAAATCGGCCATATCGGGGCGGCAGAGGAGATCCAGGACGGTTTCATGCCGTTTTCTCGGCATGTCGTCGTAGAGTCCGTTGAAGACGATATCAAAGGCCTTCTCCTCATCAACGGGCCCGGGACCGTCCTCCTCCAGATAGTCGCCGTGGGCCAGGGGGACCGACAGGATGCCCGGCTGGGTGTCTAAAAAACCGCGGTCCTCCGCGCCGCCGGCGCCGATCAGACAGGGGTCCTCGATGTCGGCGTAGACGCGGAGCCAGGCGTGGCGTGCCAGGACGCCCCATGGAGGCTCCAGGTAGATGAGGTACCGTTTGCTGATCCGCTTCAGCAGCCCCGGGACGCTGAAGAAAAGATAGGGCAGGGAAAAGATCCGCAGGACGCCTTTTTCCCCGGGGGCGCGGGGGGTCTTGAGGACCTGAACGAAGTGTCGGAGCTTGAAGGTTTTCTGGCGCTTTGCGGCGAGTTTGGCGTCGATGTTTCGACGCTCCTCCGCCAGGAGGGATGAGATTTCGGGGTGAGGGTCCGTCAAAGACGCCTGGCGGAGAAGGGTCCGCCACTGGCCGGGGAAGGGAAGCAGGGCCAGAAACAGGAGGGCCTCCAGGCGATCCCGGGCGGATTTTCCGCGGGCGGCGACATCCTCCAGAAAAGACCCGTTCCGCTGGAGCGCCTCGTAGGGCCAGGCAAGGCCACGGGCGGCTTCGAGGCGGGGGCGGCCGTCCAGCAGGATAGTAAACAGGGCCCGCCGAACCTGCTGCCGCAGCACCGCCATGTCGGCCGGCGGTTCATCCCGGAACCATCGCCGTGAATCCAGGCGGTCGAAGAAATGATCGAGGGTATCGAGCGCCTCATCAAAGCCGGGCGGTGTCGGGGTCATGTCTCGAATTCTCCGGAAAGGGTAGCGCAGCGGCGCATGTCCGTGTCATGTATCGGCTCATGCATCCAAGCCCCTGAAGGCACAGGCATACCTTATCCTGTCGCAGGGAAAAAAGAAAGGGGTTCCAGGCAGGAGGTTACGGATAAAAATCCCTTGACTTGAACCTCGAAATAGCGTTTTGTGTGAGCGGTCCATGGGTTTAATTTGACGAGAGACGGACGTTTGATCGCGGATGAAAGGCCGGCATGCGCACACGATGACAGGCAAAAGCTCGACCTTCAATATTCTGATGTACTCCCATGACACTTACGGCCTGGGTCATATCCGCAGAACGATGGCCATCGCCTCCCACCTGAGAGCCCCCAACGTCAATATCCTCATCCTGACCGGCTCGCCCATCGCCGGCCGGTTTTCATTCCCGGATCAGGTTGATTTTGTGCGGATTCCCGGAATGATCAAGAAGACCAACGAGGAGTACCTCCCCCTTTCCATCAAGATCCATCCCAGCCAGGCCCTGGACATCCGGAAGAAGATCATCTATGCCACCACCAAGACCTTCAGGCCCAACCTCTTCATCGTGGACAAGGAACCGCTGGGCCTGAAGAAGGAGGTCCTTTCCACGCTCCAGTGGCTGCGGCGCAGCCTCCCCGGCACGCGGACGGTGCTGGGGCTCCGGGATATCATGGACGATGCGGAAAGCGTTCGCGCCAGCTGGCGGAAAAAAGGCATCTATGATGTTCTGGAAAGCCTCTATTCGGAGATATGGGTTTACGGCATTCAGGATTTCTACGATCCCATCGCGGAATACGACATCCCTGAATCCGTGAGCCGCAAGATGCATTTCACCGGCTACATCCCCCGGAAGGTGATCAGCCGGGACGAGATCCGCAAGGAGAAACTGCGGCATTGCCTGGCGGAAAAGGAGCCCCTGGTGGTGGTGACCACCGGCGGCGGGGGGGACGGCTATCCGGTCATGGACGCCTTTCTGGCCATGCTTGAGTCCTCCGGACGGCCCCTGCCCTTCCGAAGCATCCTGATCACCGGGCCCTTCATGCCGAAAAAACAGCGGAATGACGTTTCCCGGCGCGCCAAGGCCGTTGGTGTCCGGACCTATCATTTTTACCGGCAAATGGAAAAGGTCCTCGCCGCCGCCGACCTGGTCATCAGCATGGGCGGCTACAACACCCTTTGCGAAATCCTGAGCCAGAAGGCCCTGCCCCTCATCATCCCCAGGGAGACCCCCCGCAGGGAGCAGCTCATCCGTGCCGAGCGGTTTAAGGCCCACGGCATCGCGGAGTATATCCCCTGGCACTTGATATCCCCCAAAATCCTCCGCGAGAAGGTCCTCTGCCTTCTGGATCAGCCCGAGTCTTTCAAGTCGGCCGTGGCCGGTTTTCCCATGACCGGGCTTGAGGTCATGCGGGAGCGGCTCAAGATATTCCGGTGCTGCGGATGAGCCCGTCCGGTCGACCCGTGCTGGGCATGGTCCTGAAAGGCTATCCCCGGATTTCCGAGACCTTCATCACTAACGAAATCCTTCTGCTGGAGTCGCTCGGTTTTTCCATCCACCTCTTTTCCATGCGCCACCCACGGGAATCCTTCACCCACAAAAGCGTCATGGGGATTCGGGCGGCGGCGGATTATCTGCCCCAGGAGATCCTACGGGGATTCTTCCCGCTCCTCTACCACAATCTGAGGCTGGCCCTCCGGCATCCCGTGCGATACCTTGGGGCTGCAGGGGCGGCCTTCAAACGCTTCCTCCGGAGCCGGAAATCGGCCACGGTCAAGCACCTCCTTCAGGCGGGGTACCTCGTCGGCAAGCTCCTGCCCGGCCGGGACATCGTCCATCTGCACGCCCATTTCGCCCACTCTCCCACATCGGTCGCCATGTTCGCGAGCCGCCTCTCGGGGATCCCCTTCAGCTTTACCGCTCACGCAAAGGACATCTACACCTCGGATCCCCGCCAGATCCGGGAGAAGATGGCGCTTTCCCGCTTCGTGGTCACCTGCACCGACTACAACCGCCGCCACCTCATCGGCATCGCCGCGGGGTCGGGGACGCCGGTGCACCGGGTCTATCACGGCATCGATCTGGGGCTGTTCGTCCGCCCGCCGGAACCGCGCCTGCCGGAAATGCCGTACCGGATTCTTACCATCGCCCGGATCGTGCCGAAAAAGGGGCTCCAGACGGTCTACCGGGCCCTCAAAATCCTCAGGGACCGCGGCATCCGGTTTGAGCACACCCTCATCGGGGACGGGGACGACCGGAAAAAGATCCTTGCGTTCATCGCGGAGTTGGGTTTGTCGGATGCGTGCAGGTGGCTGGGGACCCTGCCCCATGAAGTGGTGCTGACCCATTACCGGAACGCCGATCTGTTTGTATTGGGATGTGAAATCGCGGAGAACGGCGATCGCGACGGCATCCCCAACGTCTACATCGAGGCCATGGCCATGGGGGTCCCGGTGGTCGGCACGCGGGTCTCGGCCGCCTCCGAACTCATTTCCCACGGCCGGACCGGCCTGCTGGTTCCGCCGGGCGCGCCCGGGGAGCTTGCGGCGGCCGTTCACCGCCTGCTGACCGACGACGCGCTGAGGGCCCGGGTGACCGCCGCTGCCCGGGACCGGGTGTGCCGGGACTTTGACAACCGGCAACTGATCCGGGGCCTTGCGGAGATTTACCGCAGGGAGCAGCCCCTCCTGTAAGTCCCTGCCGGAAGGACGGGGATTCCGGCATCACGGTTCAGATTTATGCGCATCACCTTTTACGCACCCTTCAAGCCGCTGGGGCACGCCCGTCCATCCGGGGATCTCGCGATTGCCGCCAGCATCGCAGCCTACCTGGAACGCCACGGCCATGTTGTCAGCCGGGCGGGCGGCACGAGGATGCGCTGGATCTACTGGCGGCCGTGGCGATGGCCCGCGATTCTCCGGGAATACCGCCGCGCGGTCCGGGAGCACCTGCGTCGCCCCGCCGACCTCTGGCTCACCTACCATGCCTATTACAAGGCCCCGGATCTCCTGGGGCCTTCGGTGTGCCGGCGTACGGGCGTCCCTTACGTCATCTTCCAGGGCATTTTCTCCACCAAGCGGCGCCGGCGCATCCAGACCCTTCCGGGCTATCTGCTGAACCGGAAAGCCCTCACGTCGGCCAGTCATCTTTTTGCCAACCGCCGGGAGGACCTTCGCAACCTGAGGCGGCTCGTGGCCGAAGACCGGCTGACCTACATCCGGCCGGGAATCGAGCCGTCGCTCTTTGGGTTCAATGCCGAGGCCCGCGCCGGGCTCCGCAGGGAATGGGCCGTGGGAGAGGCGCCCGTCGTCCTGTCCGCCGCCATGTTCCGTCCCGGCGTCAAGTCCGAAGGGCTCGCCTGGGTCATCCGCTCGTGCGGACGCCTGAATCGTGCCGGTATTCCGCTCCTGCTCGCCATCGCCGGGGACGGCAGGGAGCGGGCGCGGCTGGTTCGGCTGGGGGAGCGGCATCTCCCCCGACGGGTCCGTTTTGTCGGAAAGCTTTCCCGGGAAAACATGCACCGGTTTTACAGCGCGGGCGATGTCTTTGCATTCCCGGGCATCCGGGAATCCCTGGGCATGGTGTACCTGGAGAGCCAGTCCTGCGGGCTGCCTGTGGTGGCCTTTGACAACGGCGGCGTTCCGGAGGTCGTTGCGAACGGTGAAACCGGGCTGCTGACGCCGCCCTTCGATGGCCCCGCCTTTGACCGGGCGCTTGCAGGACTTATATTAGATTCCGGGCTCCGTGGCACCATGGGAGCGAATGCCCGTTCCCACATCCGCCGCAGCCATGATGTCGAGAAGAATTATGCCGGGATGGAAGCGATCCTCTCGGAACTGGTGACAGGCAAACAGGCATGAAAGAATCACGGGACGATACGCGCTTCGGGGTGATGCGGCATGCCCCGACCTTCTGGAACCGGGAAAGGCGGATTCAGGGCCAGAGCAACTCTCCGCTCACGCTGGAGGGGGAGCGGATGGCCAGGCAATGGGGAGAGATGCTCCGGCGGTTCGGCTGGGACAGAATTCTGACGAGCGATCTGGAGCGCACCCGGCACACGGCGGAGCTGATCAACCTGGTGCTGAAACTGCCCCTGACCAGCGACATCCGGCTCCGTGAAAAGGACTGGGGGGAATGGACCGGAAAAACCATCCTTCAGATCCGGGTTCAATCGGGAGACCATCTGGCGACGATGGAGAGCGCCGGCTGGGGATTCCGGCCGCCCGGCGGGGAGGACCGGACGGAGGTATGGGAAAGAGGCCACCATGCCCTTACCGAGGCGTCCCGAAGGTGGGCGGGTCAGCGGATCCTCGTCGTGACCCATGAGGGCATGATCAAGTGCCTGGTCTATCGCCTCACGGGCCGGTCGTTTTTTCCGACCGAGCCGCCTATCCTCCGGCGGGGGCATCTCCACCAATTGTCCCACGGCCTCGGCGGAATGGTGATCGAGGAACTGAACGTTCTGCCCTTATGGAACGATATCCAGTGAAGATTGTCTTCTACTGCCAGCATGTGCTGGGCATCGGCCATTTTTTCCGGAGCATGGCGCTCTGCCGGGCACTGGAAGGCCATGAGGTGGTCTTCCTCGCCGGCGGCGCGCCGGTGGCGGCCGACATTCCGGACCATGTCCGGATGGTGAATCTGCCCGGACTCATGATGGACAGCGGCTTCAAGCGGCTGTTCGCAGAGGCGCCGGGAGCGGACGTCGATCAGGTCAAGGCGGCGCGCAGGCGGTTTCTGT
Organism: Desulfococcus sp.; assembly: GCF_041737845.1. Taxonomy (GTDB): domain Bacteria; phylum Desulfobacterota; class Desulfobacteria; order Desulfobacterales; family Desulfococcaceae; genus Desulfococcus. The sequence goes on from NZ_JBGSQX010000145.1 coordinate 31,462, forward strand.
GGGAGGTGATGGCCGGGGAGCGGCCGGACGTCCTGATCGTGGAGCTCTACCCTTTCGGTCGAAAAGCATTCCGGTTCGAGCTGGATCCCGTGCTCTCGGGCATTCGGGACGGCAGCCTGCCTCCCTGCCGCGTCATCTGCAGCCTCCGGGATATCCTGGTGGAAAAAACGGACGCGGATGCCTACGAAAGGCGGGTGGTCGATACCCTCAACCGCAATTTCGACGCCCTGTGGGTTCACGCCGATCCCCGGCTGGTCCGGCTGGAAGAGACCTTCTCCCGCGTGGAGGCCATCGCCGTGCCCGTCGTCTACACGGGGTTCATCACCCCGAAACCGTCGGCCGACGCCCGCGGGCGCATCCTCAACAGGATCGGCATCCCGGCCGGCCGGCGCCTGGTCGTGGCCAGCGCCGGCGGGGGAAAGGTGGGCGGGC
>NZ_JBGSQX010000154.1:0-2801 GCF_041737845.1 Desulfococcus sp.
GGCATACTGGCCATCCGGTACGGCTTGTAATCCACGTTTTTATTGACCGCCAGAACCTTATTGGGGGCTGGAACAACCAGCATATAGGCATTTTCGTAGACATGGCGCATGATCTTGTCGCAGATGGCGGTGAATTCCGGCATGCCCACGGAGGCGCGAAAAAATTCATCGACATAACCGTCCAGAACCGGATCTGGGGAAATAGTGCTCCAGGAATTGTTCGTCCGGTAAAGGAGAAAAGCAGACCAGGGGTGATTGTAGAACCAGTCGTCAAGGCCCCACATCAGAAGGTCCCATGGCCTGGTGTTTTTTTTGGCGTTGGTGGTGAGCAGTTGGTTGAACACGGTTTTTTCGCTGGTGGTGATCTCGAAATCCAGCTTGACACCGACCTTTCTCAAATCGCGTGCGATCCCCTTCCAGATAAACATGAACCGATCCAGCGTAATGACTTTCAGCGTCAGTCCATTCAGAATACCCTTCAACTCGTCGCGGATTTCTTTGGGGTTCTGAATTTCGGAATAGGGCCGCAGGTTTTTGACAACCTCCCGTACGCCCGGAAACAGAGGGGAGGCCAGTGTGGGGGTGACTATTCCTTCGCCGTAATAGGCGCGCTGCAGCAGAAGGGCCTGATCGATGGCGCGATTCAGAGCGACTCTGACTTTTTTGTCCAGGAGTCTTTTATGGCCATTGCGCAGATTCATCTGAATGGCAATACTGTCGGTCGATGGCACCGAGACCAGTTTTGCATATGGCGAAGCACCGGCTCTGCATTTTATGGAAAAGGGAATCGGCATGATATCGAGTACGCCGTCCTTGTCAAACACATTCTCCATGGCGATCTTGGTATCCATCTCTGTATAGACGGTGATTGTTTCAATTTTAGGATAATTCGGGTCCCAATAATTGGGATTGGCCACCAGCACCACCTCCGGTGCCTGTCGGTCTCCCTCTGCGTATCCCGCCTTCAGGATATAGGGGCCCAACCCGTAAGGGCCGGGTTCAGCCAGATTCGGGCAGGTCAATTTCCCGTTCCAGCCGACTTTTTTAAGATAAGCGGAAGTATAGAATTGAATCCAGATGGTATCGTTCAGGAACTGGCCGTATTTTTCGGATAGGTAGAACCGAATTGTGAAATCATCGATTTTTTCCACGCGATCAAAAACTGTATCGATCTTGGTGAAAAGAAACGGTGCTTTCTTGAAGTATGTCATGTTTTCGACAACGGAATCCGCATTGAAGGGAGTCCCGTCTTGAAAAAAGACGCTTTTTCTCAGTCTGAATTCATAGGTTTTATCGTCGATCCGCCGGTGGCCGGTCGCCATATCGTAATCCCAACCTCGCTCGTTGTCTGCAGGACGCAGCAATGCACCGTTGATGGCATGAGAGATATAAATGTAGGGCAGACTCGGAATGAAAACCTTGATGTGGGATCCGGGAACCGCCCTGGCCCAGGCCTGGCCCGTCGAAATCAGCATCGCAATCATCGACAATACGCACAAACTCCTCATGATACACGTTGCCAGTCCCATTTGGTTTTCTCCTTTATCATTTTATACTTATGAGTTGTATTTGTTCAGTGAGATAGAGAAAAACATGATAATTGTCCTATGTCTCCTACGGGCGCCTTTACCCAAAAGATGCATACTGCTCACCTCCAAACAATGTCTCTCTCTTTCATCCTTCCTTATCGGGTCCGCCCGGTCAAGCCGACAGCAACACCCGCTCCTCCTCTAAGTCGGCATGTTCGAGGGCGATCTTCCTGAACTCGTCCGAGAGCTCCATAAAGACGTCCACGATATCCGGGTCGAAATGGCTTCCCCGCTCCTCCAGAATCATCGCCACCGCCGTATCATGGGGGTAGGGCGGCTTGTAGACCCGCTTGCTGATCAAGGCGTCGTAGACATCGGCAACGACCATGAGCCGTCCGAAAAGAGGGATCTCCCCACCTTTGAGGCCCTGCGGGTAGCCGGTGCCGTCCCACTTTTCGTGATGGGTGTAGGCGATTTCACGGGCGACGGAAAGGAAGGAATCCAGGCCCAGCATTTTCTCGGAGGTCAGAAGCGCGTCCCGACCATAGATGGTATGCCGCTTCATCTCCTCGAATTCATCTTCGGTCAGCTCACCGGGTTTCAGGAGGATGTTGTCCCGGACGCCCACCTTGCCGATGTCATGAAGGGGTGCGGATTTAAGCAACAGCTCGATGGCCTTGTCGTCCAGGCGACCCTGGAACTTGGGGTGGTCTTTAAGGTGCTCGGCCAATATCCGGACATAGTGCCGGGTCCGCCGGATGTGGCCCCCGGTTTCCGGGTCCCGGTATTCCGCCAGGGTCCCCATGCTCTGGATGGTCACATCCTGGGTCAGGACGAGTTGCTGGGTGCGCTCCCGCACCAACTCCTCCAGGTGATCCCGGTAGCGCTTGAAGTCGAGCTGGTTCCGGACCCTCGCCTTGACCAGCGCCGGGCTGAACGGCTTTGTGCTGTAGTCCACGGCCCGCAGGGCGAGCCCCCGGGCCTCCTCCTGCTCCTCGGACATGGCGGTGAGGAACACGATGGGGATATCCCGGGTTTTGGGCGACGCTTTCAGGCGTCTGCAAACCTCGTACCCATCCAGCAGCGAATCCGAGCGCATCAGCCGGTCGCTGCCCACCAGATAGGTCTCGTCGGTGCGGCCGAGGCCCTCGCGACCCTGCATGATCTGGTTGACCGCCGATAGAGGGATTTGCAGGACCGCCACGGCCAGAAGATCACCGCTTAAATCCTGAACCGGCGCGCCGATAAACGCGAACGGGACCCCGCCCGCCG
>NZ_JBGSQX010000156.1:0-35889 GCF_041737845.1 Desulfococcus sp.
GGGCGCGGGGGCGGGCGGCGGAACCACCGGCGGGGGTTCAGGGGCAGGCGCCGCTTTCCTGGCGCCGCCGAACTGGAAGCTCACCCCCAGGGTGGCGACGAGGTTGTTGTGCGAATCCTCAGGGGCGAAGATGTGCCGGGCATCCGCCCGGAGGGCGACGGTCTCGGTCAGGTCGAATTTGATCCCCCCGCCGTAATTGAGGATAAAATAGGAGTCGTCATGGGGATAGTTGCTTCCGTCCAGCCAGACGTTTCCGATGCCTGCGGCCAGGTAAGGGACCAGCCGCTTTTCGGGCTGGAAGTGGTAAAGGCCGTCCAGCCGGAGAACATAGGCATCCAGATCATCCTCCGGGCAGGTGCAGGTGATGGGATCGAAGTATTCGAAGTCGAATTTTCCGTAGTTGAGCATGAGCTCCGCGCCCCAGTGCTCGGTGAAGTTGTATCCGAGCCCCAGGCCCAGGACGACGTCTTTTTCAAGGTCCTGTTCATTGTCGAAGACATACCCGCCGATCATGGGGCTGACCGTGACGGCGCCGGCCCGCTGCTCCGCATGAAGCGGGGCCGTGAAAAGGCAGATGACGGCGGCGGCGACGGCAGCCCTTATTCCAAATCGAAATGTTCGCATCGCATATTCCCTTCTATCAAAATTGCTTGTGTTTCCGTGTTCTTACCAAAACAGGCCCCAAAGCCATCCCGGGGCGGCGGAGACGGTCTCGATGAAGCACCCGCCGGAGCCGGAGCCGCAATCGCCGCTTTTGCACGCTTCCTGTTTTTCAATGGTCACCCAGACGCGGTCCGTGCCGACTTCCCCGAGGCTGTTCTTCACCGTCAGCTCGAAGATGAGAACGGTGCCCGTGAGGTCGACCGCGGGGGCCGTGAAGGTCGGCCGGGCGGTGGACGCGCCGGTGAGGGAGACCACCGGACCCATCGCCTGCCGCCACGAGAACTGCGGAGCTTCGCCTTCGATCGCGGATGAGGATGCGCTGCCGTCCAGGGTGACGGCCTCGTTTTCTTCAACGGTCTGGTCCGGCCCGGCATCGGCGACGGGCAGGCGGGTCACCCGGATGAAATAGGGGTTCTCCGGGGTGCCGCTGTCGGCCCTGTCGCCGGTTTCGTCCCACGCGGAGATAAAGTAGTCCACGCCGGGAACATCCACCAGGGATCCGGGGATCACGGCGCTATAAAGGTTTCCGCCGGCCCCGACCGCCATGGAGATCTCCGTGAAGGGGGCGGCGGGGGCGTCCGCATTCCTGCGGTAGAAGAGCGTTGCCAACGCCACGGCGTCATCGGGGTCCGAGATCCGGGCTTCGATGGTCACCGGCGCGCCGGGTTCGGCCCCGGTGACGGGATCATGCAGGATCGACGGCGGCTGGTTTGCCGCCTGGTCCGTCACCGCGATGACGTAGGGGCTCTCCGGTCTGCCGCTGTAGGTTCTGGCGCCGGTCGTGTCCCATGCGGAGAGGTAATAGTCCACGCCGGGGACGGCCACCTCGGATGCCGGGATCACGGCGGCATAGCCCTCCCCGCCGACCTGGGCGGTCATGGGTATTTCGGTGAACGGGGCGTCTGGGCCGTCCGCATGCTTCCGGAAGAAGAGGGCCGCTTTTTCGATGGCGTCACCCGGATCCGGGTCCGAGATTCCGGCCTCGATCCTAACGGAGGTCTTCGGCACGGCCCGGGTGACGGGGTCGTGCGCGATCACCGGCGGCCGGTTCCCCGGAAGGGTTCCGACGGTGTAGGTGCCGGATCCCGCAGCATCCCCACGGCTGACGGTGACGGTCCGCGTCGTGCCGTCCAGGGCCGGGTTGTGGGTGGTGTAGCAGATCCGGTACTGGGCGCGGATGGCGCCCGCGATCTCGAGGTAGATCTCGGCGAGATCCCCGGGGGTCGGCGCCAGGGAGAAATAGCCGCCGGTCTGGTCCGCGATGGTTTCGAGGTTTTTCGCCATGGTGCTGTCCGCAGGGATCTCGAGGCCGATGGTGTAGACGGGCACCCCGGCGGCGCGCGCCTTCTCGATGACCGAATTGATGGTGTCGGTGCAGTCGTTGTTCGTCATCCCGTCGGAGAGAGCCACGATGCCTTTGGACGCGGCCGCGCCGGCAAGGGCCGCCACCGCTTGGCTGATCCCGTCATAGACGGCTGTGGAGCCCAGGGCCGTCAGTTCGTCGATGCGCTCCCGGATGTCGGGCGTACCGTTTCCGTCCGAATCCTGGGTGATGGGCGCGAGGGGGAAGACGGTTTCAACCTGTTTGCACCCGGCGAAGCTGACCACCGCCCCCCGGTCGTCTTCTCCAGCCGCATCCAGAAAAAGCTTCGCCGCGGCCTTTGCCTCGGTGAGCTTGTTGTTTTCGCTCATGCTGTAGCTGACGTCGAGGGCCAGGGCAAAGCTGACGTCATCTTTACTGGTGATCGCCTCGAAACAGGTCGGGGTCTCCGTGAAGGGGATCGATTCGTCGTCCGACTGCTCGGTGAGGATTACATCCTCGGGGCGAAGTCCTAAAACCGGCTTGCCGTTCGCATCCTGGATGGTCATCGTGACGACGATCTCCGGAAAACCGGAAGCATCCGGGAAGACATCGATCCTGTCCGCCTGGCCCGCCTGGGCGTTTTTCAGCGATAAAAGCGGGTCGAACACCGATTGGGAATTCTCGGACGGCACGAGGAGCCCCTCGCTGCCGAAATAGAGGCCCTGGGCCGTGACCGGGGGGCGCCACATCAGGAGCCCCAGTACTACCGCCGCCAGAACGCGTTGCCACTTCATTCTGTTTTCTCCTTGTTTGATTCGAATGTTATCCATTGCCCCGGGTCGGATGGATTGCGCCGGCCGAGGCCCCGTACTCCGTGAGTTGGATCCGGTCGAAAGCTCAATATTCCGGGCATCGCGAAGCGCCGCTGCGTTGGACCCGGACTGTACGTTTCGACCCGGATCGCCTCCGGGCTTTATCTCTGGATTTTCAGGTTGGGATTATGGCATCTGCATAGATGATCCATCCATGATTTGGAGCCACAGGTCAAGAACGAAGTTGGGGTCCTGAAGAAATATCGGCGGCTTTCAGGACCCGCGATTCCGCTGTTTCTCCAGGATGTCCAGGACCTCCGCCATTTTTTTTCGGGCGCGGTCGGCCATGGCGTCCGCGATCGTGCGCGTCTCGGCCTTGAACGCCTCGTCCGTGATGCCCTCGAGGTTGATGAGGACGTTCTGGTAGGCCCCCCAGATGCCGGTCTCCAGGGAGCGGGCACCGACCTGGACGTCGGACCTGGAGGCCGGGTTGCCAAAGCGGGCCGTCTCGCACAGGGCCTCCCATGCGCCGTCGCCCAGGGTCATGGTCGCAAGCGGGACCCGCACGGCGGTCTGGAGGCCCTGCTGCATCCTGGCCGTCCGGGCGGCCTTTTCCTCCGGGGTGTCCTTCGGCATGCGCACCCCTTCCATGTACTCGTTGAAGGCGCTGGTGTCGGCGTCGATCATGGCGATCAGCTCCCGGGTCACGCTGTGGAGGGGCGGGATGACCGCGCGCATCTGCGGGTCGACCTTCTCGAATCTGCGAACGCCGTAGGTCAGCTTGGCCACCATGGCGCCCAGGCCCGTGCCCAGGGCGGCCAGGACCGCCGAGACCGAGCCTCCGCCGGGCGCCGACGAGCGGGCCGCCACCTCCTCGATGAACCCCCGGAGGCTCATGCCGGCCAGGGGTTCGTCGGGCGGTTCGGCGACGATGTATTCGATGATCTTCTTTTTGGGGTCGAAGGGCGCGACGCTGTTGAGGCCCAGGCGCTCGACGGCCAGGCGGACCTTCTGGTCCTCCTCGTAGAGGAAGAGGTTCTCCTTCTCGATATAGTAGTCGGCGGCCATCAGGATCGATTCCAGGGGGACGATGCCCACGATCTCGGAGCCGGCCACGCCGACGCTCAGTTCCGCGGCGTCGGTTTTCACCTCCTCGAAGAGCCGGTGGATGGGGGTCACCCGGTAGTTGTTCAGGTTGACCGTCACCTGGGCCAGGTTGTACTCGTCCACGAACCAGCCCATGCCCTTGACCTCCCGGAGGCGTCCGGGCTCGGTTTCGCCCCGGCCGGCCTCCCTCAGGTTGAGGGCGATGCGGTGGGCCTGGCCGGCCGTGCCCAGGATGTTGACGTTGTAGGCGATGAGGAACATCCGTGCGCCCGCGGCCGTGGCGCCCCATTCCGGCACGAACTCGGCGGGGCCGAAATCCGGCGCCCACCGGGGGTCCTTGAGGCGCTGGGCCAATCCCTCGTATTCTCCCCGGCGGACATCCGGGAGTTTGCGGCGCCAGTCGCGGGCGGCGGCCTCCTCATAAAGAAAAAAGGGGACCCGGAGTTCCTCCGCGGCCCGCCGGGCGAAGGTCCGGGCGATATCGGCGCAGTCCGCCATGGTCACCCCCCGGACGGGGATGAAGGGGCAGACGTCCATGGCCCCGAAGCGGGGATGCTCGCCCTTGTGCCGTCGCATGTCGATGCGCACCCGTGCCACGCGGGCGGCGGCCAGTGCCCCCTCCACGACGGTCTCGGGGTCTCCGACAAAGGTGTAGACGGTGCGGTTCGTGGATGCGCCGGGATCCACGTCCAGGAGGGTGCAGCCCGGCGTCCGCCGGATCGCTTCGGCGATGGCTTCGATGGTTTCCTGGTTTCGGCCTTCGGAAAAATTGGGGACGCATTCGACGATGGTTTTCATGGGGAATTCCTGGGTACGGGTTGATGTCGTCGGGTTTCATTCGGCCCGGGGCTTGAGGCTCCCGTCCGCCGCAGGGGGCTCACACCCCGCAGCATGTATTCGTGATATATCGAGGTCCAGGGAAAAAAACAACCGGTAAGCCGGGCGCTCCTGATAGAACGGCTGCTGCAGGCTCGCAAAGCGCTGGAAACAGGGGATGGGCATGGATTCCGCCGCGTAGGACACGGGAGGCGGGCCGGGCCGCTGGCGGAATGGGCAAATTAGGTGTTGTCTGCAGCCTGTATTTTGAATATACCGTCAAAACATCGTACATCTGTCGACCCGGGCAGATTCCAAGCTCATTTTAACGAACCAGCAAAAACAGCCTGTTATGCATGGGAGACCCGCCAGATGGCTGAGAAGCCGAACGGTCCGGCATCGGATCGACACATCGGATGGATCGAGGCGGCTGATGAAAAAGAGGCCGAAGCCCAGGCGCATCCGGGAACCGTCCCGGCCTCAAACGACGCCCTGCTCACAGCCATGCCCATTCCGCTCCTCTGGAAAGACATCGAGGGAAGGCATCTCGGCTGCAGCGGGTCGTTTTCAGCGCTGACGGGCCTCACCGCGAGCGGGATTCGCGGCAGAACCGCTCGGGAAATCTGGCCTGCCGGGTATGCCGGATTCCTGCTCGAAAAAGACGCGGCGTTGATCGCCAACCCGGGGAACCAGGTTTTTGAGTACGAGATCCGGGATAAACACGGCGATATCCGACCGGCGCGCTTCAACCAGAGCGTCTGGCGCGACGGCGGAGGGCGGGCCGCAGGAATCCTCTGCGCCGTTCAGGATATCTCCGACGCCGCCGGATGCAGAAGGTCCCTTGAGGAGAGCGAACAGCGATTCAGGCTGCTGACCGATTTCACCGACAGCTGGGAGTATTGGATTGGGCCCGATTCGAGGCTGCGCTACGTCTCCCAATCCTGCAAAAACCACACCGGTTACAGTCCGGAAGAGTTCCTGGCACAGGAGGATCTGCTCCGCAACATGATCCATCCCGACGACAGGGAAGGGGTCATGGCGCACATCCTCCATGAGACGGACGGCCCTGCGGTCGAGACGATGACGTTTCGGATCGTGGACCGGAGCGGGCGGGTTCGATGGATCTCCCACAGTTGCCGGCCCGTGCACGATGAGGGGCATGCCTTCCTGGGCCGGAGAGCCAGCAACCGGGAGATCACCGATCAGAAAGCGGCCGAGGCCCAGAGAGACGACCTGACGGAGAACCTGAGAAGCACCTCGATGCTGCTCAACACCATTCTGGACGCCATTCCCGACGTTATCGGGGTCCAGGACGCCGACCACCGGATCGTCCGATACAACAAGGCCGGCTATGCTTTCCTGGGAAAGGAGCCGTCCGAGGTTCACGGCAGAAAATGCCATGAACTGATCGGCAATCGCAGCCCCTGCGCCGTCTGCGCCACATCCGAGGTCTATCAGACCCGGAGAGCCGCGCGGGTGGAAAAATACGTGGCGGAGTTCGACAAATGGCTGGACGTGAGGGCCTATCCCATTCTTGACGACAAGGGCGAAATCTCCCAGGTCATCGAGCACCTGAGGGATGTCAGCAGAGAAAAGCATGCCGAAAAGGAATTGAGAGACGCCCATGAGACGCTGATCACCATATTGAACAGCATCGATGCCCATATCTATGTGGCGGACATGGATACCTACGGGATCCTTTTCTTGAACAAAAAGATGATGGACGATTTCACTTCCGAATATGTCGGCAAGAAATGCCACGAGGTGTTTCGGAAGCAACCGGTGCCCTGCGATCACTGCCCCAACCCGTTCCTGCTCGATGAAGATCGAAACCCGACGGGGGTCTACACCTGGCAGTGCGTCAACCCGATCACCCAGCGCTGGTATATCAATTTTGACCGGGCGATCCAATGGGTTGACGGCCGGATCGTCAGAATTCAGATTGCAACGGACATCACGGAGGCCAGGAAAAACGAAGAGGCGCGCATGCGGATGGAGCAGCAGCTTCAGCAGGCCCAGAAGTTTGAGGCCATCGGAACGCTTGCCGGCGGCATCGCCCATGACTTCAATAACCTGCTGATGGGAATTCAGGGCCGGGCCTCGCTGATCGCCGTGGATCTCGACCCGTCACATCCATATCAGGAGCATCTCGGCGCCATTGACGAATACATTCGAAGCGCCACGAATCTGACCCGGCAGATCCTGGGGTTTGCACGGGGCGGCAAATACGAGGTGCGGCCCATCGACATCAATGCCCTGGTGCGCGAGAGCGCGACGCTCTTCGGCCGGACCCGAAAGGAGATCCGCATCCACACCCGATTCCAGGAACCGCCGCCCGTGGTGTCGGCCGACCCCAGGCAGATCGAGCAGGTCCTCCTGAACCTCTATGTCAATGCATGGCAGGCCATGCCCCATGGCGGGGAACTCTTTCTGGAGACCGGGATCGCCGTCCTGGACGAGGCCTGCTGCCGGCCCAGCCAGGCGACACCGGGACGGTATGCCAGAATTTCTGTCGCGGATACCGGCGTCGGCATGGATGCCTCGACACTTCAGCGGATTTTCGATCCGTTTTTCACGACCAAGGAAAAGGGGCGGGGGACGGGTTTGGGGCTGGCCTCGGCATACGGCATCATCAAGAACCACGCCGGGATCATCGCGGCCTGCAGCGATGTCGGCCGCGGCACGACCTTCACCATTCACCTGCCGGCTTCCCGTCAGAAGGTTCAGCGGGAGAATGCCCCCGAGGCGCGCCTCATCAGAGGATCGGAGACCGTTCTTCTGGTTGACGACGAAGCCCTGATCATCGAGGTGGGCCGGGCCATGCTGGAGAAGCTGGGGTATCGCGTCCTTGTCGCCCAGGGCGGAGACAAGGCCGTCGAAACGGTCTCTGAAAAAGGCGAGAGGATCGACCTTGTCCTGCTGGATATGGTCATGCCGGGGTTGGACGGCGGCGCGACCTTCGACATCATCCGCAGCATTCGACCGGATCTGCCGGTCATCCTGTGCAGCGGCTACTCCATCCGCGGCAGGGCGGCGGATATTTTGCAGAGGGGGTGCGAGGGGTTCATCCAGAAGCCGTTCACCATTTTCGAGCTGTCTGAACAGGTCCGGAAGGCTCTTGACCGGGCCGGAGAACCCGGCCGGGCATAAGAGGCCTCGGGCGTCCCTCCAATATCACAGCGGCATCATCACCGATCAGGCACGTCCACCAGGCGGGGTTCGTATCCGTCATCATCACTTCCTGTCCTCCTGAGGGTTCATCTTTCTGCCGTCCCAACGATTGACGGGGTCTGCTTATAGACCAGTGCGTTCCGGAGGTAAAGGCCGTTTTTGCCGACAGCGCTCGGTTTCAGGGGCCGACAACAAGGATGGGTCTTCGGGGGGATTCGAGGGCATCTTTTGGGGTTGCTTGACAAATCCGCTTTTCTCATTCAATTTCAAAACAAAGCCGCCTTTTGAGGCGCCGGTCAAAAGAGGACGATAGGGGGAGGGTGACGGGATGCGGATGGACCGATCAACGATCAGACGGGTGCGCCTGAAAGACGATGCCGACGATGGCTTTATAGATGCCGAACCGGCAAGGTTGTTTTCCATGGTATGGGATATTACAAGGGATGCCTGGTCATTTGCGGGGAAAGCGGATGTTGAACGAAGATTACAAAGAGATGCTGGAATGCTTGTTAGACGAAAACGTTGAGTTCATCGTTGTCGGCGCCTATGCACTGGCGGTTCATGGGTATCCCAGGGCGACCGGCGACATCGACCTATGGGTAAACCCAGGAAAAGCCAATGCCGGAAGGATCTATAAGGCCCTGGCCAGGTTTGGCGCACCCATGGGCCGGATTCGTGAGAAAGACTTCCGTCAGAAGGGGATCATTTTCCAGATCGGCATCGCCCCGAGGAGAATTGACATCATCACGGACATCGATGGCGTAGGATTCGATGAGGCCTACCGGGATAAAATCATCGTTGACATAGAAAATCTCAAAATTCCCGTGCTTTCGATCGAAATGATGATCCGGAACAAGACGGCCGCCGGCAGGAAAAAAGACCTGCTGGACGCCGAGCTGCTCCAGAAAAGGATGGATTCGCAGAAGGCCCGGCAAGAATAAAGGGATCGGAGACGGGGCATGATTTCGGTTTGCCGCAAAAACAGTCGAGGCTCCGGGGCGCGGCAACTCTCCCGGAGCCATAACGACGTTCTTCCATTTTGAAAAAAATGGGGCTGCGTTTCAGTTTGGGTGAAGGTTTACTTCCATGACGCCTGCATCCGGTCCAACTCCTTCACCATCGCTTCGGGCAGCGGCTCGGGCCGGTGCGCCATCTTCTTCAGGGTGACCGCCTGGAGGCGCTCCTCGAAGGTTTTGGCGCCGCCGGCTTCCCACCGGGCGTAGATCATCCGCTCGAATATCTCGGAATACTTGATCTTCCTGAAGTTCTGCAGGGTGTGCTGTTCCTGGAGGTAGTGGCCGCCGGGTCCGACCTTGTGGATGACGTCCAAGGCCAGGGTTTCCGTGTTCACCGGGATGCCCTCCATGAAGTGCTTCACCGAATCGACGATATCGTGGACAAGCACCATGAACTCCGGGGAGGCCACGGAGCCGTGGTCCATCCAGGAGCTGCAGTCGTGGCACAGGCCCGAGCCGACGGCAGCGGATGCCAGGCACTGAAAGGCGGCTTCGGCCCCGGCCTGGGCGTCGCAGAATTTTGAATCGGTGGCGCCCGCCGTTCCGAAAAACGGGATCTGGTAGTGCTGGGCCATCTGGGCCAGTGCCCCCGTCATCAGGCTCATCTCGACGGCGCCGTAAGAGAATATCGTTGTCCGCATGTCCTGGATGGTGGTGAAGGCGCCGTAGATGAAGGGGGCTCCCGGCCGGACCAACTGGTGGATCACCAGCCCGCTCAGGGATTCGGCGCCGGCCTGGACGACGGCGCCGGCAAAGGTGGCCGGAGCCGAGCCGCAGCACTGGGGCGCGGGGAAGTTGATGAGGGGAATCCCGTTCTCGGCGCAGTAGATGATCTTGTCGACGGCCGGGTCGTAGTAAAGCAGGGGCGAGATGGGCTCGGAGTAGTGGACGATGCAGGGGGCCTGGTCGAAATTCTCCCTGCCGCCGGCAAGCATCAGGGCCATCTCGTAGGTGTCCTTTACGCTGTTGGTGTCCTTGCAGCAGAAAACCAGGGGCTTTTCGCAGTATTCCATAACGTTGCGGGCGATCACCCGGTCCGCGATGTCGGGGGGAACGTCGTCGGCCATGCCGATGGTCATGCACCACTGGAAGTTGGGCAGCGCGTCGCAGAGGGCGGCCGTCGCCTGGACGTTCTCGCTGGTGAACCGGGAGCGGACGTGGGTCTTGGGGTCCAAATAATCGATGCAGTCGAGGCTGGGGCCGAAATAGGTCTTGTCCCGCTCCAGAAAGACCGTCCGCTTGCCGGTCCTCGTACCCAGGACGACCCGGGGCGGGGCCTTGCGGATGGCGTCTTCGACCATGAAGGCCGGGATCTTGACCCGGTCGCCGCTGACCCGGGCTCCGGCGCCGGACAGGATCTCCAGGGCCTTGGGGTGGGTTAGTTTAATGCCGGTGCGCTCCAGCACTTCCAGGGTGGCGGCGTGGAGCTGTGCGATCTGGGCGTCGTTGATCACCCGCAGCTGGGGTTTGAAATACAGTTCGTCTGTTGCCATACCCATGATGTTACCCTCCGTTTATCGGTTAAATCCTCTGTGATGGTTGAATAAAAATTACAGCGGCAGCCGGGTGCCGATATTTTTCTCGACGGCCAGACCGTAGATGAGCGGTTTATGAACCCGGGCCGACAGGGCGGCGGTGAATTCATGATCGCGCCAAGCCATGGTAGCGGCCGCCGAACCAGATTGTCAAGCAAAGGGTGTGAACGGAGGGTGGATTGCGTTTTCGCCGGGACGGAAGGCGTGGTTCACGAACTGCACGACAGCATCGAGCATCCGGGCCGGTTCCTTGCCCAGTCCGGCCGCTTCGCGGCGAAGGCATCCCTGTCCGGCTGCTCGTCGTAGGGGAGGCGGAGGAGGTCCAGGAGCTCGCGGACCCGGGCAAAATCTCCGGCCTCGGCCTTGTCGATGGCCATCTGGGCCATGTAGTTGCGCAGCACGTACTTGGGGTTGACGGCGTTCATGCGGGCTATCCGCCGCTCGCGGGGCACCTTCTCCTCCTCCAGACGCTTCAGGTAGCGCCGGAGCCAGGACGCGGTCAGGACCCTCAGCGTCGGCGTGAGCTGTTCGGGGAGATAATAGGCCTCCAGGAGGGGCGACAGGAGGGCTTCGTCGTTCATCTCCCCGGGGGGTTGCCCGTCGGCCCCGACCCGGGCAAGCTTGCGGAAGAAGATCGTCATGTCGGTTTCGGCCCTGGGGAGAAGGGAGAGCAGGTCGGCCACGAGTTCGTCGTCGGGGCCGGGGGTGAAGCGCGAAAGACCCAGCTTCCCCGCCATCATCTCCTGGCGGCCCTCCCGGTAGCTGCGGCCGTATTCCTCCAGGGCCTCCTGAAGGGGCTCCACCGCTTCGATGAGGGGGTATATGGCGTTGGCGAGCTGCACCAGGTTCCACTGGGCGATGCCCGGCTGGTTGCCGAAGCGGTAGCGGCGGCCCGCGGCATCCGTCGTGTTCGGGGTCCAGTCGGGGTCGTAGTTTTCGAGCCAGCCGTAGGGCCCGTAATCGATGGTGAGGCCCAGAATCGACATGTTGTCCGTGTTCATGACCCCGTGAACGAACCCCACGCGCATCCAGTGGACGATCATCTCCGCCGTCCTTCGGCACACCTCCGCGAACCATTCGATGTATACCTCCCGGGAAGGCGCTCCCAGATGGGGAAAATCGGCGCGGAGGGTGTAATCGACAAGCTGCTTCAAGAGCGCCGTCTCCCCCCGCGCGGCATGGATCTGGAAATTGCCGAAGCGGGTGAACGACGGCGCGATGCGGCAGACGACGGCGCCGGGCTCCAGTCTGGGGTTGCCGTCATAGAACATGTCCCGCTCGACCTCTTCGCCGGTCAGGATGACGCTCAAGGCCCGGGTGGTGGGGACCCCCAGATGGAACATGGCCTCGCTGCACAGGAACTCCCGGATGGACGACCGCAGCACCGCGAGTCCGTCGGCCGTGCGGGAATAGGGCGTGGGCCCGGCACCCTTGAGCTGGAGGGTCCAGTGCTCCGACCGGCCGTTGACGACCTCCCCCAGGTTGATGGCCCGGCCGTCGCCCAGCTGCCCGGCCCAATTCCCGAACTGGTGGCCTCCGTAATTGACGGCATAGGGCGTCATGCCCGGCATCAGCAGGTTTCCGGAGAAGACCCGGGTGAAGGCCTCGGAACGGCAGGCCTCCGGGGAGAGCCCCAGGATTTCGGCCGCTTCGCGGGAGGAGGCGACCAGTTTGGGGGCAGCCGTCCGCGCGGGATTGACGAACGAGTAGCATGCGCCCGTCACCTGGCGGCGCCGGTTCGCGGCCTCCGGATCGGCCGGCAGCTCCCGGATGAAGCGGTTGTCGAAGACCAGGGCGTCCAGGGTGCCGGGTTCCGCCCCCGCAGGCCGGTCTTGCAGACGGATCTGTGCTGCATCGAGGAGGTTCATGTCGGCCGTTCCTTCCGTTTCAATGCGGGTCAACCCGGGTTCCCCGGCCCCCTGCGGGCCGCGGCGTCCCGGATCCCGCGCATGGACTTACGGTAATCATCCCTGGGAACCCCGCAAGGCGGATTTGAATGGCTTGGGGCGGCGGGTCAGGGCAGAGGGCAGGCACGGGGGCCTGCCCCTATCGGGGTTCCAATATTCGGATGGCTTGGGGCGGCGGGTCAGGGCGACATTGAGCGGAAAGGCGCGCAGGAGCGGCCGCCTAAGGGTTCGGATGGGCGCAGCGGCCGGCTTCAACCGCTTCCAGGATGGCTTTCAGCTTGCGCCCCAGCATCTGGATCCGGTAGGGCTTTTGAACGAATCCGGCGGGCTGCTCGTCCTTGAACTGGGCCATCACATCCTGTTCGGTGTAACCGCTCGACAGGATGACGCAGACACCGGGGTCGAGGCTTCTGAGCTTCCGGTAAATCTCCCGGCCGTTCATTTTCGGCATGGTAAGATCCAGCAGGACACAATAAATGTCGCGATAATTTTCCTGATAGATCCGGATGGCTTCCGGCCCGTCTTCGGCGGGAAGCACGCGATAGCCCAACCGTTCGAGCATGGTCTTCGCCAGGTTGCGGATCTTCGCCTCGTCGTCCACCAGGAGGATCGTCCGCAGTTCACGGCAGGTGCCGCCGTTGGGCGGGTCAGCGCCGCCGCAGGCCAAGACCGGGGCCTCCTCCTCCACGGCCGGGAGCAGGACTCGGATGGTCGTTCCCGCGCCCGGGACCGAATCGAGCCGGATGGCGCCGCCAAGACCGCGGACGACTCCCAGGACCGTCGACATCCCCAGGCCCCGGCCCGGAAATTTCGTGGTGTAAAAGGGATCGAAGACGCGTCTTGCGGCCTTTTCATCCATGCCGCCGGCGTGGTCCGCCACCTCCAGGAAAACATACCTCCCCTCGGGCGGATGGCCGCCGGAACCCATGACCTCGCCTGCGGTGTGCGCGAGGTCTTCGGCACTGCAGTGCTGGGTCCCGGTGGCGATGGTGATCCGGCCGCCTTTTTCGGGCCCGTAGGCTTCCGCGGCATTGGTGACGAGATTGACGATGACCTGGGATACCTTACCCGCATCCGCCCTGGCCATGGGCAGCTTCGGGGCCGGCCGCACCTGCAGTTTTACGGAGGGGGGAAGCGATCCGGCGAGGGACCGGGCAGCCTTCTTCACGAGCTTGCCCAGGTCGACGGCGGTGATCACAAATTGCGTCTTGCCGGTGTAGGAGAGGAGCTTGCGGGTCAGGTCCGCTGCGATGAAAACGGATTTCTCCATCTCCTGAAGGTGGTTTCTGAGGGGGGTCGATTCCGGCGCTTCGGTCATGGCCAGTTCGATGTTTCCCAGGATCACCATGAGAATGTTGTTGAAATCATGAGCGATCCCGCCCGCCATGGCGCCAAGGCTCTCGATTTTCGCCAGGCGTTGGGACCGCCTTTCCAGCGCCAGCCGTTCGGACTCGGCCTGCTTCTGGCGACCGAGGCCATAGAGTACGGCCAGGACGTGAACCTGGTCGTCCTTGAGGACGATGGCGTTCGTGGAGACGGCCACCGTGCGTTTCGTGCCGTCTTTCGCGGTGATTTCCCATTCCTCGCCCCGGAGGTGGTCGCCTCCCCGGAGGCGGGCGACGACGGCCCGGGCTTTCTCCTGAATTTCCGGGTTCGGGAGGCCCAGCGGATCCCACCGCAGGCGGTTGATCTCCTCCATGTGATAGCCGGTGATTTCGGTCATCCGCCCGTTCCAGATGTCGAATTGGATGAAGGGGTATCGGTCGATTTCATGGAACACGCACAGCCCCTCCGCGATGTGCTCGATGACGGCTTGACGGAAGGCGTTCGCGGCCACGAGGGCTTTTTCGGCGTTCTCCTTCGCCTTGAGAAGCTGCCGGTTCTCGAACCAGACCTCGGCCGCCGGCGTCAGGTGCCTCCCGATGGCCAGGACCGACACCAGTTCGTTGCCGTGGCAGTTGACGCCGTTGTCCGCAAGCCCCTGCTCCCCGAAGCTGAGGAAGCCGGCGACGCGTGCATCCCCGGAAAGTCCCCGGATGCCGTCAATCTCCTCGGCAGTCCGCTCGTTCAGGATGTGGTGACGCAGGGCGCACGAAAACACGAGGGCAAAGGCGGGCTGACTGATGCCGCCGCGAAACATCGCTTTTTGCAGGGCCTGCTTTCCCGCGGCGACCATGCTTTCCGGATCGGCATCCATGAGGGTGAGCTGGGCTCCTTCAACCACGGGCTGGGAGAACTTGAGGCCGCCGTTCTCCATGAAAAAGCTTGCGACGTTGATGGTGAACTCCCCATAGGGATCCTGAAAACCGAAAGGTCGTCCCGAGGCGAGGGTCAGGTGCTTTCCTTCCAGTTCCGGGAGGGGTTTGCCGGCCAGTTCGCTGAAGGCCTGGTCGGCCGGCCGGTGGTCGATTTCGAGAATGACGTTTTCCCGGGCGCGCGTGACGAGCATCTTCCCGCCCGACGGCGAAAACCCGTGGGCAACCCCCATGCCGTTCTGGAGCTGGGTTTCGAAGATGGCCACGATCATGCCGTCCCGGTAAACCCGGCCGTTGTGAAAGACATGGTTTTTCTCGAACCGGAAGTCGTCGGCGCTGTTGCCCCCGCAGAAAGGGATGAGCCTGCGGCTGCGCTCGAGCAGCGTCTGGAGGATGTCTCTGCTTCTGGCGTCATGGACTCGCGTGGCCCCCGGCAGAAAGAGCAGGCCGAATACCGATTTTCCCTCCCGGCGAAGGTTTTTCCGGAAGGCGTCGCCGGCGGGTCCGGGAGGGGAGAAAAAAGGACGGATATATGGGGAATCCGCGGCTTCTGCCACGGCCGCACGCCAATCCGCCGATACATTCCGTCCGACGGCGGAGTGCACCTTGAGGTAGGGGGATGCCAGGGCCGCGACGACCACGCTCTCCTCCTGCGATCCATCGCAGATTTCGCCGGCGCTCGACGCGCCGATGATCGGCACCGGGCCTGCCGCCGACCGGATCCCTTCGATCAGTGCCTCGGGGTCGAAGCGAACGGATGCAAACACCATTACAACCGAAACCGGATACCGCCCGATGCTTTCAAGCGCCCTGCGGGCGGCCTCCATCCCGGCCTCGCGGGCGGCGGCCTTCTTGCTGAAACCGCACCCGGTTTCGATGAGGCTCGATTCTTTTTCGAACATGACGTCCCCAGGTGTCTCTGGCCACAATCGTGATCGCTTTTCCAGCGCAATTTTTTCAGGATGAACAAAAATACGACATTGTTGGTCGTGATTCTGTGGTATACCTCACAAAAGCCTTTTTCCGGAAGGTACGGCCTCCCCGACATCGAAAGATTGTCATATCATTACAAGAGGATGGGTCGAGCCGCCAAAAAATGAAATTTTTTCTTTTTTTATCAATCCTCTTTGCCGCTCAGGGGGCTGCCCCCGCCGATGCCGGGTTGCCTGAATGGGTGATCCTCCTCCACGGCCTGGCCCGGTCAAGGGCGTCCATGGAGAAGATGGAAAAGCATCTTGCCGCGTCGGGCTTCGGCGTGCTGAATGTGGGGTATCCCTCCAGGACCTCAGGAATCGAAGAGATCGCCCATATATGGCTGCCTCGGGCCGTGGCGGAGTGCCGGCGGAAAGGCGCCCGGAAAATCCATTTTGTCACCCATTCCATGGGCGGGATCCTCGTGCGGTGCTTCCTGAAATCCGCACGGCCCCCGGAGCTGGGGCGGGTGGTGATGCTGAGCCCGCCCAACGCGGGCTCCGAGGCCGTCGACCGATTGAAGGACAATCTGTTCTTCCGCTGGCTGAACGGCCCCGCAGGCCGTCAACTCGGAACGGATGCGGACAGCCTCCCCCGGAGACTGGGGCGGGCGGATTTCGAGCTGGGGATCATCACCGGCGACAGGTCCGTCAACTGGATCCTCTCCGCCCTGATCCCCGGGCCGGACGACGGAAAGGTGTCGGTTGAACGGGCGCGCCTGGAGGGCATGAAGGATTTTCTCGTCATCCACGCGACCCACCCGTTCATCATGAAAAACGACGCGGCGATCCGGCAGACGATATCTTTTCTGAAGACCGGCATGTTTCAGAGGGATGGGAGAGGCCACGGGGAATGATTCTCCACCAAGGCGGCGGCGCCAGACACGATAGCGCCATCGGGCCTGTCGGGGCCGAATTCCAAGGCAGAGTGAAATGACGGATACCCGGCAGGAAAACAGGAAAAATGGGTAAACCAGGACAGGAAAGGAGAGAATTCATGACGGATCACAAAGGCAAGATGGGCATTTACCACAAGATCTCCAAAGATCATCCCGGGGTGGTGTCCGCGCTGAAAACCCTGGGCGAGACCGTCCGCACCTGCGGCCCAATCGACGCAAAGACCTCCCAGCTCATCCAGTTGGCCGCGGCGGCGGCCATCCAGTCTTCGGGCTCGGTGCATTCCCATACCCGGCGGGCATTGGAGGAAGGGGCGACCCGGAAGGAGATCGAGCACACCCTGCTGCTCCTGATATCGGTCATGGGATTTCCCAAAACCGCTGCAGCCATGTCCTGGGCCGCGGATACCCTGGACGAGGAGACTCCGGGCTGATCGTGCGGGCAGAAACAACGGACCCCATGGTGAGGGAACTGATCCGGAGGGGGAGAACCTGCCCCGAGGCGGAGCGCGGGGAACTGGCCCGCATGCTGGCCCGGCACGCCCGGGCCGGCAGCGATGCGGCCTTCTCCGAACTCTGCCGTATGGCCGGCGGCGGCGGCAGGACCCTATTCGCGCGATATTCCCCCCGGGACCAGATCACGGGCATCAAGGCCCTCGGCCGGACCGGCCGGAAGGACGCCCTTGCCATGCTGAGGTCCTGGCAGGTGTACGCGGAGGTCTACACGGAGTCATGCACGGGGCTTGCCTGCGGCAGCGACCACATGCCCCGCTGGACTGCCCTGGCTTACGTGTTTCCCGCGGCCCCCCGGCGCCTCGGGGACAGGCTTCGATACATGGGGCCGCAATCTCCGCCGGAGCATCCCCCGGCCTCCCTCAGCCCCGAAGCCCACGACGCGCTTCGGGCCGAAAACCCATACCACGTCGCCGTTTCTCGAGCGGTTTCGCGGCTTGCGGCGGCGGCGCAGAAGTCGTGATATCCTTTTTATGCTTTATATCTCTAATAGTGGGTGGCAGGTACAGATACATCTTTTTCTCACAATATAATAACTCCCAGAGATGCTGTTACTCATCAGAGAAAAGATGATGAAACGTCACCAGATTCCGAGGATAATTTAACATGCGCAAAATCATCTCCCAGAGTGCAAATTTGTCTCAACCGGATAGGCATGGATGGAACGTAGTCCAAAACGCTAATTGAGACATATCCATAATGATATGCCAACCGCAGCAATGAAGAATGGCAACAACTCGGTAAAAAACTCGCGCTGCGACAACTTGTTGTTTTCCTCATAGCTGCTTTCTTGACCAAGCTCAGGATTATAAACCCCCAAGCAAGACCCTAACAAGACTTCAATAATGTAGAGAAGAGAGAGTATCACGAACAGCAATAATCCCAGAATGTTATAGCTCATGGTTTTAAACCCGATATTTTAGGCCAATTAAAATTTTTGAGCATCAGCTCGTTAGGTATTGAATTTTTTTGACGGCAGCCGAATAGTGATTTAGGATATAATATCATTATTGAAAAACAATTTCATCTAAATACAAACGCAGCTTCTGAAAGCGGGTAAACATGGGAAAATTGATAAAAGAGGAGCCAAACACGGGCAGACTTCACATCGATTCTCCATTGATGGGAGAATCACTGGTAAGCAAGGAACTGCTTAAACGCACCGAATCTAAAGAATATTTCCGCATGCATCCGGATATCAATGTCATCAAGATTGGTGGGCAAAGCATCATGGACCGCGGTAGAAAGGCGCTGCTTCCAATTTTGGAAATTTTGATCAAAGCGAAAGACAAACACAAGATCTTGTTGATGACCGGCGGGGGAACGCGGGCGCGGCATGTATATAATATTGGCGTAGATTTAGGTATGCCTACCGGAGTGTTGTCTAAACTGGGGGATAAGGTTTCCTGGCAAAACGCAGAAATGCTTTCGGTCTTGTTGGCAAAACACGGAGGCGTCAAGATCGGTCATGGAGACAATCTGGAACAATTAACCATGTTTTGTCGATTGGGCTACATACCTATCACATATGGGATCCCTCCTTATGGCTTTTTTGAGCACCCGGCTGAGCATGGTTCAATCCCGCCGCACCGGACCGACTGCGGCGCATTTCTTCTGGCTGAAAATATCGGTGCGCGTTCACTCATATTCCTTAAGGATGAAAAGGGATTATATGATAGAGATCCAAAAAAAGTCAAAGAATCCGAACGTGCGAACCTTGAATTTTTCGAGCGCATATCCACTCGGGAGCTCTTGGCGTTGGACTTGGACGATTTGATCATCGAGCGTGCTGTTCTGACCTTGTTTCAGCGATCCAAATGCCTGAAGGAACTTCAGATCATCGATGCATTACGGCATCCTGATTATATACTGGATGCGCTTGAAGGACGCCATGTCGGAACCATCATCTACAAAGACTGAGAGCCGGTACACAAATTGGCCATGGGATCTGTTCTTTTGACGAAGGGCATCCCCGGCAGCTCTGGATGCCCAATGCCATCTGCTCGTTTTTTAAAATTCAAGAGGTTATTGGGTCTGCTGCCCATCACCAGTTTTCGGTCCTGTTCCGGCTTGCAGATAAATTATTTCAGCGCCGGTTTCATGACTGATTTGGTCAAGTTCACTTCTGCGTACGTGATTTGCATAAACCTTGACGTCTGAACCACTGACGCCAACGATTCGAAATCTGGGTTTTTTTTCACCCTTTTCGACTTTTCGTCTTTCACGCACAAATATTTTTGTTGCCATGATGCCCTCCCTTGTTGATAGAAAATTATATGTACTTATGAACTAATATATCCTTAAAGGATCTATGTCAAGAAAAGAAAAAACGCCCGGTCATCTGGGTTCGAAAAAGACGGAACGATATATACAGGCCTCTATACTGCTGTCTTTATTAAGCAGGCCTTCCTACGGCTATGAACTTATTCAGGAAATTTCTCGGTTTGGCTTTATGGAGGGGCAGGTTCCGCCCGGCATGATCTATCGCCATTTGCGGGAGCTGGAAGAAAACGGGCTGCTGTTCTCGGAATGGGAAACAGATGGGGCTGGTCCGGCCAAAAGGATCTACCAGCTCACGGCGGAAGGTATGGAAGTTCTGGGATTCTGGATTGAGTATATGAAGAAACAAGCTGAAAAACTTTTACAGTTTGTTGATATGTACCAAGACGGTATCAAAGAGAAGGAGTGATTCTTTCCCCCTACGCCAAGTGTTTAATTCCCATTGTTGAATGATCATTTTTTCTCCGCCTTCTGTCAATGTTTTCCCAAATTGACTCCCCTTGCGGCTGGACAAACAGAACGGGTCGATGACCGATAAGGCGCGGACGTAGCCACCCATTTGTGATCACAATGTCATTTGGGGCTGGAACTTTTGCATCCCGTTCGATAGACATCGTTTCAATGCCGTTATCCTTCAATTCACAAACGGTAGTTTGCTCCGGCCAGTCACGCAGATTTCCTAACTCGATGAAACGTCCCGACCACCCCGAAAGGGTTAATCCCACCGCCGCGGCCGCCCCGATGATACCGTCATTGGTTCCGCCATGCCCGGATAGATGGATATTTTTTGCAGCCTGAAGCGCCTGTTTCTGGGTAGATACGGTATGGGTGCAGGAGCGGCCGAATTCGAGAATGGCATTCAACGTCGGATCATGCTCGGTCGCCACACACAGGCCGGGATCACTCCCCAACGCGGCGTGACTTCCGAGATGGGATATGGCATCGGCAATCATCTGATCCAACAGCGACAGGTCGGGCATTTCCGCGATCAGGCATGCCGCGCTGTTATGGGAGGTGTAAGGAATGGCGTCGCACACCAAAAGCTGTTGGCGCACCACGCCCATGCACTCACATTCAGCAGGGAGCTTTTGTTGAAACCATCTGACAAGTTTGCCGGTCCCATACGGTGAATTGTGGGTATCGGTGTCATCAAAACCGAAATATACTTTCACGCTTCATTACCTTTTTAATTTGTCTTTTTGGGCGGCTCCGTGAGGGCGATCCGCGCTGCGACCTCGTTTTCAAACAGTGCGTCCGATTCGATCTCGACGGTGCGGTGGAGGGTCCGGAACCTTTCCATGAGAGACTCCGCAAAGGGGGTGAGTTGGGACCCTCCGCCGGACGAGCCGCCGACATTCCGGACGAGCAGGGCCTTTCCCAGGCGCTCTTCCGAAGCCGTGATCCTGCCCCAGATCGCCCGATACCCCATTTTGAGTTCCTTGGCCGCGGCATTGATGGACCCCAGACGCTGGACAGCCTCGAGGATCCTCAAACGGCCTAATCCGAACACTACGTTTCCGTCTTCGTCCTCCATCCAGACCTTTGAACGAATGTAAAACCCTTTCTGATTTTCTACCATAATACACGTAAATTTATCATGGACACCTTCCGGAAGGCAAGGGGGATTCCCGAAATCATTATGCCAATATTGACATAATGATTTCGGGTGTGATAATAGGTCGTCAAATTCCTATATGGTTTATAAACAAAACTAAAAAGGCTCGAAAATAACTTATAATGACGTAAAGAGGCTGCTCCGACCCCGATGCAACCCATCCCCGAAGTCACCCGGCATCGCGTGGATAGAGAGCGGGCTCCACCGCCGGTCGGGCATCTACAACCCAATGAAAACACAGAGGTAACGATGTCGGAAAACACATTCATTCTGAACGGCAACGAGGTGGACTTCACCCCGGGCCAGACGATCCTGGAGGCCGCCGAGGCCCACGACGTCCGGATCCCCTCGCTCTGCCACCTGAAAGGCGCCCTGCCCACCGGCGCCTGCCGCATCTGCGTGGTGGAGGTGAAGGGCGCAAGGACCCTGGTGCCGTCATGCGCCACCCCGGCAGGCCGGGGCATGGAGGTCCATACCGAATCCCCGCGGGTCATCAAGGCCCGGCGTATGGTTCTGGAACTGCTGCTCGCCTCCGGAAACCACAACTGCGCGGCACCGGGCGGCGTGGCCGACGACGACTGGACCGGATTTCAGCTCAAGGTCCAGGGTATGGACGGCACCGGGGAGCTCTGCCCCGTCTGGGGTGACTGCAAGCTCCAGGAACTGGCCTTCCAGTACCAGGTCCAGGGGAGCCGCTTCACTCCCAATTCAAGCAATTACCCCATGGAATTGAAAAACCCCCTGATCGTGAGGGATTTTTCCCGGTGCATCCTCTGCGGCCGCTGCGTCCAGGCCTGCAACGAGATCCAGGTCAACCGGGCCATCAGCTACGGCTACCGGGGGTATGACAGCAAGATCGTCGCCGCCGCCGATAAGGCCCTCATCGACTCCGACTGCGTCTTCTGCGGCGAGTGCGTCCAGGCCTGCCCCGTCGGTGCCCTGGTGGAAAAGAAGTCCCGGTACGTCTGGCGCCCCTGGAAGGCGGAAAAGATCCGCACCACCTGCCCCTACTGCGGGGTGGGATGCCAGCAGCTCCTCCACGTCCAGGACGGCAGAATCGTCAAGGTGACGGGGGTCGAGGACGGCGCGCCCAACATGGGCCGCCTCTGCGTCAAGGGCCGGTTCGGCTATGATTTCATCTATTCGGAGGAGCGCCTCAAAACCCCCCTCATCCGGGACGACAAAGGGGACTTCAGGGCGGCCTCATGGGACGAGGCCCTCGACCTGGTGGCCGGCAAGTTCAGGCAGATCATCGCCGAGAGCGGGCCGGGTGCCCTGGCCGGCGTGAGCTGCGCCCGGAGCATCAACGAGGACTCCTACCAGATGCAGAAACTCTTTCGCGCAGTGTTCAAGACGAATAATATTGACCACTGCGCGCGTACCTGACACGCACCTACTGTCGCCGGGCTGGCGGCAACGTTCGGGTCGGGTGCCATGACCAACTCTTTCGATGAATTTTCACGGGCCAAGATGTTCCTGGTTGTCGGATCCAACATGACCGAGGCCCATCCCGTTGCGGCGACATTCCTGAAGAATGCCGTCATGAAGGGGGCGAAGCTCATCCTGGTGGATCCAAGGCGGCACAAGCTGGCGGATTTCGCAGAGCTGCACGTGCCGATCCGGGTGGGGAGCGACATTGCATTTACCAACAGCCTGATGCAGGTGCTGATCGAAGAGGATCTCTACGACAAGGCCTTCGTAAACTCCTGTACGATCGATTTCGACCTGCTCAAAGCGACGGTCGCGAACTACCCGCCGGAGAAGGCGGCGCCCATCTGCGGCGTCCCGGCTGCGATGATTCGGGACACCGCCCGCCGCCTGGCCTCGGTCAAACCGCTCATGCTCTGCTACACCCTGGGGATCACCGAGCACACCTGCGGCAGGAACAATGTCGTCACCATGGCGAACCTCCAGATGCTTCTGGGCAACATGGGCATGGAGTGCGGCGGCGTGAACCCCCTGCGGGGCCAGAACAACGTCCAGGGCGCCTGCGACATGGGGGCGCTGCCCAACGTGTTTCCGGGATACCAGAAGGTGATCGACGCCGACGCCCGGGAAAGGTGCGCCGCAGCCTGGGGTGTCCAGAGTCTGCCGGACCAGAACGGGCTTATGATCCCCCAGATGATGGAGGGGCTCGTCGACGGCAAGATCCGGGGATTCTACATCTTCGGAGAAAACCTGGCCAACACCGAGCCCGACATCCGGAAGGTCGAGCACGAACTGGCTTCGGCCGAGTTCCTGGTGTGCCAGGACATCTTTCCCAACGAGACCACCCGATTCGCCCATGTGATCCTGCCCGCCGCGGCGTGGAGCGAGAATGACGGGACCTTCACCAACAGCGAACGCCGGGTCAGCCGGGTGCGGACGGCCAGCCGGGCACCGGGTCAGGCCATGCCCAACTGGTGGATTTTCCGGGAGATCGCCAGGCGCATGGGTCACCACTGGGAATCGAACAGCGCCCGGGAGATCTGGGACAACGAGGTGTCGGTCCTGGCGCCCCAGCTCTGCGGCATCAAGTACGCCCGCCTGGAGGGGGACGGCCTCCAATGGCCCTGTCCGGACGAAACCCATCCCGGGACCTGCTTCCTTCACCGGGACGGCCAGTTCACCTGCGGCCTGGGCATCTTTACCCCGGCGGACTGGACCCCGCCCGCCGAGGTGCCGGATGAGACCTATCCCTTGGTGCTCAGCACGGGACGGCGGCTCGCCCACTACCACACCCGCACCCAGACGGGGCGGTGCGAGGGCCTCAACGACATTCTGGGCGAGGAGACCGCAGACATCTCCTTTGCGGATGCCCGGACCCTGGGGATCGACAACGGGGAGATGATCAAGGTCAGCTCCCGGCGCGGCGAGGTGAAGGTCCGGGCCAAGGTGACCCGGGAGGTGCCTGCGGGCATGGTCTGGATGGCCTTTCACTTCCGGGAGGCCTGCGCCAACTGGCTCACCAACCCGGCCTTCGACCCTTTCACCATGACGGCCGAGTACAAGGCCTGCGCCGTCCGGATCGACCGGATCTGAGCTGTCCCGAGGGGCGCGGCAGAAAATCAGTTTACCGGACTGCCTGTCTTTTGGGTCGGCCGATGCGTTACATCCGCCGGTGCATCCCTTGAGTTGCACCGGCGGTTTGCCCATTGCCACACCGGCACCCGGACGGGACAGTGCGAAGGTTACATCGAAATTTTAGGAAGTTATGAAGGGGCAGGCATCATCGGTTTCTTGCTCGCGTTTGATTCTTGGGAAACGGTCTGTCGATAACATCTTGTTTACATGTCAATAAAGCGGCTTCGGTAGTGATCCTCCCGCAGGAATCCGAAAATATCCTTTTCCATTTCGTCGAACAGACCTCTGTCGAATCTGCAGAGCGCCTTTTGGATGAAAGCCGTTTCCGACGGACCCGCTGTTTTCAGTTTTTGATGAAATTCTTCAACAGATGCCACCTTCCATGCAGAGAGAAATCCCATAGTATCGGCGATCTGCTTCATTCGCCTGTCGGTGAATTCGATATAATGCCCAGAAATAATATCAGAATCAGTTAACATCTTATACAATTGCGTCAATATGGGCTTTTTTCGAATCTCGACGATGGTATTTTTTATAAACCACTGAATGAGCGAGGGTTCATCTTTGCCGGCATCTTTGAACTGCGTGGTCAATTTTTCGTGGCGGACCTTTAAAACGGGATGGGGTTTTCCGCGAAGATGCACCATCACCTGGGCCGGGTTGACCATGAGATCCCCCGCGGCGGCATATTCACAACTGTCGGCGTAGTTTCCCGCGCAGATCAGCGCCAGTTCGTTAATCCGGGTCAAGGTCAATCCGTAGATCGCCAGGGGGGTCCTGGGCATGCTCTGAAGCTCATTCAATAGTGCCTCAAGATAGCTTTCGTTCAGCGGGGTTGAAACAGCATCCCTCTGGATTTTTGAATTGAGATGGATCAATGGATGTCGACGGGTTTCATTCCGGCATGGCGCTGGATAAATCTCTTTTGATGTTTCGGATCGGGTGATGTTGGCGTGCGGGTGCGACATGTCTTTTTCGTCCATATGCATTTAAAGTTATTATTAGTATCTATATTATTTAAATAATCCATAAAAAGCTATATAATACTAAAAAACATCCACAAATGTGTTAAAAAGACATCTATGGCCATTGCGTGTGGGGCATCATGATACAATATACCCCACTCCGAAAGGGAAATTGAAGGCTGCTTCTCGTGGTCTTCATGTTGTTTTAAAAGCAAAAAATAGATGGATATCAAGCAGATCGGTGGCGACAATGTATTTTATAGTATTTTTTGGTCTGTATTTTGCACTTAAAGGCAGATATTCTATCAATAATAACTTATAAGAACAAAAAAAGCCTATCGCCTTGATTGGCGCGGCAGGAATGGCAAATACAGCAAAAAGAGGGAAGTCAGGATGAAAATGGTGGCGGTCCAGAATGCCCTGGGCATGGTCCTGTGTCATGACATGACGCGTATCGTGCCCGGAGAATCCAAAGGCAGGGCATTTCGAAAAGGGCATATTGTCCGGGAGGAGGACATCCCGGAGTTGTTGAAGATCGGCAAGGAGAAGATTTATGTGTTCGACCTGGCGCAGGGGTTTGTCCACGAGGACGATGCCGCGCTTCACATCGCCGGGGCGGCCGCCGGACCCGGCATTATCCTGACCGCGCCTTCCGAGGGCAGGGTCGATCTGATCGCGGACCGCTCCGGGCTGCTTACGGTCAATGTATCGGGACTCAATCAGATCAATGAGATGGAGGATGTCGTCATGGCCACCCTCCACGGGAATCAGACGGTCGAAAAGGGCCGGGCTGTCGCCGGCACCCGGATCATTCCGCTCGTGACGCCCGAAAAGACCCTTCGAGGAGTGGATGCCGTCTGCAGAGCGCACGATCCCCTGATATCGGTGAAGCCCTTCCGGCCGCTCAAGGTGGGCATCGTCACCACCGGGAGTGAAATTTATCACGGGCGGATCGAAGACAAATTCGGCCCGGTGCTTCACACGAAATTCGCGGAGCTTGGGTGCGGAATCCTCCGGCAGATTTTTGTGTCGGACGACGTCGAGATGACCGTCGCGGCCATCCATGAGATCCTTTCGGCCGGCGCCGATCTCGTGGCCGTGACCGGCGGCATGTCGGTGGATCCCGACGACCAGACCCCCGCCGGCATCCGGGCCGCCGGCGGAAGGGTGGAGACCTACGGCGCCCCGACCTTTCCCGGAGCCATGTTCATGCTGGCGTACATCGGCGAAGTGCCCGTGGTGGGATTGCCGGGGTGCGTCATGTACTTCAGGGCGAGCATTTTTGATCTGGTGGTGCCCCGTCTCGTTGCCGGCGAGCACCTGACGAAAAAAGACATCACGGTCCTGGGACACGGCGGATTCTGCGCCGGCTGCAAGGAGTGCCGATACCCGGTTTGCGGTTTCGGCAAAAGCCGGTAACCGCATCTGAATAATTCATATCCATAGATGAAAGGAGAGCTGTAAATGATTAAATGCACGGTCAACCTCAACGGCGTACCGAAAACCATGATCGCGGATCCCGAAGCAAGCCTGGCGGAGGTCATCCGGGAGCAGTTCCTGCTGACCGGCACCAAGATCGGATGCGGTCAGGGGCAGTGCGGCGCATGCAACGTCATCCTGAACGGAAAGCTGGTGCGCTCATGCATCACCAAGATGAAGCGGGTGCCGAATGACGCCGTCATCACCACCATCGAGGGGGTCGGCGCCCTCGACGCGCCCCACGCGCTCCAGATGGCCTGGATGGTCTATGGCGGGGCCCAGTGCGGATTCTGCTCGCCGGGATTCATCGTTTCGGCAAAGGCGCTCCTGGATCAAAACGCCTCCCCCACGCGGGAGGATGTGCGGGACTGGTTCCAAAAAAACCGGAACGCCTGCCGCTGCACCGGATACAAACCTCTGGTGGATGCCGTCATGGATGGCGCAAAGGTGCTGCGGGGCGAAATGACCCTGAAGGACCTGGCCTTCAAACTGCCGGAGGACGGGCGCATCTGGGGGAGCAAATTCCCGCGCCCGAGCGCCCTGGCCAAGGTGACCGGCACCTGCGAGTACGGGGCCGACCTGGGCTTGAAGCTGCCCAAGGACACCCTTCAGCTTGCCCTGGTCCAGGCCAGGGTCTCCCACGCGAAGATCCTCTCCATCGACACGTCGGAAGCCGAGAAGATGCCCGGCGTCGTCAAGGTCGTCACCCACAAGGACGTCAAGGGCAAAAACCGGATCACGGGCTTGATCACCTTCCCCACCAACAAGGGGGACGGCTGGGACCGGCCGATTCTCTGCGATGAAAAGGTCTTTCAGTTCGGGGACGCCGTCGCCATCGTCTGCGCCGACACCCAGGCACACGCCAGGGCCGCGGTGGAAAAGGTCCAGGTCACCCTGGAGAACCTGCCCGAGTATATGAGCGCGCCGGCGGCCATGGCCGGGGACGCCATGGAGATCCATCCGGGCACGCCCAATGTCTATTATGTTCAGAAGATCGCAAAGGGTGAGGAGACGGCCCCCATCTTCGACGCGGCGGACGTGGTGGCGGAGGGTGACTACTATGTGGGACGCCAGCCCCACATGCCCATCGAACCGGATGTGGGATTTGCCTATATGGATGACCAGGACCGGCTGGTGATTCACTCCAAATCCATCGGCATCCACCTGCATCACGCCATGATCGCCCCGGGCCTGGGCGTTGCGCCGGAGAAACTGGTGCTGGTGCAGAATTACGCGGGCGGCACCTTCGGCTACAAGTTCAGCCCCACCATGGAAGCCCTGGTGGGGGTTGCCTGCATGGCGACGGGCCGGCCCGTCTTCCTGTGCTATAGCTGGTTTCAGCAGCAGACCTACACCGGCAAGCGCTCCCCGTTTTTCGTCAACGTCCGCTACGCCGCCGATAAAACCGGCAAGCTCCTCGCTATGGAGAGCGACTGGTCCGTGGACCACGGCCCCTACTCGGAATTCGGCGATCTCCTGACCGTCCGGGGCGCCCAGTTCATCGGCGCGGGGTACGATATCCCCAACATCCGGGGCGAGGGACGCACCGTATGCACGAACCACGCCTGGGGATCCGCCTTCCGTGCCTATGGATCGCCCCAGAGTGAGTTTTCTTCCGAGGTGCTCATGGACGAACTGGCGGAGAAGCTGGGAATGGACCCCTTGGAGATCCGCTACAAGAACGTCTACCGGAAGGGGGCCACCACGCCGACGGGCCAGGAGCCGGATGCCTACAGCTTCCCGGAGATGCTGGACCTGTTGCGGCCGAAATACAAGGCTGCCCTGGAAGCGGCGAAAAAGGCCTCCACCGCGGACCTGAAGCGGGGCGTCGGCATCTCTCTGGGGGTTTACGGCTGCGGCCTGGACGGCCCGGACACCTCAGAGGTCTGGGTGGAACTCAACCCCGACGACACCATCACCGTGGCATCGAGCTGGGAGGACCACGGCCAGGGCGCCGACATGGGCGTGCTGGGCACCGCCCACGAAGCCCTGCGGCCCCTCAAGATCGCGCCGGAGCGGATCCGCCTGCTCATGAACGACACGAGCGTCACGCCCAACAGCGGACCGGCCGGCGGGAGCCGGTCACAGGTCGTCACCGGGCAGGCCATCAAGGCCGCCTGCGAGCTGCTCATGGGCGCCATGCGCAAATCCAGCGGCGCCTTCAGGAGCTACGAGGAGATGGTGGCGGAGAAGATTCCGGCCAAGTACACCGGCACTTGGTCGGCACCGGCCACCGCCTGTGACGAAAACGGCCAGGGCCGTCCGTTTGCCGTTTACATGTACGGGGTCTTCATGGCCGAGGTGGCGGTCGAAACGGCAACGGGAAAGGTGGCGGTCACCAGGATGACCCACGTGGCCGATATCGGAAAGATCAATAACCGCCTCGTGGTCGACGGCCAGAGCTACGGCGGAATTGCACAGGGCATCGGCCTCGCCCTGACGGAGGACTTCGAGGATATCAAGAAGCACTCCACCATGATGGGCGCCGGATTTCCCTATATCCACCAGATTCCCGACGACCTGGAGCTCCACTATGTGGAAACCCCCAGGGCCCACGGGCCTTTCGGGGCTGCCGGGGTGGGCGAGCTGCCCCTCACCAGCCCCCACGCGGCGGTGATCAACGGCATCTACAACGCCTGCGGAGTCCGGATCAAGCATCTGCCGGCCCTGCCCGATAAGGTGTTGGCCGGCCTCAAGGCCAAATAGCGCGTCGTGCCCCCGCCAGAAAGGTCCCGGCGGGGGCATCCCCTTTAGATCCTTCCCCGCATGGAGCGTCATGCATCGGCGGGGCAGGGGGGCGGTTCACGGAGAGGGTTTCCAGGAAGGATGTTATGGATCAGCAGCGATTGCGAGAATGGGAGCATCAGTGCATCCAGGAGGAGGCGCCCTGGTGCCAGGCCGAATGCCCCCTCCACGTCGACGTCCGGGGATTCATCCGCTTCGCCGGTCGGAATCAATGGGCGGATGCCCGGAAAATCCTGGATAAAACCCAGCCCCTTGCAGGCATTCTGGGCCGCATCTGCGACCACCCCTGCGAGGACAGGTGCAAGCGGCGGGAGGCGGGAGGCGCCATATCCATCGGCGCCCTGGAGCGCGCGGTCGTGACCCGCGCGGCCTCAAGGCTCAAGGTGAAGCCGCTGCCCGGGCGTGGCAAGCGGGTCATGGTGACCGGCGGCGGCCTCAGCAGCCTGACCGTCGCCTGGGACCTGGCGCGAAAGGGGTATGATGTCCGGATCGCCACGTCCCGGGACCGTTTGGGCGGAAATCTTCTCGATATGGATCCGGCCCTGCTCCCGGCGGAGGTGATCGCGGAGGAGACCGACGTGTTGAAGGGTCTCCATGTGGGGGTTCTTCTGAAAACGCCCCTGGACCCCGAAACATTTGCCGGACTTCGTCAGGATTCCGATGCGGTATACATCGGCATGGACGGCGGCGGTGTCCCGGATCCGGGCCTGGAATTTGCGGCCGTGCCGCCTTCCATGGCAACACCGCAGGAGGGTGTTTACGCCGGCGGGTTTCCCCGGGAGGACGGCCGCTCCTCCCCGATCTGGAACGCTGCCGAAGGAAGGTTTGCCGCCACTTCCATCGACCGTTTCCTCCAGAATGTCTCGCCCACGGCAGGCCGGGAAAAGGAAGGCCCTTACGAGACGCGGCTTTATACCTCTATCTACGGGATCGCGCCGTCATCGCAGGTCGCGCCCGCCGACCCGGAAGCGGGATACACCGATGACGAAGCGGTGGCGGAGGCCCGGCGCTGTCTTCAGTGCGAATGCCTCGAATGCGTCAAGATCTGCCCCTATCTGGAACATTTCCGGTCCTACCCGAGGCAGTACGCCCGCCAGATCTACAACAACGCCGCCATCGTCAAGGGCGAACGCAAGGCCAACATCCTCGTCAACACCTGCAGCTACTGCCGGCTCTGCGAAACTGTCTGCCCCGAGGATTTCTCCATGGCGGACCTCTGCCGCGGCGCCCGGAGCGAGATGATTTCGGCGGACAGGATGCCGCCCTCGGCCCACGAGTTCGCCCTCGACGACATGGCCTTTTCCAACAGCCCCGCCTGCAGCCTGGCGCGGCATGCCCCCGGCAGGACGGCCGGCACCCATCTCTTCTTCCCGGGATGCCAGCTCGGCGCTTCTTCCCCGTCGCACGTGGAGCGGGTCTATGATTACCTGCGGGGCCGTCTCGGGGGCGATGTCGGTCTAATGCTCCGCTGCTGCGGCGCACCGGCCGACTGGGCCGGCCGCCAAGACCTTTTTGAATCAAACCTGGGTACGATCCGAACCCTTTGGGAGGGCCTGGGCCGCCCCGCGGCCGTTTTGGCCTGTACAAGCTGCCTCGATGTGTTCCGTCGTCACCTGCCCGACATCGCTGCGGTGTCGCTGTGGGAGGTGATGGTCGACCGGGGGCTCCCGGACGACGCTTTCCTCAAGCCGACGGACCCCGTCGCCGTCGCCGATCCCTGTACCGCGCGGCGAGATGGTCATGTCCAGGCGGCCGTCCGGGAACTGCTCGGGCGGATGGGGGTTGCCGTGGACGAGCTGCACCTCGCCGGAAGCCTCACCGAGTGCTGCGGCTACGGGGGGCTCATGTCCAACGCGAATCCGGCGGTGGCCCGGGAGGTGATCCGGCGGCGGGCCGGCCAGAGCCCCCGGGACTACCTGGCCTATTGCGTCATGTGCCGGGACCATCTTGCCGCCGCCGGCAAACGGGCGGTGCATCTCCTGGACCTGATCTGGCCGCCGGATCCGGACCCCGCGTCCCGCAGGGACCCCGGCTACACCCTTCGACATGAAAACCGGACCCGCCTGAAGGAGCGGCTGCTCAAAACCCTGTGGGAAGAGGCGACGGATCCCCAGCCCGATTTCGAAACGATCCCCCTCGCGGTGTCGCCTGAACTGCGGGAGCGGCTGGAAGGGCGAAGGATCCTGGATGAAGACCTGAGACGGGTGATCCACGCCGCGAACACATCCAGGGCCGGACGCTTCAGAGATCCGGCTACCGGACGCTTCCTGGCCTGTCACCGGCCCCGAAAGGTGACTTTCTGGGTGGAATATACGCCGTCGGAAGACGGCGGTTATACCCTCCACAACGCCTATTGCCACCGCATGGAGATCGAAGGGGCGGCGTCCGATGCCAGGGAGACGGATGCCGCGGAGAAAGGAGATGCCCGCCCATGACATCGATGTCCGATACCGCCCGGTCGACGGGCTGGGTCTGCGCCGCCTGCGGCAAGGCACTCACCCCGGGTAAAACCAGTTTGACCTATATGGGGAGCCGCTTTACCGTAGAGCTTCTTCAATGCCCCCCCTGCGGGCTCGTCTTCGTGCCCGAGGAGCTGGCCATGGGGAAAATGGCCGAGGTGGAGCGGATTCTGGAGGACAAGTAAACCGCGTGGGACGTCCGCTCTATGAAGACCCCGCCGTGGCGGCCGTGACCGGCGAAACCCTGAGGCCCGGCGGATTCATGCTGACAGACCGGTCCGTCGGCCTTTGCGCCCTCCCGCCCGGGGCCAGGGTGGCCGATATCGGGTGTGGGAACGGGGCGACGGTCAGACGGCTCAGGGAACGGTTCGGGCTGGCCGCGGTCGGCTTCGACGCCTCGTTGTCCATGCTCCGGAAAGCGCCCCCGGGCGGGCTCGTTGTGCAGGGCCGGGCCGAGGCCCTGCCCGTCGTGAGCGGGTCCATGGCGGCCGTCTTCTGCGAGTGCGTTCTTTCTCTCGTCCCTTCGCCCGCCGAAGCGCTCCGGGAATGCCGGCGGGTCCTGGCGCCCGAGGGGTTCCTGATTCTTGCGGACCTGTACCAGAGATTTCCGGCGGAAGCAGGGATGCCGGGGGAGCACGGGGCATCCTGCGCGGCGGGGGCCCGTTCCCGCCCGGATATGGAACGATGCGTCCGGGATAAAGGGTTCGCCCTCATGCGGTGGGAGGACCATACCCGGCTCCTCAAGGAGCTGGCGGCCCGGATCGTCTTTGCTCACGGGTCCCTGGACCGGTTCTGGACCCATGTCGGCCTGAACGGACCCCCGGGCGACTGCTGCGGCCGGCCGGGGTACGGCCTGATGATCTGCCGGAAAGCCGGACCGGAAAGGTGACTTATGGACGATCTTATGTTCGAGATGGTGACCCTGGGGAGCCGGGGGTACTGCTGCAGCCAGATCCTCATGATTCTGGCACTGAAGGAGCGCTCCGCCGAAAACCCCGATCTCGTCCGCGCCATGGCGGGCCTCTGCCGTGGCGGGGGGACATGTCGGGGGCCGTGCGGGGTCCTGACGGGCGCCGCCTGCGTCATTGCCCTTTACGCCGCAAAGGGGGCCGTGGATGAAACCGAAAGCGAGCGGCTGCCCCTGATGATAGACACCCTGAACGAATGGTTCGCCGAGACGGCCGGGAGCGCCTTTGGCGGGACGGCCTGCGGCGACATTTTGGGCGAAGTCGACTGCCGCGCGGCCGATCCGTCGCGGTGTGGCCAGGTCCTCGTCGATACCTGCCAAAAGGTGTGGGAGATCCTGGAGGAGAACGGGTTTGACCTTTCCGGCAGCGATGACTGATTCCAGCCGCGCGGAGAGGATCCCGACCGAGAGCCTCTGTCCGGTCTGCCTGAGGCGCGTGCCGGCGCTGCGCGTTTCCATCGGGCCGGCCGTCTTTCTGGAAAAGACCTGCGGGGAGCACGGGCGGTTCCGAACCGTCATCTGGCGAGGGCCCCCCGATATGGCGGGATGGGTCCGGCCCAAGCATCCGTCCCCGCCCCGGGCCGGGCGGCCGTCCACGGAAAGGGGGTGCCCCTTTGACTGCGGCCTCTGCATCCGCCACGGCCAGCACACCTGCACGGCCCTCCTGGAGGTCACCGGCCGCTGCAACCTCGCCTGCCCGATCTGCTTTGCCTCGTCCAATGCATCCGCGGCAGGAGGGGTCGCAGACCCAGACGCCCGGACGGTTCACTTCTGGTACGAACGGGTCATGGACCAGAGCGGGCCGTGCAACATCCAGCTCTCGGGCGGGGAGCCCACAGTCCGGGACGACCTTCCCGACCTGGTGGCCATGGGTCGCCGGACGGGGTTCCCCTTCATCCAGCTCAACACCAACGGCATCCGGCTGGCGCGGGAGCCGAGCTATGCCCGACGGCTGCGGGAGGCGGGGCTCGCCTCGGTCTTTCTCCAGTTCGACGGGACCGACGACAGCGTCTATCGCACCTTGCGGGGGCGGTCTCTGCTGGACGAGAAACGCCGGGCCGTGGAGCGCTGTGCCGAAGCCGGCATCGGGGTGGTCCTGACGGCCACGCTGATGCCCGGGGTCAACACCGGGCATATCGGCTCCATCATCGACTTGGGGATCGCCCTGTCCCCGGCGGTCCGGGGGATCCATTTTCAGCCCGTCGCCTATTTCGGACGGTATCCGCATCCCCCCGACGACGCCCTGCGGATCACGCTGCCGGAGGTGATCGTCGCCGTAATCGCCCAGGGGGGCGGCCGGTTCCGCGCCGAGGATTTCCATCCGCCCGGGTGCGAGCACGCCCTCTGTTCGTTCAGCGGAAATTTCATCGTCCTGGAGCGGGGCCGGGTTCAGCCCCTGACCCGACGTCAGGATGACTGCTGCGCCGAACCCATAGATGCGGCCGAAGGCGCCCGGAAGGCCATCGCCGCGACGGCAGCCAGATGGGCGCCGCCGGCCCCGGACGCCGGTCCATGCGCCTGCGGCGGCGACGACCTCGACCGGTTTATCGGCCGGGCGTCCACCCACAGCTTTTCCATCTCATGCATGGCCTTCCAGGACGCCTGGACCGTGGACCTGGAGCGCCTCCGGGGGTGCTGCATCCACACCGTCTCCCCGGACGGCCGCCTGATCCCCTTCTGCGCCTATAATTTGACGGACTGCAAGGGGCGGCCCCTCCACCGAAAAACCGATGAGGCGACCCCGTGGTAACGCCCCTCGAACCCTGGATCGAAGCCCGAACCGGCGCGCCGCCGACCCCCGTCGCCCTGGCCCGATACCAAGGAAATCGGCTCCGGGCCACGGTCGACTGGGCCGGACGCCGCAGCCCGTTCTACCGGGAGCACCTGGCCGGGACGATGACATTGGAAACGGCGGGAATCCTCCCATGGACCAAGGTTCCCTTCACGACGGCGGCCGATCTGATCCGGCACGGCGACCGGTTCTTCTGCGGCTCCCTGGACGACATCGAGCGAGTGGTCACCCTCTTCAGCTCGGGCACCACCGCCCCGCCCAAGCGGATATATTTTACGCGGGAGGATCTCGGGCATACCCTCGATTTTTTTTCCGTGGGGATGGCGGGCATCGTCTCTCCGGGGGACCGGGTTCTGATCCTCCTGCCGGGCGACCGGCCGGACAGCGTCGGCGATCTCCTGAAACGAGGCCTCGCCCGGATCGGCTGCGACGGGGTCCCCCACGGCCCGGTCCGTGATCCCGTGGAGACCCTTTCGGTCATCGGCGCCCAGGGGATCGACGCCCTGGTGGGGATCCCCGTCCAGGTCCTCTCTCTGGTGCGGGCAGAGGCCGGCATTTGCGGCGCGGGCACTCGGGTGCGGAAGGTTCTGCTGACGACGGATCACGTGCCGCGGGCCATAAAACAGGCGGTTGAATCGGCCTGGCCTTGCCGGGTTTTCAATCATTATGGTATGACCGAGATGGGGTTGGGCGGCGGGGTCGAGTGCGCGGCCCGGGAGGGGTATCATCTGCGGGAGGCGGACCTGTACATCGAGATCGTGGATACGGAAACCGGGGCCGTTCTGTCGGAGGGAGCCACCGGGGAGATCGTCTTTACGACCCTGATCCGGCGGGGCATGCCTCTGATCCGTTACCGCACCGGCGACCTCGGCCGCTTCCTGACCGAACCCTGCCCGTGCGGGAGCATCCTCCGGCGGCTTGCACGCGTCCGCAGCCGGGTGGACGGGCGCATCGCCCTCGGCCCGACCCAGGGGCTCACCCTGGCGGACCTGGACGAGGCGGTTTTTCCGATTCCGTGGGTGGTGAATTTCCAGGCGGTATTGACCGGCGACGCCGGCATGGCCATACTGGAGCTCGCCTGCCGGGTGACTTCCCGTGCCCCCAAAGGGGCGGAAGATGCCGTGAGAACGGCGGTGGGCCGGATCGCCGCGGTGGACGCGACCGTGGGGGCGGGGTGCCTGCAAATTGCCGTCACGTGCGCCGACGTGCTGGGCCTCCCCGTGTCCACGGGCGCTGGAAAACGCGTTTTGACGGACAGCAGGAAAATGCAGCCTGAGGCTGAAGGCTGAAGGCTTTTAGGCAGAAGATAGAAGATAGAAGGTTTTCAGGCTGAAACAGATGAAAATCCTACATCCTTCGGTCTTCAGCCTGAACCCTTTGGATGAGGAGACGACACGCGTATGATACAGGATATTCACCGCCTGCTGGATGCGGGCGAACCTTTTGTGCTGGCCACGATTATCAGCCGGGCGGGCTCGACGCCCCGCACCGCCGGGGCCCGGATGATCATCCGGGCGGACGGCGGCATCGTCGGCACCATCGGCGGCGGCCCCGTGGAG
>NZ_JBGSQX010000160.1:0-109305 GCF_041737845.1 Desulfococcus sp.
GGGCGCCGGCGCCCCTGGCCCCGGCCGCCCGGAAGATCTCCGCGGCCAGGCGGGGCCGGGTCGTGGTCATATCCACCAGGACCTTGCCGGCCGAGGCCCCCGCGAGAACGCCCGCATCCCCGAAATAGACCGACCGGACATCCTCGGGGGTGCCGACCATGGTGAATATCACATCTGCGGCCCTGGCAACCGCCGCCGGGGAATCGGCCCACGACGCCCCCCGGGCGATCATGGGCGCCGCCTTTTCACGGGTGCGGCTGTGGACCACGGCCTCAAATCCCCTGTCCATCAAGTGTTTACACATCCAGCCGCCCATCACGCCGGTTCCGATCCATCCGATCCGGGTCTTCCCTGCTTCCATAGGGTTCATGACGCCTCCGTTTTTCTCTCGTGGGTTCCAAAGAAATGGCATCCGATGTTGTTTCTCTCCCATATACCTGAAACGTTTTGATATTTAAATTGTTATTTTCCTGAACCGCCCGAATCCGCCGGTTTTGAAGGATTCCATCTTTGTGCTTGACAAAACGCCCGGGATTTATATTCTCCTGTCTTCTGACGGTCCCGTAAAATCGGACAAGAAATCCATATTCGGAGGTTATCGGGCAGTGCCGTTCTGTTCACATGGAATGGTTGATGGATTTGCAAAAAGTCGATTTTCAGACGGTTTTTTAAAAAGGCCGAGATACGGCTTGCGAATCCCGAGGAATGAGGCGTACGCAGGGTACGCCGCAGTGACGAGGGAGGAAGCGTAACGCAGATATCGGCCTTTTTGCGAAACCGTCAATGGTTGATATTCTGGTCATATTTGGAGCGAAGGGGAAAAAGGAATGAAAGTACTGGTAAGCGACAACCTGGGTGAGGTTGGGGTTCAGATGTTTCGGGAGGCGGACGGCATTGATGTCGACGTCAAAACAGGCCTTTCGCCGGAAGCGCTCAAGGCCGTCATCGGAGACTATGAAGCCCTGGTCATCCGCAGCGCGACGAAAGTAACCGAAGAACTGCTGGAAGCGGGCCGTCGGCTGAAGGTTGTCGGAAGGGCCGGGATCGGTCTGGACAACGTCGATATCCCGGCGGCGACCAAACGGGGCATCGTGGTGATGAATACCCCGACCGGCAACGTCGTGACCACCGCGGAGCATGCCATCGCCATGATGCTTGCCCTCTCGCGAAACATTCCCCGCGGCACCGCCACCCTTAAAGCGGGCATCTGGGACAAAAAGAAGCTCCAGGGCCGGGAGATCTTCAACAAGGTCCTGGGCGTCGTCGGTTTCGGGAAAATCGGCTCCATCGTTGCCGACCGGGCCAGGGGCCTCAAGATGCAGGTCATCGTCCACGACCCCTTCGTCACGCCCGAACGGATCAAAAAAGACGGCTTCGAGCCGGTTTCCATGGATGAACTCTACCGGAGGTCCGATTACATCACCATTCATGTGCCGAAGCTCAAGGACACCGTCGGGTTCATCAACAAAGGCGCCTTCGATAAAATGAAAGACGGCGTGATGATCGTCAACTGCGCCCGCGGCGGCATCGTCAACGAGGCCGATCTTCACGACGCCATGAAGTGCGGGAAGGTTTCAGGCGCCGCCCTGGACGTTTTTGAAACGGAACCCCCTGAAAACTCGCCCCTCTTCGAATTGGACAAC
The DNA here is from genome assembly GCF_041737845.1 of Desulfococcus sp. Taxonomy (GTDB): domain Bacteria; phylum Desulfobacterota; class Desulfobacteria; order Desulfobacterales; family Desulfococcaceae; genus Desulfococcus. The sequence continues at coordinate 1,644 of NZ_JBGSQX010000160.1, forward strand.
TTCATCTGCACCCCGCACCTGGGGGCGTCGACCAAGGAGGCCCAGACCAATGTCGCCGTCGCTGTGGCGCAGCAGATCATCGATTACCTCAGCACCGGCACCATCGTGAACGCTGTCAACGTCCCCTCGGTCACCGGCGAACTGCTTGCAAAGCTGCGCCCCCTTCTGGCGCTGGGAGACCGCATGGGGTGCCTCATGTCCCAGCTCATCTGCGGCCCCGTCAAGTCCGTCACCATCGAGTACATGGGAGACTTCCAGGGGCTCGACCTGTCGCCGGTCTCCACCGCCATCATCAAAGGGCTCCTCGCGCCGATGATCAAAGATATGGTCAATTCGGTCAACGCGCCCATCATCGCCAAGGACCGCGGCATCAAGGTCTCTGAAACCAACAGCGCCGACGCCGAGGATTACATCAATCTGATCCGGCTCACGACGGAGACGACGGAGATGAGCATGTCCCTCGCCGGGACCGTCTTCGGCAAAAACGATCCGCGCATTGTCAGGATCAACAATTTCCGCCTGGAAATGACGCCTCACGGTCATTCCGCCATCATTCACAATCTCGACAAGCCGGGCGCCATCGGCAGCATCGGGATGACCCTCGGCAAGAACAACATTAACATCGGGCGCATGCAGGTCGGACAGGAGCAGGTCGGCGAAGGCGAGGACGGCGACCGAAACATCATCTTCCTCGAAACCGACACGCCGATTCCCCCCGCAGTGGTTGAGGAGCTTCGAAGCCTGGCCCTGGTGAAAATCGTCATCCCCCTGGAACTGTAACCCGATGATCCTGCTCCGGGCGGTATTCCAGAGATGGCGCGCCGCCCGGACCGCGATCCCAACCGCATGTCAACCATGAAGGAGGTCGAAATGGCTGAGGAAAAAGACAAGACGGCTGAAGCACCGTCTTCCGAACGGAAATCCGATGCCCAGATGGCCAGGGAATACGAAGCCGCCAGACTGGAACAGGGAACGATTCCTTTTCCGAAGATTGATTTCTCCATGTTCCTCTTCTCTCTCAATTCCTCGGTTCTTGTCCACATGGGGGTGCTGGATGATCCGGCGGCCGGCAAGAAAAGCAAAAACCTGACGGCGGCGAAGCAGACCATCGACATCCTGGGGATGCTCGAAGAGAAAACCCGCGGAAACCTGACCGACCAGGAACGGGATATGCTGAGGCACATCCTCTACGACTTGCGGATGATCTACGTCCGGGAAGCGGGATGAATCGGCCCACCTGCCCGTCATCATCATTACGACAGGATCGCTCGACATGAAGATCAAATCCCTCCCATGGCTTCTGCTGCTCATCGCATGGACGGCGGTCCTGCCGGCCCGGGGCGCAGGGGATGAGGCCCCGCCCGCCAGGGTTCGGAACCCGCTTGAAAGCTTCAGCGACATTGCCAGATCCATCGGGCCTTCGATTGTCAATATCCGGGCGGAAAACATCACCGGAAGCGACGGCGGGACTCAGCCCAGCACGGGCCCGCAGCATTTCGAGGAAGAAGACCCGCTGGATACCTTCGAAAAATATTTCGGAGAAGATCCCCGTAAAGCCTTCAAGCAGCAAAGCCTTGGGTCTGGTTTCGTCATTGATGAAAAAGGCTATATCGTGACCAACAATCACGTCATCGAAACGGCCGCTGAAATCCAGGTCCGCCTGAGCGACGGCAAGGAATACGGCGCCGAGATCGTCGGGCGGGATCCCAACACGGACCTGGCCCTGATCCGGGTATCCTCCCCCACAGGGCTTCCCGCAGTGGAGTTCGGCGACTCCGACCTTCTTGAGGTCGGACAGTGGGTCGTGGCCATCGGAAACCCCTTCGGTCTGGAGCATACGGTGACCGCGGGCATCGTCAGCGCCAAAGGCCGCGTCATCGGATCGGGTCCCTACGACGATTTCATCCAGACGGATGCCTCCATCAATCCGGGAAACAGCGGCGGGCCCCTGATCAACCTGGACGGCAAGGTCGTCGGCATCAACACCGCCATCATCTCCAATGCCCAGGGCATCGGCTTTGCCGTTCCCATCAATCTGGCCAAGGGGATTATCGATCAGCTCAAACAGAGCGGGGAAGTCACCCGGGGCTGGCTGGGCGTGGCCATCCAGGACATCACCCCGGAAATGGCGGATTATCAAGGCATCCAGGGCAAGACCGGCGTCCTCGTGACGGAAGTCTTCGAAGGGGACCCCGCCGCGCTGAGCGGCATCCGCGCCAGGGATGTGATCCTCTCCGTCAACGGCATCCCCGTGGCGACCACCCGTGACCTGACCCGCACCATCGCAGGCATCCAGGTGGGAAACACCGCACGCATCGAGGCGGTGAGAGACCGCGAAACCCGGGCCTTCGAGGTGACCATCGCCAAACGAGACGAGACGGCCATAGCCGCGAGATCCGGCGGAGAGGGTCGAACGGAAGATGGTCTTGGCATTCAGGTGACCGCTCTGACCCCCGAAATCGCCCTTCGGCTCAACATGGCCGCCGAGGGCGGCGTCATCATCACGGATATCGCCGCGGAGAGCAAGGCCGAGGATGCCGGTTTCCAGGCCGGGGATGTGGTCAAAGAGATCAATCATGATGCCGTCGCAACGGTCAGGGACTATCACGATCGGGTTGCCGGGGCTGCCGCCGGCGAAACGCTTCAGTTCTTCATCCGCAGGTCCGGTCAGGGCTTCATCGTCATCAAAATAACCAAATAGGTGGCCGACAGGCCGATGCCATGAAAAACCGCCTGCAACATGATGCCGCAATGCTCCGGGTGCAGTCGCCTGCCAAGATCAACCTGTTTCTTCACGTCACGGCAAAGCGTCCAGACGGGTATCACGATCTTTACAGCCTGATGTGCCCAATAACGCTTTCCGACACCTTGACACTGACCTTTGGACATCAGGGCGTCGGGCTGACGTGCGACCACCCCGGGGTTCCGTCGGATGAGCGCAACCTGGCATGGCGGGCGGCGGCCCTTTTCCTCGACCGGATGCCCTCCGGAGAGGGCGTCCACATCCTGCTCGAAAAACGGATCCCGGTGTCGGCCGGTCTTGGCGGCGGCAGCAGCAATGCCGCAGCCGTGCTGACCGCGCTGAACCGAAGGTCCGGATGCCCGTTTTCTTTGAAAATACTGATGGAGATGGGGCGGTCTCTGGGCGCCGATGTACCCTTTTTTCTCCTCAATCGGCCGGCCATCGCGGAGGGCATCGGAGACCGACTGACGGCTTATGACCGACTCGATCGGTTTTTTCTTGTATTGTTGGGGTTTTCCTTCGGCGTGTCGACTGCGAATGTCTACAAAAACCTCAATTTGGGATTGACAAAATGTAAAAAAGCCAATACAAGTTTTCCCCTTGAGAAAGGGCAAGATTTTGACATTTTGCAATATCTGTGCAACGATCTCGAAACGGTAACGATCCATGAATTCCCGGAAATTGATGCGGCAAAGGCCGCCCTCATGAAGCATGGATCGGCCGGGGCATTGATGTCTGGCAGCGGACCGACGGTTTTCGGGCTTTTCCACACGGCCGAAAAGAGAGACCATGCGCTGGCATCGCTTTCAGCCATGGGGAACTGGCGGGCCTATTCCGCAGAGTTGATGGTTCGGCCCATCGAATAGCCCGGCGTGGTAATCTTGGGGCGTCGTCAAGCGGTAAGACACAGGATTTTGGTTCCTGCATTCGGAGGTTCGAATCCTCCCGCCCCAGCCAATCTTCATCGCAGCGCCGAAAACAGGCACATTAGACAGAGGGATACGGAACTGACCTGATATGAACGAGATTACAATATTCTCAGGAAACTCGAACCCTGAACTCGCCACGCGGATATGCGATTACCTCCATCTGCCCCTGGGCGGCGCCAAGGTCAAAACCTTCAGTGACGGCGAGATCCAGATCGAAATCAATGAGAATATTCGCGCAAGGGATGTTTTTGTCATCCAATCGACCTGCTCCCCGGTCAACGACAACCTGGTGGAGCTTCTCCTGATGATCGATGCCTGCAAACGATCATCGACCAAGCGGATCACAGCGGTCATTCCCTACTACGGCTATGGCCGGCAGGATAAAAAGGTCGCTCCCCGGGTGCCCATCAGCGCAAGGCTGGTCGCCGATATGATCACGCTGGCGGGCGCCGACAGGGTCATCACCATGGACCTTCACGCAGGGCAGATTCAAGGGTTCTTCAACATTCCTGTCGACAACCTGTTTGCCACCCCGGTCCTGATAGACCACATGCGGGCCAACTTCGACCTTGAGAAGGTCATCATCGTGTCGCCGGACGCCGGCGGCGTCGAGAGGGCAAGGGCGTTTGCCAAGCGCCTGGACGCGGGCCTGGCCATCATCGACAAGCGGCGTGAAGCGCCCAATGAAGCCAGGGCCATGGCGGTCATCGGCAACGTCAAGGACAAGATCGCCATCGTCCTCGACGACATGGCGGACACGGCCGGAACACTGACCGAAGCAGCCGGGGCGTTGATGAAAAGCGGCGCCGAAGAGGTCTACGCCTGCTGTACGCATCCGGTATTGTCGGGGCCTGCAATCGAACGGATTCGGAATTCAGCTATCAAAAAGTTTGTCGTAACCGACACCATTCCGCTCCGGGAGGAGGCAAAGGCGTGTGACAAGATCACCGCGCTCACCATCGCGGCGCTGTTCGGGGAGGCAATTATTCGAAGCCATCAAGGTGATTCCGTGACATCACTGTTTGTGTAGAAAATTCTTTTATCCAGATCACAACCGGTCAAAGATACCGGTTCATCATTCATAAGGAGGCTTTTTTTTGGAACTCATTGAACTGAAAGCGAACGTTAGAACAGAAAGAAAGAAGGGGCCGTCCCGCCGCCTTCGTGCTGACGGCAGGATACCGGCCGTACTCTACGGTCCCGGCGCCGAAACCATTGCGCTCTCCATCGATACCACAGAGCTGGATAAGGCAATCAAAAGCAGAACCGGCAGCCAGGCCTTCTTCAACATGACGATCGAAGGCGGCGATATCAGCACCAAAACCGCCATGATCAAACACCTCCAGATTCATCCGGTGACGCGTCACATGATCCATGCCGATTTTTATGAAATTGCCATGGATCGGAAGATCCGAGCCATGGCGCCTGTTACGGTTACGGGAAAATGCATCGGTGTAGAAAACGGCGGCATGCTTCAGATCATCCGCCGGGAGCTTGAAGTCCTCTGCTTCCCCAACCAGATGCCCGAGGAAATCGAGATCGACATCACCGAACTCGACATGGGAGACTCGGTCCACATCCAGGACATCGTCACGGAGGAAGGCATCGAATTTCCCCATGACGCGAACTTTACGGTCCTCACCATTCTGAGCGGCCGACCCGAAGAGGCAGGAGAAGGCGCCGGGGCCGAAGAGGCGGCCGGCGGATCCGAAGCCGGTGAATAAGGTCATTGGAACCGCCGAAACATCTGATCGTTGGACTCGGAAATCCGGGAGCGGCGTATGAAACCACCCGGCATAACCTCGGATTTATGGTGATAGATGACATCGCGGATGTTTATTCCGTCTCCGTCACAGAAAAGCAGCGCGATCTATGGGTGGGTTGCGGACGCATCCAGCATTGCAAGACCGTTCTGGCAAAACCGATGGCTTTTATGAACCGGAGCGGACCTCCGGTTCTTTTGCTTTTGGATAAATTAGGGCTGAAACTCGAGGAGATGCTGGTCGTCCACGACGACATCGACCTTGCGTTCGGCAGGATTAAAATCAAAGAGAAAGGAGGTCATGGGGGACATCGAGGTATCACATCTCTGATGGATGCCCTTGGAAGCGGTGATTTCCCGCGGCTTCGCATGGGCATCGGGCGTCCTGATCCCGACATGGATGTTTCCGATCATGTTTTGGGAAGATTCACATCGGAGGAAACGGCACAATTGGGCCGGATCATCCAAATGGGTCGGGAGGCCGCCGTTACGGTCCTTTGCAAGGGCACGAAGGAAGGTATGAACAGGTTCAACCGCAAAACTCAAAACCTAACTTAAGTTTGGATGGAGGTAAAATGGAATTTGTATTGAATAATGTGGCGTTGACAGGCACGCTCGTCGGAGCCGTCGGAATCCTTTTCGCCATTATCTTGGCCGGAATCGTCAAAAGCGCACCCGCTGGAAACGAAAAGATGCAGGAGATCGCCAGCGCCATTCAGGAAGGCGCGATTGCGTACCTCAACCGCCAGATGAAAAGCATGGGCATCGCCGGTATCATTATTTTCGGCGTTATCTTCGCCACCATGGGCGCCAAAACCGCCATCGGTTTTCTCGTCGGTGCGCTTGCCTCCTTCTGCGCCGGCTACATCGGAATGAGGGTATCCGTTCTGGCCAACGTCAGAACCGCCGAAGCAGCCAAGAAAGGGCTCTCCGCCGGTCTGTCCATGGCCTTCAGGGGCGGCTCCGTTACCGGTATGATCGTTGCCGGTCTCGCGCTGACATCCGTCTCCGGTTACTATTACTTCACCCATGACGTCATCGCCCTGGTCGCCCTGGGCTTCGGCGGCAGCCTCATCTCCATCTTCGCCCGTCTCGGCGGCGGTATCTTCACCAAAGGCGCCGACGTCGGCGCTGATCTGGTGGGCAAGGTTGAAGCCGGGATCCCCGAGGACGACCCGAGAAACCCCGCCACCATCGCCGACAACGTCGGTGACAACGTCGGCGACTGTGCCGGCATGGCGGCCGACCTTTTCGAGACCTACGCTGTAACCGCGGTTGCCGCGATGCTCATCGGCCACCTGCTGTACCCGAAAATCCCCATGGCTACTGAATTTCCGCTGGTCCTGGGCGCCATCTCCATCATCGCCTCCATGATCGCAATCTTCTTCGTCCGCCTGGGAAGCAGCCAATACATCATGGGCGCGCTGTACAAAGGGATGTTCGGGTCCGCCATTATCGCAGCCGTCGCATTCTACTTCGTATGCATGAAATTCATGGCTAACATTCCCGAAATCAGTGCCATGAACATTTACTACTGCACGCTTATCGGTCTGGCTCTGACGGTTGTCATCGTCATCATCACCGAGTATTACACCGGCATCTACGGTCCGGTGAAAGGCATTGCCGAGGCCTCCACCACGGGTCACGGCACCAACATCATCTCCGGTCTCGCCGTCTCCATGCAGGCCACGGCAGCCCCGGTTCTGACCATCTGCCTGGCCATCTACCTGGCCCATCAGTTCGGCGGACTGTACGGCATCGCCATGGCCGCCATGTCCATGCTCTCCATGACGGGTATGGTCATCGCCATTGATGCTTACGGCCCCATCACCGACAACGCCGGCGGCATTGCCGAAATGGCCGGTATGGATGACAGCGTCCGTGCCGTCACCGACCCGCTGGATGCCGTCGGAAATACCACCAAGGCCGTCACCAAAGGCTACGCCATCGGCTCCGCCGGTCTGGCCGCCCTGGTTCTGTTCGCCGCCTACGTCATGGAATTCCAGATGAAGGGTGGCGAAGAAAGCGCCATCAAGTTCGACCTGTCCGACGTCAACGTCATCATCGGCCTGTTCATCGGCGGCCTCCTGCCCTACCTGTTCGCATCCATCGCTATGAAGGCGGTCGGCAACGCCGGCGGCGCGGTTGTGGATGAAGTCCGCCGTCAGTTCAGGGAAATTCCGGGCATCATGGAAGGCACCGCGAAACCCGATTACGGCGCTTGCGTCGACATCGTCACCAAGTTCGCCCTGAAAGAGATGGTGGTTCCCGCGCTTCTGCCGGTTGTCGCTCCTCTTCTGGTCGGCTTCATCCTTGGCAAGGTCGCCCTGGGCGGTCTCCTGATCGGCTCCATCGTTACCGGCGTGTTCGTGGCCCTGTCCATGACCACCGGCGGTGCCGCATGGGACAATGCCAAGAAATACATTGAAGAAGGCCACCTGGGCGGCAAGGGCTCCGACGCCCACAAGGCTGCCGTCACCGGCGACACCGTCGGCGATCCATATAAGGATACCGCCGGACCGGCCGTCAACCCGATGATCAAGATCCTGAACGTTGTCGCGCTGCTGATGGTTCCGTTCCTGATGTAAGTTCGATACGAAGGACGTTTCAGGTCCGTTTCAGGCGTTTCATGAAAGAGGATTGGCGCGGAGATTGCGCGCCAATCCTTTTTTATTTGCTTGTTTGATACATGTATGATAAAAAACACAATCGTTGTTTGATGTCATAATACCCTCCGTCTCGGCAACCCTCCGCACATCCATCCTTCCTGCCGGTTCACGAGGTGTATTTTTTTTAAACAATACAATGGTGGTGGAATGAACGATAAAAAGGCTAAAGCATTAGCCGAATGCAATCCGGCAGTAATCAAGAAGATTCGGCGTTTTCATGTCGGTGATCTTGCGGTTTATCCGGCTCACGGGGTGGGCCGCATCGAATCCATTGAAAGCAAGGTCGTGGGGGGAGAAACGCACGACTTTTACATCATGAAGGTGCTCGAAAATGCGATGGTGATCATGATCCCGACCTGGAACGTCGAATCGGTGGGACTGCGTGATGTCATCAGCAAAAGCGAAATCCCTAAAATCTACAGTGTGATGGCGGACAGGCAGGAAAATCCGCTGGACAATCAGACCTGGAATCGGCGCTACCGGGAGTACATGGAAAAAATCAAGACGGGGTCCTTGTACGAGGTCGCCGAGGTGTACCGCGACCTCTTCATCCTGAAAATGTCTAAGGATCTCTCCTTTGGTGAACGCAAGCTTTACGACACCGCCCAGGTTCTCCTGGTCAAGGAACTCTCCACAGCCAAAGAAACCGACGAACAGACAATCCTCACTGAAATCGAATCCCTGTTTGCTTGCTGAACCAATTTTTCCCCTTGATGACTGAAATAGCCGATGCGTTCACCTTCATCGCTGACGAGGCGGCCGGGGGCCAGAGGATTGACGCATTTCTGGCCAAGGTGATGCCGGGGATTTCACGCGCCTATATTGCATCACTCATCCATGCGGGCCAGGTCAGCGTATGCCAAAAAAAAATCAAGCCGGGATATCGCATCCGGCCGGGCGATGAGATTTCCGGACAGATACCCGCTCCCCGGCCTGGGGATTGCCTTCCCGAGCAGATTCCTCTCGATATTATCTTTCAGGACAAGGATCTCCTCGTTTTGAACAAGCCGGCCGGCATGGTGGTTCACCCGGCCCCGGGCCATCCGTCCGGAACACTCGTCAATGCCCTGCTCCACCATTGCCCCGACCTGGTCGGCATTTCCGGAGAGATCCGCCCCGGCATCGTGCATCGCCTGGACAAGGACACCACCGGCATCCTGGTTGCCGCAAAAAACGCCGAAGCCCAGGCGGGCCTGGCCGAGCAGTTCAAATTGCGCCGCATCCAGAAGAAGTATCTTGCCGTTGTCCATGGACATATGGAAACTTCCCGCGGGAGCATCGTGATGCCCATCGGCAGGCATCCCGTGGATCGGATAAAAATGTCCACCATCGCGAAATCCGGAAGAAACGCCGAAACCCGCTGGGTTCTCCTGGAGCCCCTCCCTCAGGCATCCCTTGTGGAGGTTGACCTCCTGACCGGACGAACCCATCAGATCCGCGTTCATTTTGCCGCCATTCGTCACGCCGTCGTCGGGGATCCGCTTTACGGCCCGAGGCATGGCGCTTTCGGGTCTTCCGAGGTTTTCAGGACCCTCCTCCGGAGCATCACCAGGCAGATGCTCCACGCCTGGCAGATTCGGTTCATGCATCCCACAAGCGGCGCAGAGATGTGCTTTACGGCACCCGTGCCCTGTGACATGGATCAGTTCATCATCGCCCTCAGAACGGTAAATCCCGGCGCATAATCATCCAAAGGAAAGAGGCCGCAGCCCCTTCATCGGACTGCGGCCTCATCGGCGTCAAGGAATACGACAGGCTCCGAACTTATGCGGCCTTCTTTTGCGTGTCTTTGTTGTAGCAGAGCCGGCAGCAGTTCAGGCAGCGGGATGCCTCCTTCAGAGCGCTTTCCTCGGGCAGCACCAGATCGACCTCCTCAAAGGTCTTGATTCTCGATGCCACCGGCAATTCCGGCATCTTGGCCCTTGGGCTGGGAACAATGCCATCCACATGCTCGAAAAGCGATTCTGGGATGTGCTTCTTGAAGAGAACGTTTTCAGGTGCCTGGACGGGTTCGCCCATCAGATACTGATGAATGGATCTTGCCGCCCGCCTGCCGCCGCCGATGGCCTCTACGACAAGGGATGCCCCCGTTGCAGAATCCCCGCCCGTAAAGATTTTGGGGATGCTGCACTGGAGGGTGATGGGGTCGTTGTCGAGGGTGTTCCACCGGGTGATGATCAGGTCTTCGAGGGACCTGGCCCCGTCCCGGAACGACACGTCCGGACGCTGGCCGATGGCGCTGATGATCATATCCGCCTCGATCAGGGTCTCTGAATCCGCGACAGGCACCGGCCGTCGCCTTCCGCTGGCATCCGGGGCGCCCAGTTCCATCTTGAGGTACTCCAGGTGGGTGGCGCGCCCGTCTTCATCGCTCACCACGCGGGTGGGGGCCGCCAGGAAGTGGAAATTGACCCCTTCGTGTTCGGCGGCTTCGATTTCCACGATGTTGGCGGGCATCTCCTTCCGGGTCCGCCTGTAGAGAAGAGTGACCTCATCCGCGCCGAGGCGGACCAGCGTGCGAACACAGTCGATGGCGGTGTTGCCGCCGCCGACAACTACGCATTTTTTTCCGATGGCAATCTTTTCTCCGCCGGCAAAGCGCGAGAGAAAGTTGATTCCCGTAAATACGCCCTCGGCATCCTCGCCTTTGATGCCCAACGTGTAGTCGCTCCAGGCGCCGATCCCGAAGAATACCGCGTCGAAGTTTTCGTAGCTCAAAGTTCCCATGTTGAAGTCCCGGCCGAACCGGACGTCCGTCCGGGCTTCGATGCCGAGATCCAGGATGCCCTGGATTTCCCAGTCCAGCGTCTTTTTCGGCAGCCGGTACTCGGGGATGCCGTAGCGGATCATGCCGCCGAGATGGGGCATGGCCTCGAAAATGGTGACATCATGGCCGACCCGTTTCAGGAAGAAGGCGCAGCTCAGCCCGGCCGGCCCGCCGCCGATCACGGCGACCTTTTTGCCGGTGGAGGGCATAGCACTGATGGGAAAGCGCGTCCCGGAATTCATTTCAAAGTCCGCCACGAACCGCTTGAGCTGATTGATCGAGACGGGCTCGTCCTCGATGCCACGGCGGCAGTAATTCTCGCAGGGATGGGGGCAGACCCGCCCGCAGGCCAAAATCAGAGGGTTTCTCTCCCTCAGGGTTTTCACGGCGCCCTCGTAATCCCCTTTGGTGATGCATTCGATATAGGCGGGGATGTCGATCTCCGCCGGGCACGTCTGCTGGCAGGGAGCCAGGGCATCCTCGGTTTTGTTGATATCGAGAAGGCGCTGGGTCAGGGTGCGGACGGTGAGAATGCTCTTGGGGCAGGCCTTCTCGCAGGCGCCGCACCCTACACATTTGACCTCGTCCACGACCGGGTAGCCGTCGGGGCCCATATGGATCGCGTCGAATTTGCAGGAGCGGACGCAGTCGCCGTACCCGAGACACCCTACCCGGCACTCCCGTTTTCCGCCGTACATGGCCGAGATAGCGGCGCATGTCTGGACGCCCATATAGTGGAACTTATCATCCGCCCGGAATCCCCCGTCACAGGTATTGAGGGATTTCAGGGGCTCGGCCGTACCGGCATCCAGCCCCATCACGGCGGCGACCTTCGTCACCAGATCGGAGCTGGAGACGATACAGACATTGGGCGGCGCCTTCCCGGTAACAACGGCAACGGCCGCAGCAGAGCAGCCCGCGAAGCCGCAGCCGCCGCAGTTGGCTCCGGCCAGGTTGGCTTCGACCTCTCCGATCCGCGGATCTTCATAGACATAGAATATTTTTGACGCAAGGCTCAGCACCGTTCCGCATATTCCGCCGACAGCCAGCATCATCAAAATGGCTTCCGTCACGATAACCTCCCTCTCACTTGCAAGTTTCAGCGCATGCCGTTATGGCTCATTCCTCGACGGAAATCGGCTGTCAGACCATCCCCTTGAAGGCATAGAACGTCAGGGAAAGAATCCCCGCCGTCACCAGAGCGATGGAGGTATCCTGGAGAGGTTTCGGAACCCTTGCCAGCAGAATCCGTTCGCGCACGCCGGCAAAAAGGACCAGGGCCAGTCCGAAGCCTGCGGCGTAGGCGAAGGAGGCCACCAGGGCCTGCATGAAGGTATACTCCTCGTTGATGTTGATGAGGCACACGCCCATGACCGCGCAGTTGGTGGTGATCAGCGGGAGGAAGATCCCAAGGCCCGCATAGAGGGCGGGAATGCTCTTTTTCAGGAACATCTCGACGAACTGGACCAGGGATGCGATCACGAGGATGAAGGAGATGGTCCGGAGATATTCCAGACCGAATTTCTTGAGGATATAGGCATCGACCATCCACGTGAGGACTCCGGCCATCACGAGAACGAACACGACGGCCATGGCCATGCCCACCGCCGTCTCCATCTTCTTGGAGGTCCCGAGAAACGGACAGTTCCCGAGATACTGGGCCAACAGGATGTTGTTGACAAGGATGCAGCTGATGATCAGGACGATATAGTCACCCATCTATCTTCTCCTATTTTTTCCCGACAAGGTTCATGATACACAGCATCAGTCCAAGGCCGATAAACGCCCCGGGGGCCTCTACCATGAAGGAAAACGGCTCGTATGACGGGCCGAAGACATTGATGCCCAGCACCGTCCCGTGCCCCAGCAGCTCTCGAACCGCACCCAGGGCGCCCAAGGCCAGGGTAAACCCGATGCCCATCCCAAGGCCGTCCGCCATGGACGGCATCACCGGGTTCTTGGCCGCGAATGCCTCGGCGCGCCCGAGGACGATGCAGTTCACGACGATGAGGGGAATGAAGATGCCCAGCTTCAGGAACAGCGGATAGGTATAGGCCTGCATGAGCAGCTCGACGACGGTCACGAAGGTCGCGATCACGATGATGAAACAGGCGATGCGCACCTTGGAAGGGATGACCTTCCGCAGCATGGAGACCAGCACGTTGGAGCCGACGAGGACAAAGGTGGTAGCAAGCCCCATGCCGATGCCGTTTTCAACCGACTTGGTAACGGCCAGTGTCGGACAGAGGCCCAGCACCAGGCGGAACGGCGGTATCTCGGCCCACAACCCCTTGAAAAACTCTTGAGCGATAGACTTAGCCATCGGTATTCTCTCCCTTTATTTGTTGAAGGCTTTCATGTTTTCGTCGATTTGCGGTTTCAGGCGCCCGTAAACGGCGCCCACGTCCGTAGCCGCCGCGCACACTGCACGCGATGTGATGGTCGAGCCGCTGATGGCGTTGATACCGCCGCCGTCACCGGTTACCTTGATCGCCTCCTTGACCGACGCCCCTTTGAACTGGTCGGTAAAGGCCGGGTCTTCCTTCGCCTTCGCGCCCATGCCGGGAGTTTCCGAATGGGTCGTCACGCCGGCGCCCAGGATGGTCTCGGTTTCCAGGTCAATGCCCACCATGAGGCCGACATCGCCGCCGTACCCCTTGCCGAAACTTTCCAACGCAACGGCCTTCGCCTTGCCGTCGATGACCCCGACGAAGAAGCTCCGCTCCACTTCGCCGTCCTGGATCTTGAAGCGGTCGACAATGGGATCGTTCGAGACATCCTTGAAGATGCTCTTGATGGCCGGCCCTTTGACAAACGTCAACTGCTGAAGTTCGATCTTATCCTTTGTCGTGTCCCTCAGGGCGGCCAGCAGTCCGCCGGAAAAAGCCGCGAGAACCGTGAGGACGACAACCATTTTAATCATATCTCGCATGGTTACGCCACCTTTCCTAATGCCTTCGGCCTGATTTTATCCAAAAGCGGGTTGACGAGGTTGATCACCAGAATCGCGTAGATGACGCCGTCGGCATAGGCGCCGATATTCCGGATCAGGATGGTCATGGCGCCCCCGAGAGCCCCGTATATCAGCATCGGGATGAAGTTGACCGGCGACGAGGAATCCTCGGTGGCCAGGAAAAATGCGCCCAGAAGCGTGTACCCCGTGAGGAGGTGGATAACCGGAGAGGCATATCGGGTGGGATCTGCCGCATTGAACATGGCGGCGGTAAATACCACGCCGGCAATAAAAGAAACCGGAACCTCCCATCGAATGAACCCGCGGAGGATGAGGTAGACCCCGCCCAGGATGATGGCCAGGCCGAAAGTGGCGCCGATGCCGCCGACCTGCTTGCCCAACAGCAGATCCACGGGATTGTAGCCGCCTGCGATGTCTTTCAGATTGAACAGGTCCGTATGCATCCCCGCATGTTTGATGGCCGCCAGGGGATAGACCGAATTGAAGCCGAGACTATAACTGGCGACAGCGGCGTTGTAATCGAAATAAGACACCCAGGAAAGACTGACTATGGCAAAAGCGAGCACCGCCGGATTGAAGGGGTTGCTGCCGATGCCGCCGAAGATCTGCTTCCCGATGATGATCGCGAGGAAGGTCCCGGTGATCACGACCCACCAAGGCATGGTCGGGGGGAGCATCATAGCGAATACCAATCCGGTTAAGGCGGCGTTGCCGTCGGCGATGGTGTCCGCCTGCTTGGTGATTCGGGTGTAGGCCAGCTCCCACAGCATGGCGGAGGAGATGGAAAGGGCGATGATGCCCACGACCGGCATGCCGTAAAAATAGATGCTCATGAGCACCGCGGGCAGGGCGGCGAGCAGAATGTTGCAGCTTCGCTCGGAGATCGAACTGCCGTTGTGCCAGAACGGCGCATGGGATACGATGAATTTTTTCTGGTTAAACATCCGCGGCCTCCTCTGCATTGCGAATTCTGCCGAGTTCATATTTCGCGAGCCTGATATATTGGAAAATGGGTATCTTCGATACACAAACAAAGCTGCACAGTCCGCACTCGACGCAGGAGTAGAGATCATACATATCGGCGGCGTCTTCGTACTGCCTGGCTTCCAGGAACCGGATCAACATGTCCACGGGGATGTCGGCCGGACAGACTCGGATGCATTCGCCGCAGTTGATGCAGGGGGTGTCCGCCACCATGGGGACATCGGCGCCGTCCTGAACCATCAGGGCGTCGGTGTCGGGGCAGATGGGATGCTCCTCGGAGTAGATGGCGGCGCCGGTCATGGGCCCGCCCACGATGAGGCGATCCTTTTCCAGAAGAGTGACGTCAAATGCCTTGAAGATGCTGCCCACCGGCGTCCCGATCCGGGCGCTGACCATACACTTGCTCAGGTCTTTGTTGATGAAGGTGAGGGTCTTGGTGACGGGAAGCTTTCTTTCCTGAATCGCCTTGCCGATGGAGGCCACCGCCTCGGCGGTGACGAAGCATACGCCCAGGTCGTCGCAGGTCTTGTCGGCCGGCACGGGTTTGCCGATGATATCCTTCATGATCATCCGGGGAAGCGAGGAGGGGTATTGGGTGTCGATCACCCGAAGCTCGACTCCGGATGCGCCGCCGATGCCGCCGGCATCGGCCATGAGGCTCTGAGGAAGCGCGATGACGATCTTGTGGACGCCCGTCATTTTTTTCAGCCCGCTGATGCCCGCGTTCATGAAAGCGACATTCTCCTTGAGCGCATGCTGGTTGGTGGCCACCAGGAGATCTTTTTCTACCCCGCAGATAACGATGGTATCGATGCCGTGGTCGGGGCTGGAAAACAGATCCATCGCGGGCGCGCCGGGAACGCCGGCCAGATAGTCCTTTGCCGCCTCGACCCCCTCGTTGTTGAGAATGTCCCCGAAGGTTTCATCGAAATCATCCTTGCCTTCCGTCACAACGGAGACGGCGGTGTAGGATTGGCCATAGTCGCCCGCATAGGGTGCGATGGAAGTGACGCTTCCGGTTACGGAGCAGATGGCGTAGGCACCGCCATCCGGAAAGGGTGAAATTTTCTGACCGGTCTTGACCCGGTCTCCGATCTTCAATGAGAGCGCTGTTTTTCCGTCCAGAGGCCTGTTGATAAAGAACGTAGCCTTATCCGGCACCGGGATGCTCTCGGCTTCCACCGGCACATTACCGGCCGTCTCGTATTCAAACCGAGGCTTCTTCGCAAAAAATGATCTTTTTAGCATGCTCCAGCCCTTTTTTATGCTTTTTTGAGGTGAAAGGACACTGAATCCGATAATGGGAATATCACCGGCCTATAAGCCATGGCAGGCGGCACATTCTACGGGACCCGCACCCATCTCTTTATGACAGCCGATACATTGGGAATGAAAAGCATCTGTTTTCTTAGGCATCGATTCGAGCCCAACCTCGTCCTCCGCGTGACAGTCCAGGCAAGCTTTTGGAAGCGACCCATCCTTCGGGATAGCGTGGCAGGACGTGCATGAAGCCATGGCTGCACCTTCTTCGGGCTCCGGGGGATGATGGTGGCAGGCGGTACAGGCAAGATCATAGCCTGTAGCATGCGTGGCATGATCGAAAATCACGCTCCCCCCCACTCCCGTATACACGATCCGGAGCGGTTCGTCCGGCGCTTTTGCCGAAAACGCCGTATAGCTTAAAACACCCACGATCAGCAAAACAATCGCGATGCCGTAAGCCAGCTTCAATTCTTTGCTTGCATTTGAAGTCATCTTTGTCACTTCCTTTCAAATCGTTTCAAATCCATGGTTTATTTGGTGTGGGCGTCGTATTAAACCGGATATCGCCTAACACAGCAGGATAAAAGTTTCAAGATATTTTTTCGCTTCTTGAATTATGAAATAGCTGTAATAGCTTGTAAAATAAGGAGGATCATTGGCCGCATTCCTGTTGACGCAGGCGGATGTCTCGTGTATACCCAATACCAAAATCGAGGAGGTACAGCACTTCATGAATATCGCCCAAGAAAATGTAAATTCGGCTGACATCGACGGACCCGCCAGCGTCGACCGGAAGCTCGATACGATCATCCGGAAATATACGGAGATTTCCGAGACTGAAGCGACCGCAGCTGCACCCGAGAGCTACCGGCCCCCGCCCGCACCTTATCATCAGGACACCGAGGTGAGGTCCTCATCCTTCAAGGCGCAGAACCTGCAGCATGTCGTTGACGAGATCAAGGTCATCGAAGACGGCATCAAGCAGATCATCGCTTCGAAAACCAACAAGATCATCGAAGAGAAGATCCCGGTGGAGCGGGAACGCCCCGTGAAATACAATCTCATCGACAAGAGTCTGGTCGCCCTGGGTCTCAAGGGCCAGGAGATGGAGACCTACACCGACTATGAGATTGTCAGGAAAGAGATCCCCCGCACGGCGGACGAGGTCATGATCACCGAATTCAGGGGAATGATCGAAAAATATATCAACAGCCTCAAAGGCCTGAACGAAGGGCTTCGCTCGACCGTCGTCGAGGTGGACGGCATCGTGCGCAACCTGACCCAGGTCAACGATGCATTCACGGATCAGATCCACACGGACCGCCGGGCCTACAACGAACAGGTCAAACACAGCCGGGAGCTCGAGAGTCAGCTCAAGGAGTTGGTTCCCATCCACGACGCCATGTCTCTGATCGACGATCGGTACGCCGAGGTCGAGAAGGTGAGAGACCATATCGAGATGGCCCTGCGGGAAAGCCAGGGGATGGAGCTCAAATACAAGACCAACATCGATATGGGCGTCAAGTATCAGAATGCATTGAAAAGCTACCGGAAGCTCATCAACGACTTCAAGGAGAGAGGCGATCTCCATGTCAACATGGTCGACAAGTTCGCCGCCGGCGCCGAACACATGAAGGTCGCGGTTGAAAATGTCTCCCAGATCTGTTCCGGCGTGGCCCGGGTGACGCAGTCGATGGTGATGATCGTTGAAAGCATCGAGGACGGCAACAAGGTCCTGGGCCGCTACGCATCCCTCGTTGGAGATCAGATGACCGCAAGCCCCCAGTGGGAAATGGAGTACAACGCGCTGAAAGACGCGGAAACGGTCTACCGCCGGAACGACCAGCTCCGACTCGAACAGATCAAGGACAACCGGGAAGAAATCGAAAAATTGATCCATAAAAGCAGCTAGCACAGCGACGTGCGCATTTGTTTCCATCCTGCTGCGCCGGAAATACTGCTGCGTCGGGAATAATATGGAAGAGGTAACCCTTCAGGATATCGTCGATGCGTCCCAGGGCATCGACACGAAACGGTTTGTCGCCGGGGTGGATGACTTCATCAAGGCGGCGGCCCGATTGGATGCGGCTGCCGGCGGCATGTCGGATGAGCGCCGGGAGGCCGTCCGCAGGCGGCAGGAGGAATTCTACGATACCATTCTTGAAGAAGCCGGAAAGATCCTGACCCGGTCAACCCTCTCCGTCAGTTGCATCATCAACTTCCGGTTCCAGTTGAACGGCCGTGCCGGAAGGGCGGCTTCCCTGGATGACAGCACCCTGTATTACTTCAGAAAGATGAGAAAGCATCAGATCGAACTTCTGCTCGGTATCGGAAACGAGATATCGATGATTCGGGATACCCTCAAGCATTCCCGGAGGATGCAGGAGGTCTTTCAACAGAATGCGCCCCCCGTGGCCCAGGCCGCGCTGTTCATGACCGTCGTCCGAGAGCGGATCGAGGCCCGGCCCACGACCCTTCTCAGGGTAAACGGCTCCGGCCGGAAGATCGAACAGCTCAACCATACCTTCTCGGATATCCAATCCTACGAGGATTCCTATCACCGGAAAATCCGGCAGGAGGCCGAAGCCAATCCCATGAGCATCGCAATGGAGATATTCGCCGATCTGACCTCAGGCGCACTGCGCGATATGGAAGATCGGAGAAACCGCCTGAAAGTTGATATCAAGGAACTCGAAAAGGGCCGAAAGCTCATGATCCGGCTGGCGACAGACGGCTATTCACCGTTCATGAAAAAACACCTCGACCGCCTGGTTGCAAGTCACCTGGAGCGGTCCCGCGGATTTGCGGCGGCCGTCCGGGAGTGGCGGAAAAGCTATTATATCGAAGAACCGATCTGAAGACGGTTGTATGTTGAATCCCGATGCCCACGCAGCCCTGACACGTTTCGGGGCTGTTTTATTTTTTCGAAAAATCCTCCGGAGATCATGAAATCAGACAAGCAATATCAAAAAATCGAAGGCGAACTCGACCGCATCGTCCAGGCGGAACTGCACGACAGAATCGGCAGCAGGCTCCACCCGAAGAATCCTTCCGACATCGGCGAAATCTTTGAACACCGGAATCGGCAGATCGTCACCGCCCATCAGCAGGGCACCATCAGCGACATCCTGTATCCGATATTCATCAGCTATCTTCAGTCCAGGGATGGGGGGAGACTCCATCTTTCCCCCGAAAGCGTGAAGCCGGAAGCCTTTTCAGCCTACACCCCAAAAAAGGAACGGTTTGAGACCCTCTTCTCGGCGGCGATCATGGCCCTGCAGGACAGGGACCTGGCGGATATCGTCACCCGGATGCGGGCGATTTTTGACGAGCACCACCGCATACTGAAGGAGATCAACCGGCTGGCCGAAACCGTCCGGCACATTCGCAAGAAGGCGGCGAACACGGCGGAGGCGGCATCGGGCCGTGAAAATCATGCCGTCGGCCTCCTGACGGCGCAGGCACCCCTGAAAGCGGACCTCCGCGCCATTGAATCCCATTGCGTTGCATTTCGGGAGAACATCTACCTCAAGGCGGCCGCACAGCATCTTGAAACTGAACTGCAGGCAGCCGACAGGGTGATCGCCGAAACGGGACGAGAGGCGTCCAAATGCCTCTTCGACAACGCCGGCGCCGTTTTCCACGCCTATCGGTCGACGCCCGTCAGCCTTTCCAACACAGAGCAGTTCATGGCGCAAAAAGAGGAGCTGGCCCGATACGCCAAGATATTCGAGAGCATCGGCCTAGGGGATCGCAAGGAGCAGATCGACAGATATATCGCAACCATCGACGGCGCCCTTGAGAAACTGCGCCAGGAGATCGAGCGGCAAAAGGAGAACGAAGCCCGTCTGGCTGAAAAGCATCAGCAGGAGATCGGCGAGGCCTACGCGCGTTTTCTGGAAATAAAAGACCAGTTCGCCGGCGGTCTTCTCGCGGCGGAGAGCCAGCGGAAGAACGCCGCCGAGAAGCTGAAGCAATGCCGCGACACCCTCATCGCCAATGGCCAGCGCGTCATGGCCAGAGACATCGACCGCTTCCTCAACGCCACGGGAATCGGAAAACCCCCCGGGACCGCGGCGCCCCCTCGGCCGGCAGGGGCGGGAGAAGATACCTTCGATTATAAAAAGGGATTTCTCATCCTGCTGCCCGTCTCCGTGACACTGCTTTTTCTGTTGCTGCTGCTCCTGATTCTCTGAAGACGCGCATCCGGATTTCCAGCGCTTCCCAGGCACCGCGGCACGCCATGCCGCCATTCTTCCTCCGTCCTCTCTTTAATAAGGAAGACCTTCAGCCGCAGACCCCGCACATGGCGCAGCCGTCCGCCATCGGACACGGCGGAGAGGCCTTTCCGGCAAGGGCGCGGCGGTACTCGTCCGCCAGGAAGGACTTGGATATCCCGTGGTCGATAAAATCCCACGGCAGCATCTCGTCCGTCTCCCGGGCCCTCACCACGAAAAAATCAGCGTTGACGGGAGATGATTTCAGGGTCTTGGCCCAGTTTCCGCCGTTTTGATGAAGCGCCGCCAGGATTACCGACACACGGCGGTCGCCCCGCGACATCAGCGCCTGGAAATACGCATGCCGCGGAACATCATGGTGAAACCGGACGTTGGGCAGGCGCTTCAGGCCATCCTTCACCCGCCCGATCTTCTCCTTCAACAGGGCGATCTCGTCCATGGCCGCCCATTGAAACGGCGTCATGGGCTTGGGCACAAAAGAGTTGAGGCTGACCGTGATATCGCCGATCCGGCCCCGGGTGCGGCTCGATTCCAGAAATCGGTGTTTGATCCGTTTGCACAGCGTCACGATGGCCTCCACATCCGCCATATCCTCGGAGGGCAGCCCGACCATGAAATAGAGTTTGAGGTTGGGAATGCCTTCCGCGACCAGGGTCTCCGCCGCATTGAGCACCGCCGCCTCGTCGATGCCCTTGTTGATGACCTTTCTCATCCGCTCGGATCCGGCATCGGGGGCGATGGTGGCCGTCTTGACGCCGCTCTGGCGAAGGGTTTCCATGAGCTCCGGGGCAAGGGCGTCCGCCCGCAGCGAACTGAAGGAGATGCGGGTTTTTCCGCCATGGTAGTCTGCGCACAGCGATGTGATGCCCGGAAGGTCCGAAACCGCCGCCCCCACCAGGCCGATCTTGTCCGAAAGGGCCGCGCCGTCCGCCATGGATCGCCTCAGGTTTTCCACGGAATGGAATCGCGGCGGCCGGTAGATATACCCGGCGGCGCAGAAGCGGCACCCATGGGGGCAGCCCCGCCCCACCTCGATCAGATAGGTCCGGTCAAAGGTCGTATGGGGGGTGAGGACGGCGCTCGCGGCGGGGGGATCCGGGAGATTCTCCGCAACCGCCCGCTCGATGATCCGCGGCACCGCCGCCGCCGGCGAAAAGGATCTCAGGGTGCCGTCCTCCCGATACTGAACATCATAAAAGATGGGGACATAGACCCCTTTGACGTCCCTGGCCAGGGTTTTCAGCATCTCCCGCCGGTCGGCCTCCGGGTCGAACCGGGAAAAAAACGGATCAAGCAGCGCCTCCGCCTCACCGATGAGAAAACAATCGATAAATGCCGAAAGCGGCTCGGGATTCAACATGCACGCAACCCCGCCGGCCGCCACAAGGGGGTGATCGGCGGATCTCTCGCGGGTCATGAGGGGAAAGCCGGCCCCACCTATGATCTCCAGCACGTGGGGATAATCGCTCTCAAAGGAGATGGAAAAGGCGACCACGTCGAAATCCGCGAGGGGGCGGCGAGATTCGATGGATACGGGGGGCGGCGGTCCATCCGCGGGGTCCGGCAGAAAAACCCGCTCGCAGACCACCTGCGGCATAAGGTTGAGGCGCCGGTAGACCGTCTGAAACCCCAGATTGGACATCCCGACATGATAGGTGTTGGGATAGACCAGGCCTACGCGCAACCGGCCGCGCCAGCTTTTAAGGATGGCGCCGGTTTCGGAGGCCATGGCCGTATTTTTCGATTTTCTTGCCATGAGGGTGCGGATTTAACTCGCCATGGTCCGGCCATCGGGGGATGGTGATGGGGCCCGGACCGCCGTCCCGGAAATGCCGCTTGCCGGGTCCAGGCCGGTCATCGTCACAGTATCGGGATCCCGTAAAAAATGAAAACCAGGTTTGGCCTGAAAACCTGGTTTTCCAAATCCTGCCGGCTGTCTCGCGTCAGTCAGCTTTTCGTCTCAGGAAGGTGGGAATATCGAGATCTTCAATATCCATGTGCTTGTCTTCGAAGTCGGAGTACGACGTGTCCCGGTACCCGTCGTCGTCGGCCTTCTTTTTTCGCATGAAAGCAGGCTCTTCGTAATCGACGGCATGGGGATAGTCCATATGACCGCGCTCCTTCGCGGCGGGGCGATAGGGTTGACGCCTGAACTCCTCCTTTTTGACGGGCCGCGCAATGCTTCGGGCGCCCTGCACCGCTTTCGGGCTTCGCCGCCCTCTGCTCATGGCGCCCGAGTGGTCCCCGCCGATGCCCGTGGCGATCACGGTCACGCGCATCTCGTCGCCGAGGCTCTCATCGATGACCGTCCCCCAAATGATTTCGGCGTCTTCGCCGACTTCGCTGTAGATACGCTCGGAGGCTTCCGTCATCTCCTCCATGGTCAGGCTGCTGGTACCGGTGATGTTCATGAGGACGCCCTTGGCGCCTGCGATGGAGAGATCTTCCAGGAGGGGGTGGGAGATCGCCCTTTCGGCGGCTTCCACCGCACGGTTTTCGCCGGAGGCGATGCCGATCCCCATGATCGCGAGCCCCGCCTTTTCCATGGTCGTCTTGACATCTGCGAAATCGAGGTTGATCAGGCCCGGCATCAGGATCAGATCCGTGATGCCCTTGACGGAGTGCAGCAGGACCTCATCGGCTCTCCGGAACATTTCGATCATGGTGGCGTTTTTGGAGGCCAGCCCCCGCAGTCTGTCATTGGGGATGGTGATCACCGTATCCGCGACGTCCCGGATGATATCGAGCCCTTCCTCCGCCTGATGCATCCTCTTCCGGCCTTCAAATGAAAAGGGCTTGGACACCACCGCGACCGTCAGGGCGCCGAGCTCTTTGCAAATCTCAGCGATCACGGGCGCCGCGCCCGTTCCCGTGCCGCCGCCGAAGCCTGCGGTGATGAAGACCATGTGGCTGTCCTTGAGCGCATTCCGGATGGCTTCGGCGTTTTCCAGGGCGGCATCCCGGCCGATCTGCGGGTTGGCGCCGGCGCCCAGCCCTTCCGTGAGTTTATCGCCGATCTGAATCCTCATCGTCGCCTTGGAGAGATCCAGGGCCTGAAGATCGGTATTGGCCACGATGAAATTGACGCCGCGAAGGTCGGAATCGATCATGTTGTTGATCGCGTTGCCTCCCGCTCCCCCAACGCCAATCACCTTTATTCTTGCAGACTTCTCATCGTTTTCGGCATATTTGAACATCGACTCCCCCCTCTTGAGTATTGACTCCTGTTGATGAACTGAAACCTTACGGTGTTTGGATCAAATGATTTCTTTAAACCATTTCTTCATGCGCTGCATGACCCGGTTGAAGATATTGGCATCCCGGATCCTGAATTTATTGGCCCCCCGGTTTTTTGCCCCGAAAAGCACCAGCCCGACCCCCGTTGCATACATTGGGTTGTTGACGACATCGACCAGGCCACCGATATTCTTGGGTTTTCCAAGGCGGACCGGCAGGTCGAAGACGCTCTCCGCGATCTCCGCCATACCTTCCAGCATCGATGATCCGCCCGTCAGCACGATGCCGGAATTGATGTAATGCTCCACGCGGGCGCGGTAGATCTCCTGAAGAATAAGAGAAAAAATTTCTTCGGCACGGGGCTCCAGGATCTCGGCCAGGATCTGCTTGGATAATTTTCGCGGCCTTCGCCCCCCCATGCCCGCCACTTCGATGACATCCTCCCGCCGGATGCCGCGGGTGGAACAGGTCCCGTACTTCTTCTTGATCTTTTCGGCCTCGGCCAAGGGCGCCCTCAGTCCGATCGCGATATCGTTGGTCAGATTGTTTCCGCCCAGGGAGAGTACAAAGGTGTGCTTGATGTTCTTGCCTGAAAAGATGGCGAGATCCGTCGTTCCTCCCCCCATATCCAGAATGGCGCTTCCCAGCTCTTTTTCGTCCTCCGAAAGCACCGCCTCGCTGGAGGCGAGGGATTCCAGGACGATATCGCTGACATCGAGCCCCGCCCGGTTGGCACACTTGACGATATTGTGCGCGGAGGTGACGGCGCCCGTGACGATGTGGATTTTCGCCTCGAGGCGCGCCGCCGACATGCCCACCGGGTTCATGATGCCCACCTGGTCATCGACGATAAATTCCTGGGGAAGGACGTGGATGACCTCCCGATCCATGGGAATCGCCACCGCCCGCGCCGCATCGATCACCCGGTCCACGTCCTGCTGGGATATCTCCGCAGATCCCTTGATGGCGATGATTCCGCGACTGTTGAACCCGTTGATATGCCCGCCTGCGATCCCTGCATACACCGAAGATATTTCGCAGCCCGCCATCAGCTCGGCATCCTCGACCGCTTTCTTGATGGATTCCACGGTGGATTCGATATTGACGACGACCCCCTTCCTCAGACCGATCGAGGGATGGTTGCCGATGCCGATGATATTGATATCGTTTCCAGAAACCTCGCCCACCACTGCGCAAATTTTCGTTGTCCCGATGTCCAACCCGACGACAATATCTTCCTGGGTCTGCACCTCAAACCTCCTCTTTATCATCCTCGTTCAAATCATCTTCGTCCAAGGATTCAGTATGTATAGGGGCGATGACAATACGGTCCGGATTCGTCAGATTCACGGAATCGATCATTATTCCATTTTGCCGGTGTTTCAGGTAATTCAACAGGTCCTGAAGGCGTTCATACTTGACGGGATAGCCTTCGTACCCTAATTTTATCTCATTGATATTATATGTTTTCTCATTCGGAACGATCAAAAGGGTGACCCCCAGTTCCCTGTCCAGGAGAACCCGCTGGATCATCTCGTTCGGAATGACGCAATCGCTTGATTTTCCGGACGTTAACACATCCATCACCGTATTGAAAGGAATACTGTGCGAAATACCGGAAATTCCAAGATCTGAAAATTTGAGCCCTTCAACGACGGGAAGATGATCCGGTTCCGTCCCGTCCCATATCTTGAATATTTTTCCTTGAACATTCACGGTATATCTCCGGTCGATGTCGAAAACCGCCAGGGGCTGATGCTCCCTCACAGTGATGCCGACAGCCGAGGGGACCCGCCATTCGACCTGGGCATCTTCTATCCAGGGATGGGCCAGCAGCTGCTTCCGCACCGCGGACAGGTTGAGCTGGACCAGGTTGGTGCCCGGTTCAACGCCGGCCTGCAGGATGATCTCTTTCTCGGAGATCCGGCTGTTGCCGGTGACCAGGATCTGTTTTGTCTCGAAGTACCGCCACTCGGTCAGTTCCCTGTAGAGTATCAGAAAAAAAACACTCAACAAGAGGGTGATGAACAGACGCGTCAGGGTCCACCGGCTTTCTCTCGTGCTGTTCATGAATTCTTGCTGTCACCTTTCGTTCACCGTCATCGGGGTGGCTTCCCGCCGGTCCGGGTCGACATGGCGGTGCCATGGGCCGTTCGAGAAGGGATCTTGGGCGTCCGGGCGGCTGAAACCGGCCCGGGGTGCGCGATGCGGTTTCAGCCCGCCGAGGCCTTCCGCATATTTTTCAGGACCGTTTCGCCGATCCGCCAGACATCTCCCGCCCCCAAGGTCAGCAGCACGTCTCCGGGTGCAAGTATTTCCTCAAGTTTCGAGACGGCCCGGCCAGGCTCATCGCCCCAAAAAACATCCTTGTGACCGTGCATCCGGATCCCCTCATAGAGCGCCTTTGCGTCGATGCCCTCAATCGGCGATTCCCCCGCGCTGTAAATCGGAAGGACCATCAGGAGGTCGGACTGGTAGAATGCCCGGGTAAAATCACTGAAGAGCGCCTGGGTGCGGGTATACCGGTGGGGCTGAAACACCACGACCAGACGCCGTTCGGGCCATGCGTCCCGTGCCGCCTGGAGGGTTGCCCGGATCTCCGTGGGGTGGTGACCGTAATCGTCCACCACGGTGATGCCGCGGGCGTCGCCCTTGATTTCCATACGGCGCTGGACCCCCTCGATGCTTTCCAGGGCCGCCTTGATGACATCGAAGGGGATGTTGAGCTCGATTCCCACGGCGATGCTGGCCGTGGCGTTGAGCACGTTGTGGCGTCCGGGGAGGTTGAGGACGATCTCCCCCAGCGGACGGCCTGCATGATAGACGGAAAACCGGCTTTTCATCCCCGCGCAGACGACATTCCGGGCATGAAAATCCGCCTGGCTGCTCATGCCGTAGGTGGTGTATCGCTTCTTGATCCTCGGGATGATGTCCTGGACCGACTCGTTATCCAGACACAATACCGCAAGTCCGTAAAACGGGATGCGATCGATGAAATTCACGAAGCTGCTCTTGATGTCGTCGATACTGTCATAGAAATCAAGATGCTCGCGGTCGATATTGGTCACCACGGCGATGGTCGGGGTCATCTTGAGAAAAGAGCCGTCGCTCTCGTCGGCCTCGGCGACGATGAAATCTCCCCGCCCCATTCGGGCATTGGTGCCGATGCTCTTCAATTTCCCCCCGATGACCACGGTCGGGTCGAGTCCGCCCCCCGCCAGAACGGAGGAGATGATCGATGTCGTCGTGGTCTTTCCGTGGGCGCCGGCAACGGCGACGCTGTATTTAAGGCGCATCAGCTCCGCAAGCATCTCGGCGCGGGGAATCACGGGAATGGCGGCCTGAACGGCAGCCCGGACCTCCGGGTTCTGCTCGTTGACCGCCGAGGAGATGACCACCACGTCGGCCCCCTGGATCTGGTCCTCGGCATGGCCCTCATGGATGGTGCCGCCGAGGGTCTTGAGGCGGTCGGTAATGTCGGACATCCGCGTATCGGATCCCGATACCTTGTATCCAAGGTTCAGCAGAAGTTCGGCAATGCCGCTCATGCCGATGCCGCCGATGCCCACAAAATGAATATGGTATTTTTTTCGATACATATCTTTTTTCGCCTGGTTATCGTCCCGAGGGACCTCTTTTACCCGATCGGGTTAGCAGTTCATAGCAGTCGTCGACGATGTCCGCCGCCGCATTCGGCCGTCCCATCCGTCCGGCCCGGTCTTCCATCTCCTTCAACGCCTCAGGGTGCCCTGCCAGCCATCGGATCCGGTCCGCGAGGAGGGCGCCGTCAAGGTCTTTTTCCAGTATGATTTCAGCCGCACCTGCGGCAACGAGGGTTCGAGCGTTCAACTCCTGATGATTATCGGCGGCGTGGGGAAACGGAATGAAGATCGCGGGCTTTCCCACCGCGCTGATCTCCGCGACGGTGGTAGCCCCCGCCCGGCAGACGATGAGGTCTGCATTTCGATATTGCCCGGGCATATCGTCATAGAAATCGCTGACCTCTGCGGAAATGCCCCGTTCCGCATATGCGGCCCGGACCCACTCCTCGTCCTGGGGGCCCGTCTGGTGAACGACATGAAACGGACCGATGCCCCCCAGATGCTCCGCGGCATCCGCCATGGCCTGGTTGATGCCGTGAGCCCCCTGACTGCCGCCCAGAACCAGGAGGCTGAAAGAACGCTTCTTTTCGCCGTCCCGGGATCCGCCGGTGTCGGCGGCGGCTTCCAGGATCTCTTTTCGGACGGGATTTCCCGTCAGGATGACCGCTGCGCGCGTCCCCGGGAAGCGGGTGTCTTCAAACGACACGTAAATCCGATCCACCCAGCGCGCCAGAATGCGATTGGTGATGCCCGGAAGGATGTTCTGCTCCTGGAGGACGCATTTGATTCCGCACAGGCGCGCCGCCGCCACCACCGGCCCGGAGGAATAGCCGCCGACGCCGACCACCAGGTCTGGAGAAAACCCGCGGATCACCCCCAGGGCGCCCCGGATGCTTCCGGGGATTTTGAACACGGCCCGCAGCTTCGAGAAAATCCCCCTGCCCTTGATCCCCTCTGCGCGGATCCGCCGATGGGGAAAGCCGGCCCGGGCCAGGATATCCAGCTCCAGGGGCCTTCCGGTGCTGACAAACAGGACGCGGCTTTCGGGGTTCCGGGCCATGAACTCCCGGGCCACGGCAATCCCGGGGAACAGGTGGCCGCCGGTGCCGCCCCCGGCGATGATGATGCTGAGGGGCCTATCCATGTCTCTCCGCCGCGCCGATATTCATCAGCAGCCCGATGCACGCCATGTTCACCATGAGGGACGATCCGCCGTAGCTGAGCAATGGGAGTGTGAGCCCCTTGGTCGGCAGCAGCGCCAGGGCCACCCCCATGTTGATACAGACCTGCAGGCCCAGCGAGAAGGTCAGCCCCGCGGCCACAAGCGACGGGAAGACACCCCCGGCGCTGCGGGCGATCCCGATGCCCCGCCAGAGGATGACGCCGTAGCAGACGATCACCCCGAGAACCCCGATCAATCCCAGCTCTTCCCCGATCACGGAAAAGATAAAGTCGGTATGGGGCTCCGGAAGATAGAACAGCTTCTGATAGCCGCCGCCGACGCCGGTGCCCCAGATGCCGCCGGTGCCGAATGCCATGAGGGAATGGATGGCTTGATACCCCTCGTCGGACGCATACTGCCAAGGGTCCGCGAAACTCATGATCCGCTTCAACCGGTAGGCGGAGTTGATCAGAAAAAAATAGGCCCCGGGTGCAACGGCCAGAACGGACAGGGTGAGGTACCTCAACCGCACGCCCCCCATGAACATCACCGCCCATGCGATGACGCAGAGAATGGCCGCCGAACCGAAATCGGGCTGCAGCAGGATGAATCCGACGAAGATGCCCAGAATCATGATGTGGGGCATAAACCCGATGGTGAAGGTTTTCACCAGATCCCCTTTTTTTTCGATGGAATAGGCAAGGTAGGCCACCAGCGCCAAACGGGCCAGCTCCGACGGCTGAAAGGAAAAAGCCCCCAGGTAGAGCCAGCGGGTGGCCCCGCCGGCGGTGATCCCCAGCCCGGGGATCTGAACCGCCGCAAGCAGAAGGAGCGTGGCGAACAGCAGGGGGTAGACCCCTGCCCTGAGCAGCTTCTGCGGCAGATTGCGGAAGAAAATGAGCAGCAGGCATCCCCCCATGGAATACACCAACTGGCGCTTCAGGAAATAATATTCGTTGCCGAACTTCTTGAGGGCAAGGGCGGAGCTGGCGCTGTAGACCATCACGATACCGATGCCCACCAGAAAGAATACCGGAAGTGCCAGCCAGATGTCGTAAAAGCGGCCATCCTTCCATTCCCGTTCGGGCTGGGCTTTATATACCGGCAAGTACGACCGCATCATCCTTCCTCCGAGAGCTTCGCCACAGCCCGGCAAAACACCTCGCCCCGGTGGGCGTAGCTCCTGAACATGTCAAAACTCGCGCAGGCCGGGGAGAGGAGCACCACGTCGCCGGGCCCGGCCGATTCATGGGCGGTCCGGACCGCCGCCTCCATGGACGGGGCCTTCGACACGCGGCCCCCGCTGCAGTCTCCAAGCTCCCGGGCGATGACCTCCTTTGCCTCGCCGATCAAAACGAGGCGCTTGACGCGCTTCTTCACCGCGGCCCGGAGATCCCCATACCCCCCGCCTTTGTCGCGGCCGCCCATGATGAGCACCACCGGGCCGTCAAAGGCGTCCAGGGCCCGCACCACGGCATCCGTGTTCGTGCCCTTGGAGTCGTCGAAATACCGGACGCCTGCAACCGTCGCCACATACTCCAGGCGATGGGGCAGCCCTCGGAAGTCTTTCAGGGCGGCCTCGATGCCTTGTGCGTTTCCGCCGGCGGCAAGCGCCGCAAGCGCCGCGGCGGCGATATTCTCCATATTGTGCCGTCCGGTCAGTCGGGACGACGACAGGTCCATGACCATGGATTCTCTCCCGCCGATCCGCGCCGCCATCTCGCTCCCCGCGATGAAGATGCCGTCGTCTCCTTCCGAGCGGGGGTTGAAAAACCATTTTTTTGCGGTGATCCGGGGGGCCATTTGCACAATTGCGGGATCGCCGCCGTTGAGGACCGCGACATCCTCTGTCGACTGGTTCTCGAAGAGCCTTCCCTTGCTCCCGGCGTAGGCCGCGAAATCGTCGTACCGGTCCATGTGATCGGGCGTGATATTGAGGAGCACGCCCACATTCGGCCGGAAGGTGGCGATGGTATCCAGTTGAAAGCTGCTCACCTCCACCACCACCCGGTCCCGTCGGAGGCCCATGGCCGCGTATTCGATCAAGGGCGTCCCGATATTGCCGCCCACGAAGGCGCTGAGGCCCGAGGCTTCAAGCATCCGCCCGAGAAGGGTGGTCGTCGTGGTTTTTCCGTTGGTGCCGGTCACCGCCACGATGGGGTCTTCGATGAACCGGGAGGCCAGCTCGATCTCGCCCATGACCGGGATCCCCCTTTTCCGGGCCTCGACAATGGGCTCCAGGGTGTGGGGAACGCCCGGGCTGAGGACAATCAAATCGGCGTCCGCAAACAGCCCGGCGGAATGCCGCCCGAACTCCACCGCGATCCCCCGGCCTCGCAGATCCGCCGCCGCCGATGCCAGGGTCGATTCGTCGCCGCTGTCCGTGACGGTGACCCGCCCCCCCCGGTCGTTCAAAAACCGGGCGCACGCGACGCCGGACCGTCCCATGCCCATTACGATGACGCGTTTGTCGTTGAATCTCATCATGCCCGCCTACCTCAATTTCAACGTGCTCAGCGAAACCAGCGCCAGTGCGACCGATATGATCCAGAAGCGAACGATGACCTTGGGCTCGGGCCACCCCTTCAACTCGAAATGATGGTGAAGCGGGGCCATCCGGAAGATCCTGCGCCCTTTGGTGATCTTGAAGAATCCCACCTGAAAGATGACCGAGAGGGCCTCGATGACAAAGAGCCCCCCCACCAGAACCAGCATGATCTCCTGCTTGGTGATGACTGCCACGGTGCCGATCGCCGCGCCCAGGGACAGGGACCCGACATCCCCCATGAAGACCTGGGCGGGATAGGCGTTGAACCACAAAAATCCCAGCCCGGCCCCGGCGAGGATGCCGCAGAAAATGGAGATTTCACCGCTGCCCGGCACATAGTTGATCTGGAGGTATTCGGCAATCCGGACATGGCCGGTCACGTAGGCGAAGATCATATAGGTCACCGAAGCGACGATGACCGGGCCGATGGCCAGCCCGTCAAGGCCGTCGGTCAGGTTGACGGCGTTGGCGGTCCCGGTGATGACCAGGGCGGCAAACAAAATATAGCCCCACCCGAGATCCGGGGAGACCTTCTTGAAAAAAGGCAGGGTCAGGCGGGTGTCGAAAGCGGGATGCAGGTACAGCATGAAGCCCACCAGAAGCGCCACGGCGAACTGGAGCGCCAATTTCTGGCGGGCACTCAGGCCCTTGCTTCGTTTTTTCACCTGCATCAGATAGTCGTCCATGAAGCCGATGCCGCCGTTTCCGACGACGGCCAGCAGAATGACCCAGACATAAAAGTTGAGCAGATCCATCCAGAGCAGGATGGAGGAGACCACCGCCACAAGGATCAGGGTTCCGCCCATGGTCGGGGTTCCCGCCTTTTTCAGGTGGGTCTGGGGCCCGTCGTCCCGGATGTATTGCCCGACCTGCATCTCCCTCAGTTTTCGGATCATCCACGGCCCCAGGAAAAAGCAGATGAGAAAGGCCGTCAGACTCGCATAGATGGTGCGAAAGGTGATGTATCGGAAGACGTTGAAGGCCGCCAGGGTTGTGTGCAGGGGGTAGAGTAAATGGTAGAGCATTATCGATTCAGCCTATTCATGTTCAAGCGTCCGCCCAGTTTCTGAGGTCGTTCAAAACCGTTTCCATGGCCATTCCCCGGGAGCCTTTCACGAGCACCCAATCGCCCTCCGCGAGAAACCGTTTCAGGTCTTCCACCAGCAGGGCTTTCGCTCCCGAAACCATATCCGAGGTCCGTATGCCCTTTTTCAAGGCCCCATCCAGATAGGCCGAGGCAAATTCTCCGGTCGCACACAATCGGCTGACACCGGATTCGGCGGCCCACTCACCGACGGATCGATGCAGCGATTCCGCTGATTCTCCCAATTCGAACATATCCCCCAGGACAAGAATGCCGCGTCGCCCTCCCCTCATCGCCGCGAAGGCGTCGAAGGCCGCCCTCATGGAATGGGGATTGGCATTGTAGGTATCGTTGACGAAGGTGATCCTCTTCCGGGTTTCGATCACGCCCATCCTCCCGGCGACGGGCTGAAACCCCTCGATACCCCGGGCGATCTCTTCCGGCGGAATGCCGCCGACCCACCCGGCGGCGGCCGCGGCCAGGGCATTCATGACCATGAACCGGCCGGGGACCCTGAGGCGGACCGGGGCCTCGGCCCCCGGAAGCCGGAGGACAAACGAGACGCCTGCGGCCGTCGTTTCAAGGGAATGGGCGCTGATATCTGCCGGCTGGTCCAGGCCGAACCGGACCACGCGAAACGGCCGGTTTTCAGCCAGGCGAAGGCAGCGGGGGTCGTCGGCGTTCAGGATGGCCGTGGCGCCGGTACCCATCTCGTCCAGCAGTTCCCCCTTGGCCGCGGCGACCCCTTCCATGGAGCCTAAGTCTTTCAGGTGGGCGGGCCCGATATTGGTGATGATGCCGACATCCGGCCGGCAGATCCGGGCGAGCCTGCGGATCTCTCCGGCATGATTCATCCCCATCTCCAGCACCGCCCATTCGTGGGAGGGTTCCAGGCGGAAAAGGGTCAGCGGCAGTCCGATCTCATTGTTGAGGTTTCCCATGGTCGCCAGCACCCGGCGGCATCTTGCCATGACGGCAGCCGTCATGGCCCGCGTGGTGGTCTTTCCGTTGGACCCGGTGACGGCGATGACCCGGATGCCGGCCCTGGCCCGGTTGAAGGACGCGAGGGCGGCGAGGGCCGCCGTGGTGTCCGGAACGGCCGCGCAGAAAACACCGGTCTCGGCCCATTGTCGAACCGGCGTCCGGGGGATCATTTTCTCAGCGATGACAAAGCCCGAGACCCCTTTCTGCCGGACCTCCGCGACAAACTGATGGCCGTCGTGCCGCTCCCCCCGGATGGCCACGAACAGGTCGCCAGGAGCGACGGTCCTGGAATCGATGGATATCCCGGAAAAAGAACAGGCGCCTGTTCCACAGATGCGCCTTGCTCCTGTCGCCGCCAATAGTTGAGATTCCGTCCAGCCGATCGGGCTCATAGGCGTTTCAGAGCCTCCCTCACCTCAATCCGGTCGTCGAATTTCAGGGTTTCCCTCCCGATAATCTGGTAGGTTTCATGCCCCTTGCCGGCAACCAGGATCACATCACCCGGTTGGGATGCCTTCACGGCCAGCCGAATGGCCCGCCGGCGGTCGGGCTCCACCAGGAACCCCCTGCCGTTCAGCCCCATGGAGATCGCTTCGGGGTCATATTCCCGCGTGGCGACCTGCTTCACCCCCGGAAGCATCTCCCGGATGATCTCCATGGGGTCTTCGGTTCTGGGGTTGTCCGACGTCACCACGGCCAGATCGGCCAGGCGGCCGGCGATCTCGCCCATGATCGGCCGCTTCTTTCGATCCCGGTCTCCGCCGCACCCGAACACGCAGATAATCTTTTGTTTCGTCAGGGCCTTGACGGCCGCGAGAACATTCTCGAGTGCGTCGGGGGTATGGGCGTAATCGACGAAGACAAAGCGGCCCCGATCATTGGGGATCGATTCCAGCCGGCCCGGAACGGTGCGGAGCCCGGCAATCCCGGACTGGATCGCGGCAGGGGAAACGCCCACGGCCATGGCGGCTGCGGCGGCGCAGAGGATGTTTTCGGCGTTGTGTCTGCCGACCAGCGGGGACTGAAAGGAGAACCTGCCGTCGGGTGTTGACATTTCTCCGGATATCCCGTCGAGGCGGCATTCAATCCCGCTTGCCCATACGGCGTTGTCGGCGGAAAACCCGGCCGTGACCGCGCGGACACCCATGATATCGGCCAGTTCCCGTCCCTGGGAATTGTTCCGGTTGATCACGGCGACCGCGCGGCCGCCCTTGGGTCCTGCGGCGAGATGGCGGGTGAAGAGGCGCTTTTTGCACTCCCAATAGCGGGCCATATCTCCGTGGTAGTCCAGGTGGTCCTGGCTCAAATTCGTAAACACAGCCACATCCATCCAGCATCCGTCGATGCGGCCCAGGTCGATGGCATGGGAGGACGCCTCCATCACCACATGGGTAACGCCGGCATCGCGCATCCCCCCAAGAATCTGCTGAAGATCCAGGGATTCGGGCGTGGTGACGGGATTGCGGAAGTGCTTCCCGCCGTAATGATAGTCGATGGTTCCGATGACGCCGGTCGAAAAACCGGCGTGTTTCAGAATATTCTCGATGATCAGGCTGGTGGTGGTCTTGCCGTTGGTTCCGGTAATGCCGATCACCGTCATCCGACGTGACGGGTCGCCAAAAAATCGGCCGGCGACAAGCCCCATGGCCGCACGCGTATCCGCCACCTCCACAACGGCGGCATTCCGGTTTACGGGCTTCTGGACCATGACGGCCGAAGCGCCCCGGGCCAGGGCGTCATCGATGAAGTCGTGGCCGTCCGCCTTGAAACCGGGAACGGCGATGAACAGCCCTCCCGGACGGACATCCTGTGACCGGTAATGGATGGATTCGATCTCCGGGTCCGCCATGGGGCCGCCGAAGGCATCCAGGGGGCGGCGGTAATTCAGGATCGAGACGGCTTCGATCAAATGGGTGAGTTTCATCTATGGGTGCACTTCCCCCAAGGCGGCCGTAAGTCGCTCCACATCGTTTCGGGGCGGGATGTTCATGTAATCGAGGCTCTCCCGAACAATCTTCTTGAATGCCGGCGCAGCGACCGTTCCACCGTAATATTGGTTCTTGGGGTCGTCGAGTACGACGAGAACGGTCATGATCGGGGATTCCGCCGGCGCGAACCCCACAAAGGACGAAATGTAGGAGCCTCTTTCATAGCGGCCCTCCTTGTTGACCTTCCGGGCCGTTCCGGTTTTTCCGCAGACCGCATACCCTTCAATGTGGGCCGCGGTTCCGGTGCCGCCGGTTTCGACCACGGAGCGCATCATCTCCTTCATGATTTCAGATGTTTTTTCAGAGACGGCGCGCCTCACGACCTTGGGTTTGACTTCCTCAACGATGTTCCCCTTCTGGTCGGTGATGGCCTTTACGACGTAGGGCTTCATCAAGACGCCCTTGTTGGCGATGGCGGACACCGCAGCGGCCAGTTGTATGGCAGTGGCGGACATCCCATGGCCGAATGCGACGACGCCGGTGTGCACCTGCGACCATTTCTGATAGGGCGTCAAAGCGCCCGGGGCCTC
This sequence comes from Desulfococcus sp., assembly GCF_041737845.1. GTDB lineage: Bacteria > Desulfobacterota > Desulfobacteria > Desulfobacterales > Desulfococcaceae > Desulfococcus. The sequence continues at coordinate 37,108 of NZ_JBGSQX010000160.1, forward strand.
GCCCGGACAATCGATGCCGGTGGGTTCGCCGAAGCCGAACCCCTTGAAGGTCTGGTGAAGGGGTTCGGCGCCGATCATTTCGCTAATTTTCATGGCGCCGATATTGCTGGAGAATTTAAGTATCTTTTGAACAGAAAGCCATCCGTATTCATGGGTATCGTGAATGGTGAATTTTCCGACCCTGTACTTTCCATTTTCACAATAGAATATGGTGGAGGGTGTACAGCCGCCATGCTCGATAGCGGCCGCCACGCTGAAGATCTTCATGGTCGACCCCGGTTCGAAGGTGTCTGTTATCGCCCGGTTTCGATAGGCGGACCGGTCAAACCGACCATAGGCATTCGGGTTGAAAAACGGGTAGTTCGCGATGGCGTAGACCGCTCCGGTCGATGGGTTCATCACCACCGCCATTCCCAGTTTCGCCTCGTGCTCCTTGACGGCCTCTTCCAAAGCTTTTTCGGTGATGTACTGGATGGTTTTATCCACGGTCAGGATGAGGTTTCTGGCGCTGGAATCAAGGGATTCTCCGTGCGCGCCGTCAAATTTTTTGCCCAGGGCGTCTTTCATCACCACAATTTTCTTGTCTTCGCCCTCAAGCTGAGCATCATAGTAAAACTCGACACCCTCCAGCCCGCGACCATCAAGACCCGTAAAACCGGTGATCTGGGCGGCAAGTGTGCTCTGAGGGTAATACCTGCTGTGCTCCGGAATGAAATCGATCCCCGCAATCGAATGCTCCCTGACGGCCTTGACCTCCCGGGGCGTGACCTTCCGCTTAACCCATTTGAAGCCGTTTCCGGCGGCCAGCTTGGCCTTGAAGGCTTTCGGGTTGAGGCCCAGGGTTTTTGAGAGCTTCGACGCCGCCTCATTCCTGTCTTTCATCTGTTTGGGGTAGGCACCAATGGAAACCGCATCGATACTCACCGCCAGTTCATGATGGTTCGTGTCGTAGATGCCCCCCCGCTTTTCGCGGACGGTCATGGTTTTTCGGATCTCCCTCTCCGCCTTTTCAGAAAGCTCGGGCCCCTGATAGACCTGTATATAAAACGCCTTGGCGATAATGGCCAGGAAAAGCACGATAAAAAGGCTTCCGACAATGGTGATGCGAAGCTTCACATAGTTTTTTTCAGTTGGCTTCATATATGGGGTATGTCTTTTTCTGATCCGGTGAGGGTGTGACCAACTCAAGTTTGCTCCTGGCAATTTTTGAAATTCGTCCAGGCGATCGAAGCCGCGCGATCTCGATCTTCAACCTGTTCTGAATCTCTAAGAGTTTCTGGTGGTTTTCCATCTCCCTGGAAATTTCATATCCGATGCGGACACATTGCATGCGACTCCACGTGTGGACCAGCATCTGGCAGATAAAAACAGTCAGAATCAACACCCAGAATATTACATTCCTGAAGGTATGCCCTTTGGCTGTTCCACCGAGCGCGCCATTTTCTATCATGACCCCATCGTCCCCAATCGGCTTTCGGAAAGCGCCATGCTATAATTTTTCCGCCGCTCGGAGGGTGGTGCTTCGCGACATGGGATTCCGATCGACCTCTCCGGCAGTCGGCCGGCATGCTTTTCGCGTCAGGACCTTCATGGTCTTTCTTCCCCCGCAGCAGCAGACGGGAATTCCCGGGGGGCAGCCGCATGCAGTTTCAAGGCGCCTCATCCGGTGCTTGACGATCCGGTCTTCCAGGGAATGAAAGGAGAGGACACACAGCCGTCCCCCGGGGGCAAGCAATCCGGGGGCCTGATCCATGAATGCCTCGATACTGTCGAGTTCGCGGTTGACGGCAATCCTGAGCGCCATGAAGACCCGCGTCGCCGGATGAATGCGGCGCCCCTCCCCGGATTTCGCCCCCGGCTTTTTTTTCGGCGCCGGGACCGCCCTGCGGACGATCTCTGCCAGGGACAGGCTGGATCGAACGGGGCAGCCCTTCCTCTCCGCCACGATGGCCCTGGCGATGCGCCCCGCCCATCTCTCTTCCCCGTACTCCCGGAAAATCCGCTTGAGCTCCCCCTCGGCCAGCGTGTTGACCATCAACTCCGCGGTCATCTCCGTATCGGTATTCATGCGCATGTCCAGCGGTTCATCCCTTGAAAAGCTGAACCCCCTGCCGCTGGCCTCGATGTGGTAGAGGGAAATGCCCAAATCCGCCAAAATGCCGTCGACGGACCGGATTCCGATGCTCTCGATCAACTCGGAAATCCGGGAAAAGTTGCCGTGGAGAAGGCGGACATTCGCAGGCCACGGCGCCAGGACCCTTTCTGCATGCCGGAGTGCATCCCGGTCCTGGTCGATGCCGATCAGCATGCCGTCCGGCAGGATGCGCTCCAGGATCGCACGAGAATGCCCGGCGCCCCCGACCGTGGCGTCGACGATCGTCTTTCCGGGCCGGCAATCCAGATAATGAAGAACCTCCTCGGGCATGACCGATACATGCCTGTATTTCAGAGAGATATCAGATGTAAGAATACCCGTTTCCTTTTCGCCGCCTCATGCCGCAGGCCCGCCGGCCGGCCACATGGGTCACCCTCCTGCCGGAAGCACGGGGCTTCACATATTCGCCCGCACGACACCTGATGGGGGAAATTACATTCATTTTTGAATAAGTGTCAAGGAAAAACAAAGGATTATATGGCTGTTATCCGCTCACCGCCCCGTTCTATTTGATCTCTGCGGAGATCTTCCGGGCGATGGTTTTGATTTCATCCATATTTCCAGGCGTTAACTCCCAATGGCTCATGGGAAGCGCCGGCGCCCCCTTCACGCGAGGCACCAGGTGAAGGTGATAGTGCATCACCACCTGGCCGACGGCGGCGCCGTTGAGCTGCAGGACTGCGATCCCCTCCGTGTCCAGGGCGCTCCTGAGGGCATGGGCAATGGCTTTGGAGGCGGCGTGAACCGCAGCAAGATCCTCCGATGCCATTTCCCAGATGTTTTCCGCGTGGACCTTGGGGATGACGAGCGCATGACCTTTCGAGATCGGATGGATGTCCATGAATGCGAAAACGCGCTCATCCTCGTAGATTCTCGTGCTGGGAATCTCTCCTCTGATGATCTTGCAGAAGATGCAGTCTTTCATCTGTTCCTCCTCGTGGTGAAAAAGCCCATCCGTCCATCCATCGGGTCGGGGCGGGTCGGGGCGGGTCGGGGCCGCCCGGTCGAAGCGATTCCGGCGGTGTTCTTGAAGGCTCGCCATAACGGCCTTGAGGGCGGATGGCGTTCGGCCGTTATGGCTGCCTGGCCTGTTCCGCTCAGCTTAGATGGATTCCTTCAGTTTTTTTCCGGGGGAAAATTTAACGACATTCCGGGCGGCGATCTTGATCGCCTTTCCTGTCTGGGGGTTTCGTCCGGTGCGGGCTTCTCGATGAACCTTGGAAAAGGTCCCGAAGCCAATCAGCACGACCTTTCCGTCCTTTTCCTTGAGGGCATCGGTGATGCCGTCTGTCAGGGCGCTGATCGCCTTGGCGGCCGCTGTTTTCGTAATCCCCGCATCCTCTGCAATCTTGTTGATCAGGTCTGTTCTTGTCATCTGTTTCTCCTTTTGCGCGAAAATTGAATGAAAATGGTCATCCCCTGTCCGCCGGAGCGAAAGACCGCACCTCCTCATTGCAGCATTTCGCATCCTTCTCGTTCGAACGATTCCATGGCAACGCCATTCGATCGGACCTGATTTTCGCGGCAGGCGAGTGACACTCAGGACGATCAATGCAGAATTGTCTTTTTCTTGTCAATGTAAAAATCTTGTTTTGCGGGGTTTTTCGAGGGCCTCACGAATTTTTTCGATCGATGGGACGCAGCAATACCCATGAATTCTCAAAAATCATCCTTCGCATCGCATTCAATTCTGGCGTGCCGGCATGACCGGTAGATGCCGCCGGCTTCAAAGAAATTCGACCCCGGGATAGGAGGGGAACCCATCGGGGTCGGGCGTTTTGCTTTGTTGAGCGGGAGGGATTTGCACCTTTTTTCCACTGCAGACGGGTGCGGCGGTCGGCTGGGCTGGCGATGCCTCAACACCTTGCGCACCGCATAGGAAAGCTCACCGATGGTGAATGGCTTCTGAATGAATCCGCTCGCCCCCTTCTGGAGAAGCTGCTCCGCGTACCCGCCTCAGGGCAGGGTGCGCAGCATCGAAGGCATGTCTGCGGCTGGACCGCTCAACATGCCGGGACGATTGCCCGATACCGTCAAAGCGGTTCTAGAATCGAAAGCTCCGAATCATCTGCGGCCTTATGACATCTCCTCTCCAGGGTCTCGATCACCTTTTTCTGCTGAAGGGTCAGGCTCTCAAAGCAGACGCCGATCCCTCTCTCATCGCGCCGTACCACCTGGCAATCGATGACCGCGGGGCGGTCGATTTCAGGCGTCGACAACGAGAGGCTGATTCTGTCGCCCAGTTGAATTGTTTGATCGGTCTCGATGTAGGCGCCCCCCAGACTGATATCGCGCAAAAAGCACTGGTAGGTCAAATCGCTGATGTCATAATCAACCGCCACAAGGAGATTATAGCGGTCATGCTTGCGGAGGTTGGACTGGAGGCACTTTTGTTCGTCAATCAGCCGGCTGCTTTCCATCATCAGCCCCATAAGGGGCGTCGTGATCTCGACCTCCTTTTCATCCTGGGCATAATCGATGTCGATGACGACGTGTTCCCAGCTCAAGATCGTGAGGGCCGCCGGCTCGCCGCGCAGATCCTCGACCTCGGCTGCGATGAGTTCGCCTTTGTGGATCCATAAAAACGCGATCCGGCCCTTGCCGCGGACCTGCAGCATGCATGTGCGGCCCTCGAGTTCGATCATCTGGAGAAACGAGGAGAGATTCACGCCCCGGACCTGCCCGCCATAGGAGATGCCCAGTTCGGTAAAAATCCTCTGGGTCAGGAGGCTGATGTCGAGTGCACGATCAAAATGCACCGCCGTCGGAATCTGCTTGATCTTGGCGCGAAGCATGGGCGAGGCATTGCTCGTCATGACGATCACACGGACGTCCGGATGCTGCTTCGCCAAAATAACAACCAGTTCAAAACCGTCAATTTTGGGGAGGCGAAGCCCGGTGATCACCACATGAACGGGTCGACTGGCGAGAATATCCAGGGCCGCCCTGCCGTTTTCCGCCGAAAGCACATTCAAGAACCCGCTCTGACTTTTCAATAGCCCCACAAGGGTATCGAGCATGAACGGATCGCTGTCCACTATCAGTACATTTTTCATCTGGCCAGGCCTCCTGATGCGGTAGTCGGATCAGGGTCATTTAGATCAGACACATAGGTTTGGGGATCACATTCAGAACTCAAAAAAGAACACGCCTCGCGCACCTTACAGCAGGTAAAATCCCAATTCCTTGTCATAGACGTTTTGGGGATCCATTGAATAAAACGCCGCGCCGACGGTTTCTCCGGTAATCAACTGAACCTTGACCTCCTTTCGGATCACCGTCTGGCTGTCGTTATCCAGTTTGAATTCAACCATCAGCAGATCTCCCACCTTGAACGGCGTGCGGCCGAAAACTTCAAACCCAAGCCCTTGCCGGGAGAGGTCTTTCACCACGATGGAAAAATCGCGCGACCCGCTTTTCAGGGAGCATTTCCCCGCCAATTTCACCTTCTTCCGGTAAAATTTTCTTCTCTCAAGAACGACCTTGAAGCTGTGTCCGCAGACGCATCGCGCCGTAAATCGAATGAAACGATCCAATTTTGAATATTGGCCGACATCCATCGATTTGACCAAATTACACTGGGGGCATTTGAATACCGCGGTCCGATCATCTTCCAGGAATGCCCTGTTCTCCATAAGTCCACCTAAGGCCCACTCATATCGCAATTATAGACGCCTTCCGCTTTTTCCTCTTCTTATCGTCATTACAGCAAACGGTCTTTTTTTACAAAAAAATAGTTCAATGCCGCAAGCGAATTATTGCTGAGCCGCCAGCGCGGGAAAAAAGGCGGCGCTATCGGCTGAAAAGCAACAAGCAGATTTCATTCGGCTTGAACGGTGCGGATGCAATGCTTGGTTTCCCGGAACTGCCGGCACGTTAATCATCGACACCATTCATATCCCCGAATGCCGCAGTGCGGAGCCTTCCCAGGGATGACCACCCAAGAGTCGCCGGCAGATTGGACGTTTCCCGCATGAGGTGATACCTTTCCAATTCCGATTCTTCAAAACAGGGGATAGCGTAGACAGAAAAGCGTCAACACTTCTTACCCCCCTGCCCTCCACAGAGTTGTTTTTATTTCCGGGAAAACAACACAATTATGGCGGCACCAGAGCACGAATAGGTAAAAAAACTGGGAGAAGATTTTTCCAACAAAAAAGGGCCACGGAGCAGTCTCCGCAACCCTTTGAATTTGTTTGGCTGAGGGACAAGGATTCGAACCTTGGTTAACGGGGCCAGAACCCGTCGTCCTACCACTAGACGATCCCTCATCAAAGATCAGGCTCTTTTATCCAAAAGCCTGAATTGTGTCAAGAAAAAAATTACTTTTTCCCCTCGATGATCCTGACGGCCGCATCAAGCCGTTTGAGCACGGCTTCCTTGCCCAGGATCTCGATGATCTCGAAGATGCCCGGGCTCGCGGTTCTTCCCGTCAGCGCTACGCGGACGGGCTGGGCAATCTTCCCCAGCTTGAGCCCCGTGAGTTCCATGACCTTCAGGAACGCCCCCTCCAGGGCCTTTTCGGAAAAATCCTCCAGGGCCTCCAGTTCGTGAATCAATTGCCGCATGGGCGCCGCGGCATCCGGGGTGAAGGTCTTCTTCAGCGCGGCTTCGTCGTAAGCAATGGCGTCCTGGTAATAAAAAAGGGCGGATTCCGCCATCTCCACGAGGGTTTTGCTCCGGGCGTTCAGGGTTTGGATGACCTTGACAAGGTAGGCGGCGTCATCCGCCTGAACCCCCTTCTCCTGCAGAAAAGGCATCAGGTGAGGGATCAGCCTTTCCGGCGGCGCGGCCTTGATGTGATCGGCGTTGAGGGCCGTCAGTTTTTCCGGGTCGAACACGCCGGCCGACTTGCCGATGTTCTCCAGGTTGAATTTTTCAACCAGCTCGTTCCGCGTAAAAAACTCCTGATCTCCGTAAGACCAGCCCAGCCGCACAAGGTAGTTGATGAACGCATCGGGCAAAAACCCCATTCGCTTGTATTCCGTCACCGACATGGCGCCATGGCGTTTGCTCAGCCGGGTTTTATCCTTTCCCAGCACCATGGGCACATGGGCGAACACCGGCAGTTCGGCCCCCAGCGCCTTGTACAGGAGAATCTGCTTGGGGGTGTTGCTGACATGGTCATCCCCGCGGATGATGGTGTTGATCCCCATGGTGATGTCGTCGACCACCACGACAAAATTATAGGTGGGGGTGCCGTCGCTCCGGGCGATGACAAAGTCGTCCAGGTCGGCATTCTGGAAAACGATGTTGCCCTTGACCCTGTCTTCGATGACGGTCGTTCCGGTCAAGGGCGCCTTGAATCGGATCGCAGTTCCCTCTCCACCGGGCAGACCCTTCTCCCTGCAGGTGCCGTCATACTTGGCCTTTCCGCCGGCCGCGAGCCCCTTCTGACGCATCTCCTCGACCTTCTCCGGAGGGCAGTCACAGTGGTAGGCATGGCCCGAGGCGACGAGGGTCGCGACGTATTCCTTATATATGTCAAACCGCTCCGACTGGAAATACGGCCCTTCGTCCCAGTCTATCCCGAGCCATGCCATGGCCTCGAAGATGGCGTCCACCGATTCCCGGGTCGACCGCTTCAGGTCGGTATCCTCGATCCTGAGGACGAATCTGCCCCCGCTGCGCCGCGCATAGAGCCAATTGAAAAGCGCGGTCCGGGCGCCGCCCACGTGGAGATATCCCGTCGGGCTCGGCGGAAACCGCGTGACGATTTCTTTCTTCATAATTCTCCTGATGTCCGCCCGCCGCTTTGGGGGCTGTATTGACTTAAGATATGGGATGTAGCATTAGTAATTAGTCATCGAACCGTTCCCACGGGCTTTCCCCATGGGTTTCCACTGCCGGCCCCCTGCAGGCCGCCGTGTTCCATCCAAACGGCCCCGAACGGGGCCATGGTGAACCCCGCGCGTCATTCAGTGGTTTTGAGCAACGGATTTACGGGGAATTGCCGGAGCCCTGCCGTAAAATTCCGGCAGGGATTATTCCCGGATCGACTCCATAGCATATCAAAAACCATAGCACAAGAGCGCGCCCAAAAAATATCATGAAAATTCTTGACATTCATCGCTATTTCAATTACTAGAGGCAGGATTCTGATTAGCGTCAAGATTTCAGAATAACAAAATAATAAAAGCATGTTAGGAGATTACTAATGGCTGTACCCAAGCGAAAAACATCCAAATCAAAACGGGATAAACGACGGACACACGACAGCATCAGCGGCCCCGAGGTGATGAAATGCCCCCAATGCGGCGAAGCAAAACTGCCCCATCATGCCTGCCTCGAATGCGGCGATTATAAAGGACGGAGCGTCCTGGATAAAAAAGAGGATTAAATAAGAGGGTAGTTGACCCATGTCTTTTAAGAAGACCCCGGAAGCCGCCGACCTTGTCGGTCTGGACGAGGAATCCCGACAGATGGTCGTGGAGACCGTTCAGCAGCTCAGAAAGCGGCTCCTGACCAAAGAAAGAGTGCTTGAGTTCGACAAAAAGGAGATTTTTCCGGATGAGGTGATCCGGGAAATGCTGGGCCCCGATATCGGCCTCCAGCTCCTTTTTATCCCCGAGGAATATGGCGGCATGGGCGGCGGCGCCCGGGACTGCCACGCCGTCATCAGCGAAATGTGCAAGATATGCCTGGGCGTCGGCACAGGATTCTTCGCCGTCCAACTGGGGGCCGACCCGATCCTGGTCGGCGCCACCCATGAGCAGAAGGAAAAATGGCTGGGGGCCATCGCCGCGGGCAACACCCTGGTGGCCTACGCCGTGACCGAACCCAACGCCGGCAGCAATCTCGCCGCCCTCAAGACCAAGGCGGATCCGGTGATGGGGGAAGACGGGAAGATCACCGGCTACATCATCAACGGCAGCAAGCAGTTTATCTCCACCGGGGGCTACGCGGATTTCATCACCGTGTTGGCCGACACGCCGGAAGGCCCCAGCTTTTTCGTCGTCGAAAAGGGGACAAAGGGCTATGTTCAGGGCAAGGGGGAGGAAAAGCACGGCATACGGGCCTCCAACACCTCTCCGCTATCGTTCACGGACGTTTTCGTGCCCGTAGAAAACCTGATCGGCGGCGTCACCGGCCAGGGTTTGAAGCAGGCCAACATGGTGTTCGGCTACACGCGCCTGATGGTGGCCTCCATGGCGATCGGCGCGGCCCGAGCGGCCATGGATATCGCCATCCCCTACGCTAAGGAGCGGATCCAGTTCGGCTCCCCCCTCTCGGAGAAACAGGGGTACACCCACAAGCTGATCGTCCCCCATGCCGTGCGCCTTGCGGCGGCAGAGGCCTACATCGAAGAGACGGCGATCCGCCTGGACGCCGGCGAGAGCGATCTTCAGGTGGAGGGCTCCATCGGGAAGCTGTTCACCACCGAGGCGGCAAACCTGGCGGCCGACAGCTGCATGCAGGCCCTGGGCGGATACGGTTACATCGCCGAGTATGAAGTTGAAAAGATCAAGCGGGACGTAAGGATCACCACCATCTACGAAGGCACCAGCGAGATCCAGCAGAGCATCATCAGCACCTTCCGGTGGAAAACGAGCCGGAAAACCAAGGGGGCCTTCTACCAGGACATCGCGTCGGACATGGACGCGCTCCATGAGCGGGTCGGGGATGCAGGGTGCCGCTTCTACGGCAGTTCCGCCCGAGTCCTCAACGCGCTGATCGACTGCGTGCACGACAACCGCCTGACCAAGCAGCAGATGATCATGTTTTTGCTGGCGGACATGATGACCTATGTGGAGGTCGGCGCCGCCATGGGGCGAAAAACGGTCCGACTCGCCGAGGCGGGCGACCCCGGGGCCGACGACTCCAAGGCGATGTCCCGAGTTTTCGCGGCCGAGGTTTCGGAATTGATCACCCGGAACTCCCTCCGGATCCTGACCGGAACGGGAGTGCTTGCGCCGGAGGCGGTCGGCGCCTTTGCCGCGTCCACGGGCCTGGATGACCTGGCCCAGAGCTGCCGCAACACCATCGGGGATATGGACCGGGTTGCGGACAATCTGTTCGGGAGGTAACCATGTCGGAGCATTCCCATAAAACCATCGTCGTCACCGGCGGGTCCAAAGGCATCGGCCGGGCCGTCTGCGAGGCATTCTCCGCGCCCGGCGCAAGGATATTCTTCAACTATGCAACGGATGCGGCCGGAGCGGCGGAAACGGAGCGGCGCATTACGGCGGCCGGCGGGACCGGCAAAGGCGTCCAGGTGGACGTCTCGTCCGAAGACGAGGTCAAGGCATTTCTGGACGGCGTGATCAAAGAAACCGGGGGCCTGGATGTTCTGGTGAACAACGCGGGCATCACCCGCGACGGCCTGATCGTCCGCATGAAAACATCCGACTGGGATGCCGTCATGGACGTCAACCTGAAGGGGGCGTTCCAGGCGTCCAAAATCGCGGCCAAGGCCATGCTCAAGCAGCGGAGCGGGAGGATCATCAACATCTCTTCCGTGGTCGGGGCTTCGGGAAATCCCGGGCAGGCCAATTACGTCGCCGCCAAGGCGGGCCTGATCGGCCTGACCAAGGCCCTTGCCAAGGAACTGGCGTCGCGGGGCATCACCGTGAACGCGGTGGCGCCCGGCTACATCGAAACCGATATGACCGCCGCCATGACGGACGCCCAGCGGGAGGCCATGATCGCCCAGATTCCCCTGGGACGCCCCGGGACCTCCCGGGAAATCGCGGCGGCCGTCCGTTTCCTGGCATCCGAGGAAGCAGCCTACATCACGGGGCATGTGCTCCACGTGAACGGCGGAATGTATATGTAAGCAAACGAAAACAGGAGAGAAATTATGGCCGATATCGATAAGATTCAAGAAAAAGTCAGAAAGATCATTGCAGAAAAACTGAGCGTGGATGTTGCGGAGATTGTGCCCGAAGCCTCCTTTGTGGACGATCTGGGCGCCGACTCCCTGGATCTGGTGGAGCTGATCATGTCCATGGAGGAAGAGTTCGATATTGAAATCTCGGACGATGACTCCGAAAAGATGGTGAAGGTTCAGGACGCCTTCGACTACATCGCAAAGAATTCCTGATACCGTATCCGTATCGGCATTCCAGAATTGACCCGTTCGGGTTTCAGGCGGCATGGGTTTTCGATGTCTGGAGCCTGAACGATGCTTATTGTTTTCGGAAAGGGAGGACCTCTTGAACAGGCGGGTCGTTATCACAGGATTGGGACTGGTAACACCGGTGGGGATCGGTGTGGACGCATCATGGGCTGCACTGTGCGCCGGGAAATCGGGTGTCGGCGAAATCACGCGGTTCGATGCATCCGACTACACCACAAAAATCGCCGCTGAAGTGAAAGGCTTCAACCCCGAGGACTTCGTTCCCAAGAAGGACGCCAAACGGAATCAGCTCTTCATCTCTTACGCCCTTGCCGCATCCCGCATGGCCGTGGAAGACGCCGGGCTGACCATCGACGAAAAAAACGGCGCCCGGGTGGGGGTCATCACCGGCTGCGGGCTGGGGGGTCTTGCGACCCTGGAAGAGCATACGATGATCATCAACACCCGCGGCCCGAAACGGGTGAGCCCCTTCTTCATCCCCATGATGATCGGAAACATGGCCGCCGGAATGATCTCCATCCAGTTCGGGGCCAGGGGTCCGAACCTCTCCATCGCCACGGCCTGCGCCGCCGGGACCCATGCGGTGGGCGAAGCCTACAAGAACATTCAACGGGGATTTTCCGACGCGGTGATCACCGGCGGCATGGAGTCCGTGATCACGCCGACCTGCGTGGCCGGGTTCGGCGCCATGAAGGCCCTGTCCACGCGGAATGACGATCCCCTGAAGGCATCCCGTCCGTTTGACAAGGACCGGGACGGCTTTGTGGTGGGGGAAGGCTCCGGCATCCTCATCATCGAGGCGCTCGAGTACGCTCTGGAACGCGGGGCCAGAATCTACGGCGAAATCCTGGGCTACGGGATGAGCGGGGACGGCTACCACATGACCTCTCCTCCGCCCGACGCGGAGGGCGCGGTCCGCTGCATGGAAGCCGCCATCTCCGATGCGGGCATCTCCTGCGACCGGATCGACTACATCAACGCCCACGGCACCTCGACGCCCCTGAACGACCTTTACGAAACCCGGGCCATCAAGACGGTGTTCAAAGAATACGCCAATTCGGTTCCCATCAGCTCGACCAAATCCATGACCGGGCATCTCCTGGGGGCTGCAGGCGGCGTCGAGACCGTGTTCACAACCCTGGCCGCCTACCACGACATCATTCCGCCCACCATCAATTTCGAAAGCGGAGACGAGGAGTGCGACCTCGATTACGTGCCCAATGTCGCCCGAAACACCAAGGTAGACATCGCCATGAGCAACTCCTTTGGATTCGGCGGCACCAACGCGACCATCATCGTGGGGAAATACAAACCCTGACGTCCGGCTGCGGCGGAACAACATGATCGTTCCAGAAGAGCATCCCTGCCCGGGGGATGCTCTTTTTTTTCAGCTCCCCCGGGCATCACCGGAAAGCCGGCTACAACCCCATGAAATAGTGGTGAAACACAGGATCCATCGTCAGTTCGGGATGGAAGGTCGTCGCCATGACCCGGCCTTTCTGAACAAAGACCGGGTCCTTGAACGCCCGTGCGTGGACCGCCACCTCCGGCCCCACCGCGAGGATCCGCGGCGACCGGATGAAGACCGCCGGGAAAGGGCTTGCTCCGCCCGCGGCCGCCAGAATCGGAATGTCAATGTCGTGCTCCCTGGAGGCCAGCTGTCGGCCGTAGGCATTCCGCGCCACCGACACCGGAAGGACCTGGAGCCGCCCGGGCCCGCCGTCCACCGTCCCGGCCAGGAGCACGGCCCCGGCGCAGATGCCCCAGACGGGCATCCCCTGGGCGATGCGCGCCCTGAGGGGATCGATCATCCTGAATTCCTGAAGAAATTTTCCCATGACCGTGCTCTCCCCGCCGGGAATGATGAGCCGATCGACCGCCATCAGCCCCGCGGCGTCACGGATGATCCGGTATCCGGCCCCCAGGGACGTCAGATGGCGGATGTGGTCGAGAAACGCCCCCTGCAGCCCCAACAGCCCCACCACCGTCACGGGTCACCGCCCCCGCTCGGCCATCCGGGTCTCGAGGCGGTCCATCTCCAGGCCCACCATGGCCGCCCCTAAATTCTTCGAGATGTCGGCGAGCTTGACGGGATCCTCCCAGTGAATTACCGCCCGGACGATGGCCGATGCCGTCTTGGAGGGATTTTCGGATTTGAAGATCCCCGATCCGACAAAGATGCCGTCCACGCCCAGAGCCATCATCAGGGCGGCATCCGCCGGGGTGGCGATGCCGCCGGCTGCAAAATTGACCACCGGGAAACGGCCCTGGTCCCGCGTCATCCGAATCAGTTCAAGCGGCACCCGGCAATGGGCTGCCGTCTCTTCGAGGGCCCTGTCGTCCATGCCTTTCAGGGCTTCGATTTCAGACGCGATGGTGCGGATATGACGCACGGCCTCCACAACATTCCCGGTTCCGGCCTCCCCCTTGGTTCGCAGCATCGCAGCCCCTTCATAGATGCGGCGAAGCCCCTCCCCCATATTTCGGGCACCGCAGACAAAGGGGACGGCAAAGGTCCGCTTCTCCACATGGCGGCTCTCATCGGCCGGGGTCAGGACCTCGCTCTCGTCAATAAAATCCACCCCCAGGGCCTCAAGAATTCGGGATTCCATGAAATGGCCGATCCGCACCTTGGCCATGACCGGTATGGACACCGCCGCCATGATGGCCTCGATCATGGCCGGATCGCTCATGCGCGCCACTTGCCCCTGGGTCCGGATGTCCGCGGGCACGCGCTCCAGCGCCATGACCGCGGACGCCCCGGCGTCCTCGGCGATCCGGGCCTGTTCGGGTGTCGTGACATCCATGATCACGCCGTTCTTGAACATCTCGGCAAAGCCTTTGTTGACTTTCTCTCGACTCACCTTTATTCCTTTCTATGTTTTGGGATCATTGACCGGGAACCGACCGTCGGGTATCGCGGCGCAAGCCGTTCATGTCGCCTGCCCGATCCGGTCGTCGGGCTGTCGTTCGCACGGACGGCAGCCCCTCAAAAAAGCCCGATCTTGTCATCGTACATTTATTCACTGCAATTAGTACATTCTCTATATTGTACTATTTTTGTCAAGTACAAAACAAGGAAGCCATGGCGCTGTACAAGGATATTGCGGAAGAACTGGCCCGGCGCATCCGGGAAGGGTGTTACAAGCCCGGGGAGAAAATCCCGTCCATCCGGCAGGTGGCCTTCGAATTTGAATGCAACAAGCTGACGGTCCAAAAAGCCTTCGACGAACTCAGGCGCGGCGGAATGATTGAAAACGTCGTGGGCAGCGGCTCATTTGTCCGGTTTCCTGAAAAAATCGCGAGCGGCGGGGAGGTCTTCGACTTCCGGACCGCCTACATCTCCGAATCCTTTTTCCCTTTCGAGACGGCCAAACGCATTTTCTCGGATCTGTTCGACCAGGAGCGGAGCCGGGCCTTCTCCCCCCCGCCGGTGGAGGGCGACCGGGAGCTGATCGAGACCCTGGGGGAATTTTACCGCCTGCCCACAAAGCGGATGTTCATCGTATCGGGCGCCCAGCAGGGGCTTGATCTCACCGCCAAGGTGTTTTCAACCAACATCTCCGACGCGATCCTGTTCGAGGACCCCACCTATCCCGGGGCCGTCTCCCTCTTCAAGGCCCGCCATTTCGTCCCCCTGGACGCCGACGGCCCCGATCTGGCGGCGCTGGACCACAAGCTCTCCCCCGCCATCAAGCTGTTCTACACCATGCCGGCGGTACACAACCCCACCGGCATCTCCTACAGCCTGGAGAAAAAGGAGGCCCTGGCCCGGCGGGCCGAACGGTCTCCCTTTTATCTGATCGAGGACGATTACCTGTCGGAGTTCACCGGGCAGACCCTTCCGCGGTTTGTGGATATCCTTCCCGAGAAGACCATCTATATCAAGTCCCTGTCCCAAACCACCGTTTCGGGTGTCCGGCTCGGGGCCATGATCGTCCCCGAATCCCTATTTGACAAGTTCATCTACACGAAATTCATGTCGGATATCGCATCCACGGGGCTGCTGCAGAAATTCGCCACCCGTTTCATCCGGGAGGGAGGCTATGCGGCGTATATCGCCGAGACGCGGCGGCGGGTGCGCGACCGGAGGCGCAGGCTGACGGACGTGATCGCGGCCCATCCCTTCCTGTCCATTCCCCACGACCAGTCGGGATACAACCTCTGGGTCAAATCCCAGCAGGCCGTGGCCCTCCCCCGCGTCCCGTGGACCCCGGGGGAGGAGTTTTCGTTTTCACCCGCATTCAGGAATTTTTTCCGGATTTCGTTCATGCACATGGATGACGCGGCCTTTGATCTGGGCGCCGCCTATATCACGGACCTCCTGGCCCGTTCGATTGCCCGGACCGGACCGGAGGAGAGCCGGCACTGAGCGCCCCCCCGGCGGGAGCGCGAGGGGGGGGCCCGGCCGGGCAAAGGGGGAAGGGCGGACGATCACGGAAGAGGTTCGGCGGTATAGGCGATGTTGGCATCCTCGGCCTTGTAAAGGGGAAGCGCCTTCCCCTCCCGAAGGTCTTCCACCCAGTCCGGGTTGAGCAGGGCCGTCTTTCCGGAGAGGGCGATATCGGCGTCCTGGAGCGCCTCTTCCGCACTCCGCCGGTCATGGACCTTGCCGCAGATCAGGATGGGCAGCCCCGTGGCCTCCCGGGTCAGGCGGGCCATGGTCTTTCCCGACCCGAAGGCCGCGTCGCCGTATCCGTAGGTCGACACCGAAATGGCGTCGATGGGCGCTTCGGAAAGCCTGCGGACGATGCCCTGATACTCGGCTTGATCCGCAAACAGCGAAACCTGGCTGTCGGCCACGCCCCAGTTTGAGATTCTGAAAAGGAGGAGCCGGTCCCGGGGAACCGCCTCGCGGACGGCGTGGATCACCTCGTGGGCGAAGCGGTAGCGCTTTTCCGCCGAACCGCCGTAGGCATCGGTTCGGCGGTTCGAATATCCCGAAAGAAACTGGCTGATGAGGTATCCATGGGCACCGTGGATTTCGATACCGTCAAACCCCGCGGCCACAGCGCCTCTGGTGGTCTCTACGAACCCGTTGACGACGTGTTCGATGTCGAAGCGGCTCATCTCATCCGGCAGGGGATACGGCCGGCCCGTCAGGGGATTGTTCTGCCGGGGGACGGCGGCGGTGGGGGCGATCACCCGGCCGGCGGGATTGACCTCGGGCCAGGCCATCCGGCCGCAGTGGAACATCTGCATGATCGACAGAGCGCCCCGGCGGCGGATATTTTCAACGACCCGGGACCAGACGTTGATCTGGCGCTGGGTCGTCAGCCGGGCCTGGCCCGGATAGCCCTGGGCACTCTCGTAATCGGTGACGATGGCCTCGGTATAGACGATTCCGGCGCCCTTTTCCGCCCGCGTGACCAGGAAATCGAGGACATCCCGCCGGGGGATACTGTCCAAGATCGACGACATCCGGGTCATGGGGGCCACGCCCAGGCGGTTTTTGACAGTGAAACGCCCTATCTGAAACGGTGAAAACAACAGGTCCTCTGCCATCTTTTCCTCCCTGAAGGGCCGTACCGGGGATATCCCATCCGCGATGCGGCCGGGGTTATCGTTCATGAATGGACAGCGTCATGGAATTCCGGCGTTCTTGAGCTGAACAAGAGTCCCCGAGAGGACGTGTCCCAGGACGGCGACCGACTCCATATCCAGATAGTTCTCCGTCCTTTTCTCGAAAAGAACCGAGCAGCCGGCGGGAAATTCCTCGTCGCGATCATTGAAGAGCATGAGCATCGACACCCGGGGAAGGGGATCGAACTGCACGGCCAGGTCATGGGAGTAGGCTTCCTCCGGCGTCCTGCCGCCCAGTTGTTTCGCCACGGATGCGAGACGGCTCCGCTCCCCCTGAAACCGATGCGCGAGCAGGGCCTCAACCTCGTTTGTGAAAAAAACGACCAGAGGCCCCGCGTCCCTGAAATCTTTGAAAGAGGTCCACGGCCCCCCGGGCGGGGCGTTCTCGGGACACAGCAGCACGTATTTGAACAGGATGATGCAGGTGCTGTAGGATGGGCGGCCTCCGTCCGGCCCGATCACCCCGCCGGCCGAGATCCGGTGCGGCCGGCCGAAAAAAGAGATGGCGAGACCGTCGTCCTCAACCCCGGCGCCCAGCACCTCCGCCAGAGAAGGGAGATGGACCGCACCGAGCCGGTCCAGATAATACTGGTAATTCTCTTCAAAAACGGGGGATGTTTCCTTCATGGGTTGATTCCTTTCCAAGGCGTCCGAGACGGTCCGGAAAAAAGATCAGAGGATCACCGAGGCATCCACGGCCGTCGGTCGGCCGTCCACGACGATCATGGGGTTCACGTCGATCTCCCGGATTTGGGGGAACCCCGCGCCCAACGCCCCCAGGCGGACAAGGGCATCGGCCAGGGCGTTCCGGTCCAGGGCGGGCGCCCCCCGGAACCCGTCGAGGAGCCGCTGGGATTTTAGCCGGCCGATGAGCCCCAGCGCCTCTTCATGGCTCAAGGGGGCCAAGGCAAAGGCCCGGTCGTTCAGCACCTCGGTCATGACCCCTCCCAGGCCGCACATGACGCAGGGCCCGAACTGGGGGTCGCGGACCAGCCCCGCGATCAGCTCCAGCCCCGAGGGAAGCTGGGGCTGGAGAAGCACCTCGCCGCCCGCCCCCACCCGGGCGACCATGAGGTCGTACGCCCGAAACAGGGCCTCCGGCGTGTCGATATGGAGCGCCACCAGGCCGGCCTCGGTCTTGTGGACGGCCCCCGGCGCAATCCCCTTGAGAACCACGGGCCACCCGAACCGCAGGGCGGCCGCGCGGGCCTCCTCCGGAGACCCCACCCGAGCCTCGTTCACAACGGGGATCCCCGCCTGTTTCAGGATCGCCTTGGACCTGCGTTCATCGAGAACGCCGCAGCACCCGTCGATCAGGTCGGCCGGAATATCCCGGCCGTGGATGGGCGGCGGTACGGGAGCGGATGCGTCGCCGGCCGGCTCATGCTTCCGTTGATGGTACCCGAGCAGCACCCCCAGGCACTCGACCGCCCGGCAGACCTCCCGAAATGCCGGTAGATTCAACGCCAGGGCCTCCTGCTGAAATCGGAAGACCGCCTCCCGTTCGCCGGATATCCAGCAGATGAGCGGTTTTTGAGCGCTCCTCGCCAGACGCGCCATGGCCGCAAGGTCGGGATCCAGATCAAACCCGCCGGCAAAGCAATGGGCAAAGACGGCATCCACCCCCGGGTCGGCCAGGAGCACCTTCACCGTCTCGTTATATACCCGGTGGGTGCCGTTGACAAGAATACCGGGCCAGAGGTCCACGGGGTTGGCCGGCGCCATCCAGGGGGGGAAAACCGCTTTCAGGCGCGTGATGGACCCGGGCGACAGGCACGCCAGGGCCAACCCGTTGTGTTGCAGAAAATCGGACGATACGATGCCCGCGCCGCCGCTGTAGGTCATGACGGCCACCCGGTTCTTCCGCCCGGGCGGAAGATCCTGGAAGCTCTCCAGGACCCGGCAGTAATCCAGCATCTGGTAAAAGTCATCGGCCTCGATCACCCCGGCCTGGCGGAGCGCGCCGCTGACCACCGCTCCGTCGCCGGCCATGCTGGCGGTATGGCTCATTGCTGCGGCAGCACCCTCCCGGGACTTTCCGCCCTTCAACACGACGATCGGCTTGGGACATTTCCGGCAAAGGGAAATAAACCCGGCCCCGTCAAGGATCGACTCCAGGTAAAGGCCGATGACCGCTGTCTCGTCATCCGCCAGGAGATATTCGAGAAGGTCGCACTCTGCCACGTCCATCTTGTTTCCGATGGAGCAGACCTTGCCGATGCCCATCACGCCGTGGGACATCAGATCGATGAGAAACGCCCCGGCAAGCATGCCGCTCTGGACGATGAGGGATACGCTTCCGGGAATCATGGTTTCCCAGAGGGAAGGCGTCACCGTCGAAAAGACGCTCCGGTTTTTCACGTCCACCAGCCCCATGCAGTTGGGACCCCAGAGACGGATGCCCCCATCCCTTGCAATCCGTGCGGTTTCCTGCTGCAGGGCCGCCCCATCGGGGCCGGTTTCGGAAAACCCCGCCGACTCCAGCATGGCGCCGGGAATACCCCTAGCCGCACAGTCCCGGATCACGCCGGGTACCATCCCCGCGCCGACGAAGACAACAGCCAGATCCACGGGATCCGGGACATCCATCACCGAGGGGTAGCATTTCAGGCCTTCAATCTCGCCATACCTCGGGTTCACGGGGTAGATCCTCCCGGTGTAGCCCTTGGTCAGATTCGCAACGATGATATTGCCGCCTTTTTTCGGATTCGCCGTGGCGCCGATGACCGCGACTCCTTTTGGCTTAAAAAAATAGTCCATTGAATTTCCCTTTGAAAAACTGGTGTGCCCTGCCTGTTTTAAACGACCGTCCTCTCCTATCTTCACGGCTGAGAAAAATCCGGAGAGAACTGACGGAAACCAGTGACGCCTGGCCATTCGGCGCTACATGACCGTTTCGTCATGACGGCGTCATGTTGGCGTCATTTGTCTTGCCTATATTGAATCAAAACGACGCCCACCTCAAGTCGTTTCATCTTTCCTCCTCCCTCATCCAACGGGCGCCTCTCGGGGCGCCCGTATCCCTCTCCCGCCCTTGAACCGCCGCCGGCCCTGAAGGCGCGGTGCGCCATCGCGGAGGAGTCCCCCGGGAAAACCCGCTGAAATGCACGGGGGTATTCCTGCGCCAGCCGAATGGGGCTCCCTGGGGCCTACGCCCTGTCCCTTCAGCGGGAAGAAAATTTCGGTGGAATTATCGCGAAAAACGAGCCCGTTTTGCAGCCGCGGCCGCGGCCACCATGGATTTCGCCCAGTTGGGCAGCCCCAGCGCGTGGATATGGGTATAGGTGGCGAGGACATTTTTATAACTGATGCCGTCCCGCCCATGGATGAAGCCGGTGCCCCGCTCCATGCCGAAGATCAGGCTTCGGTCGTCTCCGCGCCACTCCAGGACCCGGGAATAGCGGAATTCGTGGCCTCTGATCTCCGTGCCGACATCGTAATACGGATTCTCCGACTCGACCCTGACCAGGGTATACCCCAGCCCCTGGGGACGCTCCGAAAGGCCGAAAACAACGGGCAGCACCCCGGCCATGGCGTATCTCCGGCCGCCCACGACCAAGGCCTCGCCCAGATACATGAGGCCGCCGCATTCGGCATAGATGGGCATTCCGGCTTCCGCGCGGGCTTTCAATCCGGCCCTGAACGCGGCGTTTCCCTCCAGGCGCTCCGCATGGGTCTCGGGGAACCCGCCCCCGATGTAAAGGGCGTCCACCGCTGGAAAGGGGCCGGCGTCGAACGCGCTCAGGAAGACCACCTCGGCCCCGGCATCCTTGAGGGCCTCGATATTGTCCGGATAATAAAACTGAAAGGCCGAATCGCGAATGATGCCGATCACCGGCTTTGTGCCTTCGATCGTCACATCGAGTTGGGGGGCGGGCAGCGGAAACTCCACCGGCACAGGGTCGGACGCCGCCTCGACGGCGATGCGCTCGAGGGATGCCATATCCAGATAGCGAAAGGCGACCTCTGCAGCAGCATCGACCGAGGTAACCGCCCATGAATGCTCGGGGGTCGGGACCAGCCCCATGTGTCGTTCCGGGAAATTCTGGGCGTCGAGCTTCGGCACCGCGCCCACCACCGGCACACCGCAATAGTGTTCGATATTCTTTCTCAGGTTCTCTTCATGGCGCAGCCCCGCGATCCGGTTGAGGATAACGCCCTTGATCCGGAGATCGGGATCAAACTGCAGGCATCCCGACACCACGGCAGCCATGGTCCGGGTGGTCTTGGTGCAATCGAGGCTGATCACCACAGGCGTTTTCAACAGCTTGGCCACCTCGGCCGAACTCGTCGAGCCCTCGGTGTCGATGCCGTCATAAAGGCCTCGGTTGCCTTCGATCACGGCGATATCATGGGGGTGGGTGTGGGTGAGGAAAGACCGGAGGACATCCGATCGATGGACCAGGAAGGTATCCAGGTTGTAGCAGGGCCGACCAGCCGCTAGGGCCAGCCAGCCCGCGTCAATATAGTCAGGACCTTTTTTATAAGGCGCAATGGATTTGCCCAGTCTCCTCCATGCTGCGATGATTCCGATCGACAGAATGGTTTTACCAGCGCCCCCTCGCAAGCCTGCGATAAATATCCTGGGAAAATCGATATGGCCTTGGCGCATGGTTGGAGCCTGAGACAAAATCAAAGAGCGGACGAGCGGATCGCTCTGAAAACCGGATATTTTTATTCGTCTTCGTGTTCGGCGGCAGCCTGCTTCCCGGTTCCGGGCATGCCGTACATGGTCGTGCTGCCGCTGGACCAGTATTCCAGAACGCCGTCTTCAACCAGTTTGCTCACGATTTTCTTGGCTTCCCTGGGTTTCATGCCCAGGATGCCGGACAGATCGTTGAAGTAGAACTTGCTTTTTGACTTCAGCTTTTTGGTCAACTCCTCAACGATCAATTTTTTGGCTTCCTCGTATTCCATGAATAAACCCCTTAATCCGGAAGCGGGGAATGCACGAAGGCATTCCCCGCGGGTTATGGTACAGCGATATTAGAATTTGAACTGTGTGGACTGTCGCCAGGTATAGTATGCCGGATCACGGAAATCATCGATGAGATGATGGGTGAAGGGCAGCTCACATTTCTCGAAGAACCGTTCCCATCCGATACGCTCGGCCCATTCACCCAGCCGTTCGTATTTTTTGGCGTCGCCCGCATAAGTTTCGACCATCTTCTTGATGGTGGCGGTCATATCGGGCCAGCGAGGCATGTCGTTGGGCAGGAAGGCGACAACAACCTTGGAAAACTTGGGCTCGCTGATACGGTTGGAGACCTTTCCACCGGCCATGAGGACGATACCGTCACCTTCCTTGTCGGCCAGCGGCAGCGACGGACACATGGTGTAGCAGTTGCCGCAGAACATGCAGCGATCGTTGTTGATCGCGACGCTCTTTACGGTTTCTCCGCTCGGCAGCTCGACCTTGGTCGGCTTGATGGCGCCCGTGGGGCAGGCGGCGATGGCCAGCGGGATTTCACAGATCTTGTCCAGATACTCATGATCCAGCATCGGCGGTTTCCGATGGTATCCGAGGATGGCGATATCGGAGCAATGCACCGCGCCGCACATGTTGAGGCAGCAGGCCATGGAGATCCGCAGCGGGGCGGGGAGTCTCATGTTCTGGAAATCGCTGAACACCTCGTCCATGGTCGCCTTGACGGTACCGGAGGCGTCGGTGGCGGGGGTGTGGCAGTGGATCCAGCCCTGGGTATGGACGATGTTCGTGATGCCGGCGCCGGTGCCGCCGATGGGGAATTTGTAGCTGCCCCCGGCGAACTTGCGGCCGGCCAGGTCTTTTTTCAGGGCGTCGACTTTGGATTTGTCATCGACCATGAATTCGATGTTGTTCCGGGTGGTGAACCGCAGGTACCCGTCGCAGTGTTTATCCGCAATCGCACAAATCTCGAGGATCAAGGAGGTGCTCATCAGGCGGGCGCCGCCGCAGCGGACGGTGTAGACCTCGTCGCCACTTTCGGCCACATGCACCAGGACTCCCGGCTCCAGGATCTCGTGATAGAGCCATTTCCCTTTGTTTTTCGCGATAACCGGAGGATAAAATTCATCGTACTTTTTCGGACCGATGTCGGTGATTCTGTCATTCATCGGGTTTTTAGGATCATAACCTGAAGAAATAAATGCCATGGTATTCTCTCCTCCTTATCTCAGATGATGTTTTCTGAATTCGTTGACGTCGCGCTCCCAGCCGCCCTCGACCTCTTCTTCCTTCCAGAAGATGTAGGGGTTGGAGCGGGGTTCGGATACCATGCGCGGATCGGGATCGAGACCGGTCATCTCGAGCATTTTCTGGAAGCCCTGGCGTTTGATCAGCTCACCGAGACGTTCGCGGTTCTTGCCTTCTTCCATCCACCAATCCCATACCTTCTCAATCACTTCCTTGATCTCGTCGTAGGGCTCTTCGCATACGATGAAGGGAACCAGGAGGGATCCCATCTGAGCGCCGTCGAGGATCGGGGCCTTGGCGCCGACAAGGATGGAGAGGCCTCTCTCGTCACCGATCTTCAGCGCTCTCGGCATGACGTTGATGCAGTGCATGCAGCGAACGCACTCCCGACAGTTGATCTCGAGTTTTTTGTTTTCATATTTCATGCAGCCGCTGGGGCAAAGGGCGACGACCTCTTTCTGGATGTCGAATGCACCCCAGTCACGACCGGCATGGGCGCCGGCGTTGGGCGGAAACTCACCGCCGACATAGGCGGCGACCGCTTCCTGGTCGATTTTGATGTCATCTTTCCAGGTGCCGATGAACGACATGTCCGAACGTGCGATGGAGGCGACACAGCCGTTGGGACAACCGTCGAATTTGAACTTGAACTTGTAGGGAAACGCCGGGCGATGGAGTTCATCCTGATATTCCTGGGTCAGGGTGTAGCAAAGATCTTGGGTATCGTAGCAGGCGTATTCACAGCGGGCCTGGCCGATACAATCCGCAGGAGTTCTCAGGTTGGAGCCGGATCCGCCAAGGTCCTGACCGATTCGGTGGGTCAGTTCAAAGAAGATTTCCTCGAGCTGCGGGGTGGTGGTTCCCAGGAAGATGATGTCGCCGGTGGAACCATGCATATTGGTGATGCCGGAGCCGCGACGATCCCACAGGTCGCAGAGCTGCTTCAGATATGAGGACGTGTAGAATTTGCCGCCGGGCTGGGCAACGCGCATGGTGTGGAAATGGGCAACCCCGGGAAAGAGGTTCGGCTGATCGCAGTACCGGCCGATAACGCCGCCGCCGTACCCGAAAACGCCGACGATGCCGCCGTGTTTCCAGTGCGTCGTACCGTCTTTGAAAGAGAGTTCGAGAACGCCCAGGAGGTCATCAACAGTATCGCTGGGAATCTGAAAATCAATCTTTTCTACGTTTTTGGCCCTTCTTTCAGCCTCTGCCTTCAGATCGGACACGAAGCTCGGCCACGGTCCGGACTCAAGCTGATCTAACAAAGGGGTCTCATGCTTCATCATCTTACCTCCATAAAGTAGTTTATAGATTAACCATCCTGACGATAAGGAAACTCATCTTTCCACCAGGGTTTCGGGCGCACCTTCCATATTTACAGGCGTCATTCTTCCCATAAAAACCAACCGCATCGCTTAAGTGCGAACTTATAAAGTCAAACCGGCCGGATGTCAATAGAAAAGCACGGTTCAAAGGGGGTTGGGTGGAACCGGTCGTTTTTAAGCTCTATTTTTTTTCGATTTCCTTCAAAATCTCGGGCGCTACCGCATAACCGAGCTGTACCGCCCTGCCGCAATGGTCGGCCGCCTTTTCATAATCGCCTTTTTCCAGGTAAGCGATGGCCAGGTTGTTGTGAGCGACGGCGAAGTCCGGAGCGAGCACGAGTGCTTTCATGCTGTTTTCGATACTTTCGTCGATCATTCCCTTCATGAGATATGCGCTGCCAAGGGATGCGAACGCCTGAACAAACCGGAAATTGAAATAGGTCGCCCGTTGAAGCGCCTGGATGGCCTCATCCACTTCGCCCCGCTGGAGGTGCACAAAGCCGATGTTTCCATGCCCCTCGGAGAAGCCGGGCTTCGCCTTCACCGCCCGTTTGTTATAGTCCAGGCATGCGTCGAGATCGCCCTTTCTCAGGGCCAGTCCGCCGAGTTGAACAAAGGCTTCGGCCAGCCCGGGGCTGCAATCCAGCGCTTTTACCAGTTCTTTCTCGGCCTCATCGTATTTCTGCATTCCGATGAGCGCGACGGCAAGGTTGTAGTAGCTTGTCCCGCAATCCGGGTTTGAGGCGATCATCTGCCGTTGCTGAGCAATGTATTCCTCTGCATTCTTCGCTTTTTCCATTCGTTTACAGTTTCCTTAATATATAGTTTTTTTGATCTGAAGAGAACTTTACTACGCAGACCGCTCATTATTGTCAAGGGTAAAATGTTATGCAAAATAAAATAGTTGACACACACATCGATATTTAATATAAGGAAGATTTTCAAAAAAACTTCATCAATCACAAAGGGGGAATCGTTATGGCGGTGATGGCAGAAATGACAACGGCAGGAGCGTTTACCGCACTTATCACGCCTTTTTCAGGTGACGTCATCGATGAGGAAGGCATCGAGCGCTTGGTGGAGTTCCAGATCACCAGCGGCATAACAGGCATTTTAGCCGTCGGGACCACCGGCGAAAGCCCTGTTCTGAATTGGCGGGAGCACAATGCCGTTATCGGAAAGATCGCAACATTGAGCCGGAATCGATGCAAATGCATCGCCGGCACCGGAAGCAACAATACCCTAGAGGCCCTCGACGCCACAGAGCATGCGGCGAAAGCCGGCGTCGATGCGGTTCTGCTGGTGGACCCTTACTACAACGGCCCGAGTTCACTTGAAATCCGCCGGGAGTACGTGGCCCCCATCGCCCGGAAGTTCCCGGACATCGCGGTGATCCCCTATGTCATCCCCGGCAGGACCGGCGCCCAGCTTCTCCCGGAAGATCTGGCCATCCTCCATGAAACATTCCCCAATGTCGCCGCGGTGAAGGAGGCCACCGGGAACCTGGACAACATGCGGAAAACCCGATCCTGCTGCGGCGCGGCATTCACGATCCTTTCCGGCGACGACGGGCTGACAGCCCGGATGATGACGGATCCCGGCATCCGGGCAACCGGGGTGATCTCCGTGGCGTCCAACATCGCCCCGGGGGCTGTGGCCGACATGGTCAGACTGCTGGAGGCGGGTGAAACCGAGAAGGCCGGCCGGCTCGAATCCGCCCTCGACCCCCTTTTCAAACTGGTGACGATCACGACCGCCGAGAAAACGCCTTACGGCGATGCAACCTGCCGAGCCAGAAATCCGCTGGGGATCAAAACCCTGATGGAGATCCTGGGCATGCCCTCCGGCGGATGCAGGAGGCCGCTGGGCAAGATGACCCTGAACGGTATCAACATCGTGTTGGGCGCTGCCAGAAAAATCCAGGCGGAACATCCGGAGATATTTGCGCCCGCAGCCGATTTTTTCAACATCGATATTGACGCTCGCCTCAACACCCCCAGCGTGTGGAATCACCTGTATTACGAAAAATACTAGCCTCTTCCTCCCCCCTGAAAAATCCTCCTGCCGATTCTCCCGGGTTCGGGGCGGCAGGAGGCCTTCCGCGCAAGGTGCAGAGAACCGCCTATGCCTTCGACGCGTTTGCCGATAGGGTCTGGGCCGCCTCGTTCACCTCGAAGTTTTTGTAATCAAACAAAATATCCTTGAGCCATATCAGGCCGAATTTCAGGAGCGCGATCTCGTCATTCCGGATGCGCTCGACGGTGTCCGGATCCACATCGTATCGCTCCAGAAACGAGCTTTCAAAGACAAATCGACGGAACTGGTCGATATTGTAGCTCACCATGAAAAAAAGCTGTTTGCTTCTTTCGGTCAGTTTGATGTTGGCCGGAAAAGAGCGCTTTCTGACGATGAGGTCCGTCCATTCGGCGTTGATTTCATCCCGGACATCCACCCCTTGGTCCGCCCGCCATTCACGGACTGTCCAAATAGTTTTCTCTTCAAAGCCCAGGCAGTGGGGTTCGTTGACAAAAAAATAGAACCCTTCGTCATCCGCGCCCTCCTTGTGGGCAAGGGCCGCGACGCCCAGAGGATAATACCGGCAGGCGCTGGGCCGGTCCTCGTAAACCAGGCAACCGTCATCCCGGACAAAGGGGCAGGATTCCTTCTCGTCATCCAGAAGCTTGAGATTGACCACCGGCAGGTCGGTCTTTTCCAAAACCCGGGGCTGGGTGTATATGGCCAGAAATTCTTCCGACGACAACTGAAGCCGTCTCTTCAGCAGAATGATATCGTAAGGGGTCAGAATGATATTGATACCCCGGCAGCATTGGGTAAAACACTTCACGCCGCTGTGGCATCTGAATTGAAATTTGCTGTCCAGGCCGTACTGGACAGGGGCGATCCTCGCCATATCGTTGGATTTGTCCATCGTGCTGTTATTTAGTCCTTTCTTTAATGATCTGATCTCCATCCGGATCCGGACGTCATTGATGAAGGGTCGAATGATAGCAGATTCCAGCCGCTTTTGACAGGCTTTAATCCAAGGTCATCCTCACATCTTCAGGGCCGGGATGAAAATGACAGGCTCCCCGCCGGCACCCCCGACGCAAGGGGCAGGCGCACTTCGAAGACGCTCCCCTCCCCCACCCTGCTTTTCACGACGATCTCTCCTTTGTGCTGCTGGATGATGTTATAGCAGGTGGACAACCCGATGCCGATCCCCTTTCCCACCGGCTTGGTCGTAAAAAACGGCTCGAAAAGCTTGTCCTGGTCCTGGGGAAGGATGCCGCATCCCGTATCCTCGACGCTGAGCACAATCGATCGATCCCCCTCCTGAAGCGTCCGCACCAGGATGGTCCCTTTCTCCTGAACCGCATCCAGCGCATTCAGGACCAGGTTGATGACCACCTGCTTCAATTCCGCGACCACCCCGTAAACCGACGGCAGCGACGGGGACAGGTCCAGGCAGATGGCGCGATGGAGTTTTTTCTTGAGCTGGTGTTCGAGAATCTTGATGACGTCCACCGTGAGTTCGTTGAGATTGAGGGGCGCATGGACGACGCGGTTCCGGGGGCTGAAGGTCAGGAGATTCTGGACTATATCCCGGCAGCGATTACACTCCGCCAGGATGGTCTGGATGTATTCCTCAAGGTCCTTTTTGAGGCCCTTGTCCGCCGGGTCATTGCCCAGCCGCTTCTCCAGGACGGGAAGGCGGCGTCTCAAACCCTCCGAGAATCCGGAGATGGCCGCCAGGGGGTTGTTGATCTCATGCGCCACCCCGGCGGCAAGGAGTCCTATGGTCGCCATCTTCTCGGTATGGTAATATTTGGCCTGATACGCCTTTTCAACGGTGACGTCCCGCTTCAGCAGCAGGATGTTCTCCACATTTCCAAAGCCGTCCCGAAGCAGGGATGCGGTGATTTCGAACTGCCGGTTTTTACCGTTCATGCTGTAGATGTGCATATGCCGGCAGGTGTCATTTTGCTGCACCGCCGCCACCATGGGACAGTCGTCGCACGGATGATCCTGGCCGCGGAACACGCGATAACAGTGTTCCCCCCTGGGGGACGGGTGGGAAAAGGTGGCGTGGAAGACGTGATTGACGGATTGGATCCTGAAATCGAGCCCGACCACCGCCATGACATCGGTGATCCCGTCGATGATCGCCTGAACCTGCTGCCGTTTCTGTTCGAGCTTCAGGTTGGTCTCCTGAAGCTCCCGAATCTTGATCTGAACCTCCTTGAAGAAGCCGAGCTTGGTATGGCCCAGGCCGATCAGGTCTTCCATTTTGGTTTCGTTGGTCATCACCAGGCCTCCTCACAGACCCGAAGCATATCTTCCCATGTGGCGGGGCGGGGATTCGTCAGGAGGCAGGAATCATGGGACGCCATCCTGCAGAGCCGGGGCAGCTCGGATCGGTCCGGGACGATATCCCGCAATCGCGTGGAGATGTTCAGCGCCCCGCAGTATTCCGCCAGTTTCTCGATGCCCGCCAGCGCGGTTTCATCCTCGTTTCTCAAGCGCCTGCCCAGCACGATCTGTCCGATCCTGGCGATCTTGTCCCGGCAGGCAGGAAGGTTGTAGCGCATGACATGAGGAAGGAGGACCGGATGAATCAGCCCGTGGACGACGTCCAGCATCCCCCCCAGGGAATGCGCTAAAGCATGATCCATGCCAAGGCTGGCGTTGCTGAATGCCATGCCCGCGGAGGTACTGGCGATGCAGAGGTTTTCCAGGGCATCAATGGAGCGGGTCTCGGCGGCATGGGGCAGGTGCCGGACGATTAGCTCTATTGCTTTGAGGGAATGAATCTCGGTAAACGGAGAGGCCAGCAGGGAGACATAGGATTCGACCGCATGGGCCATGGCGTCGATGGCCGCCGCGATGATCAGGGAGCGGCTCTTGGTCGTCAGGAGGGTCGGATCAATGATCGATATGTTGGGCACCAGGGTCCGGCTGATGATCGACATCTTCACCTGCCTCCGGACATCGTTGATGATGGTGAACTGGGATACGTCCGAACCGCTTCCCCCCGTGGAGGGGATGAAAACCATGGGCGGCAGCGGCCGCTGAATCCGATTGGCACCTTCGTAGTCATGAACCGTTCCGCCGTTGCTGGCCACCAGGGCGATCCCCTTGGCGGCGTCCATCGGACTGCCGCCGCCGATGGCCATCACCACGTCACATCCTTTCTCGGCATAAAGACGCGCGCCATCCTGCACTTGAAAATCCCTCGGGTTGGCCACCACATCCGAAAAATAGAAGCACTTCAGGTTCTCATCCTCCAGCAACTCGAAGACTTTGTCCACCCAACCCGATCTTTCGAGACCGGCGTCGCTCACCAGGAAGATCTTTTCACCGCCGAGGCGCTTTGCGCAAAGCCCCGCATATTGAAGGCTTCCCCTCCCGAAGAAAATCTCCGGTACGGAAAATTTTTTCACATTCAAAACCATAGCCCCCCTACCTCCCATCGATCTGTAACGGATTCAGGATGTTCTATATAGAATTCACCCTACAGGCAGCGGCGCTTCACGCGCTCCTCCTGAGCGCCGTCTTGCCCGGATCCGCACATCCGGCACGGCCATGCTAATGCTTTCGCTGATATGCCGCAATCAAATCCCTGACCTTATCCTTTTTATATCCGACCACCACATCTCCCTCAACCACCAGCGTCGGAAAAGAGCAATCGGGGTTGACGGCCTTAAGTTCTTTCATGGTCAGGTTACGTTCCTCACCGACCAGCATATCCACATAGGTCCAATCAAACTCAACCTCGTTGTCGATGAGAAAATTCCTCAGACTCTTGCAATGGGCACAGGAGGACAACCCATACAATTTTATATTGCCTTTCATCATCTCCTCCGTAATCCTTAAGGGGCGCGGCCGCTTATCCAAACCCGCGACAGTAAAAGCCTACACCTGAACAGAAACCCGTGTTTTGTAAATTTATCATAAAATCTAAATCGGTCAATAGCACTGAACCGCGGCGTTCAAACTCACGCGCCTGACGGCAGCACAATCAACCATCACTTGTTTCTTATTGACCGCATTACCCTTGGAATATGGGTCATATTGATACAATGCTACGGACAGGCCCATGGCCGGTGGACCTAAGGATGAACCCTCGATAACAAAATTTTAAAACTAATGATTTTAATCTTTTAGGCTGTTTACTGAAAATGTTTATTCCTCAAATAACATGGATGGCCTTTTTCTTGCTGAGTAGTTGTATCAGTTTTAGAAGTCAATATTTCACAGGGCGGAGAAAAATTTCGGATTTTCGCTCAATCCCTGAATTAAATTCATCACAAGGAGGGTAATCCCATGGCAGTTCAAGAACAGGTATTTGGTTTCTTCATTCCGACCGTAACATTGATGGGTATCGGCGCTCACAAAGAGATCGGCAGCCAGATTAAGACTCTGGGCGCCAAAAAGCCTTTGATCGTCACCGACAAGGGCATCACCGGAGCGGGAATCACCGAAAAAATCGTCAAGATGATCAAAGAGGATCTCGGCGTGACGTGCCCGGTTTTCGATGAAACCATTCCGAATCCCACGGACAAAAACGTCCATGACGGCCTGGAAGCCTACAAAAAAAACGGATGTGACTCCATCATCTCCCTGGGCGGCGGAAGCCCCCACGACTGCGGCAAGGGCGTCGGCATCCTGGCCACCAACGGCGGGAAAATCCACGACTACGAAGGCGTCAACAAATCCACCAAGAACATGCCGCCGTTCATCGCCGTCAACACCACCGCCGGAACCGCCAGTGAAATGACCCGGTTCTGCATCATCACGGACCTGTCCCGGAAGGTCAAAATGGCCATCGTCGACTGGCGCGTGACCCCGACCGTCGCCATCAACGACCCGCTCCTGATGGCCGGCATGCCTCCGGGGCTGACCGCAGCAACGGGCATGGATGCGCTGACCCACGCTGTCGAGGCGTACGTTTCCACCGCCGCCACCCCGGTCACCGATGCCTGCGCGCTCAAGGCCATCAGCTTGGTCGCCACCAACCTCCGGGCGGCGGTCGCCAACGGTGCCGACATGGCCGCCAGAGACCAGATGGCTTATGCGGAATACCTTGCGGGCATGGCCTTCAACAACGCCAGCCTCGGACATGTTCATGCCATGGCCCACCAGCTGGGCGGTTTCTATGATCTTCCCCACGGGGTCTGCAATGCCATTCTTTTGCCCCATGTATCGAAATTCAACCTGATCGCCAAAATGGAACGCTTTGGTGATATCGCCACTGCCATGGGTGAAAACATTAAAGGCCTGTCCAAACGCGCGGCGGCGGACGTGGCCCTGGAGTCGATCAAGACCCTCTCCAAGGACGTCGGCATCCCCGGCGGCCTGACCGAACTGGGCGTCAAGGAAAAGGATCTCAAGATCATGGCTGAAAATGCCCAGAAGGATGCCTGCGGGCTGACCAACCCCAGATGTCCGACCCTGGATGACGTGATCCAGATCTACAAGAACGCGCTCTGATCCCGATTCCCGATCGGTCAATACGACACGTCGCATTTGAGCCGATGATCCAACAAACCCCGCGCCGGCTTTCCCGGTGCGGGGTTTTCGTTTTTGAAGCCTTTTGTCAGATCGATCGTGTCGCAGGCAAAGCCTTGCCGTCATATCCCTCAACATCACCCCTCGGCGGTCTGGCAAAGAATACAGGCCCCCCGCGTCTCCTGCCGGCCCCATCACGAGGAAGCCTCACATCCCACCGGGCCTGACCGTCAGGATCGGTCTCCAGGCATCCTTCCGGCGCCAATGCCCGTCCTCGACTCAAGAATGAATGGAATCTCATTCTTTATCGCACGGACCCGCCGGATCTGAAACCTTGCGCGTCAATTCAGTCAAAACATTGGATATATTTTAAATTTTTTTCATTATAGATTGTTTTAAACCCGTCCACACTGAATCCTCTTGACAAGGATTCCAACGCTCTGATAATGAATGAACATTCATTCATATTCAACCATCATGTTTTCAAGGAGGTATCCTATCAACATCAAGGCAAAAACGGGGGATAAATACCATCGCATCCTTGAAGCAGCCGTCAAAGTATTCGCCGAAAAAGGATTTCATCAGTCGACCATTTCTCAGATTGCCAGGGAGGCCGGCGTCGCCGACGGGACGATCTACCTTTACTTCAAAAACAAAGACGACATCCTGGTTCAGTTCTTTCAGTACAAGACGAGACAGGTCTTCAGC
This sequence comes from Desulfococcus sp., assembly GCF_041737845.1. GTDB lineage: Bacteria > Desulfobacterota > Desulfobacteria > Desulfobacterales > Desulfococcaceae > Desulfococcus. The sequence continues at coordinate 69,645 of NZ_JBGSQX010000160.1, forward strand.
GGCTTTCGGGAAGAGGTCAAAAAGGCCGACACCGCCGTCGCCAAGCTGCGCAATCTCGTTCACCGTCACCTGACGGAGTTCCAGCGGGATCGCGATATGGCCATCGTATACCAGTCGTTCGCCCACCATAAAAATGATCTCGTCGAGGACAATATCCGGGAAATGTCCAAGATGTATCTTGAAATGGTCTCGGAAATCCTGGAGCTCGGGCAGCAGGAAGGGTCCATGAGAAAAGACATCTACGTGGGACTGGTCAAACGGTTCATACTCGGCGCCGTGGAATCGGCGATCAGCAATTGGCTTCGTTCCAGGAAAGAATATGATCTCGCCTCCATGGCCGACCCCCTGATTGACCTGTTCATTCAAGGCATCGGCACGACGGATACGGCATCACAAAACCATGCGTGACTCAAAATTACTCATAATCAAGGAGTACAAAAAAAATGGCACAGGTAATCGCAGACCGAAGGGATGTGGATTTTGTTCTTCATGAACAGTTCGAGGTGGGAAAATTCAGCAAGACCGAAAAATTTGCCGAGTTTACCAAAAAAACAGTGGACCTGGTGATCAACGAGGCCCGGAATCTGGCGGTCAAGGAGATTCTGCCGACCCAGAAAATCGGCGATGAAAAAGGATGCACCTTCGACGGCGGGAAGGTCACCGTTCCGGAAGAATTCCACCGGGTCTACAAGCTGTTCTGCGAGGGCGAATGGCTGGCCATGAACGAGGATCCTGCATGGGGCGGCCAGGGCATGCCCCGGACCGTCACCCTGGCGGCCAGTGATTTCTTCAACGGCGCCAATTACGCCTTTGTCATGTATCCCGGCTTGACTCACGGCGCCGCGAAGCTGGTGGAGGTTTTCGGGACCGCCGAACAGAAACGCATCTTTCTCAAAAAAATGTATTCCGGAGAATGGACCGGGACCATGCTGCTGACCGAACCCGATGCCGGCTCCGATGTCGGGGCATTGAAGACGACGGCGGTCAAAAACGGAGACGGCACTTATTCCATCACCGGCAACAAGATCTTCATCTCCGCGGGCGAACACGACCTGACGGAGAACATCATCCACCCGGTTCTGGCCCGAATCGAGGGGGCGCCCGAGGGCACCCGCGGCATCTCCCTCTTTCTGGTCCCGAAATATCGGGTGAACCCGGACGGCAGCCCGGGCGAATTCAACGACGTGGTCTGCACCGGCATCGAGCACAAGATGGGCATCCACGGCAACGCCACCTGCTCCATGACCCTGGGCGGCAAGGGGAGTTGCGTTGGGACGCTTCTCGGGGAAGAGAACAAGGGCATGAAGGCCATGTTCCTGATGATGAACGAGGCCCGTGCCCTGGTGGGGATGCAAGGATTCTGCTGCGCCTCCGCATCCTATATGAATGCGGTCAATTATGCCCGGGAGCGGGTTCAGGGGAAACACCTGCTTCAGATGATGAAAGACGATGCCCCGGCGGTGCCCATCATCCAGCACCCCGATGTCCGGCGCATGCTGCTGAAGATGAAATCCCTGGTGGAAGGCATGAGAAGTCTGCTCTATTACCATGGATACCTGGACGACCGGAAGCACCTCTCGGACGATCCGGCGGAAATCGCCAAATTACAGGGCATGATCGAACTGCTGACGCCCATCGTCAAGGGCTATGTGACCGACCGCGCCTTTGAGGTCTGCAGCGAAGGCATCCAGGTATACGGAGGCTACGGGTTCATCAGCGATTACCCCCAGGAACAGCTGCTCCGCGACTGCCGGATCACCCAGATCTATGAGGGCACCAACGGCATCCAGGCCATGGACCTCCTGGGAAGAAAGCTGGGCATGAACCAGGGGAAACCGGTGATGGACCTCCTGGCCGAGATGAACAAAACCATTGCCGCAGCCAAGGAGGTCCCCGCACTGGAGGATTTCGCCGCCGATTTCAAGACGGCCGTGAAGAAACTGGGCGAGGTCGGCATGCACATGGGGATGACGGCCATGTCCCCCAAGGTCTTGAATGCCTTCGCCTTCGCCCACCCCTTCCTGGAGGTCACCGGCGACGTGGCCGTGGCCTGGATGCTTCTCTGGCGCGCAGCCATCGCCGGCCGGAAGATCGACGGCGCGGCAAAAAAAGACAAGGCGTTCTATGAAGGTCAAATCAAAAGCGCGGAGTATTTCATCAAAACCGTTCTGCCCATCACCCTGGGCAAAATGACCGCAATCCTGGCCAACAACGGGGCGGTCGTGGAGATCTCCGAAGAGGCCTTCGGAGGCAGATAGAAAGAGATCCCCCGGGAGGCCCGATCGGATTTCAGCAGGATTCAAGAATCAAAACGGGGCGGCTTCAAAAGCTGCCCCGTTTTTGTTATCAACCCCAGTTTCCGTCAAAAAGAGGTACCGCCCGTGAACCCCATCCCGGGGTTACTCCCCCTTGACCTCCGTCCGCAGATCCTTTCTCAATATTTTCCCGACGTTGGTTTTGGGCAGACTCTCCCGGAATTCAATTTCCACGGGCCATTTGTATTTGGCCAGCTTGTCCCGGCAATAGTCCAGGAGTTCCGCTTCCGTGGCCGACTCTCCTTCTTTCAGGACCACAAACACCTTGACCGCCTCTCCGCGGGTTTCGTGGGGGATCCCCAAGCTGCAGGCCTCCTGGATTTTGGGGTGCTGATAGAACACCTCGTCGATATCGCGGGGGTAAACATTGAATCCGCCGGAGATAATCAAGTCCTTTTTCCGGTCCACGATGAAAAAATAGCCGTCGTCGTCCATGGTGGCGATATCCCCGGTATGGAGCCATCCCTCCGCCGTAAGGACCGCCGCGGTCTCCTCGGGCATGTTCCAGTATCCCTTCATGACCTGGGGGCCCTTGATGAGCAGCTCTCCCGATTCCCCGGAGGGGACATCGGCCTCGCCCGTATCGAGATCGACGATCCGGCACTGGGTATCGGAAATCGGCAGCCCGACGCTCCCGACCTTGCGCTTATCCTTGTTGAACGGATTGATATGGGTGACGGGGGTCGTCTCCGTGAGGCCGTATCCCTCGACGATCACGGCCCCGGTCTTTTCCTCAAATGCCCGGATGACCTCCAGCGGCAGGGGGGCACTGCCGGAAAAGCAGCCCTTGATGGAGGTCAGATCCATGTGATCGATGTCGGGATGGTTGAGAAGCCCGATGTACATGGTGGGCACCAGAGGAACGAAGGATGGCTTGAAACGGGTGATCGCCTTCATGAGCGGATCAGGCTGGGGTTTGGGCACCAGGATGTCGGTCCAGCCCATGTAGATGGCAAAATTCATGGCGGTGGACAGACCGAACACATGGAAAAACGGCAGGGCGCCCAGCATGATCTCCCTCCCCTTCTGGAAATCGGGAAACCACGCCGCGATCTGCTGGACCTGGCAGCTCAGGTTGGCATGGGTCAAAATAACCCCTTTTGAAACACCGGTCGTTCCGCCGGTATACTGATACATGGCCGTGTCTTCGAAATCGATGCCGGCTTTCGGGGGTATCGGGGCATATCTGGCGAGGAGTTTTTTCCACCGGTAAACATCGGGTGCAGGCTTGACATCGGCCGCCAGCTTTTTCTTCTTGGCGACCAGGGGAAAGAGCAGGTTCTTGGGAAAAGGAAGATAATCCCCGATGGAGGTGATCACAATCTGCCGGATGCGGGTCCGGGATCTGAGGTCGATCATCCGGTTCCCCAGCAGGTCAAGGGTAATCAGCAGCTTGGCGCCGGAATCCCTGAACTGGTGCTCCAGTTCGCGATCCGAATAAAGGGGGTTGTTCATGACCGCGATCGCCCCGATTTTCATGATGGCGTAGTAACTGATCACGCAGGGAATAACATTCGGAAGCAATATGGCGACACTGTCCCCTTTCCGGATATCCATGTCATTCAAACAGGCGGCGAAGCAATTCACCATGTCGTTCATTTTACGGTAACTTATCTCATATCCCTCAAAAATGGCTGCGACCTTGTCTGGGAATTCCGCGGCGGATCTTTCAAGAAATCCCGGCAAGAGCGTTCTTTCATAGGTCAGATTTTTTTGGATGCCAGGCTCGTAGCTTCGCTGCCAGACAGCTTCCTGACAGTGGATATCCTTGGTCATTTATAGTACCTCCCCTCTTTTTTCTGGTGCTGCACTCCGTTCGTCATAGTCTTGCCCTTCCAGATGCAATCCATTTTTCTATACCACATTTTTTCCATATACCTCATCCAAAATGCTTGACATAGGATTTTCGATATGATAGCGCATGACCGAGCGCTCGTTCAAATACAGGAGGCCGACGTCTCTTGCAATGCCTTGGGATTGAAAATAAATACAGGAAAACGATTTTATTAACCGCGCCGTTACATTTTGATATTATTTTTTTGATATTGTTCTTAATCGATCTGCCACTTGGATGACTACCAAAAAGAGACGCCAATCGATCATACTGAATGAATATTCATCAGATAATAACAGCCGCCTGTTTTTCCGAATGGCACCCGGACAGATCCTTGAAACATTGGCGGCGGTTTCGCCCGGAAAAGTCGCGTCCCTTTCCTGTCATTCTCGGGCTGCCTGATCAGTGTCATTATCCGACGGCGATATTCAGCACCCGGCAGTACCGATTCTTTTTGTCTTGACAGGCCGAAAACGGGTTTGATACAAAATGAATGAATATTCATTCAGTCGAATCCCAACTATATATTATCATTGAAAGGAGAATGAAAGCAAAAAATGGAACCTGCGTTGATATCCCCGGCCCATTTCTCGGTTCTGGGCATCCCGACGGTAATTTTTTCCGTGCTGATTCCCGTTGCCGGGGTGGCGCTGTTCGCTTACATCATGGCGAAACGGGTCGCCCCCCTTGTCTTTTCAACCCCTGATTTCCGCTTCGACCGGATTCCGGAGCGGCTCGTGGCCGTCGCCAAACTCTGGCTGGGGCAGTGGAAACAGCCGAGATACCTGCTGGCGGGCGTGATCCACATCATGCTCTTCGCCGGATTCCTCATCCTCTCCATCCGGTCTTCCTCCCTCGTCATCATCGGCATCCACGACGGCTTCGTCTTTCCCGGCCTGGGCGGCGCCCCGGGCCACGTTTACAATTTCGTCAAGGATTACGCCGCAACCATCGTCTTTGTTGCGGCGCTGATGGCCGCCTACCGGAGGGTTGTCGTCAAACCCAAGCGCTATGACGTGCCCGAACGCTACGGCAAGCCCCACACCGCGGAAGCTCTTTTCGTCCTGGGGATGATCTGCGGCCTGATCATCACCGAGAGTCTGTTCGAGGGAACCCTTGCCGCCGCAGCCGTTCAAAAGGGCATGGCCGCCGAGTTCATCGCCCCCCTGACCATGGCATGGCTCTTCAAGGTCACCCTGACGGCCCTGCCCGTCGGGGCGCTCCAGGCGGCCCATGTGGCCGCCTACTACATCCACGACCTCATCTTTTTCTCGTTCCTCTGCTTCCTGCCCATGGGCAAGCATTTCCATGTCATCACGTCGATCTTCAACGTCTTCTTCATGAAGCTCGATAAGGGGACGGTCAAACCGGTGAAATGGGGCGTTTCAGACGACAAGCTCGACGAGTTGGAATCCTTCGGGGTCAAGACCTTCGAGGACTTCACCTGGAAGCACATGCTCGACTTTTACTCCTGCGCCGACTGCGGCCGATGTTCGGATCAGTGCCCGGCCAACGCCGTGGGCCGTCCCCTCTCCCCGCGGTTCATCAGCATCAAGGCAAGGGACTACGCCTTCTCCCACTACCCCCTGAATGGCCGGCTCAAGGAGAGCGAACCCCTCATCGGCGGCATCTACGAGGCGGACGAGATCTGGTCCTGCACCACCTGCGGCGCCTGCGAGGAGGAGTGCCCGATCATGATCGAATACATCGACAAGATGGTCGACCTGCGGCGGGGCATGGTCGATGCAGGCAACGTGCCCCAGTCCCTGCAGAAGCCCCTGAGCGCCCTTGAAAAACGCGGCAACCCCTGGGGCAAGATGGAGAAGAAGCGGGCCGAATGGGCCGTCAAGGACAAGGAGTTCAAGGCCTGCTGCCCGGTGAAGCTTTTAGAGAATGGGGAGACCGCCGAGACCCTCTTCTTCGTGGACAGCATCTCCTCCTACGATGACCGGATCATCCAGATCACCCAGTCGGCCGCCCGCCTGCTGAATTCAGCCGGGATCGACTTCGGCGTGCTGGGCAAGCTCGAGAAGGACTCGGGCCACGAAGCCCGGCGCTTCGGGGAGGAGATGCTCTTCCAGAACCTCAAGAACGAGAACACCGAGGCAATCCTGGCCTCCGGGGCGAAGCGCATCGTCACCACGGACCCCCATGCCTACAACGCCCTGAAAAAAGACTACAAGGGCCTGCCGCCGGTCTTCCACATCAGCGAGCTGATCGCCGAGGCGGTCCGATCGGGCAAGGTCCGCCTCAACGGCAACGGGGACGCCGGCAAGGTCTACACCTACCACGACCCCTGCTACCTGGGCCGCCACAACAACCTGTACGACATCCCCCGGGATGTCCTCGACGCCATCCCCGGCATGAACCGGGTCGAGATGGAAAAATCCCGGGACCGCTCCTTCTGCTGCGGCGGCGGGGGGCTCATGCTCTTCTATGAACCCGTCGAGGAGCAGCGGATGGGTCAGCTCCGGGTCGAGATGGCCAAGGCGGCCGGCGCCAACGTCATCGTCACCGCCTGCCCGTTCTGCATGGTCAACATGGAAGACGCCATCAAGACCAGCGGCCTGGAAGGCCAGATGGAGGCCATCGACCTGGTGGAGCTGATCGACCGGCACCGGGCGGCCTGAGCGGTGACGGGCGGCTGTGAATAAATCAACATTCTGTTCAATATTGAGCATTTAACCTAAAACCATCCGGGAGGAAAATATGGAAATTCTGGTGTGTGTCAAGAGGGTTCCCGATACCTCTGAAAACGAGATCCAAGTCAACAGCAAAGGCACCGACATCGAGCGGGACGACCTGGTCTACTCGGTCAACGAGTGGGACAACTATGCCGTGGAAGAGGCGATCCAGATCCGCGACCGGGTCGGCGGCACGGTGACGGTCATCACCGTCGGCGACGACGAATCCGAAGAGGTCCTGCGGCGGGAGATGGCCATGGGGGCCGACAAGGGCATCCTGCTGGCGGACGACGCCTTTGCATCGGCCGACGGCCGCGGGATCGCCACGATCCTGAAGGCCGCGGTGGAAAAAGGAAAATACGACCTGATCCTGACCGGTGCCCAGGCCGACGACGGCGCCGGGCAGGTCGGCGGCATGCTGGCCGCCATGCTGGACGTGTCCTATGCGTCCCTGGTGAATGTCATCGAGATCACGGACGACAAGAAGATCAAGGTCGGCCGCGAGATCGCCGGCGGCAACCAGGAGATGAACGAAATGGCCCTGCCCTGCGTGCTCTCCATCCAGACGGGGATCAACGAACCCCGCTACGTGGGCATCCGGGGCATCCGGAAGGTCGCCTCGGTGGAGATCCCGACCCTGGGCGCAGGCGACCTGGGCCTGGCCGCCGCCGCCGTGGCCCCGAAGGTGAAACGCCTCGACTACTTCGTGCCGGATATGGGCGAGGGCGCCGAGATGCTTGAAGGCAGCACCGAAGAAATCATCGAGAAAATGATGGAACTCTTGAAAGCCAAAGGAGGGATCAAGTAATGAGCCGACAGGTGTTTGCATATATTCTTCACAAGAACGGCAAGGCCGATGACACGGCCCTGGAGCTTGCGGCCGCGGCCCGCAGACTGGACGCGAACGCGGAGGTCACCGCGGTGGTCGTCGGCGCAGGCCCGGACCTGGACAAGGTCGCGGGCGAGGTAGCCGCCGTCTACAAAGCGGTCTGGAAAATCGACAACGCGGCCCTGGCCTACCCCGTGGCCGACGTGGTGAGAAAAGCCCTCGTCCATATTCTTCCCAAGGGCGCCGTGGTCCTGGTCCCCCACGAGCATTTCGGGCTCGATCTGGCACCGGGCCTCTCCATCAAGCTGGATGCGGCCTATGTGGCCGACGCCCTGGATTTTGCGGGCATGGACGGCGACAGCCTTACGGTCGTCCGCCAGGAGTTTTCCGGCATGGTCAGCACCCACGTGGCCTGCGACCTCGCCTCCGGGGCCGTCATCACCCTCCGTCCGGGGGCCTTCCAGCCCGATGAAACCCCTGCTGCCGGCGGCACGGTCACCGACAAGTCGGGCGACGCGGGCGACCTATCCGTGGGCCGCCGCTACCTGGAAACCGTCGCGGCCGAGGTGGGCGACGTGGACATCACCAAATCGGAGATCCTCGTGTCCGTAGGGCGCGGCATCGAGGAGCAGGACAACCTGGAGATCGTCAAGGACCTGGCCAAGGCCATGGGCGCCGACCTCTCCTGCTCCCGCCCCATCGTGGACGCCAAATGGCTGGAAAAATCCCGTCAGGTCGGCACCTCCGGCCAGACCGTCAGCCCCAAGGTCTACCTGGCCTGCGGCATCAGCGGCTCCTTCCAGCACATGGGGGGCATCAAGGGCGCCCCCTTCATCATCGCCATCAACAAGAACCCCAAGGCCCCCATCTTCCAGGTGGCCGACGTGGGGGTCGTTGCCAATATCCTGGAGTTCCTGCCCGAACTCACCGAGGCGATCGAAGGCGCAAAGTAAGGGATTCATCCACACAGGATGGACCCGTCTCCAGAAGCGGCCTGTTCCCCGGCGGGGGAAACGGGCCGCTTTGTTTGAAGACCGTCTCACAAGCGGCAACTGCCGGCATGTCAAAAAAAGCCAAAATACCCGGAACGGTCTCTTGATTTTCTTGGGTTGCGCGTTAATTTGACCGAAGTCTTTCAATATCAGCCTAAACCCGGATGAATCATCACGGAGATCCGTACCCATGTCAGAAATGCTTAGAAACGACCGACTCAGAAATATCGCCATCATTGCCCACGTCGACCATGGAAAAACCACGCTGGTGGACGCCATGTTTCACCAGAGCGGCCTGTTCCGGGCCAACCAGGCCGTGGATGAACGCGTCATGGACACCATGGATCTGGAGCGGGAGCGGGGAATCACCATCGCCGCCAAGAACTGTTCGGTGTTGTGGAAAAATACCCGCATTAACATCATCGACACGCCCGGCCATGCCGATTTCGGCGGCGAGGTGGAGCGGGCTTTGTCCATGGCGGACGGGGCCATCCTTCTTGTCGACGCATCGGAGGGGCCTCTGCCCCAGACCCGTTTCGTCCTCAAAAAAGCCCTGGATGCCGACCTCAAGATCGTCGTCATCATCAACAAGATCGACCGCCAGGATGCCCGTCCCGACGAGGTCCTGGACGAGATTTACGACCTGCTCATCGATCTGGGCGCCACGGAAGATCAGCTCGAATTCCCCCTGCTGTACGCCATTGGCCGGGCAGGCATCGCCAAGAAATCGCTGGATGAGGATGCCGATAATCTCCATGTCCTGCTCGACACCATCCTGGCGGAAATCCCCGGGCCGGCCCACAACCCCAGCGCCCCGTTCCAGATGCTCGTTTCAGACCTGGGATATTCGGACTATATGGGACGGCTCGCCGTCGGGAAGATCTTCAACGGCACCGCCCACGCCCGGGACAACCTTGTCTGTGTCGGTGAAAACGGCCGGAGCGTGCCCCTGAAGATCTCCAAACTCCAGGTCTACGAGGGGATCAAGCTGGTGGACGTGGAAGAGATCCAGCCCGGGGACATCGCCGTTCTGGCGGGCATCGAGGATGTCAAGATCGGCGACACCATCTGCAACCGTGAAACGCCTGTAACCCTCCCGCGGATCCGGGTGGACGAGCCGACGGTTTCCATGAAGTTCACCATCAACAACTCCCCCTTCGGCGGAAAGGAAGGCAAATACGTCCAGTCCAGCCGCATCCGCGAGCGCCTTCAGAAAGAGACCCTCCGCAACGTCGCGGTTCAGGTGGAGGAGGTGGGCGACCGGGACAGCATCGTGGTCAAGGGACGCGGCGAGTTTCAACTGGCCATCCTCATCGAAACCATGCGGCGGGAGGGCTACGAATTCAGCGTGGGGCGGCCGGAGGCCATTTTTCATCATGAAAACGGCGTCAAGATGGAGCCCGTCGAGCGCCTTCTGGTGGACTGTGAAGAGCGTTTTCTCGGAGTGGTCACGGAAAAGCTCTCCCTTCGAAAAGGGAAGATGACCCAGATGGTCAACAACGGCAAGGGCAGGATCCGGATGGAATTTTCCATCCCGACCCGGACCCTCATCGGATACCGGGATGAGTTTCTCACCGACACCCGGGGCACCGGCATCATGAACTCTCTGTTTGACGGGTACGGGGAATTCCGCGGAGAATGCCCCAGCCGGTTCACGGGGTCTATTGTCGCCGACCGGACGGGAGCCGGCGTGGCCTACGCCCTCTTCAATCTGGAGCCCCGGGGGCGCCTCTTCATCGAACCCGGCCAGCCCGTATACGAGGGCATGGTCGTCGGCGAGCACAACCGGGCTCAGGACATCAACGTCAATCCCTGCAAAGAGAAAAAGCTCACCAACATGCGGGCCTCGGGTAAGGACGACAATGTCATTCTCACGCCCATCAAACCCATGACCCTGGAGCAGGCCATCAACTTCATCCGTGAAGACGAACTCGTGGAGGTCACCCCCCTTTCCATCCGAATGAGAAAAGCGGTGCTCTCCGCCCAGAAGCGGCACAACATGCGGGGCGCCCAGGCCTGACCGGAGTCAGGCAAACCCTCAGGTCAGCACGTGCCGGTCCAGGACAAAGCAGGCCAGATCGCCCTCGAACACCCGGACATCGCCTGCCGCCGCCGTGACGCGGACCAGGCGCTTCTTTCCTTTTTCCTCGGTCACCGTTGCAAGGGCGGTGATCGTCTCCCCGACCCGGACGGGTTTCAGGAACTTGACGTCGGCCCCGCCCAACACGACATTGGGATGGTTGACGGCGATCATGGCCGCGTAATCGGCAAGGCCGAAGACGAACCCGCCGTGAACGAGCCCGGTATCGTCGGCCGCCATCTCTTCGGTGGTCGACAGTTCCACGCGGCTCATCCCTGTTTCAACCGCAACCGGCGTGCCGCAGAGCCTCCGGCTGATCTTCTGATGCGTGATGATATCCATTTTGCCGCTCCATTTCATTGACGTGACAAATGCCGGCATGACCGTGGCACCCTGAGGAAAACCATGATATGCATGGAAAGGCGATACCACGCGTCCCATTGAAGCGTCAAGCCGCATCCCTTGGCGCGGATATGAAAACCGTCGGGCGGCGGTTGTTTTCTCTTTCCATTTTCGTGCGATGATGGCATGAACGATTCAGGAAACGAGTCCATGTCCATAACGGGAGGAAACAGATCAGATGACCGAATGGGTGCCTTTTGAAAATGGCGAGTATATCGTTCTGGAGGCGTTTCTCATGACGCCGGACCACAAGGCGGCCGGCATCGAAAAGGCCTATATCGAGGTGTCCACCGGCCCGGGAGGCCGGAAGCGCGTCATGGGCAAGGGGTTGATCCAACCGTTTTCGATCGTAACCCTTCACGAGGAACACGACGCCATCGATTTGGTGGTCGATCTGGGGGGGGAATTCAAATATCGTCTGAAGGAGCCGGTCTTGAAATCAGGGAAGGTTTTTTCTCCGGATATCAATTCCCTGGTTCAGTTCTTTCCATCGCGGCCGTGGGAGCAGATTTCCCGGGAGGAATTTCACGAGATCCGGAAAGATCTGAACTTTCTTGGCGATTAGTGAACCGTACAAAGCAGGACAGGGCCGACATCCGCCGGCCCTGTCCTGCCTGCGGCGTCTCCTCGGAACCGCTTGATCATGCTCCGGTGCCGCTTGTCGTCCAGGCGCCGCTGCCTGGCGCCCCCGGGGATCCGGGTGGGCCGCCTCGGGTTCGGCTTCTTAAGGGCTTCTCCGATCATCTCCTCGAGCCGGTAGAGGGCCTCCTGCCGGTTGCCTGTCTGGCTTCGGTGCTTCTGGACCGTCAGCACGATCTCCCCCTCCTTGTTCATCCGGCTCCCGGCAATGCGGATAAGCCGCTCCCGGACATCCTGCGGCAGGGATCCGCAGCCCAGGACGTTAAACCGGAGTTGGACCCCCGAATTGACCTTGTTGACGTTCTGACCGCCGGGCCCCGAGCAGCGCATGAAGGATTCACGGATCTCTTCAGGGCCGATGGCGATGCCGCAAATTTCAATCATCTTGATGGCTCCTTTCCTGTGGTATCGGCGTTTCTCAGCCGATGCCGGCTCACTGTTTTTCCCATGATAGCGCATCCTGCCGTGATGTCAACCGGATACCGGCTGATATCACGCCGCCGCCGGGTCATCTCAGGCTCCGGATGAAGCCGTCCACCGCCCCCGTCCCCTCCCGGTCCATCAGCCGGATGGTCTGGGATCCCACCACGGCGATGTCGGCTTTTCCCTTGAGAAAATCGACGTCCGCCCGGCTTTTCACCCCGAAGCCGACGGCCAGGGGCAGACGGGTGGCCTGACGGCACCGGGCGAGGTAGCGCTCCAGGTCCGTCGAAAAGTCGGTTTCCGCGCCGGTCACCCCTTTTCGGGCCACACAGTAGATGAACCCCCTGGCAAAACCGTCAATATAGGCCATCCGATCCGGCGGCGTGGTGGGGGCATAGATGTAGATGGGGTCCAGATTCCGGTCTGCCATGGCCGCCGTGTATTCCCCCCCCTCCTCCGGCGGCAGGTCGGGGACGATGGCCCCCCGCATCCGGGATTCCGCCATGGCCCCGGCGAATCGCGCCACCCCATAGCGGTGCAGAATGTTGTAATAGCTCATGAACAGAAACGGGATGTCGAAGCGCCGGGCCGCCTCACGGGCGAAATCCATGCATCGCCGGACGGTGGCCCCCCCTTCGAGAGACTTCTGGTTGGCGGCCAGGATCACCGGACCGTCGGCGATGGGCTCCGAAAAAGGAATCTGGAGTTCCATGAGATCGACGCCTGCCTTCGCCATGGTTTCCACGACATCGAGGGATGCATCGAAGGACGGATATCCCATGACGATATGGGTCATCAGGAGGATATCCTTCTCTTTCAACCGATCGCGGATGTATTGTTCAAGCATGGTATTGCTCCGCCTTTCTGATGATGAACGCCTTCCACCCGGGATCGTCGAAGGCGTCGGCCACCGTGAAGATATCCTTGTCGCCCCGGCCGGACTGGTTGATGATGATGCTCTCCTCGGGGGACAGCTCCGGGGCCTCCTTGAACGCCTGCACAAAGGCATGGGCGGATTCCAGGGCCGGAATCACCCCTTCCTTCCGGATGGCCAGGGAGAGGGCCTCGACCACCTCCCGGTCCGTCGCCGCCGCGAACCGGACCCGGCCGGTCTCTTTCAGATCGGCCAGGATGGGAGACACCCCCACATAGTCCAGGCCGGCCGCAATGCTGTGGGTCTCCTGCATCTGTCCGTCGGCGTTCTGGAGAAAATAGGTCCGGTAGCCCTGGGCCACCCCGATGCTGGCGTCCCGGGAGCAGAGCCTGGAAGCGTGCCGCCCGGAATCGAGCCCCAGGCCGCCGGCCTCCACGCCCACAAGCTCCACCGGGTCATCCATGAAGCCGGTGAATATCCCCATGGCATTGGACCCGCCGCCGACGCAGGCATAGATCCGACTGGGAAGCCGTCCTTCAACGTCCAGGATCTGCCGCCTGGCCTCCTTCCCGATGATCGACTGGAAATAGGTGACCATCTCCGGAAATGGGTGGGGGCCGCAGGCCGTGCCCAGGACGTAATGGGTCGTGTCCATGTTGGAGACCCAGTCCCGGAAGGCTTCGTTGATGGCGTCCTTGAGTATCCGGGTGCCGTCCGTGACCGCATGCACCGTGGCCCCCAGCCGCTCCATCCAGAAGACGTTGGGCCGCTGCCGCGCCACGTCAACCTCCCCCATATAGATGGTGCACGCAAAACCGAACCTGGCCGCCATGGTGGCCGTGGCCACGCCGTGCTGCCCGGCCCCGGTCTCGGCGATCACGCGCCGCTTGCCCATTCGCCGGACGAGCAGGCCCTGGCCCATGACGTTATTGGCTTTGTGGGCGCCGGTATGGTTGAGGTCCTCCCGCTTGATGTAGATTTTCGCGCCGCCGAAATGCCGGGTGAGGTTCTCGCAGTAAGTCAGCGGCGTGGGGCGGCACGAATAGCTTGCCATCAGGGACGCGTATGCCGGCCAGAAGGCCGGGTCGTTCTTGGCCTCCCGGAAGGTCTGTTCGAGCTGGTCAAACGTAGCCACCAGGATTTCCGGGAGGAAGGCCCCTCCGAACTGGTGGTAGTATCCGCGATTATGCATTGCGATTTCCTCCTAGGGTCTGGGAAAAGACATACCGGTCGGTCCGGCAGAAGAGCTCCGAATAGACGGCGCTGTCTGCCTGGGGAAAATTCAAGAACCGGTTGACGATGAGCACCGGCGTATGCGGATCCATCGAGAGAACGGCGGATCGCTCCCTGCCGAGATACCCGATCCTGAAGCTCTGCCGGGCGCTTTCGGGCCGCATGTAATAGCGCTCATCTGCGATCTCCGACAGGGAGCCGTTCATCAGGTCGATGCGGTCGATCCCCGAAAAGAGCGTTGGATGAAGATAGAGATCCTCAATGAGCACCGGTGTTTGTTCGACCTGGATCAGCCGGGAAAAAAAGTAGGCGTCCTTTCCCTCAAAGGGATTTTCCGGGTTTCCGACAATCCGCTCCAGGCGAACCGCTTCGATCATCCGGGTTGTCGTGGCCAATCCCTTTTTATGGAAAGAGGCGGTCGTTCCGTCGAGGGAAAAAAGGTCAATCTCCGGCTTGCGGTCTATGACAAAGGTCCCGGCACCGCGCCTTTTGACAAGAAAGCCTTTCTGGACCAGCAGCTCAATGGCCTGGCGGACGGTCGGACGGCCGATACGGTATGCCGCGGCGAGTTTCAGCTCCGAAGGGATGCGCGACCCCGGCGGGTATTCCCCGGCCTTGATTTTCGCAAGGAGAATATCTCCGAGTTGATGATAGAGCGGTATCGGAGCCCGATCGTTTAACATATTTCCCCCATGATCCCATTGGTGTCACCCGCGTTGTGCGTGGAAAAATCCCATAGATTGGTAAAGTTGTCAAGACAAATTATACACTGCGGCGCCAATGGGACTGGAGATCTTCGAAATTCCCATACATTCCGGCCGAAAGGCCGTCCGCCAAACCTCGCGGGAGACCCCTCTGCATCGATCTTTTAAGAACGAGCGCCTGAAGCCGGGTTACATTCCACAAAACCCCTGTACCATGGATCACCATCCTGGATCCCAAAAGGTCACTGCCTCATTTCATCAAGGCATCTATTCTATGCCACAGTGTAGGATTTTCCTGCCGACAATTCAGGCCAGCGGATATCCCTCTCGCCGACCCAATACTGAAAAAGGAAAAGAGGTAGGGTTATGATGAAAGCAAACAGCCACGATACATTCTTCCGCGGGTATTTGCTCCTGCTGTTGCTCGCGGCGGCATTGTGCGCAGGCTCCTCGGCGGATGCGTCCCCCGACGGGGGATCACCATCTCTGGGAATCGCCGAGGTGCGCTGGGATACAGACAGGAGCCGGCTGACCGTAACGGGATACGGCGCTGAAAAAAAAGAAAAGGTCAGCGTATGGGATGCCATGTCCGGGACCCTGCTGGGCACCGTCGGATCCGACGACAAGGGAAATTTCCGATTCAGAAGGGAGATCTCCGGTGCGCCGCCCTGCACGATCCGAGTGGAATCGCGCGTCGTGGATGTCGAGACGGGCTATACCAAAACCCCGCCCGATATCTGCGTGAACACGCCGCCTGATCCGCCAGGCCCGCCGGACGCTCCCACGGACCCGTCGCCCGCCGCAGGCGCCCATGCCGGACGTTTCACCCGCTATGAAGGAACCCAAACCTGCTTGAAGTGCCATCGCGAGGAAGCCCAGGAGGTTTACAGTTCCGTCCATTACCAGTGGAAAGGAAGCGCCGCCGACACGGTCGGCCTCACCGAGGATCCCGCAGGCAAGATGGGCGGCATCAACGACTTCTGCATCTATCCCGACATCAACTGGATCGGAAAGCTGACCAACGTGGACGGCCTGCCCGTGGACGGCGGCTGCGCCAAATGCCACGCCGGCCTCGGCGAGAAGCCCAATCTGGAAACGTCTCAGGACCCGCTGGAAAACATCGACTGCCTGGTCTGCCATGCCGATGACTACAAACGAAAGGTCGGACAACTGCCCGACGGCACCTTTCGGTTTGTCCCGGACACCGAAAAAATGGCGGTCACCGTGACCCAGGCGGCGGCAAATGTCGGGCGTCCGGGCAAAGACGCCTGTCTGAACTGCCATGCCAATGCCGGCGGCGGCAACAATTTCAAGCGGGGGGATATCGAAGAGGCCCACCGGAATCCGTCGCGAAGCTTCGACGTCCACATGGCCGCAGCGGCCGACGGCGGCGCCGGGCTCGACTGCCTGGACTGCCATGTCGCCTCCGGCCACAGGATTGCCGGCCGCGGAAGCGATCTGAGGCCCCGGGAATCCGATGCCAAGGTGGACTGCATCCAGTGCCACGGCAACACCCCCCACGAAGGCGGGGATATCAACAAGCACACGGCTCGCGTCAACTGCACCGTATGCCACATTCCCCTTTTCGCCAAGGAAGCACCGACGGATATGAGAAGAGACTGGTCCAAGCCCGGTGATCCGGTCGCCAGCACCGGGCTTTTCGAGCCCTACCATGTCAAAGGCCGGAATATGGTCCCGGAATACGCCTTTTTCAACGGCCAGTCCTATTTTTACCAGTTCGGAGATGCCGCGAAACCCGAAGCGAACGGCAAGGTTTTGATGTCGGGCCCCATGGGCGACATCCGGGACCCCGCCGCCAAGATCCACGCCTTCAAGCGCCATGAAGGATACCAGCCCATCGATCCCACGACCCGGCAGTTGCTGCCCTTGAAGATTGGAAAGTTTTTTGAAAACGGGAGTCTGGAGAATGCAGTGCCGTTGGGCGTCCAAGGCGTCGGCTGGACCTATAACGGTTATGAATTTGCCGAAACCGAACGGTATCTGGGCCTCTTCCACGAGGTGGCGCCGAAGGAGGAAGCCCTTTCCTGCAATAGCTGCCACAATGACGGGAGTCGGATCGATTTCGGGAAGCTCGGGTACACACCGAACCCAACCCGAAACAACCGGCCCCTCTGCGCCAGCTGTCATGGAGATAAATCCGGGAAATGGCCGGAATCGGAATACTTTACAAAAGTCCACCGGAAGCACGTCACCGACAAGCGGTATGACTGCAGCGCCTGCCACACTTTCACCCGGGCCAACTGAAGCGCGTCTGAGGTTCCTCCATCGCACCCTGGGTCGCCGGCGCCCCTCGGGGCACCGGCGACCTTTTTTGCCGGCGCCGCCTCCGGGCAGGCCCGGAAGAATGCCATTTCCCGCTTCATCTCCGCAGTGAATGCTGATACAATCAGCAGTTATGGAAACTCCGACCCAACATGTCCCCGAGAAAAAACAGGAAAAATCCACCCATCGCTGCCTTTCCTGCGGGACTTCCGAGAACATGGCCAGAAGGCGGTACTGCGCCGTCGCATGCCGGCAGTTCCTGCGGCGGAAGCTGGACCAGCGCACCGGCCTGCTCCGGGCGCTCAACATCCGGTATGCCACCTTCTATTTCACCGACGCCGTGATCGTATTGGATCTCATGCCCTACAGCGAACGCAGAATCTTCAGTTTCCTTTACCCCCGCAACGAAAACCGGGTTCCGGGCGATGACGTGAGCGATCTGGGGGACATCCTCGGCAAGACATGGTGGGCCGAGCACGGCCGCACCCGCAAGAATTACCTCGCGGCCCGGCATGTGCTGAGCCAGTCCAGCCGGAAGCCTCTCTCTCCCGGGAGGATATCACCGGTGGAGCTTCACATCCCCGCCCTGAGAGGCAGCGCCCTGGTCCACCTCAACCTGGATGAGGCTGCCCTGGTCCGCCCCGAATGCATGGAGATCATCAAACGGGCATACCGGAAGCAGGCCCTGCGTCACCACCCGGATCACGGGGGGGACTCCCGGTCGTTCATCCGGATCCACCGCGCCTATGAAGAGCTTTTGACCTGGGCAAAAAGCCCGAGCTTCATCCGGCGGCGGGGATTTTTCGACAAATGGTTCTTCGACGGGGACCGGAACGTCTGGGTCCAGCCGATCCCTGTGAGCCGGCAGGCGTGATTCTTCAGTGTGCCGGGATGCACCCCAAAAAAAAAGCCCGCTCAATCCCCCCTGAGGGCATCGAGCGGGCCTTGCGTCGACTCGGCTAATCTTCCTGAAGTTCCTGGATGCCGGCATAGACATCCAGAACCTCCGGGTTCTTGAGGGCGTCCTTGTTCAGGACGGCCTGGCCCTGGATGGTCTTCTTGACGGCCAGCTCCACCTTTTTCATGTTGAGGGTGTAAGGCACATCCGGGACCGCGATGATCTTGGCGGGCACGTGGCGCGGGGAGGCGTTGACGCGGATGGTCTTGCGGATCTTGTTTTTCAGCTCCTCCGTCAGGCTGTACCCCGCCATCATCTTGACAAAGAGGATGACCCTGACGTCGTTTTTCCAATCCTGACCCACCACCAGGCTGTCCTCGATCTCGTCCAGCATCTCCACCTGCCGGTAGATCTCAGCCGTGCCGATGCGGACCCCGCCGGGGTTGAGGGTGGTGTCGGATCGGCCGTAAATGGTCACCCCGCCGTGCCCGTTGATCTCGATATAGTCTCCGTGGCGCCACACCCCCGGATAAACGTCGAAATAGGCCCCGTGGTATTTCTTTCCGTCAGGGTCGTCCCAGAAATAGATGGGCATGGACGGTGCGGGCGCCGTGCACACCAGTTCGCCCTGGCGGCCGATGACCGGACGCCCGTTTTCGTCGAAGGCCTCGACCTTCATTCCGAGACCCCGGCACTGGAGTTCGCCTGCGTACACCGGCCCCATGGGATTGCCCAGGGCAAAGCAGCCGTTGATGTCCGTGCCGCCGGATATGGACGCCAGTTGGATGTCCGGCTTGACGCCCTGATAGACGAAGTCAAACCCCTCGATGGAAAGCGGCGATCCGGTGGAGAGCAGCGCGCGCAGCGCCCCGAGGTCGAACTTCTCCCCGGGGATCAGGCCCGTGTTCATCAGGGCTGCGATATAGCCTGCGCTGGTGCCGAAGACGGTCATCTTCTCGTCTTCCGCCATCTGCCAGAGGGCCTCCGGGCCGGGGTGGAAGGGGTTGCCGTCGTAAAGGAGGATCGTCGCCCCGACGGAAAGGGCGCAGGTGAGCCAGTTCCACATCATCCAGCCGCAGGTGGTGAAATAGAAGATATGGTCCTCCCGCCGGAGGTCGGTGTGGAGCAGGTGCTCCTTCATCTGCTGGAGGAGGATGCCGCCCGCCCCCTGCACCATGCATTTCGGGAGCCCGGTGGTACCGGACGAATACATGATGTAAAGCGGGTGGTCGAAGGGGAGCTGCGCGAACTCGATGTCGCCGGCCGCCGCCGCGCGGAAATCATTGAACAGAACGGCGGCGGGCACGCTGCTGATATCCGGGGCGTCCGTCGTGTAGGGCACAACCACGACCTTCTCCACCGTGCCGATCTGCTTCAGGATCTCGGTGATCCGTTCGAGGCTGTCGACCTTCTTGCCCTTGAAAAAGTATCCGTCGGCCGTGAACAGCACCCGGGGCTTGATCTGCCCGAACCGGTCCAGCACCCCCTTGATGCCGAAGTCCGGGGAGCACGAAGACCAGACGGCGCCCAGGCTGGTCGCCGCCAGCATGGCGATGATGCTCTCGGGCATGTTGGGCATGAACCCCACGACCCGGTCCCCCGGCTTCAGCCCCATGGCCCGAAGAGATTTGGCCGTACGCGCCACTTCCTCATAAAGCTCGGCGTAGGTCAGACGGCGCCGGACCTGGTCCTCCCCGCGGAAAACGATGGCCGTCCGGTCGTCCCGATATCGCAGAAGGTTCTCGGCGAAATTGAGGCGCGCACCGGGAAACCACCGTGTTCCGGGCATCCGGGAGACATCGTCGATCACCGCCTCAAACGGCCGGGATGCGATGACCCCGGCGAATTCCCACATCTCGGCCCAGAACTCCGGGATATTGTCGACGGACCACTGCCAGAGCTCCGGATAGGTGGTGAAATTCGTCTTGTATTTCCGGTTCACGCCGGCCATGAACCGGTGCATGTTGGAATCCTGAATCTGCGCTTCGGAAGGTGTCCATAACAGTTTACCCATTGTGCCCCCTTGATCGGCTGTCGTAGATATATGAAAAAAACAGAATGCACTTTCCCAGAACAAGCATCATCGTTCGCGCGGTATTCCCATGAACCCGGCCACCGCGGCGATCACGGCTTCGGGCTTCTCCAAGGCCATCATGTGGCCGGCGCTCTCGATCAGGGCGAATGTCGCCCCCGGGATCCGCTGGTGGAGGAATTCCCCGTATTTGACCGGCGTCATCCGGTCGTCGGCCGCGGATATCACCAGCGTGGGACAGGCGATGCCGCCGATGCCCCCCATGCCGTCGAAACGATCGCAGGCCCGGTAATCCCCCTGAACGACCCGGGGGTCGTTCCCCATCAACTGACTCTGTACATCGGCGACGACGGACGCGGGCGCTTCCGGTCCGAACGACAGGTCGCAGATCATCCCGACGGTCTCTTCGAAGGATGCCGAAAGCCCCTCCAGGATCCTCGGGTGGACCCGCAGACGAGCGCCGGTTCCCACGAGAAGGATGCCGGAAAGCCAATCGGGCTTCATGAGGGCCAGCGTCAGGGCGACCGCGCCGCCAAGGGAATGGCCGGCCACCGCCGCTCTGCCTATCCCGAGCGTCCGGGCAAACCGGTCGATGACGCGGGCATAGGCCTCCACGGTCTCCCGTGCGGCGCCGGTCGACCGCCCATGCCCGGGCAGGTCGGGCGCAAAGACCTGCATCGCATCGTGGTGCCGCAGCCCCTCCGGCCAGTGGGTGTGATCTCCGCCGGAGCCATGGACCAGAATCAGGGCCGGCCCGGTTTCAGCGTCGCTCCGGTCGTAAAAAACAGCCTCTTCCTCCATCACGGCAACCGGCATGAGCGTTTCCTTTTCCCTGCGATTTCAGAATCGGCCCCCCGCCGAAACCCGGGTGCCGGCGGGGGAAAGCGGCGGCCTTCAGCCGGTTGACCCCCGCCGCCGTGTCGGTTCCTATTTGTCGTAGATGACGGCCAGGATCGTTGCGCTGTCATCCTTTGCCGCAATCCAGTGGGGGATGGTGGAAAGGTAATAGGCGCTGTCCCCCGGTTCCAATTCAAAATGGTCCTCCCCGATCTCCAGAAGCACCGTTCCGCCCAGGACATAGATAAACTCCTCCCCGTCGTGCTGGGAGAGTTCCTTGTCAGGCGCCGCCTGGAGTTGAACGATCAGCGGCTCCATGCTCCGTCCCCTGACCTCGGGCGCCAACCCCTTATAAGTATATACGTTTTTCTGCCCTTTGTGGGATGTGGACCGGGCAACGGTTTTCTGGTCCTTCCGGCGCGTGATGGAATAGGGCTTGTCCCCCTTCCCGGCCAGGACCTGTCCGAACGCCGCATCCATGGACTTGGAGAGCTTGATGATCGTACCGAGCTGGGGATAAATCTCCTGACGCTCGATCTTTGCCAGGAAATCGGCATCGAATCCCGTTCTTCTGGCAAGCTCGTCCAGGGTGATCCCCTTTTCTTGCCGCAGGGATTTCAAGCGTTTTCCGATCTCCTGGATCCCGCTTTGCCCGGATACCGAGAGTTCTCCGGTCAAATCTTCAAAATAGTCCACATTGATATGAGGAGGCTGCTCTTGCGATGTCATAATATACACTCCGTAGTATGTTAGGTGTCCGGTTCAAATCCTTCCGGCGGATGCCCCGGGGGTGAAGCCTGACTTTTCTGCGCAGGCCCCGGACCGCCGACATCGGACCAGCGATCCGGGGAGGCAACATAACAGAAAAATCCTGGGAACAAACCCCCGGCTCAACCCGCGGCCCGGCAGTGTTCCGGCAGGACCGCTTTATCGCCCCATTCCTTGGGAAGTTTCTGGCCGGTGTCTTCTCCGAGTTTGGCTTTGACCTTGGCAAGCCCCGGCCGGGCGAATCTGGGATGGCCTTCCTTGAGGGTGCGGCCGTTCAAGATGGCCTCGGACCTGAGCCTCCGGCCGAGTGTCCGCTCCAACTGCTTGCCCAGCCAGAGAACCCGGTCCACATCCCAGCCGTGGGCGATGCCCATCTCGTCGATCTGAACCAGGGTGTCCTCCAGGGTCACCAGCCCCACGTAGCGCGGATCCGAATAATAATACTCGCCGGTGCCCTTGACCGGGCAGTCGTCCAGGAAGTTGGCCGGCTGGCCGCCCAGACCGCCCATGGTCGCCTCGAAGTTGGTGATGCCGGCCTGCAGTGCCGCCAGGACGGACGCCGCCGCCACCCGCTTGGTCTCGTGAAAATGGGCGATGTGGAGCCGGGTGTCGGGGATCTGGTCGAGGATCATGGAAAAGTACCGGTAGACATCCGGCGCCGAGGCGCTGCCGTCGTGGTCGGCGTGCTCCACGTCATGGGCGCCGATCTCCAGCCAGCGCTTGGTGAATTCCACGGCGTCCTTCATGTCGGTGGCGCCGCCGATGGGGCTGCCCCAGATGGTGCTGACCGTTCCGCACATCTTGATGCCGGCGTCGGTGCATTTCTTGATGCACCGCTCGGACTCCTTCCAGTAGTCGGGCAGGGTCGTGCCGGAATTGGCGAAATGGTGCTGCTCTTCGGTGGAGACCATCATCAATATCCGGTCGGGCCCGATGCCCTTTTCTTTCAGTTGGATGGCCCGGTCCACGGCGCCTTCGCGGATCGTGATGCAGGTGAGGCAGATGTCATCGTAGTTGATGCCCTTCTGCGCGCATTTCTTCTTGAAGCGGTCACTCCGGAGATGGGTCAGAAGCTCTTCGGCGTCCCGAAACTGGGGCATCAGATATGGGTTGCCCAGGTTGGTCACCTCGATGTACCGGCATCCGGCGAAGATCAACTCCTCCAGATAAAATTTCTTGGCCTCGGTGGAGATGAATTTCTCTTCGTGCTGAAACCCGTCTCGGATGGTAATATCCCCGATAGTCACCTTTTTCGGCATCCGGGGGAAAATTTTCCAGTAATCATATTCCGTCATGGTACTGTGTCTCCTTTCTAAAATCTGAAGTTTCCAAAGGACGGCTCGCCGATGGGTTGAAGCAGACTCACCTCAAAGGCCATTCCCAGCCAGTCGCGGATTTCGGAAAATTTAAGCACGCGGTCGCTCAAAATCCGGGCACCGCAATAGAAAGGATGGGCTTCACCGTCGTATTTTTCGATCATTTTCTGACTGAACGCCTGTTTTTCCTCGTCGGTCATGGGATTGCCCGTGGCCGCCCGGTTGCGCTCCTCGATGGAAAGCAGCACCCCGGCGGCGCTCCGGCCGCTCATGACGCCGGTCCGGGCCCGCATGGTGTGGAAGAGAAAGTGGGGCTTGTAGGCCCGGCCGCACATCCCATAGTTCGCCGCGCCGTTGTCCGGGCCGATGACCAACTGGATCCGGGGGACCTGGGCGCAGGAGACCGCCCGGACCATGTCCGAGCCGTATTTCCCGATGCCCTGGTGCTCGGATTCCGAGCCGATCATGTATCCGGGGGCGTTCTGGACAAAGAGGAGCGGCGTCTTCTCCTGGGAACAGCGGACGATCCACTCGGCCGCCTTGCGGGCCGCCTCCGCGAAGATGATCCCGACCGCGTTGGAGCAGATCACGCCCACCGGGATCCCCTGAATGCGGATCTTCCCGCACAGGATATTGTCGCCCCTGCCCGGGGCGTAATCCTTCTTGTATTCGATAAAATAGGAATCGTCGGCGATGGCTTCCAGAATCGCGCGGCCGTCGATCCCCTGATGAATTGCTGCCGGCATCAGGTCGTAGAGAGTTTCCGGCGGGACGGTGGGCGGAGACTCCGCATATCGCTGGGTATGGAGCGTCTGCGGGCGATCGAGGGCCAGGATCTCCCGGACCCGGGTCACCGCCTCGACCTGGTTCCCGCAGAAATGGTCTGCCCCGCCGGAAACATGGGTGTGTACCCGGGCGCCGCCCAAATCCTCCGCGGAAATAATCTCGCCGGTGGCCATCTTCACGAGGGGCGGGCCGCCCAGGAAGGAATAGGAGAGCTTGTCGATCATCACGGACTGGCAGGCCATGAAAACGATGTAGGCCCCGCCGGCCGTGTTGCCGCCGGTGCTGAGGGTCACCTGCTTCAGGCCTTTGGCCGACATGCGCGCCATGTTGTAAAACATGGAACCGAAATGGCCGTCGTCGGGGAACACCTCGGCCTGCATGGGCAGGAACGCCCCGCCGGAATCGGCGATATACACGCAGTTGATGCCGCACCGCTCGGCGATGGCCTGGGCACGGATATGCTTCTTCAGCGTGATGGGAAAATAGGTCCCGGCCTTGACCCGGCTGTCGTTGCCGAAGATCATGGTCCAGTTGCCCTGGATCTTCCCGATGCCGGTGACGAGTCCGGCGGAGGGCACGTCTTCGATGTCGCCGGGATAGTTCATGCCAAAGCCCGCGATCCGGCTCAACTCGAAAAACTCGGTGCCCGGATCGATGAGGAGCTGGATCAGGTCCCGCACCGGCTGTTTCCCCTGCTTGGCCAGGCGATCGACGGCTTTCTGGCCGCCGGGCCAGACCGCCTCATGAACCCGCTCGTCGAGCTTTTTCTCTTCGTTTTCCCAAAAGTTTCTATTTTCGCTCATCTCATCTCCCCTTGTATACCGGTTTTCGTTTTTCCCGAAATGCAGCCAGCCCCTCCAGGCGATCCTCGGTGGGAATGGTCACCCAGTATGCGTTGGACTCGATGGCCAGGCCGGTGGCCAGATCCGTCTCCATTCCGTAATTGACGGCATACTTGGCCTGTTCGATGGCAATGGGGCCGGTCTCGCACATCATGCCCGCCATCTTTTTGCAGGCGTCCAGGAGTTCCCCGGGTTCGCAGACCTGATTGACCAGCCCGATGCCTAAGGCTTCGGCCGCCTCCACCCGCCGGCCGGTGAAGATCAGCTCCTTGGCCTTGCCCTTGCCCACCAGCCGGGGCAGCCGCTGGGTGCCTCCCGCGCCGGGGATGATGGCCAGCCGGGTCTCGGTGAGGCCCATCGTCGCGCCCGAGGACGCGATCCGGACGTCGCTGGCCAGGGCGAGTTCGGTGCCGCCGCCCAGGGCGATGCCGTTTACCGCTGCGATAACGGGTTTGGGCAATTGTTCGATGGCCGTAAACAGATTCCGTATGGTAAAAATGAACTCCTTGACCTGGACCGG
The DNA here is from genome assembly GCF_041737845.1 of Desulfococcus sp. Taxonomy (GTDB): domain Bacteria; phylum Desulfobacterota; class Desulfobacteria; order Desulfobacterales; family Desulfococcaceae; genus Desulfococcus. The sequence continues at coordinate 94,936 of NZ_JBGSQX010000160.1, forward strand.
GGAAAGGGTGGCCCGCTCCTTGAGGTCTGCGCCGGCGCAGAAGGCGCGGTCGCCCGCACCCGTGATGACCACGACGCGGATGTCCGGGTCGAAGCGCAGGGCGTCCACCTGGTCCCTGAGGGCCCGCAGCATATCGAAGTTGAAGGAATTCATCATTTGGGGGCGGTTCAGGGTCAGGATCGCGATCTGATCCGTCCGTTCCACCAGAAGCAAGTTGTCGCTCATGCTATCCTCCGAAAAAGCGGTTGGGGGTGGTCTTCAGCAGCCGATATGGCGCGAGATGACGATTCTCTGGACCTCCGAGGTCCCCTCGCCGATATCCAGGAGCTTCTGATCCCGGTAGAACCGCTCCACGTCATATTCTTTCATCAGTCCGTATCCGCCGTGGATCTGGACGGCCCGGTCGGCCACCCGCCCCATGAGCTCCGAGCAGTAGAGCTTGGCCATGGCTGCATAGATCTCGAAGGGACGATTCTGGCTCCTCAGGCAGCAGGCTTTGTACAGGAGGTTTCTCGCACATTCAATCTCCATGGCGCTGTCGGCGAGCTTGAAGGCCACCGCCTGAAATTTGCTGATGGGCTGCCCGAACTGTTCGCGCTTCTTCGCGTATTTCAGGGCCAGCTCATAGGCGCCCTGCGCCCCGCCCAGCCCCATGGCCCCGATGGAAAGCCTCCCGCCGTCGAGGGTCTTGAGCATCTGGTGGAATCCGTCGCCGGGTTTTCCCAGAATGTTCTTTTCCGGGATGCGGACGTCGTCAAAATACAACTCGGCGGTGTTGGAGGCCCGCCACATCATTTTCTTGTGCATGGGATTGGCCTTGAAGCCCTTCGTGCCCTGCTCCACAATGAAGCAGGAATACTCGGGCTTGCCGTTGGGGCGGGTGCCGGTGATGGCCTGTACGGTCACCCCCAGGGTCATCTCGCAGGCGGCGTTGGTGATGAAGATCTTGGAACCGTTCAGCACCCATTCATTTCCGTCGCGCACGGCCGTCGTCTTGCTGCCCCCCGCGTCGGAGCCGGCGGTCGGCTCCGTCAGGCCGAAGCCCCAGAGGGCCTCTCCGCGGCACAGCTTGGGGAGATATTTCTGTTTCTGCTCCTCGGTCCCGAAATAATAGAGCGGGCCGATACCGAGGGAATTGCCGGCGGCGATGGTGGCGGCCTGGGAACCGTCGATGCGCGCGATCTCCTCCACAGCAATAATGTAGGCGAGATAGTCCATACCCTGACCGTCATATTTTTCGGAGACAAACATGCCGAAAAGGCCGATTTCCCCCATCTTCCGGGTGAGTTCCAAGGAGAACGTCTCCTTTTCGTCCAACTCCTGGGCTACCGGCGCGATTTCACTCTGAGCGAAATTCCGTACTTCTTTTCGGATCATTTCCTGTTCTTTGGTTAAGTCAAAATCCAACGCGACCTCCTTTCATGGGATACGCATCTGAAAATTATCGCCGAATCGGCCACTTTCATACCCTTTTCAGTCTTGATCAGCCAACCGTCCGAACGGGTGATATCTTTGCATTCCGGATACCCGGGGCGCCATTCGCCCCCCCCCATTTTTTACCGAACGGTCGTTAGGTTGCCGGTCGTCTTCATTCCACGAAACCGTTGGTTTGTCAAGACAAAAAGAACGCTGAATAAAACCGGGTTTTCTTTAATTTATCTTTATTTTCGAACTATTGGGTCTCATCGCATCACATGGGCAGCTTCTGGGGGATACAGACATTGCCCCCCCTGTTTCAGCCCGTCCACGATGAAATTCTCATAGATATCCGCAATCTCGTCGACGGTCAGCCGCCCGCCGGGATTGAACCAGGAAGCACCGGCCGTGCACAAGGTCAATATGGCGTAAGAAAGGATCTTGACATCCACATTACCGAATACCCCCTGCTCCTTGCCCTGACGGATCAGGTCCTGAAAGATCTCCTCGTATTCATCGCGTCTTTCCACAATGATCCGGTAATGGTCCCGGCTCAACCCACGCAGCTCACTGTTGGCGATAAAATTTTCCTTTTGGCGCTCAAGGTGGAAACGCACATGGCCGTGGACCGCCGCCCGGATTTTGGCTTCGATGTCTTCAAGGCCCGAAAGGTTCTCTTTCAGATATCGCGTCAGATCATCCATCGTCGACTTCAGGATGCTGAAGAGCAATTCCTCCTTGCTCTTGTAATGATAGTAAATGCTGGCTTTCTGGATGCCGCTGCCTTTGGCGATGTCGCTGATACTGGTCGCGAAATAGCCTTTCCGGAAAAACAGCTCGATGGCGATCGACCTGATGGTATCCTTCATGCTGCTCATATCAATAACCCTCTCCACCCCGGCTTGCAGGGCATACGTTCGGCACCCGCGCTTACCGACCGGTCGTTAGGCTGATGTCTCTCACACTTTCCGGCTGCTGTCAACAAGATTTATTTTTACGATGCGGGCTGAAAAGGACAGGCGCCCGGCGAGCTGCCGGCCGAGGGGGCGTGCTGGTGCATATCATTCGCTAAGATTGACCTGCTTGAATCGACACCGGAGAAGGGAAAAAAGGGAGCCCCGCCCCGGGGTCAGGGTTTTCTCGAAACCATTCTGGGGATTTTCAGGGCATCAATGAACGCCTGAGCCCCATCCTTGTCGAGGGATTCCCACTGGGGCACCACGAGCCGGTTCCCCTGGTAGGTGAAGGTCACCCGTTGATAGACTTCGGCCATCCGGTAAATCTTCTTTCCCCCCAGCTCCTTTTCCGGATAGTGCTCGATCCAGAAGAGCGCCTTCGGGTGCAGGCGGTATTTCTGCATGACGATGGTGGCAAGAATCGCGGCGCCGTTGGTGATGCTCATCCCGGATCCCCTGTCCTCCTCCCTTTCGGTCGCCACGACCAGGGCCCGGGTCTCGAAGAGAAAGATATCGAGATCGCAGCGGTTGACAAACGAACCGGTGGCATGAATCCATTGAAACGGTTTATGTTCGATGTGGGTAAAATGCATGGCGAAACCTCCGGGGGTACCCTTGAGACGAGGACGTCTTTCAGGCCGACACATGGGGGCAGCGCCGCAAACGCCCGCCGGTTCCGCGGCTTCGGAAGGCGGGCGCGGGGGTTCCGTGAGATCCGGCTGGAGGGATTACTTCTTCCTGGACGGGCTGCTGTCCTGCGGCGGGAAATGCTTCAATATCTCCGTCACGGTGTTGCGGATCTCCTCTTCCATCCGCATGCTGTCGGTGTATTCCCGCACGATCCCTTCTCCGAGACCCCGCCACGCCAGCTCCCGGGTGGCGGCGTCGATCAGGTCGATAACCAGGGTCCCCTGGGTGTAATAGCTGACATCGACCCGACCGCCGTAAGGGCCCCACCACGGATCATACCATCCGTAGTTTTCCCAGTTGGTGATCCGCATCCGCTCTTTGACGCCGGCATGGATCACCACGGTAAAATCAGCCTCTCCGGATGGTCTGCTCTCGAACCCCTTCGACTGCAATACCTGGTCGACCGCTGTCTTGATGCGCTTGCGCAGCAGCGGGTCACTGGTCAGCACATCCCCCGGGACATGGTGATCGCTGTCCCAGTTGTAGGTTTTAAACTTGCGGAAATCGACGCTCCGATCGTAATCGGTCTTGACGGAAACCGATGCACAGCCCCACAGCCCGATGACGAACATGCCCATGACGATGGTTTTCAACGCCCTCATAATGACTCTCCTCACCCCGATGAGACCTTCCGGATTTGCGGCCCGAACCCCTGCGCCAGCACAAATATAACTGAAATTATTGTCCAAAAATTAAGCCGTTTCCGGCTGTTGTCAACAGCATCCCCCCTGCCGCGGGAGGCCGGGCGGTCGATGGTTCGCATGCCCTGTTTCGGGACAATCCGGGAGGCGTTTTTTCCTCCCAGGCTTTTCTCCCGGAAATCCGCTTTGCAATATCTCTCGTACGCGCCCGGACGCCGTGGTATCTCCGCCCGATGTATTCTCCCATCCAACCCATACCGATGAACTGAATGGAAAGATGGTCACGAGGTCGAACAGCAGGGAGATCAGTATGGGCGGATTGCATCTGGATTCATCCTGCCGGAGCGCCTCCCATGCCACCTCGATCTCCGCCGTGGACCGTACAAAGCTGTTGGTCAGGATCAGAATGTAGGGTGCGGTCACCATCCGCGCATGGGGGAGCGGGAGCGGACGAAGCGCTCGATCCGGCATTCACCGTCATCGAGGCCCCAGACGGTGCTTTGAAAAGGATGCAAACGTCAGGGCCTCGGTACCTGCCGGGATGTCGAACGTCCGGTCATATTCACCGCCGACAGCCCCATTGCGGTATCCGCTGCTGTAGATCTGCCCCGACCCCAAAACCTCCCCTCCGCCGTCCAGGAATCGAACGGATACGCTCAGTTGATCCAGTCTCATACGGGCGGAGACACTGCCGCTGATTCTCATCTTCCCCGCCGGCTGTCCGCCGGTGGTATAGCGATACCACACGGAGGCATCCATGTCCTTCCATTGACCCGAATGTGCGCCGCCGTCGCGGAGGGGAATCCGCCGTTCAGGGGGGACGATCGGGTCGATCGCGGAACAGGCGCCCAGAACCAGTATCGATCCGATGATGCGCACCGCCGTCGCTATCCAGCCTTTGGGCCGCCGTGCGTTGTTTCCTGTGAACATCTGAAGCCTCCTTTTGCCGCCTGTAAAAGGCGGTCCGCCAAACCCCGGATTCTTTCCGGGAGGACCTGTGTCTGTACCATTCAAACTAATGCCCCTTCGGGTTGAGATCAAGATGCATCCGCCATGAGGTTCCCCATGGCCGCCGGGGCGTTTCATTCGGGAATGAATGAAGCAGGCGCTCCTCAGGATTGAAAGAGGATCACGGGAAAACAGCGCGTCGACGTCGGCCGGCATTCACCTCCCGAACCCTCACCGCTTTCGCCCACCATTGTCCGGTTCCTGCAAAGGTATCCCTCCTCACTTGTTATTGGCACATTCGTCTTTATAATATGAGACAAAATTTCCATCCTACATGACCATTTCTGTTGCAGGGGAAGCCGCCAAGACGAAAAGGCAATGGGCACCCCTCGAAATGAACGATCCCCGCGCTTCGGGGATTCATCGGAAAGGAGAAACGCATGTTGACGCTTGAGGAAATCAAACAGGACAAAGCCCTGATCAATTCCATCAATTGGGAGATGACCCCGGAAGAGGCCATCCGGCTCTACCTGGAGTGGGGCAACAACTGGGCCAGGGGCGACGGCTTCGTCATCCGGTCGCCGGACGATTACACCACCTATTTCGTTATCAACTGCTGGTCCAAACCCTACTATATCTACCTCATCCGAAGGAACTCGGAGGAGGCCGTCGAACTGGCCAGATTCGAACTGCCCCGGCGCTTTGAAAGACCGGTCTGCGAGCTCAAGGGGGTTTATGCCCTGGAAGATGACATCAAGGCCTGGCTCAAACAAGAGCTGGATGCGGACTGAGACAATGCTCCCGAGGCCTCGGGAGCACCCCCGCCAACAGTCCGGTGCCGCAGCAGAATGGGGTATGCGCCGATCTCAGTAGGTGGTTCCCAGATAGAGATACCAGGCATAGTTGTTCCCTTCCGCCATTCCGCCCGCAAGATAGATCGGGCCGAAAAAGGTATCCACGCCGACAAACAGGCTGCCCGCCGGGATCAGGCTGCCCGCTTCGATGTCGGATAGATCCTCCCAGGCACCTCCGATCTCCAGCGACCCTCCGACGTAGGTCGGCAGGGTCATGATGGCCTTGGCGTTATCAATGCGGTAGTAATAGATCACCTCGCCCAGGCCGGAGTGCCTGCCGGTGATCTGGTGACTGCTGAGACCGGAAAGGTTCAGAAACCCGCCCCGGGAAAAAAGGTCCGAGACCTCCGGATCTCCGCTCAGCGTGGTCTCCGCCAGCAATCCGCCGATCACCGTATGGTCGCCCCGGGTGAACGGAAGGATCCCCCTTGCGGACAGAGTCTGATAGTTGCTGTCCGCCCCCAGGTCTCGGATCGATGCGTAGTAGTCGACGGTCGAGCGGCTCCCCAGATGGGGAAAATAGAGATTGTCGAGGGTATCGCCGGAAAACCTCGCGACGAAGCCGGATTTGGTGTAGCTGATCATGGGAAAGTCCTCAGGCTCGCCGATACTGACCTTGCTCCTTCCCCAGCCGGCCGAATACCCCATCCGCAGTTCACCCCAGTCTCCGAACTGGCTTCCCGCCGTCAGGGCGAACTCCCCTTCCTGCACCCGAAACTCCGCGGTCTGCTGGTCTTCCTCGTACAAGGGAAGATTATATTCCATATACCGAAACAGCGGTTCGACGAAATATCGCCCCTCGGCATTGAGCGGCTGATAGAATTTCGTCAGGATTCGAGGCGCTGCACCGATCTGAACCTCGGTGCGCCATTCTCCGCCCAGGCTGTTTATGGCGGTCCGGGTGAGGCCGGCGCCGATGTTGAAGGATGCGTCGCCTTTGGAGTCGCTTTCCAGGTTGAGCCCGAACTGAACATAGTCCGGCCCCCATTCCTTGGCCTTGGCCATGATCCGAATGCCGCTCTGGCCGTCGCTCCGGACGATCTCGTAATCCACCCGCTGGAAAACATCCAGGCCGTAAATCCGTCTGATGTCCCTCTTCACGGCTTCGGCATCGAAATACTCCCCCTCGCGTACCCGGATATTGGACCGGATGACCTCTTCCGAAAGACCGGAATCGTTGTCGATCTCGATAAAGTCGATGGTCCATCGACCCTCGGACCCGGGTCTCTGGAGGCCTGCTTGCCAGTGCTGGAAATCCGGCTCATTCCGGGAGAGTCCCGCCAGGGCGGTTTTCTCTTTCAGGGCGCCCCGGGCGCCGATGGGAATGGCTTCGAGTGCCCGCGTAAAGTCTGCCGTGGTGATATCCCCGAGGTCCGGTTCGATGAGGATGTCGCCGGCGGCGAGGGTCGCGATCTGGCGCATGGTGTTCTGCATGGTCATGATGGTGGTCAACTGACCGGTCACGGCGAAAACCGATTTCAGCTCGTCCGTGGGACTGAGAGGGGTGCCGATGGAGACGGCGATGACCACGCCCGCCCCCATTTCCCGGACCACATCAATGGGCAGGTTATTGGAGACCCCCCCGTCCACGAGGACCTTGCCCTCGATCTCCACCGGCTCGAGCGCGCCGGGGATGGACATGCTGGCCCGGAGGGCCGTGGCGAGGTTTCCTTTCCCGATGACGAACGGATCGCCTGTGGCAAGATCGGTGGCGACGGCCCGGAAGGGAATCCTCAGGCGATCGAAGTCGTCGACGTTGGCGACCCTCATGGTCAGGTCTTTGAGGATCAGGTTGAGCTTCTGCCCCTGAACGAGGCCCTTGGGGAACTGAATCTTTCCATCCTTCCAACCCGCCTTGGCCTTGACCAGGAATCCCCGATCATCCTGTTTCCGATGGTAGGAGAGTTCCTCCCTGGAGGTCGAATCGTGAAAGGCGTCCTTCCACTCGATGTCCCGAAGGGCCGCAGTGAGCTCCTCGACGTTCAGGCCGGCGGCATAAAGCCCCCCGATGATGGCACCCATGCTCGTGCCGGCGATATAATCGATGGGGACGTTCATCTCCTCCAGCACTTTGATCACCCCGATATGGGCCGCCCCGCGGGCACCGCCGCCGCTCAGCACAAGCCCGATCCTGGGCCGTCCGCCCACAGGGGCATCATCGGCACGAAGCCTCTCCGCCCCGCAAACGACGCTCCACAGGACCGCTGAAATGATGATCCACACGCCGCCCCTCCCAAGCATCATACGCTGCTTCCTCCTTCTGGATCGATCTGGATGACGGCACGTCAGACAGGGGAAACCCGCCCTGTCATCGGTAACCGGACAAAAGCGCCGGAACAGGACTCTCCTCGACTCAGGAATGTGCCACAGTTTTTCTCCAAGCGCCACAGCTTTGGCGAATCCCTTCGGAACAACATACGTTTCATTCCGGAGAGCGCCAGGCATCCAGTACCGGATGCATCGTGAACACGACCCTTGATTTGAGGCGACATTTCCTCTATATCTTACGGAGAGCTGCCGCGGCTTGTCCTGGATCCGCCAAGGCATGCCGCGGCGGGTCCGGCAGCCGGCGGCCTTTTTTCGCTTGAATCCCTTTACCGCCGGCCTGAGGAGATATCAAAGATGGAAGATGCTATCAAGATTCAATTCAATGAGTTCAAGGCCATCAGCCGCTCCATCCTGGCCTACGATGACATCGACCGGCTGATCATCCACATCGTCGAGCGCATCTGCCGTTCCCTGAAGGTCATGGGGTGCAGCATCATGCTTTACGACGAGCGGGAGGGCCAGCTCTTTCGGGTCGCCAGTTTCGGCATCAGTGAAGCCTATCTCAACAAGGGCCCCATCTTCGTGGATGAAAAATTCAGTGCTTTTTCCACAAATGCGCCTGTTTTCATTGAAGACTTCCAGAACGACCCCCGCGTTCAGTATCCCGAGGAAGCCCGAAAGGAAGGCATCACCTCCATGCTCTCGGTCCCGATCCGATACCGAAAGGCCCCCTTGGGGTTGATCCGGATTTATCATGACCGCATTTGGCGCCTGAACAACGAAGACCTCGAAGCTTTTTCCCTCCTTGCGGATTACCTGGGCCTCGTCATCGAGAACAACGGTCTCAAGAATTTCCTTGAAAAGGTTAAATACGCCATGGAATCATTACCCCTCAGAATGCTGAAAGGATTATAACCGGGGATGGGCGGAAAGGTATTTACAGATACGTCTGATTTTTTTGCCATTGATCACGGCGATGAAATCATCGTGGGGAGCGAGCGATATACCGTGTTCGGGCATGAACGGGAACGCCGCTTCGGCATCGAAGATCCGAAATTCTGGGTAAAAAAAGCAAAAAACAGCCTGACCGGGGAAAAGAAACTCATCAAGCTCTCCTATTTCGAAACCTTCTGTGTCACCATCGGCGGCGTCCCCATCCGATGCTTCCGGGACCCGGACAAGGAAAGCCGGGTTCTCGATCTTGTGAAGGGCCGCCCCCATTACATGCAGGGAACCTCCACCATCGATCCCAAGAACAACAGCATCCGGGTGCTGGACATCGTGCTCGGACACAACCTCTTCGTCCAGATCGGCTCTTTCACGATGGCTCATGAAACCTATTTTCATACCATCCTCCCCGGCATCTTACAACACCTGCTCACGTCCTTCGATGCCATTCAGTTCCTGCACGAACACGGTTTCCGCCACGGCGATATTCGTAACGACCACATCATCGTGGAGCGGGAGACCGGAAACTATGTCTGGATCGACTTCGACTTTGACTTCGATGCCCCGGAAAATCCCTTCAGCCTCGACATCTTCGGGCTTGGAAATCTTTTGATCTACGCCGTCGGCAAGGGGTTTCACACCGTTCACTCCATCCACAATGATCGCCGGCTCTATGGGAATCTTTTTGATCGGCTGGAACCCGGTGACTTTTCCCTGCTCGACAAATGGCGCTTCGTCAATCTCAGAAAACTCTATCCGTATATCCCGCCCATGCTGAATGATATTCTGATGCACTTTTCCCAGCAGGCGGAGGTCTATTACGAGTCGGCTGCGGAAATCTCGGATGCGGTCAGCGGCTATCTGCAATCCATGGGTGGTCAATAAAAGGGGGGGGTACGTGAGACAGTCCATACTTCTGGCATTGAAAGATTCAAAAAGCTCCCAAAGCGTTCTCAACTATTTTTCGAGGCTTCCGTTTCAACCGGACAGCCTCGACATCACCCTTCTCCACGTCTTCAGACGGCCCGGCGCCGGCGAAGAGTTGATGGGGGAGGATTTCGCCCGGAAAGAGGAGACCCGGGTCCAGGGCGTAATGGAAAACGCAAAAAACTTCCTGATCCAACAAGGCATGAATCCGGCGCTTATCCGCATCCGCCTCGTGACGGACCCCTATCCCACGGTGACCGATGCCATTATCGATCAATTCAGCCGGGACATCTATCACATGGTGGTCATCGGTCGCAGGAAAAAATCGAAATCGGAGGAATTCGTGATGGGGGACGTCAGCGTCAAACTGGTGAGAGCACTTGAGGGAACCGGAGTTCTGGTGGTGAAATTCATTTGATCGTTGCCGCGCCCGGCACCGCCTGCATGAGGGGCGCCGGCGTCAGCGTGTGTTGCACGGGGCCGATGACGCCGCTTCGAGGGCAGCCGCCCCCTTGCCCCTGATCTTGATGATTTTTGCCTGATACTGGGTGTTTCCCGTCATTCTGCTGCCGGTCAGGCGGATACACAGAAACGATATGAAAAAAAAGCCGAAGGCAAACAGGGCCGCCCCCGAGGATTCGTCCATGCCGGAGCTGGGGGCCAGATAGTTGCCCAGAACCGCGCCGCCGATCATGCACACCACCGGAAAAATATAGAGAAGCATCGAAATCTTGATCAGCGCACCGCTCTCGAAGCCCACCGTCACGGCATCCCCCAACTGAGCGTTCGCCAGGTTTACGGCTTCCACCTCTCCTGTTTTCGCCCCCTCGCATGACTCCTTGGAGCCGCACCCCTCGCATGTGCTTCGGCGAACGGTCTTCACCCGGGCCATCGTTGCATCGATCTTGGTGACGATGCCGTTTTCAGTGATCACGCGAACCTCCTTCCTACTTCAAATGAAATGGCGGGGCATCCACCATGGATTGCCCCGCCATCCCAAGAAACCGGCTACGCCGCCGCTTTTTTTGCGCCGGCAAGTGTGGCCTGCGATTTTTCATAACAGATCAGACCGCACTGGAGGCAACGATCCGCCTCTTTCACGGCCATGGATTCGGTGAAGCCCAATTCGAGCACGCCCTTTTCCGCCAGCTCTCTGGGACCGGCAATGGGCATGATCTGGCGTCCGGCGATGCTGACGGACTCGACATGGTCCACATTCTGAATCATGGAGGCGGGACCCAGGACATTTTCGTCCAGGGTCAGCGGAATGCCGTACATGATTCGATGAATGGATGCGGCTGCGCGCCGCCCGGCACCGATGGCGCGAATCGCCGCGCTGTAGTCCGTCACCGCGTCGCCCTTCGAGAAGACGCCGGTCTCATCCTTGAAGTCGGGCTTTTTGTAGGCCGCGGTCCCGATCCATTGGAACGGCTTGGCTTTCGGCTCGCCGGCGTCATCCGCCGCCGCGTCCGCCTCGGAGGATTTGGTGAAGATCATCTCGGGGAACCGCCCGGCGGCGATGAACAGGTTCCGGGCCGTTACCGTCGTGGCGGCCTTGGTTTTCAGGTCGATATACTCCACCTCGTCCAGCCTCCGGCCCTCGCCGAAAACGCGGGTAAGGGCGGCATCGTAGACGATGGAGACGGCGTCCGCCTCCTCCAGCTCCGGCAGCAGCGCCAGGGCTTCCTTCGTCAACTCGTCTCGGGACTCCCGGAAGAGCACGGTGATCTTTTCAGCGCCCAGATCCCAGCAGATCTTCGCGGCCTGGAGGCCCGTGGCGCCCCCGCCCAGGATCACCACATCGTTTTGAAGCGGCATGGTGTTATGGCGCTCGGCGTCGGATTTGATCAGGTCAATGAGCAGGTAGGCTCCGGGAAAGACCTCTTCGATCTGATCCGGGGAAAGCCGCGTCAGGCGGTTGTCCCATCCGCCGGTGGCCAGAAAGACCGTCTCGAACCCGTCCGCCAGCAGCCGGTCCAGGGTAAAGTCGATGCCCATGGAAAGGCCGGTCCGGGTGTTGACCCCCATGTCGATAATACCGTCAATGTCCCATTGCAGAATATCCTCCGAAAGCCGCTCCGGGGCAATGGCGGTCCTGAGGAGACCGCCCAGATGCGCCGTGGCTTCGAAGACGGTGACGTCATGGCCGAGCCGGGCGGAGAAAAAGGCGGTGGAAAGACCTGCCACGCCGCCGCCGATGACGGCCACCTTGCGGTGGGTGCCGGGGGCCCTGTAGGGCTGGATTCGCTCGCCGCTCTCCTTCTCGAACTCGGAGACGAAACGCTTCAGGAAGTTGATGGCCACTGGCTCGTCCGCGAGATTCCGGCGGCAGGCGTTTTCGCAAGGCCGGGGGCAGATTCTGCCGATCACCGTGGGAAATGGATTCCGCTCCTTGATGACCTGAACGGCCCGGCGATAGTCGCCCAGTTGAATCTGGTGGATGTATTCCCGGATATCGATGCCGGCGGGGCACTCCCGCTGGCAGGGCGTGGTGCACTCATCGTCGGTGTATTCCCGAAGGATTCTGCGGGTGATGGATGAAAGCGTGATGATATGCTTGGGGCATACCCGCTCACAGGTGCCGCACCCGGTGCATTTTGCCGCGTCCACAACCGGGAGGTTGTCCGGCCCCATGACGATGGCCCCGAAGGGACATGCCCGGGCGCAGCTTCCCAGCCCGATGCAGCCGATGGTGCAGACCTTCATTCCGCCGCCGAGCAGGGAGGCCGCGCGGCAATCGTTCATGCCGTTGTAGATATATTTGACATCGGCGTCCTGATAACCGAAATAACAACCGGACTTGGCGATGTCAGGCTCCTTGGCCTCGATCGATACCCCGAGAATCGCGGCGATGGCCTCGGCGGTTTCTATGCCGGCGGCTACGCAAGAGTTGGCGGGAGACTTGCCGGCAACGATGGCCTCGGCATTGGCGGAGCAACCTGGATATCCGCAGCCGCCGCAGTTGGCGCCGGGAAGCGCCCCCTCCACGGCTTCCACCGTCGGATCCACCCAGACGTAAAAGACCTTGGATGCAACGGCAAGTCCGACGCCCACGATGACTCCCAATCCTCCCATGATACAAACGGCTATTATCATATTCTATACTCCTTGATCCCTTGTGATCCCTTGATGTCTATGCGACTCCAGCATTAACTGATGGCATCGAACTTACATCTGTCGAAACAGGTCAGGCATTCGACACACTTCTCTTTGTTGATCACGGCCACCTCTTTCTTTTTCCAGACGATGGCGTCCGCCGGGCACGCCTTGAAGCAGGCGCCGCACATGGTACATTTCTCCGGGTCAACCTCAAAATTCAGGAGGGCCGCACACCGCTTGGCCGGGCATTTCTTGTCGAACACGTGGGCGTGGTATTCATCCTTGAAATACCTGAGAGTGGAGAGCACCGGGTTGGGCGCCGTCTGCCCGAGACCGCAGAGGGATCCTTCCTTGATGGTGGCCGAAAGCTCCTCCAGGACATCAAGGTCATCGGCGGTCCCCCGTCCATCACAGATCTTCTCCAGGATTTCCAGGAGGCGCTTGGTGCCTTCCCGGCAGGGGGTGCATTTGCCGCACGACTCGTCCTGGATGAAATCCATGAAGAAACGCGCCATGTCCACCATGCAGGTATGGTCGTCCATGACGATCACCCCGCCGGAGCCCATGATGGCGCCGACCTTGGCGATCTCTTCATAGTCGACCAGGGTGTCAAGAAGGTGCTCGGGGATGCATCCGCCAGACGGGCCGCCCAGTTGAACCCCCTTGAATTTCCGTTTGTTCGGGATGCCGCCGCCCACATCGTAGATCAAGGTCCTGAGCGGCGTGCCCATGGGGACTTCCACCAGCCCGATGTTGTTGACGTCGCCCGAGATCGCGAAGACCTTCGTGCCCTTGCTTTTTTCGGTGCCGACGCTGGCGTACCACGCCCCGCCGTTCAGGATGATCTGGGGGACATTGGCCAGGGTTTCCACGTTGTTCAGGATAGTCGGCTTTTCCCACAATCCCTTGTGCGCCGGGAAGGGCGGCCGCGGCCGGGGCATGCCCCGCCGGCCCTCGATGGAGCGCATCAGGGCGGTCTCCTCGCCGCAGACAAAAGCGCCTGCGCCCTGGTAAATTTCGATATCCAGATCAAAGCCGCTGCCGAGAATGTTGTGCCCGAGAAGGCCGTAGGCGCGGGCCTGCTCGATGGCGATGGTGAGGCGCTTGATAGCAAGGGGGTATTCGGCCCTGCAGTATATATACCCTTTTGAGGCGCCGATGGCGCGGGCCTCGATGAGCATGCCCTCAAGCACCGCATGGGGGTCGGCCTCAAGCACGCTTCTGTCCATGAAAGCGCCTGGGTCGCCCTCGTCGGCATTGCAGAGCACGTACTTGATGTCGCTTTCCACTTTGCCGGCAAATGCGAGCTTCTGGCCCGTGGGAAAGCCCCCGCCGCCGCGGCCGCGCAGGCCCGATATCTGCACCTGAGCTATGATCTCCTGCGGGGTCATGTCAAGCAGGGCTTTGGCCGCTGCCTGATACCCGCCGGTGCCGATATAGGCATCAATGCTTTCCGGGTCGATTCCCTTGTTGCGAAGCACGATGAGCTGCTGATGCTTAAAATACGGATGCTCGTCGATATAGGGAACTGCGGCTGTTTTTTTAGGCGTCATGGTGCTCAATCCTTGTTACTGTGTCTGCCGTATCTGAACCAGGGCATAGTCACTGAGCATTTCCCCGCCC
>NZ_JBGSQX010000175.1:0-34597 GCF_041737845.1 Desulfococcus sp.
GCGCCCTGGACGCGCCCGTGTCGGGCGGAGACGTCGGGGCGCGGGAGGCCCGCCTGTCCATCATGGTCGGCGGCACCCGGGAGGCATTCGACAGCATCCGGCCCCTGTTCGACATCATGGGGCGGAAGGTCGTGCATCAGGGGGGCGCCGGGGCGGGGCAGCATGCCAAGATGTGCAATCAGATCATGATCGCGGGCACCATGATCGGAATGTGTGAATGCCTGATTTACGGCACCCGGGCCGGCCTGGACCTCGAGACCATGCTCTCCAGTATCTCCGGCGGCGCGGCGGCATGCTGGTCCCTGGACAACCTGGCGCCGAGGATTTTACGGAAGGAGTTCGATACGGGATTTTTCGTCGAGCATTTTGTCAAGGACATGGGGATCGCTCTGGATGAGGCGCGCCGCATGAACATCGCCCTCCCCGGGCTTGCCCTTGTCGAGCAGCTCTACCACATGGTGATGGCCGACGGCGGCAAGCGCCTCGGGACCCAGGCGCTGATGCCGGCCCTGGCCCGGATGAGCGGCATGGCGCCGTAGGCTAGAATACCATTTTTTCAGGAGGCCTGCGCTCGGGGACGTATTCCCGGGGGATTTTTTCCTCGTTCCACGCCTGCGAAACATACAGATTGCAATAGCAGCTGCCAAACTCCGCGACATCCGGAGCCCGGTAAATGCAGGGGCAGATAATGTCCTTGTCGTTTTCCCGGTCTCCCGAAGCCAGGCGGCACGGACAGACCATGTACCCGTAACGCGCCTTGTTCTGGAGGAGCCCTTCCAGAAGCTCACGGGTTCGCGCTTTGTCCTTGTTGAAGTAGAACCCCTTGGCTTCCTGAATCCCTTTTAGCTGTTCGTAAAGTTTTTCAGCGTCCATCACATTCCCAGCGCCTCCTTGATCTCCTTTTCCTTGTGGCCCACGATCACCTTTTTACCGATGATGATGGTCGGGAACGAGCACCGGGGATTGAATTTTTTCACATCCTCGATGATGGCCTTCCGTTCGTCCCCTTCGAGCAGGTCTACGTCCACAAAGTCATACTTGACGGTGCATTCCGCCAGAAGCTGTTTGGTCAGTTTGCAGTGACTGCAGGTGCTGAGCGAATATACCTGGATATTTGGGTTATCCGCATCCCCCGGGGGGGCATCCGTATCATGAACCATTTTTCATCCTTTCGCCTTGAATCTTTACAAGAAATGAATTGCCATGTAGCACATCCGTCGGCTTTAATCAATTGGAAGCGGCCGAGGCGGACGGCAGCCTCGGGGATTCCAGAAATTCGAGCGTCAGCGGTGCGTGGAGCCGAAGGTCTTCCTTCCGGGACATGAGGTCTTTTAGGTCTTCCCCGTCATCGATGTCCCGCCATTCGGGAAGGATATGGCAAGACACGCCGTTCAGGCGCATCCTTTCCATGGTTTGCGCAAACACCATAGGCGTGCTCCAGTCGATGCCCTGGAAACAGCCGGGGGAGAAGCCGGACTTCGTGAAGCCGATCATATAATAGCCGCCGTCCAGAGCAGGCCCGATGACTGCTGGATGCCGGGCCAGGGCGTCAAAGGCCTCCTGAATGAGCGATGCCGGGAGGCCCGGAATGTCCGTTCCCATCAGGAGTACCCGGCCGTAATTCTCTGAAAACGCCCTTGCAAAGGCGGCGGCCATGCGTTCCCCCAGGTCCGTCCCCGTCTGGGGCCAGAAGGGGTCATGCCCGGAAAGCCACTCAGCGACGGCCTTTTTTGCCTTCCCGGGGGTATAACAGATGATGACGGGCCGGCCGGCTCTTTTGAGCATGGAAAGGGCGTCCAGGACAAAACTGCGATACATCTCAAGGGCCGCGTCCGGACCGATGGTGCGGGCGAGGCGGGTTTTCACCCCGCCTTTTATCGGGGCTTTGAGAAAAAGGAGGACGCCCTGTCCGGCGTTGGCGTCGGGGAGGGTGTTTGCGGCAAGATGGATCGATGGATGGCTCATGGGTTGAGGTTCTTCTCCGGTGTCGGGTTACAGATGTTTCATCTCCTACAGGCGGCGGGGCGAAACGTCAAACAATACCTGAAGATGAATCAGGAAGGCTTTGATTGCGAGGGGTTAAATGCGGAAGTCCGGCGGAATATTTTTCTGAACGGAATTTATTTTATTTATGAGATGAAGCTGCAATTTTCTCGCTTGACATGGATATTTTTATTGTATATCCAACGTGCTAAAAACGTAAAGAATTCGCTGTCGAGTTCATCACCGGGACGAAGCCAAAGGCGCACGCTTTTGGCAAAGTTTTTTAAGGAGTCGCTATGGGGTTCAATTTCAAATTTTTTGGGAGCGGCGGCACATTCCCTCACGGTGTGCATCCCCCCGAGAGAAAAGCGTTCGCGGAAAATGCGGCCATCGAGGTCATGCCGCCGCCGGATAAGGTCGTGATCCCCCTGCTGCAGAATGTGGGGGCGCCCGGCAAACCGTCCGTCAAGGCCAAGGCGTCGGTTGCCATGGGCGACAGGATCGCCGATGCGGGCGGCTTTGTGTCGGCGCCGATCCATTCCCCGATCGCGGGCAAGGTTGCCAAGGTCGGGACCACCACGCTCCCGAACGGCCGTCATGTTGCGGCCATGCCCATCAAGGCGGAGGGCGAGCAGTTGAGCGGCAGGGACCTGTGGGACGAGAACTTCGGCGGGGACTGGCCGCGGGAGGGGCTTGCCAGATACGGCGACAAGGAGATTGTCGACGCCATCCAGAACGCCGGCGTCGTCGGCCTGGGCGGCGCGACATTCCCGACCCACGTCAAATACGTCCCCAACGATAAAAAGCCCATCGATACCGTCATGATCAACGGGTGTGAATGCGAGCCGTATCTTACGTCCGATTACCGGATGATGATCGAGGCCCCCGAACCGATCATCACGGGGGCGCTCCTGCTGGGTCAGGTCACCCACGCCCGGGACATCATCATCGGCGTCGAGGACAACAAGCCGAAGGCTGTTGAGGCGCTCCAGAAAGCCGCCGCCGGAACCGGCATCCGGATTGCGGTATTCAAAACAAAATACCCCCAGGGGAGTGAAAAACAGTTGATCCTTGCGGCTACGGGGCGCGCGGTGCCGCTGGGCGGCCTGCCCCTCGACGTGGGCGTGGCGGTGAGCAACGTCAGCACGGCCGCCGTCGTGGCCCGCGCGGTGCTGAGGGGGAAGCCCCTGACCCATCGGGTCGTCTCGGTGACCGGCGCAGGGATCCGGAACCCGAAAAACCTGCTGGTGCCCATGGGGATCCGCATGGGGGATCTGATCGACTACTGCGGCGGGCTGACGGCGGATGCGGCCCGGATCGTGGCCGGCGGCCCCATGATGGGCTTCGCCTTCTCCGACATGGAAACGCCCGTGACCAAGGGCACCAGCGGCATCACCGTGCTCACCCACGCGGACCTGAAGCGGGAGGCGGAAACCAACTGCATCCGGTGCGGCCGCTGCGTGGACGCCTGTCCGATGAACCTGGTTCCCAGCAAGCTGGCGCTGGCCTCCCGCAAGAAAGACGTCGACCTGGCGCAGATGTACAGCATCATGGCCTGTTTCGAGTGCGGCTCCTGCGCTTACATCTGCCCGGCGCAGATTCCCATCGTTCAACTGGTGCGCACCGGCAAGGCGGTCGTGATCGGGGCAAGCAAGAAATAAGGATGGTTCAATCAACTCAATCCGGGGATTTCCCTCAAAGGTAATTTTCTATGGCGAAAGATAAAGCAATAGCACTATCGGCTGCGGAAGGGATCGCACCGTCGATCCACGTGGCGCCCTCGCCCCACCTGTCCAGCACCTCCACGTCCACCAGGCAGATGATGCTGGATGTGCTGATCGCGCTGGCGCCGGTGGTCGGCATGGCGATCTACGTTTTTCAGATGTATGCGGTCAGGCAGCTGGTCATCTGTGTCTCGACCTGCCTTCTGGCCGAGGCGGCCTTCACCCGGATGCGGGGAAAATCCCTGACCCTGTGGGATTTTTCCGCGGCGGTCACCGGGGTGATCCTGGCGCTGTCGCTGCCGGGCACGGCCCCGTGGTTCGTGGGGGTGATCGCCTCCATCATCGCCATCGGCATCGGGAAGATCATCTTCGGCGGCCTGGGGATGAACATCTTCAACCCGGCCATGGTCGGGCGGGCCTTTGTCATGATCTCCTTTGCGACCTTCCTGGGGGCGTCCGGGTATCAGGATGTGACCAGTGCCGTCGACGCCATCACCCAGGCGACGCCCATGGACACATTCAAGCAGGGCGGCGGCGTCGCATCGATCTCCGCCCTCTTCTGGGGGCTCACCAACGGCTCCCTGGGGGAGACCAGCGCCCCGGCATGCCTCATCGGTGGGATCTATCTCTGCATCCGGCGGACCGCCTCCTGGGAGATCCCGGCGGGGGTCATCGGGGCGGCGGTGGTGATCGGCGGGATCGCCAACCTGCTTCAGCCCGGGTCTGAGTGGACCGTTCTCCATCACCTTCTGGGCGGCTCGCTCCTGTTCGGCGCGTTTTTCATCGCCACAGATCCGGCCAGCAGCCCGCTCACCCCGAAAGGCAAGCTCATTTTCGGCATCGGCGTCGGCGCATTCATCATGCTGCTCAGAATCTTCAGCGGATATCCGGAAGGCGTCATGTTTGCGGTGCTGCTCATGAACGGCATCACGCCCCTGATCAATCGCTGGACCATTCCCAGACCCCTTGGCGCAAAATAGGATTGGAGATCATGAAACCCATAGAACCCATGGAACCGATGCGGCCCGGCGCGTTTGCGCGGCTCAAGAACAGCAATATCCTGCAGGCATGGCTGGTGCTCTTTCTTTCCCTCTGCTTTGGGTCCTCGCTTGCCGGCGTGCAGATGAACCTGGGCCCCAAGATTGAGACCAACAAGCTCAACGAAACCCGGGAGAAGGTCCCGGAACTGGTGATGGGAAAAGAAGCCGCCCTGAAAATGGCCGAAGCGGGGGAGACCCTGGAAGCCCTGCCCGAAAGCATCGTCGTGCAGAAGCCGGGAAAGCAGAGCACCTACAACGTATTTGAGGCCCGAAAAGGCGCCGACCGGCTGGGATGGGTCGTCAAGGCCGCCGGAGCGGGGTATGCCGACAAGATCGAGTTGCTCCTGGGGCTGGATCCAAAGGCTGAGAAGATCACGGGGATCTTTGTCCTCGAACAGAAGGAGACCCCGGGCCTCGGCAACAAGATCGTCACCGACGAATGGCGCGGGCAGTTCACCGGCAAGGGAACCGGCCAGCAAATGACCGTCGTCAAGGGCGGCAATACCGGCGCCCCCAACGAAATCAACGCCGTGACCGGCGCCACCATTTCGTCCAGGAGCGTGACCGACATCATCAACACGGCCGTGGCGGACCTGAAAGGGCCGCTCAGCGCCAAGGGATCGGGGGGGAATTAACACATGGCCGATCAACCCACAGCAATGGAGCGTTTTGTTCAGGGGATCCTGCCGGAAAATCCGGTGTACCGCCAGATTCTGGGCCTCTGCCCCACACTTGCGGTGACCAACGGCCTCAAGGCCGCCATCACCATGTCCGCCGCAGTGGCGTTTGTTCTCTTCTGCGCCAACGTGATGACCAGCCTGATCCGAAATCTCCTGAAACCGCATCTCCGGATCGTCGTCTTCACGCTGACCATCGCCACGTTCGTCACCATCGCGGACCGCGCGCTGGCGGCCTATATGTATCAGATGAGCAAGGTCCTGGGGCCCTATATTCCGCTCATCATCGTCAACTGCATCATCATCTGCCGGTGCGAAGTCTGCGCGTCGAAACAGGGCGTGGTCGCCGCCGGCGCCGACGCCATCGGCCAGTCCCTCGGGTTCTGCCTGGCCCTCTGCAGCATCGCCGCGGTCCGGGAGATCCTGGGGACGGGCATGCTTTTCGGTATCCGGGTGCTCCCGGCCGTCTGGTCGGACTGGGTCATCATGGTGCTGCCGCCGGGCGCGTTTCTGACCTTCGGACTGCTTCTGGGGCTCGTCAACTGGTACAGCGACCGGCGGCCGGGAAAGGCCAACAGGGGGTAAACCATGATTAGCTATATCATCGATATATTTCTGATCGGCGTCGTCGCCGCACTGATCAACAATTTTGTCCTCTATTATTTCGTGGGATGCTGCCCGTTCGTGGGCGTGTCCCGCAGGATCAGCACGGCATTCGGGATGGGGTGCGCCGTCGTCTTCGTCATCGCCATCGCGGCCCTGATCTGCTGGACCATCACGACCTTCGTCCTCATGCCGGGCGCGGCCCTGACCGTATGGGTGGCGGGCGGGTTCATGACGCCCGAGGCCGCCGCCGCCGTGGATCTGACCATCCTGAGCTACATCGTCTACATCTTCGCCATCGCCTCTTCGGTGCAGTTCGTGGAGATGTACGTCCGGAAGTTCTTTCCGCCCCTCTACAAGGCCCTGGGGGTCTATCTGCCCCTGATCACGACCAACTGCGCGATCCTCTTCGCCTGCCTCATCATCATGTCCAAGATCGTGGGCGTCGACAATCCGGCCGACGCCTGGGACCTGGGCCGGAGCCTGGTCCTCGCCGTGGGCGGCGGCATCGGCTTCACCATCGCCATCGTCATCATGGCCGGGATCCGGGAGGAACTGGACCTGTGCGATGTTCCCAAACCTTTTCAGGGGGTGGCCATCACCCTGATCGTAGCCGGCATCCTGGCCATGGGATTCATGGGATTCACCGGCGTGGATTCCGGTCTCCGAAAGGCGATGATGCCGGAACCCGCGGTCGCGGCTCAGGTTCAGCCCGCACCCGCCGCAGACAGCGCGGAAGCAAACCAATAGGTGCGGGAAAAAAGCAATTGATCCATAAATTTCAAACACGTGAGAGGGTGTTATGAATTTGGTAACCATAGGTCTTTCCGCCACGACGCTTTTCGGTATGGCGGTTGTTATCAGTTATATACTGGGATGGGCCAGCAAGGCCTTCTATGTCAAGGTCGATCCGAGGATCGAAGCCATTATCGGGACGCTCCCGGGCGCCAATTGCGGCGGGTGCGGGTTTGTGGGGTGCGGCGATTACGCAGAGGCCGTCGTCCTCAGCGGGGTCCCCGTGGACAAGTGCCCGGTGGGCGGGGCCGCGTGCGCGGCCGGCGTGGCGGCCATCATGGGTATCGAGGTGGGGGAGAGCTTTCCCCAGCGGCCCATCGTCCACTGCGGCGCCCGCTATGCCGATCGCAAGGGGCGGACGCCCTACCGGGGCGAAATGACCTGCCAAGCCGCCAACATGGTGGCGGGGGTCCAGGCCTGCACTTACGGGTGCCTGGGCTTCGGGGACTGCACCCGGGCCTGCAAGTACGACGCCATTCACGTCATCGACGGCCTGGCCACCGTGGATTACGACAAATGCATCGGGTGCGGCGCCTGCGGCAGCGTCTGTCCGAGAAACATCATCACCATCACGCCCTTCAAGCGGTCCCAGATCCTCGCGGTCGGCTGTTCCAACAAGGACGCGGGCAAGGAGGTCATGGCCGTCTGCGAGGTGGGGTGCATCGGATGCAAGGCCTGCGCCAAAAAATCCGATCTGTTCAAGATCGAGAACAACCTTCCGACCATCGATTACGAGCACTGGGATGCGGATTGCACCCTCGATATCATGGAGGCCTGCCAGAAATGTCCGAGGAACCGCCTGATCTTCGTGGGAGAACCGTCGCCTGCGGACATTGCGGCGACCCGCGACAAGGCGCTGCCCGAGGTGGTCGAGGCCGATTTCAAAACCACCGTCGACGATACCGAGTGGCGCGGATAGCCGCGGCCTGTATCATTCTTCCAGGTTCATCGTTACACCGAAAGCCGGGCCTCAGCGCCCGGCTTTTTTTTAGGCCTCCCGCCCTTCTTTTCAAGAGAATTCCCTGTCACCCAAAACTGTCTGTGATTCCGTCCTGAACCCATCGCATCAACTCCTTTCGCACGCTCTTTTCCCATGGAGATCTCTCGCGGCATAAAATAACATAAATGTCAGGTAATAAAAAAATTGCAACAAATTTGTCTTCCTTCTAAAGACTATGGGTTTCGGGCGGCCCATGAAGATTATTTGAGAATAAAATATATTCTATTAAATATAGATTGTTGTCCGGATATAACGAGGCGGTGAGATGCACTGGTACGGGCTTTGCTGTGTGCTTCCGACAGAGAGGATTATCGATCGTCGCAGCGACAGAGATGCGCACGGCATGGCAAACGGACTTGTGGAACGGTCCAAATCGGGGGCCGTCAAATTCGGCAACCAAGGGAGGCGGGACATGAAGAAGATCCAGGCGGTCATCAAGCCATTCAAACTGGAAGAGGTCAAATACGCCCTGAACGAGATCGGCGTCAAGGGCATGACCGTGACGGAGGTGAGGGGATTCGGGCGGCAGCGGGGCCACAGGGAGGTCTACCGCGGGGCTGAATACCAGATCGATTTCGTTCCCAAGATCAAGCTGGATGTGGTGGTCAGCGAGAGCATGGCGGACCAGGTCATCGATGTCATCACCAAAAGCGCCTACACCGGCAAGGTGGGGGACGGCAAGATTTTTGTCTGGCCGGTGGAATCGGTCACGCGTATTCGAACCGGGGAGAGCGGTGAAAGCGCCATCTGACGAAGTTTACGAGCGATCACACTACAACACATTCAATCGAAGGATAGGAGGATGACAAAATGAAGCGTTTTTTCGCGTGCCCCACATGGATCATGCTTACCACGGTTTGGATGGCGGCAGCCATCATTCTCATCACAGCAGCCGGCGGACCTTCGCCTGCCTCTGCGGAAGAACCGGCCGCCCTGACAAAAGCCCTTGAAACGGTTCCCGAAGCCCTGCTGAAAGGCAAAACCCAGGACGAGATTCGAAAGGAATTGCCGGTCTCCGGCGCCTACCGGGACGAGACAACGCCGATTTCCGAGGATGTCGAGGTGTCGGTGGCAGGCAAAACCGAGACGGTTTCCATTGCCCGCTACCTCTCGGATATAGAAATCCTCCAGTATCGGGGCGACGTGCTCTGGACCTGCATTGCCGCCTTTCTCGTTTTCATCATGCAGGCGGGGTTTGCCATGGTGGAGTCGGGCTTCACCCGGGCCAAGAACGCCGTCAACATCATGATGAAAAACATCATGGACTTCTGCATCGGCACCGTTGCCTTCCTGGTCATCGGCTTCCACATCATGTTCGCCGGTCCCGATGAATCCCTCTTCTTTCTCGGGAAGACGGCCGCAACCCAGTGGGGGTTTGCCTTCTGGCTGTTTCAGTGCGTCTTTGCGGCGACCACTGCGACGATCGTGTCCGGCGGCGTGGCGGAACGCTGCAAGTTCACCAGCTACCTGATCTACAGCGTCGTGATCTGCGCGGTGATCTACCCGGTCTTCGGCAGCTGGGCCTGGGGGAGCCTGCTGGATGGCGGCGGCTGGCTCGAAGGCCTTCTGGGCGTCGGATTTTATGATTTCGCGGGCTCCACGGTGGTTCATTCCATCGGCGGATGGATCGCCCTGGCCGGCGCCATCGTCATCGGCCCCAGGGTCGGTAAGTTCGACGCCGAGGGCAACCCCAAGGCCATCCCCGGACACAACCTCCCCTTTGCCGTCATCGGCGGCTTCATCCTCTGGCTGGGCTGGTTCGGGTTCAATCCGGGCAGCACGACGACCTTCGACGGCAACCTGGCCCGCATCGCGGTCATGACCAACATTGCCGGCGCAGCAGGCGGGATCGGCGCCATGGCCGCCATCTGGTTCTACGCCAAAAAGCCGGACCTGGGGATGACCGTCAACGGTTTTCTTGCCGGCATGGTGGCCATCTGTGCGGGGGTGGATGTCTTCAACGTC
This sequence comes from Desulfococcus sp., assembly GCF_041737845.1. Taxonomy (GTDB): domain Bacteria; phylum Desulfobacterota; class Desulfobacteria; order Desulfobacterales; family Desulfococcaceae; genus Desulfococcus. The sequence goes on from NZ_JBGSQX010000175.1 coordinate 9,788, forward strand.
TTCGGCGCCCTTATGATCGGCCTGGTGGCGGGAGTCCTGGTGGTCTTCAGCGTCATCTGCATCGAGCGTTTCCTGAAGGTCGACGACCCTGTCGGCTGCGTCAGCGTCCACGGCGTCTGCGGCGCCTGGGGAACCTTGGCCTATGCCTTCTTCGGCGTCGAAAAGTTCAGTTTGACGGTCCTCATGGCCCAGCTTACCGGCATCGGCGTGGGCTTTGTCTGGTCGTTCGGTTGCGGCATGGCCCTCTTCCTCGCCCTCAAGCATACGGTTGGGCTCCGGGTGACGGCCGAGGAAGAGGAGACCGGCCTGGATATCGAGGAGCACGGCAACGAAGCCTATTCCGGGCTGCAGGTCGACCGCCACAGCTATTGATGCGTCGCGCCGCGCATCCGTCCGGAAGCCGTCGCATCAGGCTTCCGGGCGCCTCCCCTCAGGGGGGCGGAACCAGGGGCGGCGCGGAACCCAACTCACGCATAGGATCATAGGAGCAGGACAATGTGCGCCATTGCAGGGATTTTGTTTAAAAACGGCGGCCGGGGGGATCTGAACCTGTCCACGGGGGAGGCCCTCACCCGGATTCTGGACGCGACGCTGCACCGGGGCCCCGATTCGGCGGGCTGGGCACTCTACCGGGAGCCTGTGCCGGGCCGGCTGCGCATGCGGTTTTTCATCCCGGGGGAGACAGACGCCGGGAGTGAGACCGCAAAGATCCGGAGGGTCCTCGCGGCCCGGGGCGCCGATGTCATCGATACGGCGCCCCTGGGGTGCACCATCGGCGTGACGGCCCGATTCTCCGGCGATCTCCTCGCTCTGACCCGCGCCATCGAGCGGCAGGTCAAGCTCGTCTCCATCGGCGAAAGCCTCGACATCATCAAGGACGTGGGGCAGCCGGTGGGCCTGGCCTCCCGGTACGGCATCGGCGATTTCAACGGCGCCCACGGCATCGCACACATCCGCCTCGCCACCGAGTCGGGGGTTCATCCGGACACCTCCCACCCCTTCTGGGCCTGCGGCTTCGCCGACATCGCCACGGTCCACAACGGGCAGATCACCAACTACTGGATCATGCGGCGTCGACTGGAGCGTCGGGGCATGACCTTCCAGACGGAAAACGATACGGAGCTCATCGCCGTCTATCTCGCCTACCGGATGAGCACGGGGGCAAGCCTGGAGGATGCCCTCAAGACCTCCCTGTCGGACCTGGACGGGACCTTTTCCTACCTGGTCGCCACGAAGGAGGCCATCGGCTACGCCAAGGACAAGCTGGCGGCCAAACCCATGGTCAAGTATGAAGACGACGACATGATCATCATCTCGTCCGAAGAGGTGGGGATCAACCGCCTTTTTCCCGGGCGGGCCCTTGCAACCACGGAACCTGCCCCGCTCACCTTCGGGCTCTGGTCCAGATCCATTTAGAGGAGAGGCACACGCCATGGCAACCATCGATTTATCCGGGATGCCGATTCGAACGGCCAACGAGGTCATCCGGGGATACGGCGCGGTCCACAGGGATATCGACATCATCAATCCGGACGCCCGCCATTACATCGCCGTGGGGCTCACCAACCCCGTGAGCGTCCGGATTCACGGATCGGCCGGGTATTTCTGCGGGGGGCTCACCGACGGGCCGCAGATTACGGTGGAAAAAAATGTGAGCTGGGGGGTCGGCGACAACATGCTCTCGGGGGCCGTCGTGGTGGGCGGCAATGCCGGCGCCCTCGCCGGCGAGGCCCTCCGGGGCGGGGAGGTGGTGGTCCGCGGCAACATGGGGTCCCGGGCGGGGCAGGTCATGAAGAAGGGGACCCTCTGCTGCGGCGGCAACTCGTCCTTCATGGCCGGATACATGATGTACGGCGGCCGGATGATCATCCTGGGGGATTCGGGCCTGAAGGTCGGCGAGGACATGGCCGGAGGAGAGATCTTCGTGGGCGGCAGGATCGAGTCCCTGGGCAACGACGCCAGGATCGTCGATCCCGCGGGCGAGGAGACGGAAAGCGTCATGGCCTTTTTAGACCGCTACGGGCTCTCGTTCAAAGGGCGTTTCAAGAAGGTCGTCTGCGCCGGCAGGGAGCTGCGGTACGGCATCCCCGAACCGAAAAAGCGGACCATTCCGTTTCCCAAATTCTCGGGCAGCACGGCCCCGTACTGGAATGAGAAGACGGTGGAGGACATCCAGGTCAAGTCCGTCATCGGCCGCTACCGGGTCCGGGGGTTCGGCACCGCGCGGCATGTGCCCCATTTCTCGGACATCGCCTTCCGGACGGACCTTTCGGTCGCATCCGGAGAGGCGGATCCGGTCTCACGGGTCAACCTGCGCACCCTGATCGGTGACAAGCACGGCGCCCGGGCCCTGGACCTCAGCATGCCGGTCATGATCGCGCCCATGAGCTTCGGCGCCTTGAGCCCCCGCATGAAGGTGGCCCTGGGGATCGCCTCGCGCCTTTCCGGGATTTCGGAAAACACGGGGGAGGGCGGGATGCACTCGGTGGAGCGGGCCGAGGCCCGACAGCTCATCGCCCAGTGCCTCTCCGGCCGTCTGGGGTGGAACATCCACGACATGAAGCGGTCCGACGGCCTCGAGATCTATATCTCCCAGGGCGCCAAACCGGGTCTGGGCGGCCAGCTCATGGCCTCCAAGCTGACCCGGGAGATCGCCGAGATGCGGGGCATTCCCGAGGGGATGGACCTACGCTCGCCGTCGCGGCATCCCGACATCCTGGGTGGCGACGACCTGATCATGAAGGTGCAGGAATTCCGCGAGGCCGTGGGATGGCGGCTGCCGGTGTCCATCAAGCTCGGGGCGGGCCGGACCCGGGACGATGTCAAGATCGCCCTGAAGGACGGCCTCGATTTCGTCGAGTTGGACGGCCTGCAGGGGGGAACGGGCGCAGCCGGCAGTGAAGTGGCCGAATATGTCGGCATTCCCACGATCTCGGCCCTCATGGAGGCCCTGGACGGGCTCGCCGAGATCGATGCCGCGGGCCGCCTGCCCATCGTGGTGATGGGCGGCATCCAGAGCGGCCTCGACGCGGCCAAGGCCATCGCCCTGGGGGCCACGGCCGTGGGGATCGGGACCTCCATGCTGATCGCCGGAGGATGCATCGGCTGCATGGACTGCAGCTCGGGGAACTGCCCCATGGGCATCGCCACCCAGGCCCCCGACCGGGTCGAAAAATTTGACGTGGAAAAACAGGCCGCGAGGATGCACGCCTTTCTCGAGTCGATCCGCTTCCAGCTCGCGGCCGTGACCCGCGCCCTGGGGTATTCGGAGGTCAGGCAGCTCAAGAGAAGCGACCTGGTGGCCCTCACCCCCGAGGCGGCCGAATTGACCCGGCTGCCCTATGCGCCGGAATATCGAAAGCGCATGGCGGTCAAGGCCCCGATCCCGCAGGCCGTGGCAAAAGAGACGAAGGAGACCGGTACGGCCAATTTCCCCAGGGAATCCTTCCGGCTCATCCGGGCCATGGCCGAAACCGATGTTTCGGTTGAAGGCGGCCAGCGGGAGATTCTCAGGGTCCTGTCGGCGCCCCGGGAGAACCCCTTCCCCGAGTCGCGGCCGGCCCACCTGGATGATGTGGTTTTTCTTTCCGCGGCCCTGACGCGCCTCGTGATCGATCCCTACCGGGAGGAGTGCCTCACGCGGACCCGGATTTCACGCACCATCGAGATCGGCGGGCATCCCCCGTCAGCGCGGGCCGTGGAAATGGATCAGCCGTTTCTGGTTTCCGGATTCGACGCAGCGCCCCGGGAGGTCCGGCTGGCCCTGGCGGGCGCCCTCTCCGCCACCGGCTGCGGATATGTCGGCAGACTCCCCCTCCCGGCCGGAGATGGTTTAGACCGCGGTTTTCCATGGCTCCAGCTCCTCTGCGATGGCGACCGACCGGACCCTGCGGCGGCCGGGCTCATCTTCGTGCCCGCTGGCGGCTTTAAGCCGGTGGAGATGACCCGCCTTCACCCCGGCCAGCTTCTGGGGCTGGCCGTGAAGGGGCCGGACCTGGCCGATGCCCTTCCCTATGCCCTGGACCATGAACTGGATCTTCTCGTCCTGGATGCCTGCGGCGGCATCGACCGGCCCTGGGTCGAACTCACGGCCACGCCCGATCTGACCGTCATGCGCGATGCCGTCCGCCTGCTCCGGGAAATGAACATGGAGGAGGAAATCGCCCTGGTCCATTTCGGCGGCATGCGTTCGGGGACCGACGTCGCCAAGGCCCTGGCCATGAACTGCACGGCCTCGGTGATCGGCGCCGCCATGGGGTTTGCCGCCGGCGGCGTGCCGGACGGGGGGACGATGACCTTTCCGGAGCAACTGGACGTGGACCGTCTCCGGGAATCGATGATCCACTGTATCCAGGCCGCGTCCCAGGAGACGGCCATCATCGCCCGGTGCACCGGCAAGACCAACGTCCACAACCTGGAGCCCGAGGACATGCGGGCCATCACCCTGGCAACCTGCCGGGCACTGGGGATTCCCCTGACATCAGGCCAGAGCAGGCGGGAGGGGTTTTAGATCGGCTGCCGTGACCGGGCCATCCGGCCGGCATTCAGGAAAGATTTTGACCCGCGAGATCCGGCCGTGTTGTCCGGCGGGATGAATGAAAACAAATAGCATCCACATAAAATATCCGAAAACAGAGAACAGGGAGCACACCATGAACAAGATAGTTTCAATGCGGGGTTCCGCCACCAGTGAAAGCAGACGGGATGAAATTCGGGAGGCGCTGAAAGCCCAGGGCGTGGAATTCATCCTGGCCCAGTTCGTGGACATCCACGGCTGTCCCAAGGTCAAGCAGGTTCCCCTGGACTGTTTTGACGACCTGGCGACCGGCGGCGCGGGCTTTGCGGGTGCCGCCGTATGGGGGATGGGCCAGGGGCCGGAGCACCATGACCTGATGGGTCGTACCGATCTCGACACCTACTGCAGGCTTCCCTGGCGGCCCAACGTGGCCGTGGCCTCCTGCGACATTTATGTTGACGGCGAGCCGTGGCCCTATTGCCCCCGAACCAACCTCAAGCGGATGATCGATCTGTTCGCCGAGGCGGGGTATGCCCTGAACGGCGGGTTTGAACCCGAGCATTTCCTGGTGCAGCGGAAGCCCGACGGCTCCCTCAGGCCCTGGGATCCCCTGGGCATCGACACCCTGACCAAACCCTGCTATGATTTCAGGGGGATGTGCCAGACCATGGACTACCTTCAGGACATCATCCGCTACGGCAACGAGATGGGATTTGAGATCTACCAGAGCGACCACGAGGACGCCAACGGCCAGTACGAGATCAACTTCGGGTGGACCCCGGCCCTGGAATCGGCCGACCGTCTCGTCCGTTTCCGTATGATGGCGGGCCAGGTGGCCGTCAGATACGGCGCCACCGCCACCTTCATGGCTAAACCCTTTGACACCAAGACCGGCTCCGGCGCCCATCTCCATTTCCACGTCGCCGATGCCGAGACCGGCAGGAACCTGTTCCCCCTGAACGGCGGCAGCAGGGACCTCAAGGGGCTCGGCCTCTCGGATACCGCCATCCATTACGTGGGCGGGCTGCTCAAGCACGTCCGGGCCATCACGGCCGTGGCATCCCCCAATATCAACTGCTACCGGCGCATTCAGAGCGGAGAGTTCGTCTACTCGTCCACCTCCGGCTACACCTGGACGCCCGCATACGCCTCCTACGGCGACAACAACCGGACCCAGCTCTTCCGGTGCCCGGCGCCCAACCGGTTCGAGGATCGTTCCCCCTCGGCCATGGTCAACCCCTACCTGCTCATGGCCGCCCATATCGCCGCGGGGCTGGACGGCATCCAAAACCGCATCGACCCCGGGGATGCCATCATCGGGGAAAACGTCTGGAACCTGCCCCATGACCAGCGCCGGGAGCGGGGGATGATCCTCCTGCCCCAGAACCTCATGGAGGCGGTGACGGCCCTGGAGCAGGACGACGTGGTCCGTTCGGGCCTGGGCCCCATCGCGGACGAGTTCATCCGCCTGAAAAAGGCCGAGTGGGGAGAGTTCATGCGCCATGTCACCCCGTGGGAGGTCGACCGGTATCTGACGTTTCTCTAAATCGCATCCTCCCCTTCACAAGACAGCTCCGAAGGCCCTTCGGTGTTTTGCCGGGAGGTCTTCGGCGCTCTTCCTTCCCGGCCCATCCGAGATTCGGCCCCGCTGCACAACAAAGCCGCACCCGAATAAAAATCCTCGACTTCAATAGTACCTCTCAAACAGACCTCAACTCGTTTCCGATATTGATTTGTAGGGGAAGGTGTGACAAAAAAAAGAAGGCAAAAAGATCCATCCTTGATTGATCCCGGGAAAAAGTGATCAAGCCAGTCCCTTTGAATCCGACACCCAAGGTGCCAACATCCTATGAAAATAGTCAAAGATGCCTGCGAACTGCAGCCGAATGCATTGTCGATCAGACTGAGTGATCAGATTGAGCAGCTTGACGAATTGATCCATAATGAGGGCGTCAGAAACCAGCGATCGGGATAAGCAAGATCCAAATGACAACATCGCCGGCTCAGCCGAAACTCTACCATATCACCCATATCGACAACCTCGTTTCCATCATTGAGGCCGGGTGCATCGAGGCGGATGGTCGGCGAGTCGGGCAGGGGGGTGGCCAGACGTCCATCGGGATGACCGAAATCAAGCGGCGTCGGTTGCATGAAATACATGTGTCGTGTCATCCCAGCACCCGGGTCGGCGAGTATGTGCCCTTCTATTTTTGCCCCCGCTCCATCATGCTTTATATTCTCTACAAAGGAAATCACCCGGATCTCACTCATTATCGCGATGGACAAGGGCCTGTTCTGCATCTGCAGGTGGATATGGGCGCAGCCGTCAGTTGGGCGCGTCAGCACGGGGTGTGCTGGGCTTTCTCAGACCGGAACGCCGGCAGCTACTATGCTGAATTCCATAACAACCGAAGTGACTTGGACAAAATCGACTGGAAGGCGATCGCATCGAACGACTTTCGTGATCCGCTGATCAAGGAAGGCAAGCAGGCCGAGTTTTTGATCCATGATGCCTGCCCTTGGGGACTGGTGGAGAAAATCGGGGTCTTGAATGAAGTCATTCGCAATCACGTCGACGGCATCCTCCGGAATGTTCGGCATAAACCGCTCGTGACCATCGAGAGGGCTTGGTATTATTAAGTATACAAGGGGGTATTCATGATTGAATTGACGCAAGGCGACATCCTGCGCGCAGATGCCGAGGCGCTGGTGAATACCGTGAACTGCGTCGGCGTCATGGGGCGGGGGATTGCCCTCCAGTTCAAGAAAGTATTTCCTGAAAATTTCAAGCGTTATAAGGCCGTTTGTGACAATAAGGGATTGCAGCCGGGCAAGATGTTTGTCTATGATCTTAACCGTATCGGCAATCCCCGCTACGTCATCAACTTTCCAACCAAACGCCACTGGAAAGGCAAGAGCCGGATGACGGATATCGATGCCGGCCTTGGTGCGCTGGTTGAAGAAGTGCGCAAAAGAGACCTTCAATCCATTGCCATTCCCCCTTTAGGCTGCGGCCTTGGCGGTTTGCGGTGGGCGGATGTCCGGGCGCGAATTGAGGCGGCTTTCCAGGATCTGCCGGAAGTGCGTGTACTGCTCTATGAACCCACGGGCGCGCCTCCTGCGGAAAACATGGCCCATGCCAAGAAAGCGCCGGGGTTGACCGTCGGGCGGGCGGCGCTGCTCGTGTTGATGCGCCGCTATCTTGCAGCGGTCATGGATCCTTTTGTGACGCTCCTGGAGATCCACAAATTGATGTATTTTATGCAGGAGGCCGGAGAGGGGTTGAAACTCCAATACCACAAGGGACCTTATGGTCCGTATGCCCGAAACCTGCGTCATGTCCTGAACCTCATGGAGGGGCATTTCATCAGCGGCTATGGCGATGCGGCAGACAATCCGGAACGGGAAATCAGCCTGCTTCCCGGGATTCTTCCGCAGGCAGAGAATTTTCTTGAAAATCATGGTTCTACCCGAAGCCATTTTCAAAGGGTTGTCGATCTCATTGAAGGTTTCGAAACCCCTTTCGGTATGGAACTTCTCTCCACGGTGCATTGGGTTGCAACGCGCGAGGGCGCCGGAACAGCGGATGAGGCGGTCAGCAAAACCTACGACTGGAACAGTCGAAAGCAGATGTTCCAGGAAAAGCATATCCGACTCGCCTGGGACCTCCTCGATCGAAAGGGATGGCTCCAAAAAGCCATTACAGAATAATCCACCATGAAAACCACGACCCCCGCAGGGAAGCTCTATATTGTCGCCACGCCCATCGGCCACCTGGACGATATCACGATCCGGGCCGTCAGCGTCCTGAACCGGGTTCAGGTCATTGCGGCGGAGGATACCCGGAATACGGCGAGACTGCTCTCCTACCACCATATCGGGGCACCCCTCATCTCCTGCCATGAACATAACGAGGACGACCGTGTTTCGACCCTTGTGGCGCGCCTTGCCGGGGGGGAGGACGTGGCCCTGGTCTCCGATGCCGGCACCCCCACCCTCTCGGACCCCGGATATCGATTGGTCAAAACGGCGGTGGAAAACGGCATCCAGGTCATCCCCATCCCCGGACCGTCCGCCGCCGTCGGCGCCCTGTCCGCGTCCGGCCTGCCCACGGACTCCTTTGTGTTCGTGGGATTCCTCCCCCGGAAGAAAGGAAAGCGGGCCGAGGCCCTGGACGCCCTGAAAGTCCAGCCCAGGACCCTCATCTTCTACGAGTCCCCCCGGCGGATGAAGGCCCTCATCGAAGAGGTCGCCGCCGTCATGGGGGACCGCGAGGCCGTTCTGTGCCGGGAGATGACCAAGCCCCATGAGGAGTTCATCCGGGGACGGCTGTCGGATATCCTGAGGCGCCTCGCGGCGCGGGTAGAGATCAAAGGGGAATGCACCTTCCTGGTGTCGGGCCGCGGGGACGGCGGGGCGACTTCGGATGAAACAATGAGGCGGGAGATCGAAGCGGCCCTGGCGGAGCCGGGCGCCAGGCTGTCAGGCATCTCCCGCCGGCTGGCTGGCAAATACGGGGTATCCAGAAAGTTCATTTACCAGGAAGCCCTCAACATACAGGAAAGGAAAGACGCGTCATGAACAAGCTGGATGCAATCTTCTCCCCGCAGTCCGTTGCGGTCGTCGGGGCTTCGGCCACACCGGGGAAGGTGGGGCACGATATCTTCGCCAATATCCTGAGGGGCGGTTTCAACGGTGTTCTCTACCCGGTGAACCCCAAAGCAAAATCGATTCTGAGTGTCCGGGCCTATCCCACCATCAAGGAGATCCCGGATCCGGTCGACCTGGCCATGATCATCCTCCCCCCCAAACCGGCCAGAGCGGCCATCGAAGACGCCATCGACAAGGGCGTGAAAGGGGCCGTCATCGTTTCCGCGGGCTTCCGGGAGGTCGGAAAGGCGGGGCGCGAGATGGAGGACGAGATCGTGGCGATGTGCCGCAAGGCCGATATCCGACTCATCGGCCCCAACTGCCTGGGGGTCATCAATCCGCTGGCCCACGTCAGCCTCAACGCCAGTTTTTCCAACCGGATGCCCAAGGCCGGGAATATCTCGTTCATCTCCCAGAGCGGCGCCCTGTGCACGGCCGTCCTCGATTTTGCCGCGGACCGGGATTTCGGCTTCTCCAAATTCATCTCCATCGGCAACAAGGCCGACGTGGATGAGCTGGACCTGCTCCGGTATTTTCACCAGGATTTCGACACCGAGGTCATCATGATCTACCTGGAGGAGCTGCGCCGCGGACCCGAGTTCATCGAAGAGGTGAAAAAGATCACCTCCGGCGACCGGCCGACGCCGGTGCTGGTGATCAAGTCCGGCAGGACCAGCGCCGGGGCCCAGGCCGCAGCCTCCCATACGGGGGCCCTGGCCGGCTCCGAGGCGGTCTACGACAGCATCTTCGAACAGGCGGGCATCATCCGCGTCGACTCCATCAACGATCTTTTCGATTTTGCCAGCACCTTTGCCTACAAGAACCAGTCGGCCCTGGGCAAGTTCCGCAGGAAGGTCCCCGACGGCAACCGCGTGGCCATCGTGACCAACGCGGGCGGCCCCGGGATCGTGGCCACGGACATGACCGTCTCCTCGGGCCTTGTGCTCGCCAAATTCAAGGAAGACACCATCGAGGCCCTGGCAAGCCATTTGCCTGCGGCGGCCAATCTCCACAATCCGGTGGACGTCATCGGCGACGCAGCCCAGGACCGGTATGAAAACGCCCTGGCGACGGTCATCCGGGACGAAGGGGTCGACGGCGCCCTCGTCATCCTGACCCCCCAGTCCATGACCAACGCCCTGGGCACCGCCGAGGCGGTGGTCAGCATCGCCCGGCGCACCCACAAGCCGATCCTCTGCTGCTTCATGGGGATCGTGGATGTCTCGGCGGGGGTGAAGCACCTCCAGGAAAACGGCATCCCGGTCTTTCGGTTCCCGGAAAGCGCGGCCCGGGCCTTCGGTACCCTGTACCGGTATTCCCAGTGGCTGAACCGCCAGTCCCTGGCCCAGTTCACCCTGACCCATGATATCGATCGTGCGCGCGGGATGATCGCGGAATGTATTGCGAGCGGCAGGACCCGGCTGGGGGAACTCGACGGCCTCACCCTGCTTTCGTGCTACGGTTTTGACGTGCTCCCCACCGAACTCGCCAAAACCGAGGCCGAGGCGGCCGCCATCGCGGACAGAATCGGGTATCCGGTGGTCCTCAAGATCGTTTCCCCCCAGATTCTCCACAAGTCCGACGCCGGCGGGGTCCAGGTGGGCCTGAAGGATGCCGCGGCGGTAGAGAGCGCCTTCGCCCGGATCGTCGAAAGCGCACGGAACTACAGCGCCGATGCGGTGATCGAGGGGGTGCTCATCCAGAAGATGGCCGAGCCCGGGCGGGAGGTGATCCTGGGCGCGAACCGCTATCCGATCTTCGGCCCGCTGATCATGTACGGCTTCGGCGGCATTTTCGTCGAGGTCTTCAAGGACGTGTCGTTCCGGCTGGCGCCCATCGGTCGGAACGAGGCCCGCCGGATGATGCGCAAGATCAAGGGCCACAAGCTCCTAAAGGCCTTCCGGGGACGTCCGGAATCCGATCTGGCCACGGTCGAACGGCTCCTGGTCAGCCTATCGGACATGGTCGTCAACCACCCCGAGATCCAGGAACTGGACATCAACCCGCTCCTGGTCCACGAGCAGGGTCGGGGGGCCACGGTGGCCGACTGCCGGATGATCCTCAAGGCGGCCGATGAAACCGAAGGCTGAAGCGGCCGTGCGCCCGGTGATCCTCCGGGTGCCGGAGGATGATTACCTCCCGCTTCCGCCGAGGGATCGGGTCCGGTTCCTCAGCAGATACGCCCGGCGGGCACTGATCGCCTCCGCCGGGTTTCGGGGGGTGATCCTGCTCCCGGGTGAACTGAAAAATGAGACATCCGGCCGTCCGTTTCCTCTTCCCGGCGGATACTGGTCCATCAGCCACAAGCCGCGTTATGTCGCCGGGGTGTTCTCCTCCGAGCCGGTGGGCATCGACCTTGAAAAGATCCGGCTCTATAACGTCCACCTGAGGCCGAAGACGGCGGGCGAGGAGGAATGGCGACTGGTGGATCCGGATCTGCCGGAATCCTTCTTTCGATTCTGGACCGCCAAGGAGGCCGTGCTCAAGATCGGCGGCGCCGGCATCGCCCATCTGCTGAAATGCCGCGTGACCCATATCCAGGACGATCAACGCCTGTTGGTGCGATATCAGGAAACCGAATACCGGGTTCGGCACGTCTATTTCGATGGTCATGTTGCCGCTGTCGTCGAGGGGTCCTGCCCCGTTCGATGGGCGCTTCCCGATGATCTGGACTCTGAGGGCGCCGGTTCCGGGCAAGGGGAATGAACAAATGACCGGCATTCCCCTGGTTAACGGGTCAGATGCCCGCCGGGGCGGTTTGACAGGGTGCGGACGGCAATCTATATTAACGGATATCGACGCGGAGCAGTTTCTGAGCATTCGAAGTGCTTCATTTTCAGAGATGGCGGGGGAGGTGGGTGATGAAACGGATTGCCGAAAACGCGAGGTTTCTGGTATGGATCCTGACGGCGGCGGCCGTTCTGGCCGGATGTCAGCTCTTCAGTCGGGGCGTGGGGCGGACGGTTGAACCGGAGCGGCGCCTGCCTCTCCATGAGGGCGGGCCCCATACGGGGGCGTGGGTGGGCCGGGACATGGTCCTCTCCTACGAGTATGTCCGCCAGGGCGACGGCATGACGGTCAACGGGACCGTTGATTTCCGGGGCAGCATCAACAACTTCCCCATCATGCTCTCCTTTTACCTGGATGCCTATTATCTCAACGCCGACGGTCAGGTCATCGCCGTGGGTCGGATTTACACCGCCCCCATGGGACGGGAAACCGGAACCTGGCGTTTCACCCGCAACCTGACCATCCCACCGGACGCAGTTGGATGGGCCGTGGGATACTCCGGTTCAGCCAAGGATTACGGCTACCCCGGCGATGCGGCGGATTGGACCTTCTGGGACACGCCGTTCAAGTAATTCGAAGAACAAACAGGAAGCGCGTTTCCGGCGTTTCCTGGAAAACGGATGCGGACAAATCGATTGGCATTTCCGGGGGCGGGCCTGCCGGGACGCCCCGATACCGAGTGCGAGGAGGCATGGATGCAAGAGAACAGAGCAATAGAGATATTGAAGAGTGCGATGCTGCTGGAGATGCGGGGAAAGTCCTTTTACCGTAGCGCGGCCGCCCAGTCTTCGAACCCGGCCATCAAGCAGTTTTTCGAGATCATGGCCGAGGAGGAGGACTATCACATCAAGATCCTTTCGGACCAGTACAAGGCCTTCAGGGAGAGCGGGAAATTCAAGGACGCGGCCTACTCCAAGGCAACGGCGAACGTGGCGTCGGCGGTCCTGAACGACGCCCTCAAAGAGAAAATTCAGAGCGCCGGATTCGAATCCGCCGCAATCCAGGCGGCCATGGCCATGGAAGAGCGCGCTATCAAACTCTACGCGGAGCGCGCCGGGGAAACCGATGAGCCCGAGGAACGGAAGCTCTACGAGTGGCTCTCGGACTGGGAGAACGGCCATCTGACCATCCTGATGGACATGGACCGGGAGCTGACGGAAAAGATATGGAATGACAACCAGTTCTGGCCTTTTTAGGTTCTGCCCGTTCTGCGGGGCGGCGCTGGCGGGCTGCCGCGACGGCCGGAACGAGCGCCGGTGCTGTGCGCCCTGCGGAAAGACCTTTTACCGCAACCCCACCGTCGGCGTCGCGGTGATCCTGCTCGAGGCGGACCGCCTGCTTCTGGTCCGCCGCAGCGGCTCCCGCGAGGGGTTGTGGTGCATCCCCTGCGGCCATGTCGAGTGGGATGAGGAGATCCGGACGGCGGCCGTACGGGAGTTCCGGGAGGAAACCGGACTTTCGGTGGCCGTCGGCCCGGTGTTCGCCGTTCATTCCAACTTTCACGACCGATCCCGCCAGACGGTGGGCGTCTGGTTTTGGGGGGAGGCTCCGGCAGGAACGATGCGGCCCGGCTCCGATGCCGCAGCGGTTGGCTTTTTCCCCCTGGACCGACTTCCGCCCATGGCGTTTCCGACCGATCTTGCCGTCTGCCGGCAGCTCCGCGAATGCCGGCGGGGGAAAGAAAATCCCGTCGGACCCTCGTCCCATCCCTGAAATCCTATCCCCTAAATCCCATCGAGGGATCCATCCCCACGCCGCCGGCGTATTGACACGACCCTCCCATATCGCTTATAGACTGCAATGAGATGTCAACGCCAACCGCAACAGATGCTTCGAAAAGCCGTGAGGGGTGGAGATGAATGGATATGGGTTGTTAAACTATCCGGTGTGGGAACTGGACGCGCTGGGAGGCGGATTCTGGATCGCCCTGATCGCGGTCGTTCACGTGTATATCGCCCATTTCGCCGTCGGGGGCGGGCTCTTTATCGTGCTGACCGAAACCAAGGGGCACCGGGACAATTCCCCCGCGATCCTCGATTACGCCAGGAAGCATGCCGGGTTCTTCCTGATCCTGACCGCGGTGTTCGGGGCCGTCACCGGCGTGGGGATCTGGTTTGTCATCTCCGTCCTGAGCCCCCAGGGGGCGTCGATCCTGATTCATTATTTCTTCTTTGGATGGGCCACCGAATGGGTTTTTTTCCTGGGCGAGATCGTTACCCTCTTCGTCTACTACCATACCTTCGGGAAAATGGCCAAAAAGACCCACCTCGCCGTGGGGTGGCTTTACTTCATCCTTGGCTGGCTCTCCCTCTTCGTCATCAACGGGATCGTGGCATTCATGCTGACCCCGGGAGACTGGCTGGTCACCCGCGGCTTCTGGGACGGCTTTTTCAACCCCTCCTTCTGGCCTGCCCTCGTGTTCCGCTCGGCCATGGCGTTCATGCTGGCCGGGCTGTTCGGGTATGTCACGGCCCTGGCGGTCTCCGCCCCGGACCTTCGGGAGAACCTTCTCCGCTATTGCTCCAAATGGCTTCTGATTCCCCTTCCGGTCATTCTTGGCGCCGGGTGGTGGTACATCCGGGCGCTTCCTCCGGCTCAGCAGGAGATGATCCTGGGCATCTCTCCGGAAACCCTCCGCTATCTCAAGTCCTTCCTCTGGATTTCCCCCGGGATATTCACGGCGGGCGTGTTGATGTCCCTGCGCGTCGGCCTTCCCGTCAAACGGGGGATTGCGGGCCTGCTGCTGGTCATCGGACTTGCCTACATGGGATCTTTTGAATTCATCCGGGAGGCCGGCCGGCGGCCCTACCTGATCCACGGGTATCTTTATTCCAATGCGGCCCCCGTCCAGGCGGTGGAGGACATCCGCAAGACGGGCGTCCTCAAGGCTGCGCGCTGGTCGAAATACCAGGAGATCACCCCTGAAAACCAGATGGCGGCCGGCGCGGAGGCGTTCAAATTTCTCTGCAGCGCCTGCCATTCGGTCGGCGGCCCCATGCACGACATTCTCCCTCTCACCGAAAAGTATTCCCGCTACGGCATGGCGGCCATGCTGAACGGCATGGGGAAGATCAACACCTACATGCCGCCCTTTCTGGGCAACGCGGCGGAGCGGGACGCCCTGGCCGCCTATATCGCCGCGGGCCTCCACGGGAAGGCGCCTGAAGCGCCGGCGGCCGTCGAAGCGCTTCCGGTTGCGATTCCGCCGTTCAATGCGGATGCGGATGAATTCGTCCTGCTGGCCTGGAACGCCAAGGGAATGCACTGCGTCTCGGACGCCGACCGATACTTCAGCTTCGCGGCCCCGGGCAGCGATATTCACGCCCTCCTGATCCGGCGCGGGGAGTCCCTCGAGCGGATCACCAGCGGCGTGACCCTCCGCTACCGCATGGAAGCGGGATTCGAGAATCCGGCCGCCCACAGCGATTTCTGGAAAACCGCCGGATCGTTGACGGGCAGGGAGTTGGCCGAGGGAGCGGGGCTTTACGGGAAGCGCGTCGCGGACACCCTGGCCTATGACGAAGCGACGGGCGCGTTCCTGGCAAAGGGCGTTCCGGTCATGCCCTACGGCGAAAAAGGCAATTTCATGCCCTATCCCCGCATGACCGTTTCAGCGGTCGATCCCGGCGGAAAGGTGCTGGCCGAAACCCTTATTCCCGTGGCCGTTTCGACGGAAATGAACTGCCGGGAGTGCCACGGGGGCGGCTGGCGCATGGACGGCAAGGCCGGCCTTTCAGACGAGACGGCCGAGGATATTCTCGCGGTCCACGACCGGATGAACAAAACAAGGCTCCTGGAGCAGGCCCGGGGCGGCGCTCCCGTGCGCTGCCAGTCCTGCCATGACGCGGAAAAATCGCAGATGAACCTCTCGGCGTCCATTCACGGGTTCCATGCCGTCCACCTGACGGACCGGGGGCCGGAAGCCTGCGCAAGCTGCCACCCCGGCCGGCCGGAGGGGGTGACCCGGGCCTACCGGGGCATCCACCGGGCGATCGGGCTGGACTGCACCCACTGCCACGGCGAGATGGCGGATCACGCCCTCAGCCTGCTGGTTGCGGAGCGGATGGCGGGCAAGGCCTCCGCGGAGAAGACGGCAGCCCTCCTGACCCCCGCGAATTTCGCGTCCGCCGGGGAGATCCGGCCGCGGAAGCCCTGGATCAACGAGCCCGACTGCCTGACCTGCCACGTGGGTTTCCAGCCGCCCGAAGCCCTGGACGCCTTCAATCACTGGACGGCTTCGGAAGCGGATCTCTACCGGATGCGCTCCGGCGGCGGGGTGATGTGCGCGGCCTGCCACGGCAGCCCCCACGCCATCTATCCGGCCGACAACCCCTTCGGCAGCGATCGGGACA
The DNA here is from genome assembly GCF_041737845.1 of Desulfococcus sp. Lineage (GTDB taxonomy): Bacteria > Desulfobacterota > Desulfobacteria > Desulfobacterales > Desulfococcaceae > Desulfococcus. The sequence continues at coordinate 26,096 of NZ_JBGSQX010000175.1, forward strand.
ATATCCCGCCCGTCCAGTATCAGGGGATGCCCTATCCCATGGGCGCCAACAAAAACTGCAAGGTGTGCCATACCCGGGATATGGCCGATGAGATGCATCACCCCAACTCCCTCGGGATTTTCCGGAACGTCCGGTGAGCCCTGCCGGGAGGTCCCCGCGGATGACCGCCCCCGGTCTGCGTCGTCCGCGCCCGGGCGGTTCAGCAGGCGGCGATGAACCGGTCGAGGGCGGCGTAGAGGCGGCCGATGCTGTCGATATCGACATGTTCGTCGGCCGCGTGCTGGGTGTGGTCCCCGTCGGCCCCCCACACCACCCCCGGGATGCCGTGGGCCGCCAAAAAGCGGGCGTCGCTGGCGCCGTCCTCCCGGCCGAGCCTCGCGTGGGGGGCGGATTGCTGCAGCAGATCCAGATAAGGGGTCCTGCCGGTCGAGAAAATAGGCTCCCGGGTCAGGACCGTGAGGGGGCTCTGAATGCGGCGCTCCATCTCGTCGATGAGATTCGGGACATCGTCATGCTCCGTATACCGGATGTCGAGATGGGCGGCGGCTTCATCCGGCACCTGGTTGACGGCGCTGCCGCCGGCGATGAGGCCGATGTTCAGGGTCCGGTGCCAGTGGCCCTCAGGCTCGTATCCTAAAGTCTCCCGGTCGAAAAGGGGCTTCAGCCGCGCAAGGTCGTCCATCAGGATCTCGATGGCGTTGTTCCCCAGCCATGGTCGGGACCCGTGGGCCGATTTGCCGGATGCAGTCACTTTGATTCGAAGAATGCCCTTCTCCCGGGTGATGATCCGTCCGGTGTCGCCGCCGTCGAGGGCGATGCAGAAGTCGGCGCGGATCCGGGCGATGGCCTTGGCCGCGCCGTTGCAGCCCCCCGTTTCCTCGTCGCCGGTCATCAGGATGCCGACAGGCATGGCCGATTGGCCGATGCCCCTCTTCTTCAGCGCGGTCAGGTGGTTCCGGAACAGGACGAGGGAGAGGGCCACGGCGTATTTGTCGTCCACGGCGCCGCGCCCGAAGAGTTTCCCGTCGGTTTCGACGGGCTCGAACATTTCATCGGGGCCGTCGACAACATCGAAATGGCTCATGAGCAGGATTTTTGTCCGGCCGGCTTGAGGCAGTGCCCAGATCGACGGAATGCCGTTGGCGTCCTGGCGGTGATAAACGGCCCCGCAGTCATCGAGGGTTGATGCGATGAACTGCGCGCAGCGTTGAAGCTCTTCCGGCTCCGAAGCGCGTGTCTTGAAGCGGATGAGCGCCTTCGTCAGTTCGACGATTTCCCGCATGGTCCGATATCCTTTTCATCTTGTGTGGTAGCCCCTCCAGGGGCGCGGCAGGGTCGATGCTCCCCGAAAACCTTATAGGCAAAAGAGGCGGTCGGGTCAAGGCCGATGCCGATTCAGGGGGTTGCGTTGCAGGAGATCGGCCAACCCGGTTGACATTTTCCCGCAATTGTTTTTAGTATGCCGGTGATGCCTCCCGGCGGACGCCGCTTGCGACGGGAGGATGGAACGATGAAGCGGATGACGGTGTATAGGAGGGATTCATGAACGTTGGTTGCGGAGGCGGGGCGGGTCCGGGACGGGCTTTCGGCCCTGCGGCGCCGGGATGCCTGACCCGGAGGGAGTTTCTCTGGATGCTGTCCATGAGCGCCGCCGGAGCGGCCGCGGGGTGCGCTTTCGATCCCGTCACGGGGCGGTCTCAACTCATGCTGGTCTCCGAAGCCCAGGAGATCCAGATCGATCGCCAGTATTCGCCGAGGCAGTATTCGGCCGACTACGGCCTCACCCAGGATGCGGCCCTGAACCGGTATATCGACGGGGTCGGCCGTTCGCTCATTCCCCATACCCACCGGCCGGGAATGCCCTATGCCTTCCGTACGGTCAATGCGGTTTACGTGAATGCCTATGCCTTTCCCGGCGGGAGCATCGCGGTCACCCGGGGCATTCTCCTGGAGCTGGCAAACGAGGCGTCGCTCGCGGCGCTTCTGGGGCACGAACTCGGGCATGTCAACGCGCGCCACACCGCTGAACAGATGTCCAAGAGCCAGATGACCTCGGTGTTGCTGTCCGGGCTGCAGTTGGCCGCAGGGATGGGCGGCGCATCTTACGGAGATATTGCCGGGCAGCTCGGGATGCTGGGAGCGAGCCTCCTCCTGGCCTCCTACAGCCGGGACAACGAGCGGGAGGCCGACGCCCTGGGAAACGCATACATGGTCAAGGCCGGTTACAACACCGACGGGTTTGTGGATCTGATGGGAATGCTCAATTCCCTTTCCAAGGAAAAGCCCGGCTACGCGGACGTGCTTTTTTCCACCCACCCCATGAGCGATGAGCGGTATCGCACCGCCGTGAATGACGCCCGGACGAAATATCAGGCCTCCCATAATGCGCCCCTGGGCAAGGAGCGCTACATGGACCAGACGGCCTCCCTTCGCCGGATGAAGGGGGCCATCGAGCTCATGCAGAAAGGGGATGCCTCCCTTTCCAGGAAGCGCTACGACGAGGCCGAATCCTTTTTCAGGAATGCCCTGGAACAGGCCCCCCGGGATTATGCCGCCCTGGTGATGATGTCAAAATGCCTGATCGTTCAGGAGAAGAGCCGGGAGGCCCTGAGGTATGCGGATCAGGCCCGGGCCGTCTATCCGGGGGAGGCCCAGGCGTACTATGTGAGCGGGTTTGCCCGCCTCGATCAGAAGCAATTCCAGGAAGCCTTTCAGGCGTTCGACCGGTACGACCAGATCCTTCCCGGCAATCCCAGCACTGCTTTTCTGAAAGGATACGCCCTGGAGGGGATGGGAAGAAAACCGGATGCCGCCGCCCAGTATCAGAAATACCTCCAATCCGTCCAGAAGGGGGCCCAGGCGCAGCATGCCTACAATCGGCTGGTGGAATGGGGATACATCAGGAAATGATCGGAACATGAGGCTGCGGCGGCCTGGAGAAACCCTGATCCTCGCGGGGATGCTGCTGCTCGCGGGCATCGGGATGGCCTGGGGGCAGCCGCCTGCCGATCGGACCTGCCTGATCGTTTCAGCGGAGAGCGGCCTTGCCCTGCAGGTCGACGGTGCGGAAGCGGTCGACCTCGCCAATATCGGGGCGGCCGGCGTCAACGGCGGCGTCGGGCAGTGCTGGCGCTTCAGGCCGGAGCGTTTCCGGAAATCCTTTGCCATCGTCTCCCTCAAGAGCGGCAGGGTGGCGGATGTGGCGGGCTACAGCCGGAAGAACGGCGCCAACGTTCAGCTTTTCAGGGATTTCGGGAGCCGGAACCAGCGATGGCGGCTGGTGCCGGCCGGGGAGGATCGTTTCCGGATTCTGGCCGTCCACAGCGGAAAATGCCTGACGGTCCAAAGCGGCGGCAAGCCGGACAGGGCCAACGTCCACCAGTTCGTGTGCGGAAGCGGATCCGGCCAGACCTGGCGCATTCAGCCCTACCCCCATTCGGATACCGCCTACCGGATCGTCTCCCGGAAGAGCGGGAAGGCCCTGGATGTGGACGGCAAGAGCAAGGAGGACGGCGCCAACATCCAGCAGTTCCGGTTGAACCGGGGGCCGAACCAGCTATGGACCCTATTCCCCGACGGTGAATCGGACGGCAGCCCCGTCTACAGCATCATATCCTACCACAGCGGCAAGGCCGTGGACGTCCAATCCTCAGGCACCGGGGACGGCGCCAACATCCAGCAGCACGACTACAACGGCGGCGCCAACCAGCGCTGGAAATTCGTTTCGGAAGCCGGCGGCGACCTCCGCATCATCTCGGTGAACAGCGGCAGATGCATGGATGTGAAAGGGGAGAGCGTCGAAGACGGCGCCAACGTCCAGCAGGCCGGCTGCAACGGCGGAGGCAACCAGGTGTGGCGGCTGATCCCCGAGGGCATTCCGCCGGAAACCCCGCCTGAGGGGCGCTGATCCCGAACCCCGCGATGGAGTCGCCTCCCCGGCGGTTGGAATATCCCGAAGCGCCGCATCTTTCAGCTTGACACGATTCCCCGCCTTGCATATGGTTCAGGCCGTTTTCAGGGATCGCCGCCGCGGGAGCGCATGGGCCGAGGCCCTCACTCCCCGGTCAACCGCGCCAACACCCCTTTGGAAGGATGACGTTTTGCTGGGAACCGTGGTCAATACACTCGCGATCGTTTGCGGAGGCCTTGTGGGGCTTCTCCTGAGAGGCGGCGCCCCCGAAAGGTACACGACGACGGTGATGCATGCCATCAGCCTGGCCGTCATCCTGATTGGCCTCAAAGGCGCCCTGGCCGCACAGGAGATCCTGCTGGTGATCGTCAGCCTGGCCATCGGGAGCGTCGTCGGGGAAATGCTCCGGATCGAGGAGCGTCTGGAGCTTTTCGGGAACCATCTCGAACGGCGGTTCTCCAAGGGGGAAGGGGGCTTTTCCAAGGGGTTCGTGGCGGCGAGCCTTCTTTTCTGCGTCGGGTCCATGGCCATCGTGGGGTCGTTGGAAAGCGGGCTTACCGGAGACCATCAAACCCTCTTCGCCAAGTCCATTCTGGACGGCGTGGCCTCCATCGTCTTCGGCTCCACCTTCGGCGTCGGCGTGATCTTCTCGGCCGTTTCGGTATTCTGCTACCAGGGGTTCATCACCTTCACCGCGACGATGATCAAGCCTTTTCTCGTGCCCGCGGTGGTCGCCCAGATGTCGGCCGTCGGGGGGCTGCTCATCATGGCCATCGGCTTCAACATGCTAGAGATCAAGCGGATCCGCGTCGGCAACATGCTGCCCGCGATTTTCGTCCCGCTGGCCTATTTCGTTCTCCGCAGAATCCTCTCTTTTTGACGGTTTCGCAAAAAGGCCGATATCTGCGTTACGCGTATCCCTCGTCACTGCGGCGTACTGTAAGTACGCCTCATTCCTCGGGATTCCAAACCTTGATCTCGGCCTTTTTACGAAACCGTCCTTTTTAATCGTGGTCGAAGACATACCCCACCGACCGAAGGCTCCTGAAAAAGACCGGCTTCTTGGGATTTTCCTCGAAATATTTGCGCAGCCGGACAATGAAATTGTCCACGGTCCGGGTGGTGGTTTTTCCGGTATAGCCCCATCCCACCCGGAGAAGCTTGCTGCGGGACAACGGCTTGCTTCGGTTGGCGATAAAGAGCTTCATGAGCCGGATCTCCTGCTCCGTCAGGCGGATGGTGCCGTAGCGGCACTCTGCCGTTGCCGTGTTGAAATCGATGCGGTTGCCGCCGAACGCATAAACGGCGGGGATCGCCGCCATGGCATCCCGCTGGGCGCTGTCCTTGTCGCCATACCATGAGTACCGCTTCAGCAGCCGTTCGATGCGGAGGAGGAGTTCGTCCAGATGGAAGGGCTTGGTCAGGTAGTCGTCGCCCCCGTAGGAGAGCCCCTTGATCTTGTCATTGTGGGCGCTCTTGGCCGACACGATCAGGATGGGGATCTGCTCGTCCTCGAGGCGGATATGCTGCAGGACCGACAGGCCGTCGATCACCGGGAGCATGATGTCGAGGATGATCAAATCCGGCCGCTGCGTCTTCCAGAGCCTCAGGGCATCGGCACCGTCCCTTGCAATCTCCGCCGAATAGCCCTGGAGGGTCAGGTTCAGCTTCAGCCCCTCGGCGATATGCAGTTCATCCTCGACGACCAGGATTCGCTTTTTATTCGTTGTGATCATTGGCGTTATGTTTGAAAGCCGGTTGGGATACACCATGAAATCCGGGCGCGGCATTACCTGCGGCGCGGCAGGGTCAGGGTGAAGACCGACCCCTCGCCGCTGTCCCTGCTGCCGGCGACCATTTTGCCCTTGTGGATGCGCGCGATGTTCTGGACCAGATAGAGCCCAAGCCCGCTGCCTTTAGCCGTCATATCATCGGAACGGCCCGCTTGATAGAATTTTTTGAAAATGCGCTTGAGGTCCGATGTTGCGATGCCGATGCCGTTGTCCTGGAACCGGACGATAATATGCCGTTTCTGCTTTTCGAAAAAGATGTCGATTCTGGGGACACCGGAGGCGTTGTACTTGATGGCGTTGGTGAAGAGATTGATCAGCAGCATCTCGAACAGGGGGACGTTGATGGGGTAAATGAAGGCATCCCCCTCGGGGCAGTGGATTTCGATCCGGCATCCTTCAAAGAGATGATGGCTGCTGGTGATCAACTGGCGGACGACCTGAACCATATCCGTTTTGACGAATTCTCCCCCGTAGCTTTTGCTCTCGATCCGGGCGAGGTTCAGGATGCGGTTGATGTTGTCGGACAGCCGCCCGACGTCCAGCAGCATATAGCGGATGTACTTCATCTGATCGGTCCTGGGGATATCGTGCTTGAGAAAGGTCTCCAGATACAGTTTCAGGGATGTGACGGGCGTTTTCAGTTCATGGGTGAAATTATTGATGAAATTATGCTGAAGACGGTAGAGCTGAAGGGTCTTCTGACCATAGACGAAAATGGCGAAAATGCCGATCAGAATGAAGCCCACAAGGATGGAGAGAATGAGGATGACCACCCAGGTTTCCGACTTCAGGACCTGATGGGGATCGATGTCGAATCGCCGGGCGATGGTCACCAGGTTGGCGCTGGCCTTCGTGTACCAGTAAATGTACAGAAACAGGGAGAGGGCCAGGGCCAGAATGGAAATAACGAACACAAATATGGGATGATAAAACCATCGCGTACGCTTCATGATAAGACCTTTTCATATATGGGCGGGTGTCGGATGTCAATTCCCAACGCATTCCCGAAATGCCAGGAGACGGCCCCCGCATCCCGCTTGAAAGGACGCGCCGGAATGCGATTCGACGGGCGCCGGGGTGGCACATGACGGCCCACCCGCCGGAGGGAGCCGGTTATCCGGGGCTCGGTTGGCCGGAGATGATCCCCGGAAAACTGATCCGGAGATATAAACGGTTTCTGGCCGACGTGCTGCTCGAAGACGGCCGGACGGTTACGGCCCACTGTCCGAATTCCGGAAGAATGACGGCATGCTGCGAACCCGGCAGGCCGGTCTACCTGTCCCGCAATGACAATCTCGGGAGAAAGCTCAAATACACCTGGGAACTCATCCGCATGCCGACATCCCTGGTAGGGGTCAACACGCAGGTTCCCAACCGGCTGGTGGCGGAGTCCATCGATCGGGGCGTGATCCAGGAGCTTTCCGGATATGCGTCCCTGCAGCGGGAGGCGGTCGTGGGCGGACGCAGCCGGATGGACATCCTTTTGTCCGACCCGAAGAAGGGCCGATGCTACGTGGAGGTGAAAAACTGCACTTTCGTGGCGGACGGCGCTGCCCTGTTCCCGGATGCGGTGACGGCCCGGGGGCTGAAACACCTTGTCGAAATGCGGCGCCTGGTGACGGAGGGGGCGCGATGCGTCATGTTCTACCTGATTCAGCGCATGGATGCCGATCTTTTCATGCCGGCGGATGCCGTCGATCCGGACTACGGCAGGGAGGTCCGGCGGGCGGCGCGGGAAGGGGTCGAGATCCTGGTGTTCGATGTGGCGATTACCCTCCAGCGGATCCGGCTGAACCGAAGAATTCCATGGCGTCTCTGAGAGGCTCGGCCGGTCTTCGGAAAAAAATGTTTACAAAGTCGGCGTCATCTTATATTAACGAAAAGCGAATTTGTTGTGATTCCTAATGTATGGGCTGCTTTTTAACTGCTTAACCGGTTAGACATGCAAAGAGGTTTTTATGGTGAAAAAAACAACGGTAAAAACATCCTCAAAAAAGAAGACCGCCGCGAAGAAAAAAAAGACGGCCACCCAACAAGAGTCCATCGCGAAAAAGGCGATGAGCGCGGGGCCGAAACAGGAAGTTGAGAAAACGCCGGCGGCCGCAGCTGAACCGACACCGAAAAAGACCACCGTAAGACAGAAAAAAGCTTCTTCAGCGGATCTGTCGATGAAAAAGTTCGACCGCTGGCAGCCCGAAACGCTGTATACGGCGCCGGTGGACACGGCCTACCAGGCCGGATTTGCCGCCCCGCCCCGATTTGATGCGGCAGACGCCCGGGCCCGGGAGATCTTGAACCGCCGGTTCGATTTTGATTTCGCGGCGGTGTCGAAACCGCCGAAGAAGAAACGGTCCATTGCGGAGCTGCTGGCGATCAAATTCGACCGCTGGCAGCCTGAGACCCTGTATACGGCCCCGGTGGACGCGGCCTACCAGTCCGGATTTACCGCCCCGCCCCGATTTGACGCGGCGGACGCCGCATCCCGGGAGATCCTGAACCGTCGGTTCGATTTTGATTTCGCGGAATTGGCTGCCAAGGCCGAAGCGAAGCGGAAGGCGGCTGAGGCGAAAGCGGCGGCAGAGAAGGCCGAAGCGGAGCGGAAGGCGGCTGAGGCGAAAGCGGCGGCAGAGAAGGCCGAAGCGGAGCGAAAGGCGGCCGAGGCGAAAGCGGCGGCAGAGAAGGCCGAAGCGGAGCGGAAGGCGGCTGAGGCGAAAGCGGCGGCAGAGAAGGCCGAAGCGGAGCGGAAGGCGGCTGAGGCGAAAGCGGCGGCAGAGAAGGCCGACGCGGAGCGGAAGGCGG
>NZ_JBGSQX010000067.1:0-31903 GCF_041737845.1 Desulfococcus sp.
GGCCAGGTCGGTGCAGGGGTAGATGCGCACGCCGACGGTCAGGCGCATCGATGCCAGGGGAAGTGCGTCGGCGAACCGCAGGCTCTCCAGGGCCGTGTCGCGCGTTTCGCCCGGACCGCCGAGCATTAGAAATCCCATGGCCCGGATGCCGACCTCGGCAAGGAGCCGGGCGGTCCGGCGAATCTCGGCCGGGCCGAAGTGTTTGCCGTAGGCCGCCAGGATCGGGGCCGCACCGCTTTCAAACCCCAGGCTCACCTCCCGGCACCCGGCCCGGGCCATGGCCTCCACCAGCGCCGCATCCACCCGGCCGGGGTAGAGGATCGCCCGCCACTGCAGGTCGAGACCGGCCCTGTCGATCTGACCGCACAGATCCTTGGCGTAGGTCGGCGGCAGGTTGAAGGTGTTGTCCACGAAAAAGACCCGCCTGAAACCGGCCTCCCGCCACGAGCGCAAAGCCTGCACCACGGCCTCCGGGGACCTCCGCCGGATTCGGCGCCCCTCGATGGTGGCCGTGGAACAGTAGCTGCATCCCAGGGGGCATCCCCGCCGGGTCTGAAACGGCAGGTAGCAGGCCGGATCCCCGGCAAGGGCGGGATCGAAGAGTTCCGGTCCCGGAATGGGCAGCCGATCGAGGTCGGTTTCGAAGCATCGCATCCTGGGCGGCGGCATACCGCGCCTGTACAGCCCCGGAACGTCGTCCAGGCCCTGCCCGTCCCGGGAAATGGCGCCCAACAGCCGGAGAAAAGCCGCCTCGCCTTCTCCCTGAATCCCCATATCGGCGCCCAGATACTCCAAGGCCGCTGTCGGAAACAGACTGTAGCCGGCCCCGCCCAACACCACCGGTGTCCGGCTTGCCCGGCGGCAGGCGGCAACCACCGGCACGGCGCCGTCGAGCAGAAACTGGGTGCCGCGGCGTTTCTGGTCGTCGATGTTGCGGATCGAAACACCGATGATCTGAGGGGCAACCTCGGCCACAGTCGCCGATACGAGGGGGCCAACGTCGGAGCGCCCCATCAGGTCCAGGAACCGCACCTCGTGGCCCGCGGCCCGGACGGCGGCCGCAACACCCGCCAATCCCATGGCCATGGTCGGCATGTTGAGGGTTTCCGTATTGGCTGAGATGAGCAGGACGCGCATGTCGGGTCTCCAGTGGTGCGGATTGATGCCGATGCCCTCGGCGGTTATTTCAACTGACTGCCCTTGCTGCCGCGCCGGTTGCAGCCCGCACCCCCCGTCTGCCCGGCTTCGAGACTCGCCTGGCACTGCACGCACAGGCGCACCCCGGGGACGGCCCGGCGGCGGGCCTCCGGGATGGGCTCTTCACAATGGACGCAATGCGCTGCGCTCTCACCCTCGGGCAGGCGGCTCCGGGCCAGCTTCACGGCGTCGTCGACGCTTGCGTCGATCTGGTCTTGAACACTCCCGTCACGGGACCAGCCTACGGCCATGGTCACCCCCTATCAACAATCTTGAATTGTTATCAATTGACTCTGATTTTGTTTCCTTTTCCTTCCGGCAGCGCAGTCCGCTGGGAGGCGGGCCTGCGATGCCGGGATTCCAGGACCCCATCCAACCCATCCGAATGGCCTACAATAGCACACCCATACTGTAAAATCGACGCTCAGGTATTGATGGACTCGTGACAAGTCGCGTTTCCGACGGATTCGTAAAAAGCCCAAGATCAAGGCTTGCGAATCCTGAGGAATGAGGCGTACTTATTGTACGCCGCAGCGACGAAGGATGAAGCGTACTTATTGTACGCCGCAGTGACGAAGGATGAAGCGTAACGCAGATATTGGGCTTTTTACGAATCCGTCAAACCCGTATGGGATTTGTGCTGTATTCATTTCGCGGGGGGTACGTGGGGCATCAGGCCTCGGAAAAGGACCCTGGCCATCTTGATTGCGTGTGTTGTAGCTGTTGACAACACTCGGCGGTGTTGTTAGAATGTCCAACATGAATACGGATTTTCTGCTCAACGAGCGCCACATTATCTCCGAAAGCGCTTTTGTGGAATTGGCGGTGCGGCCGGTGCCGTCTCCGCATTCCGTGGGCCGGCCTCTTTTCGAATACCGGCTTTCCCTTTTCGTGAAGGGGAAATGCGTGCTGTGCCACGGTTCCGAGGCTGTCGAGGGGGATCCAGAACCCACGGGCAAGGGTTTGGTTTCATGCGTTTTCACCTCTCCGGAAGCGCTGCTCAGCCATTTCTGGAACGATGTGGATCAATGGAGGACCTGACATGCGCACGGTAACCTTGGGGATCGCTTCCCGGGAAAGCGTCGGCAAGCGATTTCTGGAAGCCTCGACAGGCAGCCCCCAGGGCACTTTCATCAGCTTCGACTCGCCGGAACGCCTCTTCAAGGTGCTCTCCGGAAAACGTTGGCATCTGCTGAAGGTCATGACGGGTTCAGCCCCCATCTCCATCCGAGAGGCGGCGCGCCGCGTCGGCAGGGATGTGAAAGCGGTATACGCTGATGTGCAGGTGCTGTTGAATGCCGGGATTCTGTACAAAACCGGCGAAGGCCGAATCGTCTTCCCATTTGACGCCATTCATGTGGATTTCATGTTGAAGGCAGCCTGATCCGCGGAGGCGATTGAGATCGGCCGTCCGCAGCAGGCAGCGGCTTTCCTTGCAGACCGCGCCCTGAAGGCGTCCGCTTTCGCATCCACACCGACACCTTTTGCATCGAATGATCTTCCCGGGCGTCCATTGGGCCGATGCCGGGATCCCCATGTTTTTTAATCCGGAGCCGCCGTGTCGGCATCAATCCATTAACATGATGAAATACAATGAATTATCATCTGAACATCATGGAACCCCAAACCTGAGTCGGGAATGAGTCATGAGCAAAAAAAATGAGCTGCATGCTTCAAAACATCTTCATCCCATCCACACCAACCACGTTTCCCTGAATCTGAATGTCCGGGGGCTTGCCCGCTCGGCCACCGTGGCCATCAACGAGCTGTCCAACCGCCTCCGTCTCGAAGGAAGAACCGTTTACAAACTGGGTCTTGGACAATCCCCGTTCCCCGTTCCGGAATGCGTGGTGGAGCGCCTCCGCCAAAACGCCCATCAAAAGGATTATCTCGAGGTCCAGGGCCTGAAAGCGCTCCGGGAAGCCGTGGCCGGGTTCCACCAGCGAAGCGACGGCATCCGGGTGGATCCGGACCTTGTCATTGTGGGCCCCGGCTCCAAGGAGCTCATGTTCCTCCTGCAGGTGGCCTATTACGGCGATCTCATCATCCCGACGCCCTGCTGGGTATCGTATGCACCCCATGCCCAGATCGTCGGCCACAAGGTTCAGTTCGTTCCCACCCGGTTCGAGGACCGCTTCCGGCTCCTTCCGAAAACCCTCGATCAAATATGTGCCGCCGACCCCGGCCGTCCCAGGGCCGTGATTTTGAATTATCCGAACAATCCGGACGGCCTTTCCTATTCGGACAAGGAACTGAAAAAACTTGCCGCCGTGGCCCGGAAATATGAACTCATCCTGCTTTCAGACGAGATCTACGGGAAAATCCATCACGATGGAAATCATGTATCCGTAGCCCGATACTATCCCGAAGGCACCATTTTAAGTTCGGGACTTTCCAAATGGTGCGGGGCAGGCGGCTGGCGCCTGGGAACATTTGCCTTTCCCCCGAGTCTCAGGTGGCTCATGGAGGCCATCGCCTCCCTGGCGAGCGAAACCTTCACCTCCACCAGCGCACCCATTCAGTACGCCGCGGTCCGGGCATTTGAAGGCGGCAAGGAGATCGATGACTACCTCGTCCATGTCCGTCGGATTTTAAAGGCACTGGGGCAGCATATCACGGCGTGCCTGAGGGAGGCCGGCGCCAGACTTCATGATCCCGAGGGGGCCTTTTACGTATTTCCGGATTTCACCCCCATTGCGGACAAGCTTGCCGCGCGGCATATTCATACCTCCCAGGACCTGTGCCGGAGGGCACTGGAGGAGGTGGGGGTCGCCTTCCTGCCCGGTTCGGATTTCGGACGTCCGCCCGCGGAGCTCACCGCCCGCATCGCCTATGTGGATTTCGATGGGGCACCGGCCCTGACCGTGGCCCTGGCTCAGGCCCCCGATACTCCCGTCGACGAAGCCTTTTTGCGCGAATACTGCGCCAACACCATGGCGGCCGTGGATCGGCTCTGCCGCTGGATCCTGGAAAAACCGTCCAGACGGCGTCGTTCATCTACATCGACAGAAACGCCAAGGGAAATATCTTATGGAAAATAATCGCTACAGGGTTGAAACCTTGACCGCCGAGGCCGCCCCGCTCCTGGAACTCATCGAAGGACTGCGAGGCCTGGGGAATGTCCGGCGGCGGCTTTTCAACAAGGTCTCCACCATCCAGTTTGAAACCTTTTCGGAATCGAACAAGGTGCCTTTCGACGAACGGCTCATTGTTCGGGACTGCGCCCGGGCCTTTCGGGGAATGTTGAAGGAGAAATCCGACAGAAAGAGCGGATTCAGCGTGGCGCAGGCCCTTTGGGACATCGCCAGGGGGATTCCCCGCCCGGAACTGACACGGGGCTTTTATGCGGAACTGATCCATATGGTCCGGGGCATTCAGGGACGGGCCGGGGTCCTGAGCCCGGCCGATATCGGGATGAAAGAGAAGCTGAAGGGAAGGAAAGCGGCCCTGGCCCGTTCCGATGAACTGGACCATCTCTGGGCAAAGGTTTCATCGGTCATGGACCGTTACGAGGATGGACTTTCGGAAGAGGCCCTGGCCCGACGCAGCCGACGGAGAGAAGCCATCGAAGGCGCTCTGGGGGCGACCCCCGGTGACTGGGACAACTGGCTGTGGCAGGCGGGCCATGTCGTCACGACCGCCGATCTTCTATCCCGCCTGGTCCGCCTCACGGAAGAAGAGCACCGTGCCGTGACCCGGGCCAGAGAGCTGAATCTGCCTTTTGGAATCACCCCGTACTATCTTTCCCTCATGGACGACAACCATGCCTCCGGCCGGGATCGGGCGGTGCGGGCCCAGGTCCTTCCGCCGGAAAGTTATGTCGAGGAAATGGGCGCCGCACGCGGGGACCGGAGCCGGTCATTTGATTTCATGCTGGAACGAGAAACCTCCCCCGTGGATCTCGTCACCCGCCGCTATCCGGCCATCGCCATCTTGAAGCCGTTCAACACCTGCCCCCAGATCTGTGTTTACTGCCAGCGGAACTGGGAAATCGACGAGGCCATGGCCCCGACCGCCATGGCCCGCCCCAAAACCCTGGAAAAGGCCTTCTCCTTCATCGAAGAGCACCCCGCCATCCGGGAGATCCTGGTAACCGGCGGCGATCCCTTGATCCTGTCCGACAACATGCTGCACGGCATTCTTTCACGCCTTGCCGCGATCAAAAGCATCGACATGATCCGCATCGGGTCCCGAACCCCCGTCACCCTGCCCATGCGGATAACCCGGGAACTGGGGAATTTATTGGGCTCTTTCCGAAAGCCGGGCCAAAGGGAGGTATGCCTGACCACCCATGTGGAACACCCCTATGAAATCACCCCGGAATTCGTCGCGGCCGTCGATCGGCTGAAGCGGCAGGGAATCAGCGTTTACAACCAGCATGTCTATACCTTCTTCGTGTCCCGCCGCTTTGAGGCGGCGAGTCTCCGTCTGCTCCTGAGGCGGTGCGGCGTAGAGCCCTATTATACCTTTGTGCCCAAGGGAAAGGAAGAAACCTCGGCCTACCGGGTCCCCCTGGCCCGGATTCTCCAGGAACAGAAGGAGGAGGCTCGGCTTCTGCCCGGCACGCGCAGGACGGACGAGGCTGTCTATAATGTCCCGGGATTGGGAAAAAATTATGTCCGGGCCTACCAGAACCGGGACCTCATTTCGGTATTGCCGGACGGCTCACGGGTTTATGAATATCATCCCTGGGAGAAGATGATTGCCCGCCGCAAGCCCTTTGTAGGCGTCGATGTGCCTATCCTGAAATACCTGGAAAGGCTGGCGGACATCGGAGAAAAGATCGCAGACTATGAGAGCATCTGGTACTACTATTGACGGTTCCGCAAAACGGCCGTTGTCTTCGTTCGACAAGCACATCCTGGTCAGCTACGGGCTCTGGCTGGGCAAGGTCCTCACGGGCGACCTGGGGACCTCCACCCGCTACTACGACCCGGTCTGGGAGATGATCAAAACCCGGATCCCAATCTCCCTCTATTTCGGCATCCTCTCCATGATCCTGGTCTACGGGGTCTGCATCCCCCTTGGGGTCTTCAAGGCCGTCCGGCACAAGAGCCTCTTCGACAACCTCTCGTCGGTCGTGGTCTTCATCGGCTACGCCATCCCCGGGTGGGTGGCCGGGGGGCTCCTCCTCTTCATCCTCTCCTCCCTGATGATCGCCTTCTCCCTTGCGGCGGAACAGCGGAGGTGATACGAATCGGCCGCCTGTAGCTGGCGGCGTATTGTAACTCTTCATCACTCCTCGGGATTTGCAACGCTTGTCTCGAACTTTCTGCCAACGTATCACCATTGAGGCCATCAGATATGTCACCGCAACCGCCACTGGAAAAAGGGATCCGGGTTCCCGAATCGATTCCCGTGAGGATCGACTTCGAGGCCATCACCCAATTGTTCACGCAAGCCCGGGCCCAGGGCCGCGATTTTCTCTTCGAGCATGAGACCTATGCGCTGCTGAACCATTCCGGGGCAGAAACGCCGCCCCGCACCCATCTGCTGGCCAAGGGCAGCCGGCCCGCAGACGAGGAGCTGACCGCCATGCCGGGCGACAGGGTCGTCCTCAAGATTGTATCGCCCGCCATCATCCACAAAACCGAGGTGGGCGGCGTGCGGGTGGTTGAGAAGCATCCCGACAACATCCGTTCCGCCTGGCGGCGCATGATGGTTGAGGTGCCTGAAAATTATGCCTCCATGATCGAACGCCGGTCCATCCATGCCCCGGAGATCTACCGCGGCCTGTTCGGGGAAGCGCTCCAGCAGGCCGTCGCCCGGGATATTCAGGGCGTGCTGATGGTCCAGTTCATGCCCCCGGACTCCCAGGCGTTCGGCAACGAGATGATCGTGGGAATTCGCAACACCCGCGAGTTCGGCATGATCCTCAGCGCCGGACTGGGGGGCACCGACACCGAGCTGTATGCCGAGCGGTTCCGCAAGGGCCAGGCCATCGTGGCCGCGTCCACGGCCCTGACCGACGGGGAGGCGTTTTTTGCGCTGTTCCGAAAAACCATCTGCTACCGGAAGCTGGCGGGCCTGACCCGAGGCCGGCGCCGGATCGTGACCGACGAGCAGTTGATCGAGTGCTTCGCCTCCTTCATCGCCATGGCCAACCGCTACTCGCCGGTCAACCCGGAGGCGCCGTTCATCATCGAGGAGTTGGAGATCAACCCCTTTGCCTTCACCGACTACCTCATGGTGCCCCTGGACGGCATGTGCCGCTTCGCCCGGCCGGGAAGCATGCCGGCAGCCCGGCCCTTTCACAAGATCGGTACCCTGCTGAGGCCCGAAACCATCGGCATCGTGGGCGTCTCCACCTCCCGGATCAACTTCGGGCGGGTGATCCTCAACAACATCCTGGCGGGCGGGTTCGATCCGGCCAACATCCGGATCATCCGCCCCGGCATGGCGGACTTCGAAGGGATCCGCTGTGTCCCCGACCTGGCCTCCCTGGATGTCAAGCTGGACCTCTTCGTCGTTGCCGTGGGGGCCCACAAGGTGCCGGAGCTGGTAGACCAGGTCATTGCCGCCCGGGCTGCCGAGACGGTCATGCTGATCGCAGGAGGCATGGGCGAAACCGAGGAGAGCGCCGATCGGGCCCGAAAACTGATGGATCGCATCCGGCACGCCCATGCTGCGGAGGACGGGGGGCCGGTGTTTCTGGGGGCCAACTGCCTGGGGGTCGTTTCCCATCCCGGGAAATATGACACCCTTTTCATTCCCGAGGCCAAACTGCCCAAACGGCGGGGAGATCACACACGAAATGCCGCATTCGTCAGCCAGAGCGGGGCCTTCATGATCACCCGGCTGAGCAAGCGGCCGGAACTGGACCCGGCCTACATGATATCGGTGGGCAACCAGAACGACCTGACCCTGGGCGACATGCTCTGCCACCTCAAGGACGATCCCGCCATCGATGTCATTGCGGTCTATGCCGAGGGCTTCAAGGACCTGGACGGACTGGCCTTCACCCGCGCGGTGCGGGAGGCGGTGGGTTCCGGCAAGGAGCTCGTCTTCTACAAGGCGGGCCGCACCCAGGAAGGCAAGTCGGCCACGTCCGGCCACACCGCCTCCCTGGCCGGGGACTACATGGTCTGCGAATCCTGCGTGCGCCAGGCCGGGGGGATCGTGGCCCAGAACTTTTCTCAGTTCGAGGACCTGCTGATGCTGGCCCAGCGCTTTCACGGCAAGCGGATCAACGGCAATCGCCTGGCCGCCCTGAGCGGGGCCGGATTTGAAGCCGTCGGCATGGCCGACAACATCCAGTCCGACGACTACACCCTGCGAATGGCCCGCCTGGATGCCGCCACCGTTGACAAAATTGCGGTTATGCTCCGGGAAAAGGGGCTGGACGCCCTGGTGCAGGTCAAAAATCCCCTGGATATCAATCCCGGGGCCGACGACGAGGCCCACGTGGCCGCCGTCCGGCACCTGGCCGAAGACCCCCACGTGGATGCCGTGGTGGTGGGGCTGGATCCCCTGTCGCCGGCCATGCGCACCCTGGCCGAATGCGAATCCGGGCGGTACAATTTCGACGACCCGGGCAGCATCGCGGCCGAGATGCCCCGCCTGGCGGCGGCCCTGGAAAAGCCGGTGGTAGGCGTGGTGGATGCCGGCCGCCTTTACGACCCCCTGGTGGAACGGCTTTCGGCCGGCGGCATGGCCGTGTTCCGCTCATCGGACCGGGCCGTCCGGGCACTGGCCATGTATATCGAAGGGCGCCTGTATGCGGAGACGCTGCGGCATTGAGGATATCCTTCCAGGGCATTTAAGCCTTGCAAGCCATGGGTGGCCCGGCCATAAGGAAAGGCGGTCGGTGGGCGGGGTATTTTCGTTCGGGAAGGATCAGATCGTATCCGGTCATCTTTCTGACCACGAATCGGCAAAACCGGCAAAATTTTTGACCGGATCATGTCTCTGGAGGTTACGGGAGGCCGGGGACACCTGCGGGAAATCCATCCTCACCCTTGAGTTTGGCGCCGTTTGCTGGTAAGCGGATATTCGACGCATCAGCGGCGCGCAGAGACGCCAACCCGAAACAGGTCTATTGCGTCGATCACGCGATGGTGACCTCCGTGTCTTCGGGAATCCAGATCAACTCCGGCATGGCGGTTCCTTCTCGACCTGCCGGAATCCGCGGAATCGCCTCTGCCCGGGGATCGTCTCCCATCCCGGGAGATATGACAGGCGCTTCCACCGGGAAGACGCCGATGACAAAGGAGGTACGGCAACCGATGCAATCCAAAAAGACCGACCCCGTCGAGGAGCTGAGATCAAAGGCCGTCTTTCTACTGAAACCCTATGCCAGAAAAATATCCGTATTCGGGTCTTTTGCCAGGGGGGAAAGCACCGAGGCGAGCGATATCGATCTTCTTGTGGAGCTCAAGCCAGCCTCCCAGCGCCCCGCACTGGGGCTGAAATGGTTCCGGCTGGAAACCGAGCTCGGCCGCCTTATGGGGAAAAAAATCGAGCTGATCAGCGAAAAAGACCTGAATCCTCGTTTAAAACCGTTTATTGAGAAAGACATCGTGCTGCTGTATGAAGAAGAGTAACCGATTTTTTCTCAGTCATATCCTCGACGCCGTCAAGCAGATCAGAATCTACACGAGCAACGTGACGGAGACGCAATTCCATCAGGACAGGCTCATCCAGGACGGCGTCCTCCGGCAACTGGAGGTCATCGGCGAGGCATGCCGGAACCTGCCGGTTGAATTCCATGAAAAACACCCGGAGATCCCCTGGCAGGAAATCATCGGTTTGAGGAACCGGCTGGCGCATGCCTATTTCTCCATCAGCATCGAGATCGTCTGGGAGGTTGTCGTGAATGAGTTGGACAGCCTCGAAAAAAACGTCACCACCCTTCTTGCACAAACCGGGCAACCCTGAAGCCCCTCATCAAGGAGCTGATACCATCGTCACCCTTGAGTTTGGCCCCGTTTGCTGGTAAGGAAGAGGGGAATTTTTTAATACCCTTTGCAAAGGCGCCCATGACCGCGTATTTCATCCGGCGATTGCTGCTGATCATCCCGACCTTTCTGGGCATCACCATCATGGTGTTTGCCATAACCCGCCTTGTGCCCGGCGGGCCCATCGAGCGGATCATCGTCCAGGCCCAGCAGATGCGGAGCATGGAAGGGGGGCACCGGACGGGATCGGCCATGGCCGAGCAGACCCAGCCCCTCTCCGAGGAGCAGATCGCCGAACTCAAGAAATACTACGGGTTCGACAAGCCCGTGCTGGTCAGCTACGGGCTCTGGCTGGGCAAGGTCCTCACCGGTGACCTGGGAACCTCCACCCGCTACTACGACCCGGTCTGGGAGATGATCAAAACCCGGATCCCCATCTCCCTCTATTTCGGCATCCTCTCCATGATCCTGGTCTACGGGGTCTGCATCCCCCTGGGGGTCTTCAAGGCCGTCCGGCACAAGAGCCTCTTCGACAACCTCTCGTCGGTCGTGGTCTTCATCGGCTACGCCATCCCCGGGTGGGTGGCCGGGGTGCTGCTGCTCATCCTCTTCTCCTCCCACTGGGATTTCTTCCCTTTGGGCGGGCTCGTGAGCGACGAGTTCGAGGATTTCACCCTGGTCCATAAGATCGCGGACCTGGCCTGGCACACGGTCCTTCCCCTTTCGGCCTATGTCATCGGCTCCTTCAGCATCATGACCTTCCTCATGAAAAACACCCTCATGGACAACCTGGCCTCGGACTATGTGCGAACCGCCATCGCCAAGGGGCTGCCCTTCCGCAAGGCCGTCTTCCGTCACGCCTTCCGCAACAGCCTCATCCCCATCGCCACCCATTTCGGCAACAACATCTCGGTCCTCCTCATGGGGTCGTTCCTCATCGAGACGGTCTTCAACATCGACGGCATGGGGCTTCTGGGTTACGAGTCCATCGTCCAGCGGGACTACCCGGTGGTGCTGGGCATCCTCGTGATCTCCTCCCTCCTGCTCATGATCGGGAACATCCTCTCGGATATCTGCGTGGCCCTCGTCGACCCCCGGGTGCAGTTCAAATGAGGCTCAATCCCCTCACCCTCAAGAAGATCCGCCGGTTCAAATCCATCCGGAGGGGGTATCTCTCCTTCATCCTCTTCTCCCTGATGATCGCCTTCTCCCTTGCGGCGGAACTCTTCATCAACAGCAAGGCCCTGGTGGTCCGGTACGAGGGCCGCACCTACTTTCCCACCTACGGCCAGATCCTCCCCGGCACCGTCTTCGGCCTCGACTACGACTACGAGACCAATTACCGCGAGCTGAAGGCGCACTTTGCGGCCGAGGGGAAGGGGAACTGGGTGCTCATGCCCGTCGTGCCCTTCAACGCCTATGAAAACGACCTCCGGGAAGATGCCTTCCCGCCCTTTCCGCCGTCTGCGGCCTCGCGCCATTTCCTGGGCACGGACAACACCGGCCGGGACATCCTGGCCCGACTGGTCTACGGGTTCCGCATCGCCATCTTCTTCTCCCTTGCCCTGCTCTTCACCAACTACACCATCGGGGTCAGCATCGGGTGCGCCATGGGCTATTTCGGGGGGCGCTTCGACCTCTTTTTCCAGCGGATCATCGAGATCTGGTCCAACGTCCCGTTCCTCTACGTCATCATCATCATCTCGTCCGTCGTAGTGCCCAATTTCCTCATCCTGATCCTGATCATGGCCGTCTTCGGGTGGATCGGCATGACCTGGACCATGCGGACCGTCACCTACAAGGAGAAGGAGCGGGAGTACGTGCTGGCGGCCCGGGCTCTGGGGGCCGGCAATCTGCGCATCATCTTCCGGCACATCATCCCCAACACCGTCGCGGTCATCGTCACCTTTGCGCCCTTCTCGGTCTCCGGCGGCATCGTCTCCCTCACCTCCCTCGACTACCTGGGCTTCGGGCTGCCGCCGCCGACGCCCAGTTGGGGGGAGCTGCTCCAGCAGGGCTGGACCGCCATGGATGCCTGGTGGATCGCGGGCTCCGTGATCGTCGCCATGATCGCGACCCTCATCACGGTGACCTTCATCGGCGAGGCGGTCCGAGAGGCCTTTGACCCCAAGCTCCACACGATCTACGAATAGGCGCCCGTCCCTGATGACGACACTGTTTTCCCGGCGCTTCAGGCAATGCGCCGGTGCAAGGATAAACCGATGACACCGAACCGATGGCTTTTCCCCCTGCTCCTTTTGCTCCTCACGGCGTTCGCGCCTCAATGGACCAGGCCGCTTCAGGCCGCGCCGCCGGCGCTTCCCGCAGACATCCAATGGCTCACCAACGAGGCCGATCCCGTTTTCGCCTCCCCCGAGGCCACGCGGGGCGGAACCTTCCACACCGCCATCATGAGCTTCCCCCTCACCTTCCGGACGGTGGGGCCGGATTCCAACAGCAGCTTCCGGAGCGCGATCCTGGGCAACCAGTTGAGCCTCATCGGGCTCCACCCCAACACCCTCAACATCCTCCCGGAGCTGGCCACCCACTGGGCCTTTGATCCGGACAGGAAAACCATGTATTTCAAGCTCAACCCCGAGGCAAAATGGTCGGACGGCTTACCGGTCACGGCGGGCGACTTCGCCTTCACCCTCGAGTTCATGCGCTCCAAGCACATCATCGCACCCTGGTACAACGACTACTACACCCAGGAGATCGACCGGGTCATCGTCTATGACGACCACACCCTGGCGGTGGTGAGCACCAAGGCGGTGCCCGACCTCCACCTGAAGCTGGGCATTCAGCCGACGCCCCGCCATTTCTACAAAAGCCTGGACGAGGGGTTTGTCCGGAAATACAACTGGGAGATCGTCCCCAACACCGGCGGCTACCAGATCTCCGATTTCAGCAAGGGAAAATACGTGATGTTCAAGCGGAAGCAGAACTGGTGGGGGGACCGGCTCCATTACTTCCGATACCGCTTCAACGTGGACCGGGTCAAGTTTACAGTGGTCCGGGATGTCAACGTCATGTGGGAGTATTTCAAGAAGGCCCAGGTGGACACCTTTTCCATGAATTTTCCCCAGTACTGGCATATCCGCTCCAAAACACCCCAGATCGAAAACGGTTACATCGAACGGATATGGTTCTTCAACGACACCCAGCAGTCGGCCATGGGCCTCTGGCTCAACCAGGACCGGGAAATCTTCAAGGATCCGCGCCTCCGCTTCGCCTTCGCCCACGCCATGAACGTGGAGAAGGTGATCGAGCAGGTCCTGCGCAACGACTACTTCCGCCTGGAAAGCGGCTTCGTTGGATACGGCCCCTACTCCAACACGGAGATCCGGGCCCGGCGGTTCGACCTCGGGAAGGTGGATGAGTACATGAGAGCGGCGGGATGGCGGCGGGGCCGGGACGGCATCTGGGAAAAGGACGGAAGCCGCTTCTCGGTGGAGATCTCCTACAGCATCGAGGAGCACACGCCCCGGCTGGTGGTGCTGAAGGAAGAGGCCAAGAAGGCGGGCATCGAACTGCGGCTCCAGCGGCTCGACCCCTCGGCCGCCTACAAGAAGGTCATGGAGAAGAAGCACGACGTGGCATGGATGGGCTGGAGCACCTCCCTCCGGCCCCAGTACTGGGAGCATTTCCACTCGATCAACGCCCACAAGCCCCAGACCAACAACATCACCAACACGGACGACCCCGAGCTGGACAAGCTCATCGACGCCTACCGGAACAGCCTCGTTGAAGCGGAGCGGATCGACCTCTCCCGGCGCATCCAGGCCCGGGTCCACGAGCTGGGACCCTTCGTCCCGACCTTCATGGTCCCTTACGTGCGGGAGGCCTGCTGGCGGTGGTGGCGCCTGCCGGCCCCGCCCGGCACCAAGATGAGCGGCGACCTGTTCGATCCCTTTGACAGCGCCGTCGGCGGATTGTTCTGGTTCGACGACGCCCGGTACGAGGAGACCCGCCTGGCCATGCGAAAGCGGAAGCCGTTTCCGCCGGTGACCCTCATCGATGAAACCTATAAAATGAAATCACTCCAGTGAAAGAAGCGCCCCTGCTTGCGGTACGCCGTCTGGTGACGGCATTTGATACGGAAGACGGCAGCCTCCGGGCCGCGGACGACGTGAGCTTTTCCCTGGCCCGGGGCGGCACCCTGGGCATCGTCGGCGAATCCGGGTGCGGCAAGAGCGTCACCGCCCTGTCGATCCTGCGGCTTCTGCCCAAACCCATGGGCCGCATCGTGTCCGGGGAGGTTTTTTTTGACGGCGTCGACCTCGTCCGGCTCACGCCCGAAGAGATGAGCCGCATCCGCGGAAAAAGGATCTCCATGATCTTCCAGGAGCCCATGACGGCCCTGAATCCCGTCCACAAGATCGGCCGGCAGATCGCGGAGGTCTTTCACCTCCATTTCCCGGAGATGCCGGAACCGGCGGTGGCGGAAGCGTCCGTGGCCATGCTCCGGAAGGTCGGGATCCCCGAGCCCGAACAGCGGATGGGGGAATACGCCCATCAGATCTCCGGCGGCATGCGCCAGCGGGTCATGATCGCCATGGCCCTCGCGTGCCGGCCGGACATCCTCATCGCCGACGAACCCACCACCGCCCTGGACGTCACCATCCAGGCTCAGATCCTCACGCTCATCCGCGGCCTCCAGGCGGAAACCGGCATGTCGGTGATCATCATCACCCACGACCTGGGGGTCATCGCCGAGACCTGCGACGCCGTGGCCGTGATGTACGCCGGCAGGATCGCCGAGACCGCGCCCGTGAAAGCGCTGTTCACGAACCCAAGGCACCCTTACACCCGGGGGCTCCTGTCTTCGATCCCCCGGCTCGATTTCCCGAGGAAGACGCCCCTCAACATCATCCGGGGGGTCGTGCCCGCCCTTCACGAGCTGCCCGAGGGATGCCGCTTCCAGAACCGGTGCCCCCACGCCAAACCCCTGTGCCGGACCCAGCCGCCCATGGCGGCCGAGGGAGACGACCACTTTGCCGCCTGCCACTTCAGCCGCGGCTTTCCCCCCTTCGACCTGGGCAAGGCACAGGAAAACGGATTCGGGGCGGCAGGCAATGACCGCGACGCGCCGTCGGGCGCCCGGGAGGAGATCGCCCGGGTCTGCCTCGATGTCCGCGACCTCAGGATGCATTTTCCCATCCGGGGCGGGATCTTCCGGCGCCGGATCGGGCAGGTGCTGGCCGTCGACGGCATCTCCTTTGCCATCCGCCGGGGCCAGACCCTGGGGCTGGTGGGCGAATCCGGATGCGGCAAGACCACGGCGGGCCGGTCGATCCTGCGGCTTTACGCGCCCACGGGCGGTACCGTGAAGTTCAACGGCCGGGATATCCTGACCGCGGACCGGACCCGGCTCAAGACCATCCGGAGGGATATCCAGATGATCTTCCAGGACCCCTTCGAATCCCTCAACAGCCGCCTCACCGTGGCCGACATCCTGGAAGAACCCTTCATCATCCATCGCATGGGGAAAGCCAGTGAACGCCGGATGAAGGTAACCCTTCTTCTCAGAACCGTAGGAATGGACGAAAGCGCCCTCACGCGGTTCCCCCACGAGTTCAGCGGCGGGCAGCGCCAGCGGATCGGCATTGCCCGGGCCATCGCCCTCAACCCCGAGATCGTCATCTGCGACGAGCCGGTGTCGGCCCTGGACGTCTCGATCCAGTCCCAGATCCTGAATCTCCTTCTGGATCTCCAGAAGGAGATGGGGCTCACCTATCTCTTCATCTCCCATGACCTCACGGTCGTGCGCCACGTCTCCGACCATATCGCGGTGATGTATCTGGGCAAGATCGTGGAGCGGACCGATGCCGACGGCATTTACGAATGCCCCCTCCACCCCTACACCCGGGCGTTGCTTTCGGCCATTCCGGTTCCGGAGCCCGGCGCGGCAGCCGAGAAGCAGGTGCTCTCAGGCGACGTTCCCAGCCCGGTCCATCCGCCGTCGGGCTGCCGGTTCCGCACCCGGTGCCCCATCCGGATCGACCGATGCAGCCGCGAAGAGCCCATGCTCCGGAAGGTCGACGTCGACGGCGGTCATGAGCACTGGGTGGCCTGCCACCGGGTCTAATCCCCCTTCAACACGTCCATCATGCTGAAAATCCGGCCCCGGATGCCCTCAGCCACCCTGCGGTGCAGGTAGGCCACCGCGTCGAGGGTGCCCCGCACGTAAACCTCGCGGCCGTTGACGTTGTGGGTGAAGGAGAATTTGACGGTGCCGTCATCGGAGACCAGGCTGTAGGTGTGCCAGGCATGGCCGGCCAGATGGGCCTCGGGAACCCCCCAGGCGCGCTTCTGGCGCTCGGGGTCGCGCTCCATCCGGATGTCCGCCTCGGTGAAGCTGCACCCCAGGCGGTTGAAATAGCCGACCATGGCCCTGGCCGTCCCGCTGGTGTCGGCCTTGCCCCGCTGATGGCTCTCGGCGATCTCGAGGGTGTATCCGTCGAAGAGGCCGGGGAAGGTCTCGGCGGCATAGGCCATCATCGCCTGGAACCCGACGATCTGCTTGGCCATGTTCGGTGCGATGACGGCGGAGATTCCGGATCCGGCCACCCGGGAGAAGAGCTTCTCCCGGTCGCCGCCGGTGGTGCCCATGACGAAGGGCATGCTGTTCGCGCAGTAGAATTCCGCGTTGCCGTTGACCGCGGACGGATGGGTGAAATCGATGCAGATGAGGCCCGGCCCCTGCTTCCGGACCGCATCCAGAATCGACTCCCTCGCATCCGGCCGGACGAGTTGGAGCGGCATGCCCTCGATCGTACAGACATCCTCCGCAATCTCCGGACCCGTCAGGGAATAGGGCACCAGGGCGAACCGCCTGTCCAGGATAATGTGCCGGATCACCATGCATGCGACGTTCCCCGGCGCGCCGTTGACCATGACCTGAATCGTATCCATAACCGCCTCCTCTTTTGGACGGTTCCGCAAAAAGTTCGAGAGCAAGGCTTGCAAATCCCGTGGAATGAGTCGTACTTACAGTACGCCGCAGTGACGAGGGATACGCATAACGCAGGTATCGGGCCTTATGCGGAACCGTAAAGCACAAAAGCCCTGCCGGTTGCGGCAGGGCCTTTGCATCAGGGTTGCTTCCCAAGGGGACCAACCGGATTATTTGTCTTCGGTTTTCGTCTCTGTCTCCGGAACGGCTTCCTCGACCGTTTCCGTTTCAGCGGCCTCGTCCGTCGCCGGGGCTGCGGCTTCCGCGGCCTCGACGGCTTCTTCGGGCGCCGGGGCGTCCTTTTCGACCAGCGCCGCTGCTGCCTCGGGCGCTGCTGCCTCGACCGCCGCCTTCTCGGGTTTTGCGGCCTTTGCGGGCTTGGGCGCCTTGCGTTTATCCGCGGCCACGAGTTCGATCAGCGACATGGACGCCGCATCTCCGGGACGCCGCCCCACCTTGATGATGCGTGTATAGCCCCCCTCGATGCCGGTGAAACGCTCCCGGGCCTCGTCGAACAGTTTGTGGACCACCGCCTGCTCCCGGATGATCGAAAGTGCCTGGCGGCGGGCATGAAGGTCTCCCCGTTTGGCCAGGGTGACGATGCGGTCGGCCCAGCCTCTCAGCTCCTTGGCTTTGGCGTCGGTGGTCCGGATGCGCTCGTATTTAAAGAGCGAGGTCACCATGTTCCGAAACATGGCCTTGCGATGACTGCCGTTTCGACCTAATTTTACGCCTGCTTTTCGGTGTCTCATAGAATCTTACTCTCCTTCCTCCGTATCTTCCTCCGGAGGCACAAATCCTTCAAGCTTCATCCCAAGAGAAAGGCCCATCTCGGTGAGAACCTCCTTGATCTCGTTGAGAGACTTTCTGCCGAAATTTTTCGTCTTGAGCATCTCGGCCTCGGTTTTGGCGACCAGCTGATAAATTTTATGGATATCGGCGTTTTTCAGACAATTCGCGCTGCGAACGGACAATTCCAGCTCTTCGACGCTTCGATAGAGGTTCTCGTTAAACTTGGGTTTTTCCAGTTCCTCGGAGGTCTTTTCCGGCTCGGGCTCGACATCCTCATCAAAATTGATGAAGATCGACATCTGCTCTTTCAGAATCTTTGCAGAATAGGCGACGGCATCCTCAGGCCTGACGCTGCCGTCCGTCCAAACCTCCATCGTCAACTTGTCGTAATCGGTCTTCTGTCCCACACGCGCGTTTCCCACCACGTAATTCACCCGCTTGATGGGGGAAAAGACGGAGTCTATGGGGATCGTACCCACCGGCGCATCGTCGTCTTTGTTGGCCTCGGACAGGGCATACCCTCTTCCGACCTTGACCACCATCTCCATTTTCAGCTCGGCGTCGGCGCCCAATGTTGCAATATGCTGCTCCGGGTTGAGGACCTCAACTCTTCCATCGTCGCTGTTGATATCACCCGCTGTGATCTCACCCTCTTTACTCACGTCAATGCGAACCATTCTGGGTTCAGGATCGGAGACCTTGAGGCGGACTTCCTTGAGATTCAAAATCACCTCGGAAGCATCCTCAAGCACACCCGGAATCACACTGAATTCGTGCATCACCTTCTCAAATTTCACGGATACAATCGCCGCTCCGTACAAGGAAGAGAGAATGATCCGCCTCAAGGAATTTCCGATGGTGATGCCAAAGCCCCGTTCAAGGGGCTCACAAACGAATTTACCATAGGATGGGGTGGATGTTTTCTGAACCTTCTCTGGCTTGATGATCTCCCGCCAGTTCATGTACATGAGTTCATTTGATGACATTATTTTAACTCCAGACTTTTCAGGAAGATGTCCGAGTAGTCGTATTTTTTTAAACCAGAGAATCATGAATACGGCGGCAGTTCTTCTGAACTGCCCTGAACGGCCGCGGGGCTACTTGGAGTATAGCTCGACGATGAGCTGTTCCTGCATGGGCATGGTCAAGTCTTCCCGAACAGGCAGGCTTTTGACGGTCCCCTTCATGTTCTCTTTTTCAACCTCAAGCCACTGGGGAACACCCCGGCGAACCACACCCTCAAGCGCGTCGTTGATCATCTGTATACTGCGACTCTTCTCGCGCAGCTCGATTACATCTCCCACCTTCACCTGGTAGGAGGGGATGTCCACCACCTTCCCGTTGACGATGAAATGCCGGTGCCGAACAAAATGCCGACCCTGGGTTCGCGAATTGGCAAATCCGAGCCGATAGACGACGTTGTCCAGTCGGCACTCGAGCGCGACGAGGAGATTGGTTCCCGTGATGCCCTTCTGACGATCGGCCCGCTTGAAGAACAGGCGGAACTGATTTTCCGCGAGGCCATACATCCGTTTGACCTTTTGCTTTTCCCGGAGCTGAACACCGTAGTCGGACGTTTTCCCGCGCCGTCGCTGTCCATGTTGACCCGGCGGATATCCCCGCCGATCAAATGCACATTTGTCCGAATAGCAACGGTCCCCTTTCAAAAACAGCTTTAAATTTTCCCGTCTGCATAGCCGGCAAACAGAACCTGTATATCGTGCCAAGTCTTCCTCCTTTGTTACACCCTGCGTCGTTTCGGCGGACGGCAGCCGTTATGCGGAATCGGAGTAACATCCTTTATCATGATGATGTTGAACCCGGCGGCCTGCAGGGACCTGAGCGCGGATTCCCGTCCGGCGCCAGGGCCTTTGACATACACCTCTACATTTTTCATGCCGTTTTCCATGGCTTTTTTGGAAGCGTCCTCGGCTGCGAGCTGGGCGGCAAACGGTGTGCTTTTCCGTGACCCCTTGAATCCCTGAACCCCCGCGCTGGACCAGGAAACAATATTTCCCGTCGGATCCGTGATGGTCACAATGGTATTATTAAACGTCGACTGAATATGAACGACGCCGTTTAATATATTTTTTTTCTCTTTTTTTTTCGTACGCGTTTTTTTCGGCATAAACGATCATCCCCTGTTGCGCGCGCACGACCGCGATCCGCGGATCGGCGCACTCACTCAAAAAATTACTTTTTCTTGGCTGCGCCTTTTTTCTTCACGGCCGCCCGACGCGGCCCCTTGCGGGTCCTCGCGTTGGTCTTGGTCTGCTGCCCTCTGACCGGAAGCCCCTTCCGGTGTCGAAGCCCTCGATAGCACCCGAGATCCATCAGTCGCTTGATGTTCATGGAGATTTCGGTGCGAAGCTCGCCCTCGACCTTATATTCGCCATCAAGGACTTTTCGAATGTCGTTGATCTGTCCCTCGGTTAAATCATCCGTCTTAACATCCGGGTTGATATCCAGCTTTGCCAGTATCTGATTTGACGACGTTCTGCCGATACCATAGATATAGGTCAGCCCGATTTCAATCCGCTTCCCTTTTGGTAAATCTACGCCCGCGATTCTTGCCAACGCTTATCCTCCTCTATCAACCTTGTCTCTGTTTATGGCGTTTGTTTTCGCAGATGACACGGATAACCCCTCTTCTGCGGATAATCTTGCATTTGCTGCATATCTTCTTGATCGATGCCCTGACTTTCATTCCCCCCAGCTCCTTTAAGCGATTGTGCTGTTATTTTGCTCGATACACAATTCTGCCCCGGGTCAGATCATATGGTGACAGTTCCACCGTAACGATATCTCCGGGTAAAATTCGAATAAAATGCATCCGCATCTTTCCGGAAATATGCGCCAGTATCTGGTGCCCATTTTCCAGTTCGACCTTGAACATGGCATTCGGCAAAGTCTCCTTTACCGTGCCCTGCACCTTAATCGGTTCTTCTTTCGGCATGCTATATCACCCTCAGTTTCAATTGATCAAGTCATCGGGACAGGCATATAAAAAAACCGCGTCCGGGCCGAGTGTTCTTCAGTAGCGCCCCTTTATCCGAGTCCCGCCGCCTTTTTTCAGGAACCCTTCGTAATGCCGGGTAAGCATGTGGGACTCGATCTGGGCTACGGTATCAATGGCGACACCGACCACGATCAAAAGCGCGGTTCCGCCGAAATAGAACGGGACGTTGAATTTCGATATCAGAATGGACGGCAATACGCATACCGCGGATACATAGATGGCGCCACCCAGCGTAATACGCGTCAGGACCCGATCAATATAATCGGCCGTACGCTTGCCCGGGCGGATCCCCGGGATAAACCCGCCGTGCTTTTTCATGTTATCCGCCACATCCACCGGATTGAAGGTCACAGCGGTATAGAAATAGCAGAAAAAGAAAATGAAGACGACATACAGCAATTCGTACGCGAGATTTCCCGGCACCATCGCCCCGGCGACGCTTTGCATCCAGGGGACATTGATGAAATTCGCGATCGTTGCCGGAAACATGATGATCGACGAGGCGAAGATCGGGGGAATGACCCCGGATGTATTGATCTTGAGCGGAAGATGGGTGCTCTGGCCGCCGTACATCCGTCGACCCACGACACGCTTGGCATATTGAACCGGAATCCGGCGCTGGCCCTGCTCCACAAAAACGATCAAGGCAATGACGCCCAGCATGAGAACCACCAGGATCAATATGGCGAAAATCCCCATCTCTCCCGTGGATACCAGCCTGAAGGTGTTCGTGATGGCGATGGGCAGCCTGGCCACGATCCCCGAAAAGATGATCAGGGAGATGCCGTTGCCGATGCCGCGCTCGGTGATCTGCTCGCCCAGCCACATGATGAATGCGGTTCCGGCCGTCAGCGTGATCACGGTCATAATTCGAAATGTCCAGCCCGGGTGGATGACGACGGCCGCTCCTCCCGGGGAGGTCATGCTCTCAAGCCCGATGCTGATGCCGAACCCCTGGATGATGCTGAGCAGAACGGTGCCGTACCGCGTATACTGGGTAATCTTCTTCCGCCCCTGCTCGCCTTCCTTGGAAAGCTGTTCCAGATGCGGAACGACGACCGTCAGAAGCTGAATGATGATCGAAGCGCTGATATACGGCATGATCCCCAGGGCAAAGACGGACAGCCGTTCTAGAGCTCCACCCGAGAACATGTCGAAAAGCCCCAGCAGCGTCCCCTTTGCGGAGGCAAAAAAAGACGCCAGTGCAACCGTGTCGATACCCGGCGTAGGGACATGCACACCCACGCGGTAGACCGCGATCAACCCGAAGGTAAATAATACGCGCCTTTTCAGTTCGGGTATTCTAAGAATATTCTGGAACCCGCCACCAACCATTTTTTTCCTCGCCTGCTGCTGTTATAGTGTGACCTTTGTTGCCAGTCATGGATCCGGATTTCGAAGGATTCAGGCGAGCGTACCACCCGCGGCTTCTATCTTTTTCCTGGCGCCTTCACTGACGGCCTCCAAGCGAATTGTCAAGGGATACAGTACATCCCCGAATCCCAGCAGCTTGATGCCGTCGTAGCCGCCCTTGACGAGGCCGGTTTTGATGAGCGAAGCTTCGTCGACCGTGTCTCCGCTCTGGAACCGGGCCAGATCCTTGATGTTGATGACGGCGATCTTTTTCTTGAAAATATTGGTGAAGCCCCGTTTGGGAAGACGGCGGTGGATGGGCATCTGGCCGCCCTCAAACCCCGGTCTGACGCCGCCGCCGGACCTGGCCTTGTGTCCTTTGCTTCCTCTGGCCGCCGTTTTCCCCGATCCGGAGCCAACGCCGCGACCCAGGCGCTTCCGTGATTTCCGGGACCCTTCCGCTGGGGTCAATTCATGCAGTTTCATTCAGACGTCTCCTCTGCCTTCACCAAATGGGACACCGCCCCGACCATTCCGCGGATTGCGGGCGTGTCGTTGAGAATGACCGTTTTGTTCAATTTGGTAAGGCCCATTCCGCGCAGTACCTTGCGATGCTTTTCCGGCCTTCCGATCATGCTTTTAACAAGTGTTATCTTCAACTTTTGAGCCATCTATCTTCCCCCAACCATTATCCATCCGCCGTATATGCGTAACGAGCCGCGCGATCCGTTATAGTTCCTCTTCGGTCTTTCCCCGTCTCGCGGCGATCTGCCTGCGGCTCTGGAGCTGATAAAGCCCTTCCAAAGTGGCCTTGACGACATTGTGCGGGTTGTTGGATCCCAGACATTTCGTCAGGATATCCTGCACCCCGACGGCTTCCAATACCGCTCGCACCGCACCGCCCGCGATCACGCCGGTTCCCTGGGAGGCCGGTTTCAGAAGGACACGGCCGGCACCGAACTTGCCGACGATTTCAAATGGGATCGTCCCGTTGACCAGCGGCACCTTCAGCATGGCTTTTTTGGCCTTGTCAACGCCCTTTCGAATGGCCTCCGGGACCTCGTTGGCTTTGCCCAGACCAAAACCGACGCTTCCCTCCCCATCTCCTACGACAACGATTGCGCTGAAACTGAACCGACGACCGCCTTTGACGACTTTCGCCACCCGGCTGATATGGACGACCTTATCGATGAGTTGATTCTCATCCGTATCCTGTCTTTTCGCATTAAAGACCAAGGGACTGCCTCCTTATTCCTTTAAAAATCCAATCCGGCTTTGCGCGCACCCTCAGAGACGGCCTTGACCCGTCCGTGGTACAAGAAGCCGTTCCTATCAAAAACCACCTTGTTGACGCCTTTTTCAATCGATCGCTCGGCAATCAGTTTTCCGACGGCGCCGGCGGTTTCCTGTTTGCCCTTGGCGGCGGATAGCTCCGCATTCTCCTTCACGACCTTTTCCACACTTGAGGCGGCAGCGAGGGTAACGCCACGGGTATCGTCGATCACCTGTGCGTATATGTGCCTGGCGCTCCGGAAAACGCTCAATCGAGGCCTCTCGGCTGTCCCGGTGATATGCTTGCGAATTCTTCGCTTACGTTTCAGGCGTGCCTGTTTTTTATCAAAAAAGCCCATCTCACAGTTTCCTTACACTCAAAGAACCGATAGAATGATCTTCTATGGTTATGGGTTATTTCGCTCCGGTCTTGCCGGCCTTGCGCTGAATCTTCTCTTGAGCGTATTTGATTCCCTTGCCTTTGTATGGCTCCGGAGGTCTCAGTCGCCTGATGGAAGCAGCCATTTGCCCGAGCGCTTCTTTGTCGATTCCTGAAAGCTTGATCGTATTGTTGCGGTCGATTTCAACAGAGATCCCCTCGGGTATTTCGAAATTAATGGGATGCGAGTATCCCAGGTTCAGCACGATCTGGTCTCCGCTCTTTTCAGCGCGATATCCGATGCCGTTGATTTCAAGGACTCTTTCGAATCCCTGGCTGACGCCGGTGACCATGTTGGAAACCAGGCTGCGTGTCAGCCCCTGAATTGCGCGTACCTCCCGGGATTCGCTTTCCATGGTCACGCGGATCTCGTGCTCCCGCACATCCAGGTTCACATCGCCGTGAATCGTCCGAGTCAGCTTACCCTTTTCACCCTCGACGATGATGACCCGGTCTTTGCAGGCCACCTTGGTTTTGTTCGGTATCGGAATCGGTTTCTTTCCTACTCGAGACATCTGTCACTCCTCTTCCTACCAGACCCTGCAGAGGATCTCGCCGCCCACATTTTCCTTGCGGGCTTCCTGGTCGGTCATGATCCCCCTGGATGTGGACAAAATTGCAATGCCTGTGCCGTTGTAAAAGGGCTGGATGTCCTTTCCCTTTACATATATCCTCCTGCTCGGCCTGCTGACACGTTCAAGATGGTATATGGCGTTATGGGAATCCGGGCTGTATTTCAGGTATACCCGAAGAATCCCCTGCTTGTTGTCCTTGATGAGCTTGTAATTCTTGATGTACCCCTCGTTCCGCATCACCTTGGCCAGTTCGACCTTCATGTTGGAGCTGGGGATGTCAACGCTTTTTGCCTTCGCTCTTCCCGAATTTCTGATCCGGGTCAGCATGTCCGCAATTGGATCGCTAATCGTCATAACTTATGCTCCTTGCTCTGATGTATCCGTCTACCAGCTCGATTTGGTGACGCCGGGGAGAAAACCTTGCGATGCAAGGTTTCGAAAACAGATACGACAGATCCCAAACTTTCTGATAAACGCCCTTGGCCGACCGCAAATCGGGCACCGGTTGTACGCCCGTACCTTGAATTTAGGCTTTCCACTGGCCTGCATTCTAAGTGCTTTCCTCGCCAAATCTTCCTCCTTAATTTCGGAACGGCATCCCTAACAGCTTAAGTAGTGCCTTTCCCTCTTCATCGGTCTTGGCTGTGGTGACGACCGAAACGTTCAGGCCTTTGATCTTATCGATCTTGTCATAGTCAATTTCCGGGAAGATAATGTGTTCCCGGATCCCCAGGGAATAGTTCCCCTTTCCGTCGAAAGCCTTTCCGGAAATGCCTCTAAAATCCCGAACGCGCGGCAGGGCGATATTCACCAGTTTATTGAAAAAACCATACATCCGTTCGCGACGGAGGGTAACCATGACCCCGATGGGCATGCCTTCCCGCAGCTTGAAAGCGGCGATGGATTTCTTTGCGCGTGTTACAACCGGCTGCTGACCGGCAATCATCCTGAGTTCCTCGACCGCGGAGTCGATCAGCTTGATGTTGTGGATCGCTTCCCCCAATCCCATGTTAAGCACGACCTTCTCCAGCTTCGGAACCTGCATGACGTTCTTATAGGTGAAGGTTTCGATCAGTTCGGGAACGATCTTTTCTTCATACGTTTTTTTTAGATTAGACATCATCACCCTCCAGCACAAGACCTATGCGTCCAGAACCTCATCGCATTTTGTACAAACGCGCACTTTTTTGCCGTCGTCCAGTTGCCGCATTCTTATTCTGGAAGGCGACATACACTTGTTGCACATCAACATCACGTTCGTCCACTGGATCGGCGCTTCGGACTCGACAATGCCTCCCTGGCGGTTCTTCGCACTGGGCTTCGTGTGGCGCTTGACGATGTTGATGCTCTCGACAAGAATCCGGCTCTTCTTGTTGATGACCTTGAGTACCTTGCCGATTTTTCCTCGATCCTTGCCGGCGAGTATCTTAACCTTGTCGTCCTTCTTGACGTGGCATTTATTCGTATTTTTCATTGCTCATTTCTCCACAGGGCAAGCCGAGATGGAACTACAATACCTCTGGAGCCAGGGAAATTATTTTCATAAACCGCTTTGCTCGCAGCTCTCTTGCCACAGGTCCGAAGATGCGTGTCCCGACAGGCTCTTTGGCCGCATTGATCAGAACGGCGGAATTGTCGTCGAATCGTATGTAGGAACCGTCCGGACGCTTGATCTCCTTTTTGGTCCGGACCACCACCGCTTTCAGGACATCCCCTTTTTTTACCTTCGCATTCGGTATGGCTTCTTTAACCGAGACCACGATGATATCGCCGATACTTGCATACCGTCTTCTGGAGCCACCGAGGACTTTGATACAGTATAGAACCTTGGCGCCGGAGTTATCCGCTACCGTGAGTCTAGACTCTGCCTGAATCATGCTAATTTTCCTTTACGTGTCAAACCGCTTTCTCGAGAATTTCACTAATTCGCCATCGCTTGGTTTTGCTGAGCGGTCTGGATTCGGTGATCATCACCTTATCCCCCACCTGGCATGCATTAGCCTCATCGTGAGCCGCAAACTTGGCCCGCCTTCGAATAAATTTGTGGTAAAGCCGATGCTTCACCAAACGCTCAACCTGAACCACGACGGTTTTGTCCATGCTGTTGCTGACGATGGTTCCGGTCAACTGTCTTTTCATTCCTCGCTTTTTCATGGCTATTCTTTATCTATTTATTTTTTGAGTTCAATCTCTTTCATAATCGTCTTGACTCTAGCCAGATCACGCTTTGTAACCTTGATCTTCTGCGTGTTTTCAAGCTGCCCGACGCCATGCCGGAAGCGAAGGTTGAACAGTTCCTCACTGAGGTCGTTCGCTTTTTGGCGCATCTCATCGGTGCCCAGCTCTCGAATCTCACTCGCTTTCATCACATATCCCCCCTCACAACGAATTTCGTCTTGACGGGAAGCTTGTGGGACGCCAGCCGAAG
This sequence comes from Desulfococcus sp., assembly GCF_041737845.1. Lineage (GTDB taxonomy): Bacteria > Desulfobacterota > Desulfobacteria > Desulfobacterales > Desulfococcaceae > Desulfococcus. Next base: position 26,928 of record NZ_JBGSQX010000067.1, read on the forward strand.
AGCCTCTTTGGCCAATTCCACCGGAATGCCCTCCATTTCGTAGAGGATCCTGCCGGGGCGAATGACGGCTACCCACCCTTCAGGGGCGCCTTTGCCTTTTCCCATCCGCACTTCAGCGGGCTTTTTGGTGAAAGGCTTGTCGGGAAAAATCCGAATCCACATTTTTCCGCCCCTCTTGACGTGACGGGTCATGGCGATACGCGCGGCCTCGATCTGCTTTGAGCTGATCTTGCCGCATTCGACGGCCTGGAGGCCGAATTCACCGAACGCCAGCGTGCTCCCACGCATGGCCATCCCGCGCATTCTTCCTTTTTGTTGTTTCCGAAATTTTACCTTCTTGGGACTCAACATGTCCGAACTCTCCTTCGCATGCTTACCGCTGGGCTATATCGCATCCCTTTTCAGGATTTCGCCTTTGAAAACAAATACCTTAATGCCGATGATGCCGTAGGTCGTGTTCGCCTGCGTGAAGCCATAATCAATATCGGCCCTCAAGGTATGCAACGGCACGCGGCCTTCCCGGTACCATTCCGTCCTTGCCATTTCCGCACCGCCCAGGCGGCCGGCACAGATGATCTTGACGCCCTTGGCGCCGAAACGCATCGCAGATGACACGGCCCGCTTCATCGCCCGCCGGAAAGCAACGCGGCGTTCAATCTGGAGCGCGACATTTTCGGCCACTAGCTGAGCGTCAATCTCAGGCTTTCTTACCTCCTGGATGTCGATCATGGCTTCTTGGGCAATCATCTTTTCAAGCTCGATTTTGAGCTGTTCGATCTCGGCGCCTTTTTTACCGATCACAATCCCAGGCCTTGCTGTATAAATTCGGAGTCTTACACGCTTGGACGATCTTTCGATCTCTACTTTAGAAATCCCTGCGTGGTAAAGCTTCTTCTTTATAAACTTCCGGATCTCATAATCCTCTAAAATGTAATCCGCATAGTTTTTCCCAGCATACCAGCGGGAGTCCCATGTCTTAACGATACCAAGTCTTAACCCTACAGGGTTTACTTTCTGGCCCAAGCGTTTCCTCCTTGTTTACGCCATTTCCGCTAGAATTACTGTAATGTGACTGGTCCTCTTCAGAATTCGCGTGCCTCTGCCCCGCGCTCTTGCGTGAAAGCGCTTCAGCACCGGCCCTTGATCGGCGATAATGTTTTTGATGACCAAAGAGTCCACGTCGACGCCCAAATTCTCATCTGCGTTCGCCACCGCCGAGCGGATCACTTTTGCAACGATCCCCGCTGTCTTCTGCGGCATGAACTTGAGGGTGCTCAGTCCGCGTTCCACCGGCTTTCCCTTGACGGCATCGACGATCGACCGCACCTTCTGCGGAGACGTACGCACATACCTCAATACGGCTTTGACCTCCATTACGACTTACCCTTTTCCCAGAATAGACTACTTTTTCAATTTAGACTTTTTATCACCGGCATGGCCGTAAAACGTGCGCGTGGGCGAAAACTCGCCCAGCTTGTGGCCAACCATGTTTTCCGACACAAACACCGGTATAAATTTCTTCCCGTTGTGGACTGCCAGCGTGATTCCAACCATCTCCGGGATGATTGTCGACCGCCGGGACCAAGTCTTGATCACCTTGTTGCTGCGGGTTTCCTGGGCCACAAACACCTTGCTCATGAGCTTTGAATCAATGTATGGACCTTTTTTTAACGACCGTGGCATAACCTCTCCTACACTTGCAGATGCCCTGGAATGATCACCAGAAACGATGCTCTTTTATTTTTTCGTGCGTCTTTTGACAATAAAACGATCGGTTCTCTTGTTGTTGCGCGTGCGATACCCCTTTGTCGGTACGCCCCAGGGCGAACAAGGATGGCGTCCGCCCGATGACCGGCCCTCGCCGCCGCCCATGGGATGATCCACGGGGTTCATGGCCACGCCGCGGACCTCCGGTCGCCTGCCCAGCCAGCGCTTGCGGCCGGCTTTTCCCAGGGCGATGTTCTCGCTCACCACGTTGCCAACCTGCCCGATGGTGGCCTGGCAGGTCAGCAGAACCATCCGGACCTCCCCGGAAGGAAGCTTCACCTGGGCATATCGATCCTCCTTGGCCATCAACTGGGCAAAGGTGCCCGCGCTTCGGACGATTTGACCGCCCTTTCCGACGCGGAGCTCGATGTTGTGGATGAATGTTCCCAGAGGGATGTTCTTGATGGGGAGCGAGTTCCCCGGCTTGATATCGGCTTCCGGACCGGACAGGATATCGTCGCCCACGGAAAGATTCACGGGCGCCAGGATATAGCGCTTTTCTCCGTCGACATAGTTGAGCAGCGCGATTCTGGCGCTCCTATTCGGGTCGTATTCAATCGCCGCAACCTTTGCGGGGATGCCGATCTTGTCTCGTTTGAAATCGATTACGCGGTAGTGGCGCCTGTGCCCTCCACCGCGATGCCTGCACGTTATCCGGCCGTTATTGTTTCGCCCACCTTTTTTCTTGAGCACCCTGATCAAACTTTTTTCGGGTTCATTCCGGGTGACATCTTCAAAGGTTGAATATTCCTGGAACCTGCGACCGGGAGATGTTGGTTTAATCCTCTTAACTGCCATGACAACTCCTAAATGTTAAACGCCTTCAAAAAAGTCAATCCGTTCTCCAGGCATCAGTTTCACAATCGCCTTTTTCCAGTCTTTCCGCTTGCCGACGATTTTTCCTCGCTGCTTGATCTTGCCCTTGACATGCATGGTCTGAACCGCAGCCACGCGAACGTTGAAAAGCTTTTCGACCGCTTTCTTGATCTCAACGCGGTTGGCCCTGGGGCTTACCTCAAACGAAAACTGATTGTGGACCTCTTTATGGTTTGTTGTCTTCTCTGTCACGAGAGGGCGTATAATCATATCATAATGGTTCATGCGGACAGCCTCCCTTCGATCGCTTTAATGGCAGGCTCAAGCACGATGATTTCTTTATACTTCAGAATATCATAGACGTTGAGGCCTTCAACCCTGATCACCTTGACATGGGGAAGATTCCGGGAGGAAAGCATGAGCTTTTCATCCGCCGCTTCGGTCACCAGAAGGACGTTGCTTTTGTCCAGTGTGCGGATCACCTCGGCGAAAGCCTTGGTCTTGATCCGATCCAGTTCCAGTTGGTCCAGCACCGTCAGCTCATTTTCCTGAAGCTTGCTGGACAGCGCCATCTTCAGGGCCAGTCTCCTGACCTTCTTGGGGACATTGTATGCATACGATTTGGGCGAAGGACCGAAGACGACCCCGCCGCCTCTCAACACCGGCGATTTGATGTCGCCCCGTCGCGCGCGACCGGTTCCCTTCTGACGAAAAAGCTTCTTCGTGCTTCCTCTGACATCCCCCCGACGCTTGACGGATGCGCTCCCCGCCCGTCTTGAGGCGAGCTGCATGGTGACCACCTCATGCAGGACGCTGGGCTTTACGGGGACGTTGAATATTTCATCCGAAAGCTCTACCTGAGAAACCTTCTCGCCCTTGCTATTCAGAACATCTACAACTGCCATAACGAACCTCGCCGGCCCCTTACTTGACCCCCCTTGTTCAAGGGAGGGCCTTCGCGGGGCCTCACGCGATTTTATTTCGCGTATTTAGTTTTTCTAACGATGACCAACCCGGACGTCGATCCGGGGACCGCACCCTTCAGCAGCACCAGGTTTTCTTCCGGCCTGATGTCGACGACTTCAAGGTTCCGGACGGTCTGTCTATCATTTCCGTAGGCTCCGGGCATGCGTTTGCCCTTGGTGACCCGAGACGGCCAGGCACTGCAGCCGATTGATCCGGGAATGCGCACGCTGTGGCTGCCGTGGGTGGTTCTTCCGCCGGAAAATCCGTGGCGCTTGATGACGCCCGAAAACCCGCGCCCCTTGGTTTTCCCGATCACGTCCACCTTTTCGCCGACGTAAAACATCTCAGCCGTGATGACCTGACCGACATTGAACTCTTCCGGGTTGTCCACGGAAACCTCCCGCAGGGCCGCCGTGGAAGTCAATCCGCTCTTCTTGAGATGGCCCTTGACCGGACTGTTGATACGCTTCTCTTTTCGCTGCCCGAAGGATAGCTGGAGGGAATTATACCCGTCCGTCGACTCGGTTTTCACCTGAGCCACTGTGCAGGGGCCTAACTCCACCACCGTCACCGGGATCTGCTTCCCTTCCGGCGAGTATACGGTGCTCATCCCCAATTTTCTACCGATCAATGCATTGCACATCGTTTTACCTCTCTTGTCCTACTGCTACAGCTTGATCTCCACATCCACTCCCGGAGAAAGATCGAGCTTCATCAGGGCGTCGACCGTCTGTTGGGTTGGGTCAAGAATATCCAGCAGTCGTTTGTGGGTTCTTATCTCAAACTGCTCGCGAGATTTTTTATCGATGTGAGGAGACCTGAGCACACAATACTTGTTGATTTTGGTCGGGAGCGGAATCGGCCCGACAACCTTGGCGCCGGTTTTGTTCGCCGTATCGACAATGTCGGACGATGACTGGTCCAACAGCTTGTGATCGTAGGCCTTCAGTCTGATCCTGATTTTCGTATTCATTATCATCGCTTCAATGGTCCTAAGTTATTCGATAATATCGCTTACCACGCCTGCGCCCACGGTGCGGCCGCCTTCACGAATAGCGAACCGGAGCTCCTTTTCCATGGCGATCGGCGTAATCAGATCCCCGGTGATCTTTATGTTGTCACCCGGCATCACCATCTCGACGCCTTCGGGCAAAGTCAGAATGCCCGTCACGTCGGTCGTCCGGAAATAGAACTGGGGACGGTAGCCGGTGAAGAACGGCGTATGTCGCCCGCCCTCCTCCTTGCTCAGGATGTACACCTCCGCCTCGAACTTCGTGTGCGGGGTGATGCTCCCCGGCTTTGCCACGACCTGGCCCCGCTCCACCTCGTCACGCTTCGTGCCCCGGAGCAGCAGACCCACGTTGTCCCCGGCCCGGCCTTCGTCCAGAAGCTTCCGGAACATCTCCACACCCGTACACACCGTCTTC
>NZ_JBGSQX010000016.1:0-2885 GCF_041737845.1 Desulfococcus sp.
AAGCGGCCGTGGCGGCGGCAAAAAAGGAGGCGGTCAACGGAACCCAGGCGGGAAGCCGGAAATGATCCGCGCCGTGATCGACACGCACGTTTTTGTGAGCCCCCTCTTGACCCCCGGTTCCAATGCCTCGGCCATCCTGGATTGGGTGAGAGCGGACAGGGTGGGGTTGCTGGTCTCCCGCGGCATCCTGGCGGAGATCGAACGGGTGCTGCAGGATCCGAAGCTTGCAGGGCGGCATCGCATGTCACTCGGACGAATCCGGGAATTTCTGAATGCATATGCCGAAATTGCCCAGATGACGGAGGAAAGGACAGCGGTCAGGAGGGTCCAGGGCGACCCCGCCGGCGACAGATACCTGGCGTGCGCCGTGGAAGGCTGGGCGGATTTCATCATTTCCGGAGATCACCGCCTGACCGATCTGAAAACGTACCGGGGAATCCGGATCGTGACGTCGGGTGATTTTGTGGAGCTCCAAGCAAACATCATTCAAATAGATAATCTGTAAAGTTTTCCAACAGTCCGTAGTCCATAGGATGGGTGGAGTGCAGCGAAACCCATCACAGCCGCGTCATTCGGCGATGGGTTGCGCTTCGCTCCACCCATCCTGCAATGCTGGAACTCAACCGCACCGATGCCCCAACGCCTGTTTTCGGATTCATCCACCCGATGGGAGCGGTTCGCGAACCGCCCCCACGGGAAAACCGGCATTTCACGGTTTACGTTCTACATCCCGCCGTTTCAGCCGACCGATACCGTTTCCTGGATAGCGTCTTCGGGCAGCCCCCGAAGCATGTCCGCCCTGCGATCTTCCAAAATTAATTCAATGTCTTGTCGCAAACTGTTTTTGGTTTCTTCGATCGTCTCCCCCTGTCCGTTGGCACAGGGGGTCCTCCAAGGGGTTTTTCCCATAACTACGAATAACAATCGGCGGGAGATGTCCAGCGAACAATGCACCGTTCGTCCCGGTATCACACGATTCCGCGATGAACCAAATCTTTCCGTAATTTCTTGACGGAAAATGCATCGGTGGATTAATGTATTACTCAATGGTTGCGTAATTTTACTCAATGGTTGAGTAAAATTTCTTTAATCAAATAACTAATTGATTATAAAATATATATGAATAGTTTTGAACGGTCATTAACACTCTTGCTGGCCCGTGAGCTTGAAAAAAAGCAGCCTGTCTTTCAGGTGATTACCGGACCCCGTCAGGTGGGAAAAACAACCATCGCCTACCAGGTCATGGAAAAACTGCCGTTCCCTTCCGTTTATGCCTCTGCCGATACGCCGCTTCCCCCGGGCCCCGAATGGATTGAAACCCAGTGGCGCCGAGCCGAGATCGATGCCGCCCGATCCGGCGGCGCGGTGCTTCTGGTTCTTGATGAAGTTCAAAAAGTGCGCGGCTGGAGTGAATCCCTGAAAGGGCTGTGGGATGCCGCCATCCGGAAATCACAAGATATCCGGTTGCTTGTGCTGGGATCATCCGCCCTGCTGATTCAGGCGGGACTGTCGGAAAGCCTGGCGGGGCGCTTTTTCCTGCATCGGTGCGGCCATTGGACGTTTCCGGAATGCGCGGACGCCTTTGGCTGGGACCTGACGCGGTGGCTTTATTTCGGCGGATATCCAGGCGCGGCGGGTTTCAGTGATGATGAGGGAAAATGGAAACGATACGTGGCCGATTCCCTGATTGAAACGGTGCTGGCGAGGGATGTGCTGCAACTCCAGAAAATCACCAAGCCGACACTGCTGAGGCATTTGTTCGCGCTTGCGGCGACGTTTCCGGCCCAGATCCTGTCCTATAACAAAATGCTCGGACAGTTGCAGGATGTGGGCAATACCACCACCATCGCCAATTATCTGAAGCTTCTGGAAACCGCCTTTCTTGTCAGCGGACTGGAGCTTTTTTCCCGTGGTTCCGTTCGCAAGCGGGGAAGCAGCCCTAAACTGCTGTTATGGAACAATGCCCTGGTCAATTCGCTTTCCACCCGCTCATTTGAAGAATCCATAGGGGATGCGGGCTGGTGGGGCCGGCTGGTCGAGAATGCCGTGGGCGGCATTCTCCTTGGCAATTTATCCGCAGCGGACTATGCCGTCACATACTGGCGGGAAGGAGATCGCGAGGTGGATTTTGTGATTGCCCGTGGAACCCGAATTTGGGGCATCGAAGTGAAAAGCGGCAGAGGGGGCAAAACCTCCGGGCTGGAAGCGTTTCGCTCCCGGTATCCCGAAGCACGGTTGCTTGTGGTTGGCGGAAGCGGCATCCCGCTGGAAGAGTTTTTCACCACACCCGCAGAGCTGTGGTTGAATTCATAAGGGAAGGCGGAATGTCATCTGTTCAGGACGCTCTAAACACCCCCTGGAAAATTCGGCTCATCGCGGATTAGCGTGAAACGACTGGGTAACAGAACATCCCGATGAAGTCTGTGATATCGTTAAGCTGCATATTTTAAGTAAGTTATAGCGATTTACGTTTTTAAGATAAATATTAAAACTCGATTTTCACGCTAACCCGCGTTGAGCCGGATGTTCCGTCCGGCAGCTGATGCGGGCTTCGGCTTGCCCGTCGGCGGGGGACCTTTGCGATTTGACAAGGGCTTTGCGCATCCTGCAGGGATCACATAATATGGAACTTGCATTCCACCTCGGGAACAACAACCACAGGAGCCGGCCATGCCTCTGGTCAAAGTCGACCGCAACGGGCAGATCACCATCCCCAAAGCGCTGCGGGCCATTCTGGGGATTCGGGAAGGGGATGTTCTGGAGATCGGCATCCAGGGCGGCAACATCATCCTCAAACCCGGGAGCGCCGTCGATACGGTCCCTGCCGGTCAGCGCTTTTTCGAGGCAATGGATGAAATCCGGGCCGGGATGACGGATGCCGACCC
>NZ_JBGSQX010000017.1:0-1700 GCF_041737845.1 Desulfococcus sp.
AAGCGGCCGTGGCGGCGGCAAAAAAGGAGGCGGTCAACGGAACCCAGGCGGGAAGCCGGAAATGATCCGCGCCGTGATCGACACGCACGTTTTTGTGAGCCCCCTCTTGACCCCCGGTTCCAATGCCTCGGCCATCCTGGACTGGGTGAGAGCGGACAAGGTGGGGTTGCTGGTTTCCCGCAGCATCCTGGCGGAGATCGAGCGGGTGCTGCAATACCCGAAGCTTGCGGAGCGCCATCGCATGTCACCCAGACAGATCCGGGAATTTCTGAATGCATACGCCGAAATTGCCCAGATGACGGAGGAAAGGACAGCGGTCAGGAGGGTCCAGGGCAACCCCGCAGGCGACAAATACCTGGCGTGCGCCGTGGAAGGCGGGGCGGATTTCATCATTTCCGCAGACCACCACCTGACCGAGTTGAAAACCTACCGGGGTATCCGAATCGTGACGCCGGCTGATTTTGTGGAGCTCATCAAGGCAAAAGAATAGGGGGTGGATCATCGGCAAACCGGCTCTGGTGGTTTCGCTAAAAGTCCCGGGGCCGGATGTTGCGCCCTGTCGGCGACCGAAGCGCGGCCTCCTTCAATATCTCGATGAAAGCTCGGCTTTGCTTGCCTTATTCAGGACTCAAGAAAGTAATGGCAGGCGACGGACTCGTATACGGTTTGGCTGCACCGTTACTACCGCTCCCTGCGCCAAATCTTCAGCACAGCGCGCGAGTACTTGCTGGATTAGACCTGCCGCCTTTTTTCCGTACAATCCCTCGATACGAATCCGAATGACCGATGGGGTTGTAGCCCGTGAGAGGGCCAGAAGCGCATGGAAGTCTGCATCAAAAGTGATTACGATGCGTTCTTCTTCTCGTCCCTTCTGAAGTATCGCGGCATCGTCGGCGGTGGAATAACCGATTTCACTGACATGGACAGTATCGATTCCTTCCTCTCTCAACAATTTTGCCGCCGATCGCGGCAGACCTTGATCAAGCAGCAGTCTCATGGCTCAGGGGGAGGTCTATGACACGGTCATCGAGATGCCCGGCCGCAAAGAGAAGTGCCTGCCGAATATCCTCATCTTCAAGCTCTGGATATTCCCGGCGCAGTTCCTCGCGATCGGGGTAGAAGGCCGCCAACTCCACAACACGCCTTACCGTCAAGCGCATGTTGCGCACGCAGGGCTGGCCGTTCATGCGGGCAGGATCCACAGTGATGCGATCAAAGATCATTTTGGGGTACCTCCTGCATCTTGTATAGCATATACCGCTTTTATCACCAAGTATCTTTAAATACTGAAATCACCGTTTCCTATCCGGGTGGTTGCGATTGCCTGCCTCCACCGGTTTTCCCTGAAGTAATTTTGTTCCAACCACTCCCCAGGCACCCCCGCCGCCCGGTCCGCCGGGCACATTCCCGGCCGCGGGGACGAGTTGCCGCATAAGCCAAATGGTCGGTAAATTTTGCTACGGTCACATACACCTCCTCGTGCAAACGGGCCTGAATCTCCTGCCGGGATGCCGTCTCAAAGAAAAGCTCGATCGCCTCTTGCAGGTTGTCGCGGGCGTCTTCGATCGTCTCTCCCTGGCTGGCGATGTCGAGTTCCGGGCAGAGGGACACATACCCGTTGCCCTCTCGCTCAATAATAACCGTAAATTGTCTCCGCATGATCATCTCTCCTGTAAACCCGGGCGACCTGTGATTTTGAA